>JACRJZ010000119.1 GCA_016219875.1 Verrucomicrobiota bacterium | reverse complement strand
TGAACCGGACCTTGCGGGGCTGGTATCAGTATTTCCAGCACAGCAAAGCCAACGTGTTTACGAACGTGGACGGCTTCGTGCGGCGCCGATTGCGCAGCCTGCTGCAATGGCGGCGGGATGGGCGGGGCAAAGGGAAGGGGCGTGCCCATCACCGCTGGCCGAACGAGTGGTTTGCCCAACGTGGGCTGCTGTCCTTGGCGGCGGAACATGTCTGGACGCGGACAATCGTATGTTTACGAACCCACTGACCGGAGAGCCGGATGCGGGAGATCCGCCCGTCCGGTTCGGAGGGAGGGGCCAGGTTCCAACCCTGGTCCCTACCCCTATCTTCTTGAATCAGCCCTGGGTTGACAAGGTGTTCGGAAAATCGCTGCGGCCCGATTCCACGGCAAACGATACCACGCTTCGGACTGGGGCTGGCTGCGCCTTGGAGAGTCCTTCGGCCCTGGAAACAATGCAGCCTCGGCGCAGTCGCCCATGCCGAGGCCCGGAACTCAGACGCTTCAATGCCGCGGCTCAGTCCTTCTCCGTGCCGGTGATCCAATACTTCAGCAATTCTTCCGGCGGCGGGACTTTGAGCGGGCGGATGATGCGGAAGCCGACCCATTGCGCGTCGGAGAGATACCAGTAGCTCTTGGGCAGTTGCGGGTCTTGCATCTTCCAGGCCCGCTCGGAGCCACGGCGTGCGGCGCTGCGACAGGCCGCGGCGGGATCGTCCCAGGAGCCGCCCTTGACGCAATGGGGATACGGCTGGGTGGCCCTGCTCCACGGGTTGGCCACGAGGCCGTTTTGGGAACACTTGGCGTACCAGCCCGGATCGTATTGGTCGAGGCACCATTCGGTGACGTTGCCACACATGTCGTAGAGGCCCCACGGATTGGGTTTCTTCTTGCCGATCTTCTGGTACTTAAAGTCGCTGTTCTGCTCGAACCACGCATACTCCGGCAGCTTCGAGGCGTCGTCGCCGAAGTAGTAAGTGGTCGTCGTGCCGGCGCGGCAGGCGTATTCCCATTCGGCCTCGGTCGGCAGGCGGTAGAAGTGCCCGGTCTTGGCGCTGAGCCAATGGCAGTACTTGTTCGCGGCGTGATGCGTCATGGCGATGGCCGGGTAGCCGTCCTTGCCCATGCCGAAGCTCATCTCGACGTACGGCTTTGAGGGACGGGTCACGGCGTCGGAAACTTTGTCCACTTCGGGATCGGTCTTGATGGTGTCTTTGAACTTCCGCTCTTCGTCGGGATACATGAAGAGTTCGTACTCGTTCCAGGAAATCTCAAAGGCGCCCATCCAGAACGGCTCGACCTTGACCTTGTGCTGCGGGCTTTCGTCGTCTTTGCGGCCCTTTTCGGCGGCGGGGCTGCCCATTGTGAATTCGCCGCCGGGGATCGGCATCATCACGTACTGGACCTGCGTGCCGGGGATCGTGTTGGTGTAGGCCCTCATGTCGGCCTCCGCCTTCTCTTTGAGGTCGGCAACGATCGTCTTGTGGATGACCGGCACGGTGGTGTCGTCGGTGTCGGCGAGCGAAGGCAGGCTGCCGCGCGCCCCGGCCACGCATGAGCCGCCACTCATCGAATAGACGACGTAGCGGGTTGAGTACTTGATCCGGCCAATGGACGGCGCCATCGCCAGCATGAAGCCGTTCGGAAACGGCGCCGCGCCGCTCAGGACGGAGTTCTCTTCCGGCTTCAGTTCAGTGATCTGCTTGGGCGCGCTCTTGCCGTCGAAAGTAAACACGCCGCCCACTTCACCCGTGCCGAACAGGGTGACGATCTTGTCCACGCCTTCCACGGGAAGGACGAAGACGTTCTTGATCGGCTGGGCCATCTCGAAACTCTTTGGCGCTCCAGCCTGCAGCTTTCCTCCCGCCTCTTCCAACGAGTAGAGCGTGAGCTTCGTCTCGCCCGACTTGTAGAAGACGAGATCGCGCCACGGAGAACCGCTGAAGGTGCCGGCCACATAATCGGAGCCGGACTCGATGCCCTTGAACGACACGGCGGTTTGGGGCTTGCCGGAAGCGTAGTCGTCCGCCCGGAACGTGTCGCTGTCATCGCCGCCGACGATCATGCAGAGCAAGTCCAGGCCACCGGGTTTCAGCGGCAGCCGGTTCGCTTTGGTGGCGGCGCCGGGCATGGGAACGTCACTGATCTTCGTGAACTTGCCGCCATCGGCGCGGAACAGCGTGATCTTGTTCGGTTCGGGGGTGTTGAAAGTCGTGTTGATGACCAGGTCGTGCAACGGGCTGTTGCCCGCGCCGCCCACGTCCACCGCCGCGATGGTGTTCGGGCCAAGCCCCGGCGGCGGGATCACGACGGGCGTGGCACCCTGGCTGGCGCCGATCACTTCCACCAGAGAGATGAGATTGGCGTCCGCCGACACGAGCGCGAACGAATCTTTCTTGGCGTCGAAGAGCCGGCCCACGGCCACGCCGGTGACGTCCTTCACTCCACTGTTGAGGTACTTCTCCCACAGAAACACGCCCTCGCCCATGCGGGCGCCGAGGCGGATTCGGCCATTCTCCCGATCAATGATGGCGAGGTCCGTCTTGCCATCCCCGTCGAAATCGTTGTTTGCGAAAAACTCGCGTTCGGTTTCGTAGAGGAAGGTGGCGTGGTTCACGTCGGCGAGCGCCGACAGGGTCGTCGCCGCGGCAAAGAGCGCGGCGGTCGTGGCGATGTGGCTCAGAGGTTTCATGTCAGTCAAAATTGGCGCGCAGTGTTGTCGGAAGCGCCAGCCGTTGTCAAAACTTCTGACGGCTTCTGACGGCGCGGGGCCAAGGCTCATTCAACACGGCGCGGAGGGCATTCCAGACGAGCCGGATTCGGACGGAAGGCCGTTCCACGCTTCAGCGATCCGCTCGTGGTCCGAATTCTCCCTTTCCCTTTCGGCGGGTCGCAGTAATCTCGCGGCATGACAAATCCACGGTATCGCCCGGTCCTGATGGCGCTGGCCACGTTGGCGGCGGTCTGGCTGGTCGTGTGGGCCGGGGTCCGGACCGCTGACCGTTTCAAGATGACGGCGGAGAAGTTCAGTGCCTTCGCCAGCGGGTTGGACTTGGCCACGCTCCAGGGCGAGCGGCGGGCCAAGATGCTCAAGGAACTGGCGGACAAGCTCAACCGGCTCTCCGCCGGCGAGCGCCGCCGCGTTCGCTTGGGCCGCGTCCCCGAACGGCTCTTCAACCAGATGACCGAGCAGGAGAAAGGCGACTTCATTGACGCCACCATGCCCACCGGCTTCAAACAGATGCTCGGCTCCTTCGAGCAGCTTCCCGAGGACAAGCGCAAGCGAGCGATCGAAACCGCCGTCAAACGGATGCGCTCCCGGCGTGACGGCGACCCGCTGGGTGACGGTCCACCCGGCGACCGTCCACAGGTGAGCGAAGATCTGCAAAAGCGCATCGTCGCAGTCGGGCTGCAGACGTTCTACAAGGAAAGCTCCGCGCAGACCAAGGCCGAGGTCGCGCCGTTGCTGGAGGAATTGCAGCGGGCGATGGAAGGCGGACGGCTCTTCCTCGATCGATGAGGCCCAAGGTCCAAAGTCCAAGGTCCAAAGTCCGAAGCCCAAGGTCCACTCCGCGGGACGGGAGGATCGGGTTGGTTGGCCGCGCGCGTCGCGGCGAACAAGTTGAAAGTGGCCGGCGAAGCTGGCACGGGGGACAACTTTCAACCTTCAACCTTCAACCTCCAACTCGCCCCCCGCACCGCCGGCGGGCCTTTACGTTGATCGAACTGCTGGTCGTGATCGCCGTCATCGGCATGCTCGCGGCGTTGCTGTTGCCGGTCCTCGGCAAGGCCAAGGAACACGGGCGGGCCACGGCTTGCTTGTCGAACTTGCATCAAATTGGCGCGGCCTTGCAGATGTACGTCGCCGAGAACGACAACAAGATGCCGGTCATTTACGACGCGCTCCTCAGCACCAACGCCGTGCCGCGCACCAACACGATCGACGTAGTGCTCACAAACCACCTCGGCTCGACGGCGGTCCTGCGCTGCCCGTCGGACGACAAGCGGCTGTTCGAGGGCACCGGCTCCAGCTACGGCTGGAACGTGTTCATCAACGGCCAGAACGCCGAGCATCTCAACGTCCTGAATCTCACCACCGCCCCGGAAAAAATCCCGTTGGTGTTCGACAAGGAAGGGTTCCACCGCGCCCGCGGCGCCGGCAAGGAATACAACTTCCTTTACGCCGACGGTCACATCAAAAACCTGCTCGAACTGGCGGGAACGAAATAGCCGGCCGCCAGAACGCATGATCGAACTTCGCTCCCTCACCAAACAATTCGGCCCGCGCCGCGCCGTGGACGACCTGACCCTCACGGTGCCGGCCGGCGAAATCTTCGGTCTGCTTGGCCACAACGGCGCGGGCAAGAGCACGGCCATCGGCATGATGCTGGGCCAGGTCTGGCCCACGTCCGGCGAGGCGAAGATCGGTGGCTTCGACGTGGCGCGGCAACGCCGGCAGGCGCTGCAGTCCGTCGGCGCGATCTTCGAGTCGCCCGCGTTCTATGATTACCTTAGCGGCTATCGGAACTTGGAAATCCTCAGCCACTACACCGCACCCACGTCGCGGCGGCGCATCGCTGAAGTGATCGATTGGGTTGGGTTGACCGGTCGCGAGGCATCAAAGGTGAAAACATATTCCCACGGGATGCGGGCGCGCCTGGCCCTGGCGCAGGCGCTGCTCCCGCAGCCCAAGCTGATGATCCTCGACGAGCCGGGCGACGGACTCGATCCCGAAGGTCTTCACGAAATCCGGCAAACGATCCTTCGGCTCCACCGCGAACTCGGCATGACGATCCTGCTGTCGTCCCATCTCCTCACCGAAGTCGAGCAACTCTGCACCCGGATCGCGGTGTTGAAGGAAGGCCGGCTCGTGTTCGAGGGCCATCTCGCCGAGGCGAAGTCGCGGCAGAACCTCGTGCGGTTGCGGGTGAGCGATTTCCCCGCCGCAGTCGAGTTGCTGCGGCGCGAGCGCCTCATCCTCGACAGCCGCGACGGCAAGCACGTCATCCTGGCTGCGGGCACGGGCACGGACCAAGTCGTGCGCAGGCTGGTCGAGCAAGGGATGCCGGTGTTCGAGGTCGCGGCCGAGGAAATGACGCTGGAGGATTTCTACCTGTCGTTGATGAAGTCGGGCCGCAAGGCGGCGAATTGACCATGTTCCTCCACCAACTGCGCAACGAACTCTGGAAGCTCTTCGGCAAGAAGCGCACTTACATCGGCTTTGGTATGCTGCTGCTGGCCCAGAACACATTCAACGTCATCTTCCGGTTCACGAACGCCTTCCGCTTCTACGAGCGCACGCTCGAAGGCAACGGCTACGCCGCCCAGCAGTTCCTGTCCGCGCTGTCCATCTGCTCCATCATGCTGATCCCGTTGGCTGGGCTGCTGATGCCGCTCTACGTCGCGTTGGTCGGCGGCGACTTGGTGGCCAAGGAGGCGGAAGACGGCACGCTGCGGATGATCTTGTCGCGTCCGGTGTCGCGAGTGCGGCTCCTGGTCGTGAAGTGGCTGGCCGGATTCATTTTCACCGTGGGCCTGGTGCTCGTGCTGAGCGTCCTCGGGCTGCTCTCGGCGCGGCTGTTCTTCCCGTGGGGCGGATTGTTCTTCTGGAACCCGGAGTTTGGCATCTTCGGCGTCTTCGACGCGGACGCCGGGCTGAAGCGGTACGTGGCGGCGAGCATTTTCCTGGTGAGCCACGCCTTCTCGATCATGGGCCTGGCCTCCATGTTTTCCTGCTTCAACATCAAACCGGCGGCGGCCACGATCCTCGCCCTGTCGTTTCTCTTCGTGGATTTAATCCTGCAGTCGATGCCCTACTTCCGTGAGTACCACAATTTCTTTATCACCTACCACCTTCAGACCTGGCACTACCTGTTCGCCCAGCCCATCCCCTGGTGGCGCGTGGCCCAGTCGCTCTCGGTGCTGGCGGGGGCCAATGTGACCTTCCTGGTGGTGGGCGTGGTGGCCTTCCACGCGCGCGACATCAAGTCCTGAGAATTGATTCGTGGCCATGATCCGTACCGTCGTTCTCAACGTCGTTGGCCTCACCCCGGCGCTGCTCGGCCCGCACACGCCGCGCCTCGAGGCCTATCGGCAGGCGGGCGCAATGGCCCGCATCCGGCCTGCCTTCCCCGCGGTCACTTGCACGGCCCAGTCGGATTACCTGACGGGCCGGCGCCCGGCGGAGCACGGCATTGTGGGCAACGGCTGGTTCAACCGCGAACTGGCGGAGGTCCAGTTCTGGAAACAGTCCAACCACTTGGTCCAAGGCCGCAAAGTGTGGGAAGAACTGCGGGAGCAATCCATAGCCCGAAAAGCGGAGCGCGCGGCCGCGGCCCCGCCGTCCGCCGTGTGGACGCCGCAGGCGGAGCCGCTGCGCGACTTCACCGTCGCGAAGCTGTTTTGGTGGTTCAACATGTATTCCACCGCCGACTACTCCATCACACCGCGCCCCATCTACCCGGCGGACGGCTGCAAGGTCTTCGACATTTACTCGTGGCCGTTCTCTATCCGCCCGGAGATCAAGCAAGACCTGGGCGAGTTTCCGTTCGCCGCGTTTTGGGGACCGGCGGCGGGCGTGCCATCACCGCAAGGTGCGCCGGACGCGGCCTCGCGCTGGATCGCAGAGTCGGCGAAGTGGATCGAACGGAAGTTCCAGCCTACGCTCAGCCTCGTCTATCTGCCGCACCTGGACTACAACCTGCAACGACACGGGCCATTTCTCGCTTCACCCGCGCGCGCGCTAAACCCCGCGGTCCTCCCCGACCTCCGCGCCATCGACGCCCTCGTGGGCGACTTGCTGGATTTCTTCCGCGAGCGCGGCGTGCAGGTCTTGTTAGTTTCGGAGTATGGCCTGACGAACGTCGGGACGCCCATTCATCTGAACCGGCTCTTTCGCGAAAGAGGCTGGCTGACGGTGAAAGACGAACTCGGTTTGGACGTGCTGGATTGCGGGGCGAGCCGTGTCTTTGCGGTCGCGGACCATCAAGTCGCTCATGTCTATTGCCAGGACGTCGCGCTCAAACACGAAGTGCGGAGCCTGCTCGAATCGCTCTCCGGCGTGGACCAAGTGCTCGGACGAAAAGAGAAAGCCGCGCTGGGCCTGAGCCATCCGCGCGCCGGCGACTACGTGGCGGTGGCGAAGGAAAGCGCGTGGTTCACCTACTACTATTGGCTCGATGACGCCCAAGCGCCGGACTTCGCGCGCTGCGTCGATATCCACCGCAAGCCGGGCTACGATCCCGTGGACTTGTTCCTCGATCCAAAGGTCCCGGCGGTGAAGTTGAGAATCCTGTGGCGGCTTCTGCAAAAGCGACTCGGCTTCCGCACGTTGATGGACGTGGTGCCGCTCGACGCCACGCTGGTGAAAGGCTCGCACGGGCGGCGGCCTGCCTCTTCCGATGACTGGCCAGTGTTGATCGGGCCAGCGAACGTGGCCCTCCCTGCCAGCCCTCTCGAAAGCACTGAAGTGTACGGTGTCGTCAAGCGAGCCGTGTTGGGAAGAGAGAACTGATCCGCCCTTCTCGCCAGCAGTTCAACGTGCCGACGGCGTGGCGGCGTCTCGGCAGAGCGCCGAGGTTTCAGGCTCAGGAATGGCGGCGCTCAGGCGTTGGCGCTCGGACGAGGTTCGATCGTCTCGGTCGGCTCAGCGTCCGGCACCGGTTCGCTCGCGGCAATCTCTGCGGTCGTTGCCTCAGCGGACACCGGCTCCGGCTCCGCGGGCACAGGCTCAGCTTCCGCTGCCGAAGGCTCAGTGCTTTCGAGCGGCGCAGGCGGGGCGGCTTCGCCGGATAAATCCACCGCCGGCGCGCCTTCGGCGGGCGCGGCAACCGTCGCTTCCGCAGCGGGCTTCGGCGCAGGCTTCGGCGGCTTGGGCAAAGGCTTCTTCGCCGTCTCCAACATGCCGTTGGCGAACTCGATGACGTGGCCTTGATGAATGAGCCAATGCAAATCGCCGATCACCGCCGTGACTTCCGGAGAAGGCACAGGCGCAGCCGGTACCGGCTCAGGCTGCGGTGCCGGTTCAGGCTGTGGCGCTGCTTCGTCCACCGGAGCTTCGGAAACTTCCGCGGCTTCAGGCGCGGGAGGCTCAGTTGCGACCGCCTCGGGGGCCGCCGCAGGTTCGCTCGGCTCACTGGCGACAGGAACCTCTGGCGCGGGTTCGAGCACGGGGGCAGGCGCCAGCGCATCGAGCAGGTGCCGCCGCGTGCAGCGCGGGTGCTCGTTGATGAAGGTGACAATCCGCCGGATGCCATCCGAAACCGGCTCGGCGTCGAGATCGAGGAAATGCGGCCGGGCCACCGCGACGTGGGTGATGTTCTTGCTGACTTTGAAGAACTGAAGCCCGCGCGCGGCGAACTGCTGGCTCAGCACCGTGGAGACTTGCAGCGGGAAACGCCGCTGTTGCTCCCAGGAGGAGCGCACGAGCCGTTGCAGGGGCTGGCAGCGCATCTGCCGGCTGACCGTGCCGGGGAGCGTATGCGCCTCGACCTGCGTGATGATGATGGCGAGATGGTTTTCGCGGAAATGGGCTTCCACTTCCGCCATGGTGGCGAGGCGCAATGGTTCCGGCATGTTCAGGCAGACGTATTCCGTCCGCCAGCTCTGGCTCTCGACCCATTTCTTGATGACCGCCTCGTCGCGCACGATGCGGACGCGCGACTTGTAAACGTCGAACGGCATCCGCGAGAACCGCTCGCTGTGCAGCTTGTGCAACTGGTTCTGGTAATCGTGGTGGTTGGGCGGACCCAGGATGATGCCGCTGAAAGCGCACTGCGCGACAAACGTGTAAGTGCCTTTGGGCGGCTCGATCTCGGTCTTCTCCGCCTGGTAGAAGGCGTCGAAGTGCTTGTTCAACGCGTAGTCCACCGCTTCGGCTTCCGAGAGCCACAACGTGTCGTCCAGCGCGCAGACGAAGAGCGGCTGCAGGATCTGCCCCTCGGCGTTCTTCTTGATGGTGAACGTCACGGTGTGCCGCTCCGGCTTGGCGAGAATCATCTGCGCCACTTCGAAGAGCGGATAGGCGCGGCCGGTCATGCGGATTTGCCGGGCCAGCGAGTCCACGCCCTTCTCGTCCGGCGTGAACGTGATCCACACTTCGGGCAGCGGTTCGGGAGTAAACTCTCGCGGTGGGCGCATGTCGCGCTCGGGGCGGCCTCCGCGCGGAGGCCGGCCGCGGCCCTGGTCCCGACGGTCGCCGCGCGGTTGCGGAGCGCGGCCCTGCGGGTCAGGCCGGGGCGGACGAGGACCGCTGTCCCGGCGCGGCCCCTGGCGGTCACGCGAAGGCGGGCCTTCGCGACGGCGCCCCGGACGGTCGCCCGGCCCGCGCCCGCGACGATCCTCCCGCTCGCCCTCGAAGTCGGTGTACAAATTGCGATTGCTCGGCTCTTTCGCCCACGAGGGGAGGAAGTGCAGGTCGAGATTCAGGTCCGAATCGGTTCCGTTACTCATGCAGTCTTGCCAATTGCGGGGGGAGAATGGGCAGGACAGGGGTGGAATGCAAGTGCTAGAAGCGGGCCGTAGAAACGGGCGCGCGGGCGCATCAAGCTCCGGCCAAGATCGTTGGTAGCGCAGGCTTTCCAGCCTGCCGCAGCGCCGGTTTTCTAACCGGCGGGCGCGAGAGCAGGCAAGCGGGCCGGTCGTTTTCACGGTTTGCCGACTGAAAGTCGGCGAGACGGCAGACTGGAAAGCCTGCGCTACGGGGCGGGGCGGACCCGAGCTGGATGCACCCCTGGGACGCGCCAGGCACCCGCATTTCTGATTTCCCAACCCTCGGCTCCGGGGCTATCGTCGCCGCGAACGCATTATGCAAACCATCCAGATCGGCGGCAGTTCACTCAAATCCAGCCGGCTCGCTTACGGCTGCTGGCGCGTGGCCGGCACGTGGAACCCGGAAGAGGTCATGCCCGAACGCGAGGCCGCCGGGCGCCGCGCCATCCTCACCGCCTACGAAGCCGGTTACACCCTCTTCGACCACGCCGACATCTACTGCATGGGGGCGGGAGAGAAGATCTTTGGCCAAGTGCTGAAGGAAGTCTCCGGTATGCGCGAGCGCGTCGTCATCGCCAGCAAGTGCGGCATTCGCAAGAAGGGCGATTCCACGCCGGCCGCACCCTACCGCTACGATTTCACCGCGCCCTACATCCTGCAATCTTGCGAGGCCTCGCTGAAACGTCTGGGCGTCGAGGTGATTGACCTCTACCAACTTCACCGGCCCGATTATCTCTGCGACCCGGCCGAGGTGGCCGAGGCGTTCAGCAAGCTGAAACAGCAGGGCAAGGTGCGCGAGTTCGGCGTCAGCAATTTCCGGCCGTCCCAAGTCGTGATGCTCCAGAAGGCCTGCCCGATGCGGCTCCTCGTGAATCAGGTCGAGATCAGCCTCGCGCGCCTGAATTGCTTTGAAGACGGCACGCTGGACCAATGTCTGGCCGAAACAATGACCCCTCTGGCCTGGAGTCCGCTCGCCGGCGGCCAGCTTGCCGATGTCATGCCCATCGACCTCCGCGCCGAAGACCACGCCAAACGCATCGGCCTCCGGGAAGAACTCGAACACTTGGCCCGTGAGCGGGGCACCACCCGGACCATCGTGGCGCTGGCCTGGCTGATGAAGCATCCCAGCGGCATCGTGCCCATCGTCGGGTCCACCAAAGGCGAACGCATCAAAGAAGCCGTCGAGGCGGTGGACTTCGAGTTGTCGCGCGAGGAATGGTATCTCCTCCTGGAAGCCTCGCGGGGGGAGCGGCTGCCGTGAGCCGGTGAGATTTCAGATTTGAAATTTGAAATCCCAACCCCATGCCGGACCCGCCTCAGTCTCCCGCTTGGCGTCTTTTCATCGCGCTGCCGGTCCCGGAACCGGTGAAGGATGAAATCCGCCGGCTCCAACAGGAACTCCGCCGTCTTGCGCCCGGCGACGGCGTCCGCTGGGTCCGGTCGGAGCAGATTCATCTCACGCTTGTGTTCTTGGGGAAAGTGGACCCCGCACGGCGGGACGCCCTCGTCGCGGCCACTCGCGAAGCGGTTTCAAAACCCCGTAACAGCCGACGTCAGGAGGCTCCATTTCCAATCTGCAATCTCCAATCTGCAATCTCCAATCGATGTGAGCCTTCTCACGTCGGCTGCGACAGCTTTGAAAGAGTCTCGCTCGAAACGTCCCAGGGCTGCGGTCCGTTCGCCTTGCGGGCTACGGGCGTCGGCTTCTTCCCCCACGAGCGACGCCCGCGCGTGCTGTGGGTGGGCCTCCAGGACAAGGCCGGCGAGTTGAGTGCCTTGCAGGAGAAAGTGAAGACGGCCACGGCCCCCTTTGCCGAGAAGCCGGAGGACCGCGACTTCTCAGCCCACCTGACGCTCGCGCGCATCAATCGCCTCCGGCCTGCCGAAGCCCAGGCTCTGACCGGGCGCGTGCGAGCGCTGACGGGGCGCGGGTTGGGCGAGTGGACGGCCGATCGGCTCGAAGTCATGCGCAGCGAACTGCACCCGGAAGGCAGCCGCTATTCGTGTCTGGCTGAAATCGTCTTGAGGGACGCCGCCTGATTGGGCACCGCAGCGAAACCTGAGGAGCCTCCTTCAAAGCCGTCGCAGCCGACGTGAGGAGGCTCACATCGATTGCAGATTGCAGATTGGAAATGGAGCCTCCTCACGTCGGCTGCTACGGGGTTCTGAAATCGCTTCCGCTTTCACGTTTTACGATTCGCGTGTTTCCCGTTCCCATTCCTTGCATCCCGTCCGGCCCTTCTGCTACTCTCCGCCCCACTTATGCCAGTCGATGACATCCTACTCGAAGCGGAAGACAAGATGCTGAAGTCCGAACAGTTCGTGGCGCACGAGTTCGCTGCGGTGCGCACGGGCAAAGCCTCGCCGGCCTTGGTGGAGAACATCGTGGTCGAGGTTTATGGCTCCCAGATGCGCATCCGCGAACTAGCCGGCATCACCACGCCCGAAGCGCGCGCCATCCACATCCAGCCTTGGGACGTGAACTCGGTCCATCCCATTGAAAAGGCCATCCAGAAGAGCAGCCTCGGTCTGAACCCGCAGATCCAAGGCAAGACCATCCGGCTGTTCCTTCCGGAACTGAGCCAGGAGCGCCGCGTGCAACTTACCAAGCACATTCACAAGCTCGCCGAAGATGGCCGCGTCGCCATCCGCCACGTCCGTCGCGACGCGATGGAACTGCTGAAGAAGGAGAAGTCGGCCGGCACCAT
The DNA here is from genome assembly GCA_016219875.1 of Verrucomicrobiota bacterium. Taxonomy (GTDB): domain Bacteria; phylum Verrucomicrobiota; class Verrucomicrobiia; order Limisphaerales; family JACRJZ01; genus JACRJZ01. The sequence goes on along the minus strand of JACRJZ010000119.1, from coordinate 43,095 downwards.
TCCCGAAGACGACGAGAAGCACGGCGAGAAAGAACTGCAGAAGCTGACCGACGATTACATCGGCCGGATCGACAAGCACGTCGCGGACAAGGAAAAGGAAATCATGACGGTGTGATTTTCGGTGAAGCGTTGAAGGGTTAAAGGGTTGAAGAGTGATCGTTTCATCGCCCTTAGCTGCTCCAACGCTTCAACGTTCTGCCGCGGCAACGCTTCAACCTTTCATCTCATCAACGTTTCAACGCTCCTCCCATGCGCACTCTCATTCTCGGTATCGACAGCGGCACTCAATCCACCAAGGTCCTCGTGGTGGACGGCAAGACCGGCAAGGTCTTGTCCAGCGCCTCGCAATCTCACGACCTGCTTCCGAACCTCCCGCCCGGCGCGAAGGAGCAGAACCCGCAAGACTGGATCGACGCCACCGCCAAAGCTCTCCAGCAAGCGCTGAAGCTGGCCAAGGCCAGCGCCGCTGAAGTGAAGGCCATCGGCGTCAGCGGCCAGCAGCATGGCTTCGTCCCGCTCGACCGCCGCGGCGAGGTCATCCGCCCCGCCAAGCTGTGGTGCGACACGGCCACCGCCGCCGAGTGCGAAGAAATCATGGACAAGCTGGGCGGCTTCAAAGGCACCATCAAGAAGCAGGGGATCGCCGTGCTGGCCGGCTTCACAGCGTCGAAGATTCTTTGGCTGAAGAACCACGAGCCGCGGAACTTCGCCAAACTCGCGACCGTGCTCCTGCCGCACGACTACCTGAACTACTGGCTCACGGGGCAGAAAGTGATGGAGTACGGCGACGCTTCCGGCACCGCGTTGCTTGACGTGCGCAAGCGCCAGTGGTGCGAGGCCACGCTCGCCGCGATTGATCCCGAACTCGGCGGCAAGCTTCCGCCGCTCATGCCCAGCGACCGTGCCGTTGGCTCGCTTCAGCCGGCGACCGCCCAGGCGCTCGGACTGAACACTGACGTGATCGTCAGCGCCGGCGGCGGCGACAACATGATGGGCGCGATCGGCACCGGCAACACGCGGCAAGGCATCGTAACCGCGAGCTTCGGCACGAGCGGCACCATCTACGCTTGCTCGGAGAAACCGGTCATCGACCCCGAGGGCGAGATCGCCGCTTTCTGCGACTCGACGAACCGCTGGCTCCCGCTCCTTTGCACGATGAACGTCACGGTCGCCACCGAGATGATGCGGAAGGATTTTGGCCTCAGCCCGCAGGAGTTCGACGCCAAGGCGGCCCAAGCTCCGGCCGGCGCGGGCGGCCTCCTGCTGGTGCCCTATCTCGAAGGCGAGCGCACCCCGAACGTCCCCGACGGCACCGGCGTCCTGCTCGGCGTGAACCCGCACACGTTCCGCATGGAGCACTTTGCCCGGGCCGCGCTCGAAGGCGTGACACTGGGCATGAACTACGGCTTGCGCCGGTTGTCCGAACTCGGCGTGAAGGCGAAGCAAATCCGCGCGACCGGCGGCGGCTCCAAGTCGAAGGTCTGGCGCCAGATCATGGCCGACATCTTCAACGCCGAAGTCGTGACCCTCCAGGTCAGCGAGGGCGCGGCTTTCGGCGCGGCGTTACAGGCCCTGTGGTGCTGGTGCCTGAGCCAGGGCGAAAAACTCAGCATCAGCAGCGTCACCGACGAGTTCGTGAAGCTCAATCGCCGCGAAACCGCCGAGCCGAAAGCGGACCACGTGAAGCGGTACGAAGAACTGCAAGCCTTGCAGAACGAAACCTCCAAGGCGTTGCGCGGCGTGTTCAGCCTGCACCGGAAATTCGTCGTGAAGTGAGCCTCGTGCAAAGCCTCGTAGCAGCCGACGTGAGGAGGCTCCATTCAGCCTGAACCCCGATTTTGAATCACCACGAAACACACGAAAAGGCTGGCCCCATTTCACCATTTTCCATCGCGCGACTCTTGGGCAGGGCCAGCATGACGGTTCCGGTTCTGCTTTCGTGTGTTTCGTGTGTTTCGTGGTGCCCACTTCGGATTTCGGATTCAGAGGACAGGAGAACGTGAGCGCCACCTCACGTCAGCGGCTACGGGGTTTGGGCGGTTCTTCCTTCCCGGTGGCTGCGGGCATCCTGCCTGCCGCTATCGCTACGGCCCGCCTGGCTTGGCCGCTCCCTCTTCCAGTTCCACCAACTCATCCATCTGCTTGAGGTAGTCGAGGGTCTGCTGGGCTTCTGCTTCATCGACGATGCTCAGCGCGAAGCCGACGTGGACGATGACGTAGTCGCCGATCTTCGCCTCGGGCACGTAGGCGAGGCTGACTTCTTTCATCACGCCGCCGAAGCTCACCTTGCCGGTGCGCAGCATCGGCTCGGCTTCGTTCACACTCACAATCTTGCCTGGTATCGCTAAGCACATGGTCGTTGTCGGTTCTGCGCGCGCATCGCCGCCACAATCTGGCCGAGGGCGATGCCGCCGTCGTTGGGCGGAACGCGCTGGTGCCAGTATGGCCGAAAGCCGCCCGCCTGCAACCGGAGAACCGCCCGCTCGGTCAGCGGCCGGTTTTGAAAACAGCCGCCCGTCAGGACCACGCGCTCCAGTCCCGCCCGCCGGGCGACGCCGACAATGGCCTCGGCCAGCGCGTTGTGAAATCGCGCCGAGATGCGCGCCGTGGGGACACGCGCTCGAACATCGGCCAGGATCGCGCGGATCATCGGTTCCCAGTCCACGATGAAAGAGGCCTCGCCAGCGGGTGGCGCGGCTCCTGCGCTCGGCACGTCGCCCTCCACCATCCGCACTTCGTAACTCTCCATCGTCTCCTCGCCTTCCAACGCAAACTCCAACTCCATCGCGGCCTGCCCCTCGAAGCGCATCACCTGCTTCAAGCCGGCAATCCCGGCGACCGCATCAAACAAGCGGCCCATGCTGGAGGTCACCGGCGCGTTCAGTTTCCTCTCCAAGCTCTGACGAAGCAGCGACAACTCCGCGGGGCGAAACGCCTTCACCGGCGCGAGGTCGCCGCGCTCGAACACGGCCTCACCCAATAGTTCGTGCAACAATCCCAGGGCGACGCGGCGCGGCTCTTTCACGGCTTGCTCGCCGCCAGGCAATCGGAACGTGCGCCAGTGCGCAAACCGAGCGAAGCCTTCCCCGGTCACGCGCAGAAACTCCCCGCCCCAAATCGTGCCGTCGAGGCCCAGACCGGTGCCGTCCCACGAAACGCCCAGGACCGGCGGCTCCAGTTCGTTTTCCGCCATGCAAGCCAGGACATGCGCGAAGTGGTGCTGCACCGCCACGACCGGCAGACCGAGCCCGCGCGCGAACTTCGTGGAAAGATAGTCAGGATGAAGGTCCGCCGCGACGCTCGCGGGCCGCGCGTCGTAGAGCCGCTCGAAGTCGCCGATCACCCGGCGGAACGCGGCCAGCGACAACTCGGTTTCAAGGTCGCCGATGTGCTGGCTGAGGAACACTTGCCGGCCGACGGCGAGCGCGACGGAGTTCTTCAGGTGGGCGCCGACGGCGAGAATCGTTTCGGGTTCCGAGTTCCGAGTTTCGAGTTGGTCCGCGTCGGAAGAACGACCGGGCCGGAGCGCGGCTGTCCCAGCCGCAGCCACGTTCCCGGTCAGCGAGACGTGGGGACATTCCAAGACCCCTTCAAGTATCTGGTTGCTGCGGCTGGGACAGCCGCGCTCCGGCAGTTCCGGCAAACCTGATTCCAGACTCGGAACCCGGAACTCGGAACTCGCAACTTTTGTCGTAATCGGCAGCGGCGCGTAGCCGCGCGCCCGGCGCATCACGAGTTCGCGCCCCAGCATCACGCGCACGATCGAGTCATCGACGTGCCGGACAATGGGGCGGTCGTGAACGAGGAAGACGTCCGCCAAGCCGCGCAGCCGTTCCAGCGCCTCGCGTTCATCGGTGCAAATCGGCTCGTCGCTCAAGTTGCCGCTGGTGGCCACGACCGCGGCCCCGACCTCCGCCAACAGCAAGTGATGCAGCGGCGTGTAGGGCAGCATGACGCCGAGGTGGGGGTTGCCGGGCGCGACGGCGGAAGCAATGGGGTCATGGAGTGATGAAGTCGTGGAGTCATGTTCGTCATGGCCCTCGGCACTCCAACCCTCCAACCCTCCAACCCTCCGCCGTTTCAACAACACCATCGGCGCTTCCGGCGAGCGCAACAGCCGTTCCTCCCATTCGTCCACCGCACAAGCCTCCTTCACCGCGTCCAGCGACGGAAACATCAGCGCGAACGGTTTCTCCTCGCGATGCTTTCGTTCGCGCAGCCGGCGCACGGCCACGTCCTCGCGCGCCGCGACCATCAAGTGAAAGCCACCCAGTCCCTTGACCGCGACGATCTGGCCGCAGCGGATCGCGTCGGCCGCGGCCCGCAAGGCCTCGTCCCGCGTGCTCAACACAGCGCCGGCCGCGTCCCAAAGTTCCAGGCGCGGCCCGCAGACCGGACAGGCGTTGGGCTGCGCGTGGAAGCGGCGGTCGCGCGGGTCCTCGTATTCGGCCTGGCACTGAGGGCACATCGCGAACCGCCGCATGGACGTGTTCGCGCGGTCGTAGGGCAGCGACTCGATGATGCTGAAGCGCGGCCCGCAGTTCGTGCAGTTGGTGAAGGGATAGCGATGGCGGCGGTCCGCCGGATCGAAGATTTCCCGCAGGCAATCCGGGCACGTGGCGATGTCCGGGAGCACCAGCGCGCGGCGCGGGCCGGTTTCCTCGCTGGGCCGAATCTCGAACCGCCCGAAGCCCACCGGGTCAAGCCACGACGCTTCCAGGCTTTGAATGAAACTGCGCGGCGGCTTCTCCGTTTCGAGGCGCCCGAGGAACTGCCGGAGCACGGCGCGCGGGCCTTCCACCTCCGTGAAGAGGCCCTGCAGCGAGTTGCTGACCCAGCCCGCCAAGCCCAGCTCCGTGGCGAGCCGGAAGACGAACGGCCGGAAGCCCACGCCTTGCACCGCGCCGCGCACCACGACACGGAGCCGCGCGCGTTGGGCGGGAGCGCCGAAGTCCGATTCGGCGCGGCCGAGAGGAACGTTGTCCGAGGGTGTTGAAACCGCGTCAGCCATCCGTTCAACCCGATTTCCGAGGTGGAAACCACGAAACACACGAAAGGAACCGGCTTCCTCGCCCTAACGAGTTGCGCCAAGCTTGTCCTTGTCGCCGGAACTGAGGTGGCTCCGGCGTTTCGTGTAATTCGTGTATTTCGTGGTTCATCACGCTCGGCGTTCTCGCTCAGAACAACGTGTAGATGAACGGCGCCAGCCCCGTGCCGTTCAGGAGAATCAGCGCGCTGAACAGGAGGAGCACCACCAGAATGGGCAGCAGCCACCACTTCTTGTTCTCTTTCATAAAGCCCCATAGCTCGCGGAAGAATCCCACGCGCGACGGCTCGGCGGCGGCGGTTTCAAACTCGTTCATCTCTGGCTTGCTCATGGTTTGGTACCTTCTCAATCCCGGAGTCAGTATGGCCGGAGGTAGCTTCGCACATCCGGCGGCGTTTGCTTCGGCGTCCAATAACTCGCCTGGTCGCGCGACTGTCTGCGCTGAAGCAGGTCGCGCCCGCGCAGCCGGAAGAACACCGCCAGCGGCGTGAGGACTCCGAAGAACACCACCGCCAGCAGAAACTGCGACACCAGCCAGCCGATCGGAAACGCCGCCACCATCCAGCCAACAAAAATCCACCGCACCAGCGCAGGCTTGGCCAGCCCCAGCCCGCCAACGGCCACTGCCATCGCGCCCAGCGCCAGTCCCAGCTTCTCGTGTCCGCGCGCGAAGTACTGATGCGCGCCCAGGGCGAGAAAGACGACCAGCCACGCCGCGGCGAACTGGCGGAGGGCTTTCGGGGTCGGATGGATGGGCAGGTCAGACCATTTCATGCAGAGCAGGCTTCAGTCAGAACTTCGATCTTGAATCACCACGAAACACACGAACCACACGAAAGCAGAACCGGAACTGCCGTGCTGGCCTCGCACAGAAGTCGCGCGGGGGAATAGGATGAAGTCGGGTCAGCCCTTTCGTGTCTTTCGTGTGTTTCGTGGTGTCCACTTCGGATTTCAACTTCAGTCAGGTTCAAATTGGGCCAGGTGTTTTCGTCGCTCGGCTTCCGTGACGCTCGTGTTCATCCGCTCTTTCAACAACACAAAATCCTCCAGCACCAGCGCATCCATGCCGGTCGCGAGGAAGCAGCGATAGGCGTCCTGCGGCGTGCAGACGATCGGCTCGCCGCGGACGTTGAAGCTGGTGTTCACGATCATGGGACAGCCCGTCAGCCGCTCAAACGCCCGGAGCAGCCGGCAGAAGCGCCCGTGCCGCGCTTCGTCCACCGTCTGGAGGCGCGCGCTGTAATCGACGTGCGTGATCGCCGGCACGGTCGAGCGCGGGACCTTCACGCGGCGGCGCAGATCGGGATCGTCGGCCATCGTCCGCCGCTCTGTGTCGCTCAGCGTCAGGCGATGCTTCTCCCGCACCGGCGCCGTCAGCAGCATGTACGGGCTTTCGTCGCCCGCGCCCAGCGCGAAGAAGTCCGCCGCGCGCTCGCGCAGCACGCTGGGCGCGAACGGACGGAAGCTCTCGCGGAACTTGATCTTGAGATTCATCGTCGCCTGCATCGTCGCGCTGCGGGCGTCGCCCAGGATGCTGCGCGCCCCCAGCGCCCGCGGGCCGAATTCCATCCGCCCGTGAAACCAGCCGACGATGCGGCCTTGCGCCAGGAGTGTGGCGACCGCTTCAAGCAGCGTCGCCTCATCGGTGAACCGTTCGTGCGGCGCGTTCGCTTCGGTGAGGAACGTTCCGATCTCCTCGTTGGAAAACCTCGGCCCCAGCCAACTCCCGTTCTGGCGGTCCTGGCCGCTGGGCCGGCGCGGCTTGTTCAACAACTGGTGCCAGACGAACAGCGCGGCCCCGAGCGCGCCGCCGGCATCGCCCGCGGCGGGCTGAATCCAGAGGTTCTCGAACGGCCCTTCGCGCCGCAGCCGGCCGTTGGCCACACAGTTCAGCGCCACGCCGCCGGCCAGCACGAGGTCCTTCAGCTTCGTCCGGCGATGCGCTTCAGCCGCCATGCGGAGGAGGATTTCCTCCGTGACTTTCTGGACGCTGGCAGCCACGTCCGCGTGACGCTGTTCGAGGGGCGCGTCCGGCGACCGCGGCGGGCCGCCGAAGAGCGCGTGGAACCGATCGTTCGTCATCGTCAGTCCCTGGCAGTAATTGAAGCAGTCCATGTTCATCCAGAAACTGCCATCGGGTTTCAGGTCGAGGAGCCGCGACAGGATGAGATCGGCGAAGACGGGCTGGCCATAGGGCGCGAGGCCCATGAGCTTGTATTCGCCGCTGTTGACCTTGAAGCCGCAGTAGTAGGTGAACGCGGAATAGAGCAGACCCAGCGAATGCGGGAAGCGGAGTTGCGAGAGCAGCCGCAGCTTGTTCCCTTCGCCCGCGCCCAGCGTGGCCGTGCTCCACTCGCCCACGCCATCGACCGTGAGGATGGCCGCGGACTCGAACGGGCTGGGGAAAAACGCGCTCGCGGCGTGGCTCTCGTGATGGTCGGTAAAGACCAGCGGCACGTGGCGCGCGGCGGCGAAATGCCGGCGCAGCGTGTGCCGCAGGTGGAGCTTGTCTTTCAGCCACACCGGCATCGCCAGGCGGAAGCTCCGGAACCCCGCCGGCGCGTAGGCCAGGTAGGTTTCCAACAGCCGGTCGAACTTCGTCAGCGGCTTGTCGTAAAACGCGAGGTAGTCCAGTTGCGCCGCCTCAAGGCCGGCCTCGCGCAGACAGAAGGCGATGGCGTGGGCGGGGAAGCCGGGATCGTGCTTTCGCCGCGTGAACCGCTCCTCTTGCGCCGCGGCGACAAGGTGGCCGTCCACCACGAGCGCTGCCGCGCTGTCGTGGTATAAGGCCGATATGCCCAAGATGGCTGCCATGCGCGCTGCCGCCAGCGTTGACGCCAAGCTTGCGCGGAGGAACTCGCGGTCCCTCGGCCGACGGCGCGCTCATCGAACCCGAACTGGGAGAGGGAGCAAAGCCGAAAATGGGCGGAGGCCACCCGCCGCAGGGTTGCATCAAACTCGTTCCGGCACGCGGCTGTCCCAGCCGCAGCAACCACGAACGACCGAGCGACCCGTGAAAAGGCTTGAGCCGGCGGGTTCCGAGCGTGGCTGCGGCTGGGACAGCCGCGCGCCGGGCGATGCCAGACCGAGCTTGATGCAACCCTGGGTCCGCCGCCCGCAACTTCCTCCTGAGAACGGCACGCCAATTGCACGTGGCACCGGCGTGAACGATGAAATGACCCAACAAGCTGCCGGGTCCGCCGGCAACCCCGCGGCGGAAAGCGAGTGAACCCATGAACCCAGCCCCGATTCCGTACGGCGCGCTCGATTTGTTGACACTGGTTGTCCTGTTCGTGGGCGTCCTCCGCGGCCGCAAGCGCGGGCTATCCGAGGAACTGCTGGACGCGCTCCAGTGGGTGACCATCGTGGTGGCGGGAGGGCTGTTCTATCATTCGGTGTCGCTTACTCTGGGCCAAAGCCCCCTGTTCAGCCGCCTGTTCTATAACGTGGCGTCCTATGCCTTGATCGCGCTCGTGGTCAAGCTGTTCTTCTCCTTTCTCAAGCGCCACCTCGGCGAGAAGATCATCGGCGCGGACCTCTTTGGCGGCTTCGAGTACTACCTCGGCATGATGGGCGGCATGGTGCGGTTTGCGTGCGTCTCCATCTTCCTGTTGAACTTCCTCCATGCCCCGCTCTACACCACCGAGGATCTCGCCGCCCAGGCGAAGTACCAAGAACGGTGGTTCAGCGACATTCGCTTTCCCACCATCGGGACCATCCAGCAGACCGTCTTCAAGGAATCCGTCACCGGCTGGGCCGCGGACAAATACCTGGCCCTCGTTATGATCGCGCCCACGGAGCGGAAGGCCGGCGTGCTGCGCCATGAGAACAGCCTGGCCCGGCGCCGCGAACAATCCATTGACGCCATGGTGCGCGGGAAGTAACGATGCCCGCCGATGGCCGGGCTGATTTCTCCTGCGACGCTGGAACAAATTCGCGCCGCCAACGACATCGTCGATGTCATTGGCTCTTACCTTCCGCTCAAGCGCGCGGGCGCGAACTTCGTGGCTCTGTGCCCGTTCCACAAAGAGAAATCGCCCAGTTTCAACGTCAACCCGCACCGCCAGATTTTTCACTGCTTCGGCTGCCACAAGGGCGGCGATGTGTTCACGTTCGTCCGCGAGTACGAGAATCTGAGCTTCGTGGAGGCGGTCAAGCGCCTGGCCGAGCGCGCGAACATCCCGCTGGAGTTCGACCAGCAGCCGGGGCAGAAGCAGGCCCTGGCGCTCAAGGAATCGCTTTGGCAAATCCACGAGCAGATCGCGCGGCGTTGGCAGAATGCGCTGGCCGGCGAAGCCGCGGGCCAACTCGCGCGCGACTACCTCAAGAAGCGCGGCGTGACCGACGAGGCGGTGCAACTCTTCCGCCTGGGCGCAGCGCCGGAAGCCTGGGACGACACGGTCAATTGGGCCAAGAGCAAAGGCTACGACCTCGCCCTCGTGGAGCAGAGCGGCCTCATCATCCGCAAAGAAGGCACCGACCGGCACTACGACCGTTTCCGCGGGCGGCTCATGTTTCCGATCTGCGACGAGCAGGGCCGGGTGATTGCCTTCAGCGGGCGCGTGTTGTCAGGCGACGAGAAGACGGCCAAGTACGTCAACTCTCCGGAGACGCCCATCTTCACCAAGGGGAAGGTTTTCTTCGGCCTCGACAAGTCCAAGCGCGCAATCCTCGACGCCGGGTTTGCCATCATCTGCGAAGGCCAGCTTGACCTGATCGCCTGCTACATGGCCGGCGTGAAGAACATCGTCGCGCCGCAGGGGACCGCGTTCACGGCCGATCACGCGCGCATCCTTAAGCGGTACGTGAACGAAGTGGTGCTGTGCTTCGACTCCGACAACGCCGGCCAGAACGCCGCCGTGCGCGTGTTCGACAGCCTGCTGGCCTCGGGTCTGGCCATCCGCGTCGCGTTGGTGCCGGAGCCCCACGACCCGGACAGCTTCATCAAGGAGCGCGGCGGGCCGGCGTTCCAGCAGTTGATCGCTGGTGCGGAAGGCTTCTTCGAGTTTTACCTCAAGCGGCTCTGCGCCACGAACGACATCCGCGCGGACGTGGGCCGCAAGGCCGTCGTCCAGGCCATGCGCGAGGCGGTGTGGAAGACCGGCGACGGCGTGCTGATGGACACCTACGCGCAGAAAACCGCGCTGCGGCTGGGCGTGGCCTCGGACGCGGTGCGCGCGGAATTCAAGAAGGGCGTGCGCGCGCAACCCAGCTACGCGGAGGAACCCGACATCGACCTTTCAGCCGCGCCGGCCACGGAAGAGGTTCCGCCCTCGCCGCAAGAGTTCCTGTTGCTGAAAATCCTACTGGAATGCGACGAAGCGGCTGAATGGGCGACAAGTCATCTAAACACGGAGTGGTTCAGATCGCTTACTCTGAGAAAGATTATTGCGCGTCGTCTGGAGCTTCAGCGAAATCGTGCTTGGCTGAGTGTTTCCGCGTTCTTGTCGGAATTTGACGAGCCCGGACTGCAACAAACCATTACTTCTGTTTTGGCAGGGGGACTCGTTGCTCACCGTGATGGTTTGCGATACGCCATGAAGCCTATGGGACAGGAACCGATGAAGGAGTTTGTCGGAGCAGCCGCCTCCCTGCGTAGCGACTACATCACGCGTCAGTTGAGCGCTCTCTCGCAGCGTGTCAGCCATCCCGACGTGAGCAAAGAGGACCAGCAGGAGTTGCACCGCCAACAGCAGGAACTCCGCGCGCAGAAACGCCAGCCGCTCTGAGCCGCACCCGTGCCGTAGGACAGGCGTCGCGCCTGTCTCTGATATCAGTGGGGCAGGTTCGGTACAGGCATAATGTGAAACCTGAAGCACTCACCGAGCAGTGAGTGAAACTCCCGAAAATGGAGACAGGCGCGACGCCTGTCCTACGCGGAGTTCCGGCTCAGTCCTCCGCTTCCTCCTCCAAGCACTCCCGCATGGTCCGCGCCAGATCGCCGGAGGAATAGGGTTTGGGCAGCAGGCGCATGCCTTCGAGCGCCCGTTGTTCCAAGTGCGCCAGGTCCGCGCTGTAGCCGCTGGAGATCACTACTTTCAAATCCGGTTTCAAGCTGCGCAGGTGGTCGGCCAGTTCCAAGCCGGTCATGCCTTTGGGCATGACCATGTCCGTGAGCAACAGGTCCACCTCGTGGCCGTGGCGATCCCACAATTGCAGGGCCTCGACACCATGGGTCGCCTCTACGACGCGGTAGCCCAGGCGGCGCAGGGTCGTCACGATCGTGTTCCGCACACAGTCGTCGTCTTCCACCACGAGCAGGGTTTCCGTTCCCCGTGGGAGCGCCACGTCTAAGGGCTTGGCCTCGGCGATCTGCGCTGGCGCGGTGAACGGCAGGTACACGCGGAACACCGTGCCGCATCCGACCTTGCTGTCCACCTTCACCCAGCCCTGATGCTGCTTCACGATCCCATACACCGTGGCCAAGCCAAGGCCGGTGCCTTTGCCCACGTCCTTGGTAGTGAAGAAGGGTTCAAAGAGATGCTCCAGGACGTTGGCGTCCATGCCGGAGCCGGTGTCCGTGACGCTCAGGCAGACGAAGCGACCCGCGCGGGCGTCCGGTTGGACCTCCGCCTGCGCCGGGGCGACCTCGACGAGCTTGATGTCCAGCGAGAGGCGTCCTCCTTTGGGCATGGCGTCGCGGGCGTTGACGCACAGGTTCATGAGCACCTGCTCCAACATGCCGGCATCCGCCTCGACCCACATCGCGCTTGCCCCCATTTGCCAGACGATTTCAATGTGCTCGCCCAGCAGACGGCGCAGCATGCGCAACAGCCCCGACACGACTTCGTTCAAGTCCAGGCGCTTGGTCTGCATGGTCTGGCGCCGGCTGAACATGAGGAGCTGGCGGGTCAGGTTGGCGGCCCGTTGCGCCGCTTTCTCCAGTTCCTTGAGGGACGCGGCCACTTCCGGCTCCAGGTTCGGCATTTCCTGGAGCATGTGCAATTGCATCAGCGTCGCCGCCAGAATGTTGTTGAAGTCATGGGCCACGCCGCCGGCCAGTTGGCCGATGGCTTCCATCTTCTGCGCCTGGAGCAATTGGGCTTCGAGCTGTTTGCGCGCGGTGATGTCCTCCAGGCAGACCAGCGCCTTGGGCTGGCCTTCCACCCGGACCAGCGCCGTGGACGCCAACACCCGCAGTTCGCGCCGAACCCCTTGCCGCGTGAGGAACAGGCTGCACTCCAGTTGGCGACACGTCAGTCCGAGCTGCAACGTGTCGAGGATGGCTGCGCGCAGGGGGCAGTTCCCACAGTGCGCGCCAGCTCCGCAACCCCGGGGATCATCCAGAGCGTGGACACATCCCAGGTAGTCTCCCGGGCCGCAAGGCCGTCCCGTGTCGGCGGCAGACCCGGCCATTTCGGACATGGCCCGGTTCATCCGCTCCACCTCGCGGCGGTCGTTGACCAGGCACATCATCAAGGGGGCGCTGTCGTAGATGGCAGCCAATTCGGCTTCACTGTGCTGCAAAGCATCCTGGGCCTGCCGTCGCTCGGTTTCATCCACGAACACGGTCGCGAACCGGCCCGGCGCCGGGCTGAACGCGCTCACTTGGTAGAACCGGCCCAGTTCCTGGTTGTAGTGCTCGAAGAAGGTCGGCTCGCCGGTCAAGGCCACGCGCCCGTAGGTTTCGACCCAAAACGATTCCGCCTGCGGCAACACTTCCGAAAGCTTCCGGCCCACGACCGACGCGGCGTCGAGTCCCGTCAATTTCTCAAACGCCGGGTTGACCGCCAGGAACCGGTAGTCCACCGGCTGGCCGCTGTCATTGCAGAGGATCTCGTGGAGGGCGAAGCCGTCGATCATCCGCCCGAACAGCATGGCGTAGTCAGCCTGGGCGGCTTGCAACGCGGTGGTGTCGATCAAGAACCCTTCCAGGCCCACGACCTGGCCGTCCTGACGCACCGGGCTGACGGAAAAAGCGTGGTAGCCGGTCGAGCCGTCTTTGTTGCGCCGGGAGAATTCGCCTTCGGAAACCCGCTCGCCCGCCAGGAGCCGCCGCACCACGTCCTCGGCCGCGACCAAGTCCTCGGGGCGCTGCGTCAGGCTGAAATGTTGTCCGATCACTTCCTGCTCGGAGGCGTAGCCGTGCATCCGCAGCCAGGCGGAGTTGACCGTGACCAACCGGCCCCGGGCGTCGATGCGGAAATACCCGGCCAGCGAATTCTCCACGATTTGCCGGAAGCGCAGCTCGCTTTCCCGGAGCGCGGCCTCGGCCTGGTGGCGTTCGGTGACGTCGCGGATCACGCCCAACACCCCGGCCATGTTCCTTCGTTGGAAGCGTTGGGCGTTGACTTCACCTGGAAAGAGAGAGCCGTCCTTGCGTTTCATCCGCAGCACGAGATTCCGGGCGGGCTGGCCCTGCTTCACGGCCGCGGTGAAGGCAGCCCCCGCTTCCTCCATGTCCTCCGAGCCGATGAACAGCGTGAAGTGGTGGCCGATCACTTCCGCCGGCGCAAAGCCAAAGCTCTGCAGCGTCGCTTCGGAGGCGTACGAAACCACGCCCTGTTCATCCAACACGAAGATCACGTCCGAGATCTGGTCCGTGATGGAGCGAAACCGTTCTTCGCTTTCGCGGAGGTCGGCCTGGTCCCGGCGCTGCGCCAGGATCCGGTGAAGTTCGTTGGCGACCAACTGAAACTGCCCGAGGTCCGCCAGGGTGTAGCCGTCGGCCTTGTTGGCCACGCCCAGCACCAAGCCCACGCGCTCGCCGTCGGCGACCGGGATGCACATGAACCGGGGCGTAGCGGCCGGCCCGTCCAGGCCATCCTCATGATGGGGCGCCGGCGCCGGCTCATTGCACACGATCGGCCTTTTGAGGTGGACGCAGCGGGTCCAGTTCTCCTCCGAAGCCATCGGGCCGCCGGCCGCCTGGGCCGCGCGGCACGGCTCCGGCGCGCCTGGACTCCAAGTCGTGCGGGTGATCGCGCCTTGGTCCGTGGAAATCTCGTGCAGGAACCCGACCGCGCTCCGGGTGAGTTTGACCGCCGTGTCCAGCACTCTTTCATAAAGCCCCGCGTCGGTCAGATGCGGCGCCTGGCTGTACAGGTTCAGCAGCGCCTCCGTGCGGGCCGTCTCCTGCCGCGTCCGCTCCTCGGCCTGCTTGCGTTCCGTGATGTCGGTGAAAAAATTGAGCGTGGCGGGCGCGCCTTCCCAGGCAATGCCAGCCACCTTGATCCGAAGCCAGCGGACGGCGCCGCCCTTCACGATGATGCGCGTCTCGAACTCCGTGGGCGGCGCTTCCCCCCGCAGCCGGCGCTGGTGGTTCGAGGCCACCCACTCGCGGTCTTCCGGATGGACGAAGTCCAGAAAAGGACGGCTGGTCAGCTCTGCACGGCTGTAGCCACTGATGGCTTCCGCCTCCGGGTTCACGAATCGGAAATGGCCGTCTTGCGCCACGGCAATGACTTCGGCGGCGTTCTCCACCAACGCGCGATAGCGTCCCTCGCTCTCCTTCAAGGCCACCTCGGCTTGCCACCGCAACCGTTCCTTCTCCATGCTGTCGAGCGCGAACGAAATGTCGCCCGCCGCCTCTTCCAGCAGGTTCACCTCTTTGTCGCCGAAGAAGCCCAGCTCCGACGCCGCAACCGTCAGCGCGCCGCACACCTGGCCCAGGAGCCGGATGGGGAAGGACGCCACAGCGCGCAGGCCGCGGCGGAGCGCTTCCTCGCGCCAGGGCAGCGAGCACGGGTCGTTGAGGAAGTCGTTCGCGACGCACGTCCGGCCGTCGCGGACGGCCACGCCCGTGGGGCCGCATGCCTCGGGTTGATGATCCGCCGACACCTTCCACTTCAGGACAAAATCTTCGTCTTCGCCATGATGCGCCACAGGGGCCACTTCTTGCGTCTTCGCGTCGAGCCAGCCGATCCACGCCAGTTTGAATTCCCCGAACACGACGATCACCCGGCACAACTCCCGGCAAAGTTCCTCGCGGGTGCGGACACGGACGATGGCTTGGTTCACCTGGCTTAGCGCGGCATAGAGACGGCTCAGGCGGCGGATTTCCTCTTCGGTGTGGTGCTTGTAGAGGGCGATCTCGATGGCCGACTTCAGTTCGCGGTCCTCGAACGGCTTGAGAATGTAGCCGAACGGCTCGGCCAGTTTGGCGCGCTGGAGGGTCGAGTCTTCGGAATAGGCCGTGAGGAAAATCACGGGCACTTTGAACTGCCGGCGAATCTCCTTGGCGGCGGCGATGCCGTCGATGGCGCCCTGGAGGCGGATGTCCATCAAGACCAAGCTCGGCCGCGCCTCCCCGGCCAAGGCCAGGGCCTGCTCTCCACTGGCCGCGCGGCCGGCCAACTCGTAACCCAGGCTGACCAGGCGGTCCTGCAGGTCCATCGCCACGATGGCTTCGTCCTCGACCACGAGAATGCGGTGCGGATTCATGATGCGCTGTGCGGCGCCGTGTTGTCTGGAACCGGGAACACCACGCTGAAGGCCGCGCCCTCACCCGTTCCCCGCTCGACCGTGAAATGTCCTTTCAATTGGTCGGCCAAATTGGACACCAACTGTAACCCCAGGGTGGACGTGCTGGCCGGATCCAGTCCGGGAGGCAGCCCCACGCCATCGTCGCTCACGCGCAAAACGAGGCTCGGCTCGCGCGGCGGGGACGGCTGGTCGCGGCCTTCTTCCGGGTCCTTCCGCTGGCTTTGCAACGAAAACAGGTCGTCCTCGCCGCCGGCTGATTCCGGGGAAGGCTTCAGTTCCACGATGATCCTGCCGGCGCGCTCGCCGGGGAACCCGTGCTTCAGGGCGTTGGAGACGAGTTCGTTGATGATCAGCCCGCAGGGCACGGACTGCTCCAGCGGCAGGCCGAGGCGCGCCACGCGGCACTCCAACGCGACCCGCGCGCCCACCGGACCGAACGAGCGGAGCAGTTGCGCGCACAGGTCGGCCACGTAGCCGGGAAAATTGATGCGGGCCAGGGTCCCGGAGCGATACAGCGCCTCGTGCAAGAGCGCCATCGAGCGCACCCGGTTGCGCGTGTCCTGCAACACGTCCAGCACTTGCGGATTCTGCGCGCGGCCCGCCTGCAGGTTCAACAGGCTGGCCACGATCTGGAGGTTGTTCTTCACGCGATGGTGGACTTCCTTGAGCAACGCGATCTTCTCCGCCAGCGACTCGCGCAACGCTTCCTCCGCGCGCTTGCGTTCGGTCACGTCCTGGATGGTGCCGAACATGGCTGCGACCCGGCCGTCGGCGCCCAACTCCAATCTGCCCAGGCCATGCATCCACCGCGCTTCCTGGTCCGCGACGCGTCGAATCCGATAATCCCTGTCGAAGGGCTGCCCCTGCTCCAGGACGGTGCGTGCGAAGTAGTCCTCCATCTCTTGCCGGTCCTCCGGATGCACGATCTGGAGCCAGCCTTCCACGGTGCGCGCGAAGTCTTTCCCGATGCCGAAGATTTCGTCGAGCGCCTCCGAACTGGTCCACGCCCCGGAAGCGGCGTCAAAGGAGTAATGTCCAATGTGGGCGACGCGCTGAGATTCCTTCAGCTTCGCTTCGCTGGCGCGCAGGGCTTCCTCGGCCCGTTTTCGTTGCGCCTCCTTCTCCAAGAGGTCCAGGGCGAACGAGATGTCCCCCGCGGCTTCTTTCAAGAGATCGATTTCCGTGTCGCCAAACACACCCGGCTCCGCCGCGAACGCCGCCAGCACACCGCGGGCTTTCTCCCGGGCGCGGATGGGAAAGAACGCGGCCGCCCGCAGGCCGCGGCGGAGGGCCTCTGCGCGCCACGGCACGCTGGGGTCTTCGTGCTGCAGGTCGTTCAGGATGCAGGCCTGTCCGTCACGGACGGTTGCGCCGGTCGGACCGCGGCCTGGCGATCCGTCGCCGGCGGAGGCAAGGATTCCCGGCCACGTCTCCGAGCCTTCCCCCGCGTGTGCCACCGTCATGAGTTCGCGGGTGTCCTCGTCCACCCAACCGATCCACGACATCTTGAACCCGCCGTATTCCACAATGACGCGGGAGATTTCGTGAAAGAGTTCCTCACGGGTGCGGACGCGGACGATGGCTTGGTTGACCTGGCTCAGCGCGGCGTAGAGACGGTGATAACGGTCCAACTCGCGCTCCTGTTTCCGGCGTTCGGTGATGTCGCGGAAGCTCCACACCCGGCCCACGACCTGCGGGCCGAGGCGTTGCGGATGGGAGTAGCGCTCAAACGTCCGCCCGTCCTTGAAGGAAAGGACATCGAAACTGTCCGCCTCCGGCTGGCCGTAGAGCGCGCGCACCTTGGCCAGAAACGCGTCGGGATCGAGCAGTTGATCCAGGACGTGGGCCAGCGCCTGGTTGTCGTCGCCCGATTGCAGGACCGCGTCCGGGAGGCGCCACATCTCGGCGAATTTGCGGTTGAGGCTGGAGATTCTTCCCTGCGTGTCCACCACGAGGATGCCGTCGGCCGTGGATTCCAGCGTGGCCCGGAGCAAGGAAAGAGATTGTTCGAGGCGTTCCTGGGCCTGCCGCCGGTCGGTGATGTCGCGGATGATGCTCTGGTGAAATTCCCGGCCCTCCATCTCGAGGGCGCACACGCTGGCTTCGACCGGAAACGTGGAGCCGTCCTTGCGGCGGTGCTTCGTCTCCAAGACCGCGCGGCGCTGGAGCGTCACCAACTCCGCATGGCCTTCGATCTCCGGCAGGGTTTCCGGCGCCCGCAGATCGCGGATCGTCAACCGGCGCAGTTCCGGCAGGGAATACCCGTAAGCCTCCACCGCGCGGTCATTCGCTTCGAGGATGCGCCAATCCTGATCGGTAAAGAGAACGATGTCGTTGGCGTGCTGGGTCAGGTCGGCGATCCGCTGGGCCAGGACTTGGCGTTCCCGTTCCACGGCCAGTTCCTGCCGAAGGCGCCGGCCCTCCCGTTCGCGCCAGAACCAAGCGATCCCGGCCAGCGCCGCCAAGGCCAGGGCGGCAGCGGACGCGGCCTTGATGCGTTCTGGCTCCTGCGTGTAGTAGAGCCAGGCGCCGCCGAGGATCACCACGAGGCCCAGCGCCGAAACCGCCGCCGGAAACCAACCCCCTCGGTGGCGCTGGGGTCTGGCTTCCGAAGCATCGCGGCTGTTCCGTTCTTCGCTCATACAAAACGAATCGCCCTGCCTTCCGGCGAGGCCTGCGTCCCTATTGAACGCAACATCCAGTGATTATCGGCATTCGGCGGCAAACAGTAAGCCGCAACGTGCTGAGGGAGCCACGCAATACACGACACCGCCGCCCGCTGTCACGCCAGAAAACCAGCCGCCTGAAAATCGGCAAGGCTGCATCAAGCTCGGTTCGGGAGCACTCGTAGCGCAGACTTCCAGTCTGCCGTAGCGCCGGTTTTCCAACCGGCGAGCGTTGGAAGAGGCCAGCCGGCCGGAAGTTTCACGGCCTGGCCGACTCGAAAGTCGGCGCTACGGCAGGTTGGAAAACCTGCGCTACCCGGTGCGCCGCGCGGGAGCTTGATGCGGCCCTGGAAAATCGAGAGCCTCTGGCCGTTCCGCCGCCACGGGATTTCGGGCCGGCGGCTACGGCGTTTTGAAAATCGCCCGTTCTGAAATCGGCTCCATCGAGGCAATTTCAAAACTCGGTAGCAGCCGACGTGAGGAGGCTCAAACTTCAAGGGAAACAGAGCCTCCTCACGTCGGCGGCTACGGTTTTGAAAGAGGCTCCATCGTCACCAGATTGAGCGGCTGCTTCCTGGAGTGCTCCACCTCCACCTTGGTGCGGCCGCACTGGATTTCGTAACGGCCCTCGTAGGCATGAGGAACCAGCACGGTGCCGTTGGCGTCCGTCTGGAACTCGCCGCGGGTCCGCCACCGCCGGTTGAGCAACTCGTCCAGCCGCGCGAAGGAGGGCTTCGGCGAGCCGTCCACGCGCAGCACTCCCACCGGCGCATTGAGCCACGCGCCGCGGTCCGAGTAATCCCACAGCACGAGGCCGGCGCAGTTGGGATGGCTGTAGAGCAGCTTGAGAAACTGCTCCAGGTAGTCCGCCTGCCGCGCTTCGTGCTCCGGGTCCGACTGCCAATTCTCCAGGTCCGCCGCGGTATGAAGGAACCGATTCGGGCCGGAGAGCACGCTCACTTCGGTGAACAGGATCGGCCGGCGCAACACGCTCAACCGTTCCAGCACGGTCCAGGTCAGCGTCGGCGTCCAGTTCGTGGCGTGCATGTGGGCCTGCTGGCCGATCAAGTCCACCGGCGCGCCGGCCTCCAGCAAGTCTTTCAGCAAGCTGAAGTACGCCGGCGTCGTGTCGTAGTCATTGATCACCGTCTGGCACGGCGGTGTCATCCGCTTGGCGGCGCGCAAGTAGTCCGCCACGAACCGCACCTTTCCCTGGTCGGCCACCAGCCGCGTGAAATCGCTCTCGAGATGCTCCCAGTGGACAAGCTCGTTGAACAGGTCCGCGTCGGTGACGCACGGCAGAACGGTGCGGCCCAATTGCGCAAGCCGCTGGTCGCAGAGCCGTTCCATCGCCAGCGGCGGCGGGGAAATCTCCTTCACCCACGCGGGGATTTGGCCGGCGGAGTTCCAGAACACCGGATGCGCCCGCACCGTCAGCCCGCGCCGCTCCAGCCAGCGGATGGCGCGGAACATCCCCGCGTGATCGAAGGCCCCGCGCTCGGGCTCGTAGCTCGCCCAGTAGAACCGGATCGTGGCGGTGTTGAACAACTTCAGGAAGGCCTCGCGATGCCGGCGGTCCACCACGGTTTCGTTGGGACGACGCGGCAGGCCGAGCTCAAATCCCGCGCCAAAGCGAAACAGGTGTTGTCGATGCTCGATGCGGACCGTGCGGTGGGCCGCGGGCCGGCCCGCGCGGTCGAGCACCTGCACCCGCAGCGGCGCGGTGCGGGTCTGGAGAATCCGCGCGTCCGTCGCCGCCAGCAGCGCGGCTTCATCGACTGGCGGAAGCTCCGGGCCGAATTGGCGTTCGAGTTGCGTCCGCTCTGCCGGACCCAGTTCGGCGGGCCGCACTGGCCTCAAGCTCGCCTCCGCCGCCAGCACCACGCCGGGTTGATGCAGCAGGACGAGGCTGTAGAGATTCGTCTGCGCGGCCTCGAGTCGGATGAACGCGGTCAGTTCCGTCCACGCGCCCGGCTGGAGCGTTTCGCGGCAACGCCCGAACAGCGGGTACGGGTCCGCCGCCGACCGCACCTCGACGCTGACGGGCAAGGGCCGATCCGACTTCACGCGCGCACGGAGGCGGTAAAGCCCCGCGTCCAGCTTGGGCACGATCTGCGCGATCCCGGACCAACGAAACGGCGGCAGCCGCCGGACGATGATGCGCTGCGCGCCGGCCGCGCCCTCGCTGACCAGTTCGCAGGCGGATTCGACCTCGGAGCCAAGGGTGAGCGCAATCCAGTGCTGGGCGAGGCCGTCCGTGCCCAGCAGGGCGAAGTCGCCGTTGCGCAACAGTTCCTGCGCCGACGACGGGATCGTCAGCGCCAGCCACAAGCAGCCCAACCAACGCAGTAGTGTCACGGCGGCGATGCTTTCGCGGCGGACGGGAAAAAGCAAGAGAGGCGGCGAGGTGGGAGAGAGGAAGGACGAGGTGAAGAGATGCAGGGTTGAAGAGATAAAGAGTTGAAGAGGCTCCAGCATTGGGCTGAAGCCATTTCATGAATCCGCTTCAACCCTTCATCTCTTCACCACTTCACTCTCTCCCAACTGCGCCCGCCCTCGACATCCGCGGCCCAAACGCGCTAAACAAGGACCGCTATGCTCAACCGCCTCTTCGCCCTCGCCGAACACCAGACCACCGTGCGCACCGAAGTGCTGGCCGGACTGACGACGTTCATCACGATGGCCTACATCATCTTCGTGCAACCGGCGGTGCTCACCGGGGCCATCACCGGCCGGCCCACGGGCATGGACTTCGGCGCGGTCACGGCCGCAACCTGCCTCTCCGCGGCGCTGGCGTCGGTGATCATGGGACTCTACGCGCGCTACCCGGTGGCGCAGGCTCCGGGCATGGGACAGAATTTTTTCTTCGTCCTCGGCGCGGTGCCGGCGGCCACGGCGGCGGGTTTCGCCAACGCCTGGGAGGTGGCGCTGGGCGTGGTGTTCATCTCCGGCGTGCTGTTTCTGCTGCTCTCTTTCTTTGGCGTGCGCGAGGCGGTGCTGGACGCCATCAGCCCCAGCCTGAAGCACGCCATCGCCGTGGGCATCGGCCTCTTCATCGCGTTCATCGGCCTGCGCAACGCCGGCCTCATCGTGATGCCGCAAAGTCCCGGCGCGGAGATTCACCTGAATCCGCACCTCGCCTCGCCGGACTTGCTGGTCTTCTTCTTTGGTTTGCTCCTGGCGGCGGCGCTGCACACCCGGCGCGTGGCCGGCTCGATTCTCTGGGGCATCGCCGGCGCCACCGCCCTGGCGATTGCGCTCAAGCTGTCGCTGCCGCTCTGGCCGGCGTCATGGGCGGAATCGCCGCTGGTGCAAGACTCGATGCTGGTGAAACGGTTCAGCCTCGCCACCGGCCTCGTCTCCCTGCCGCCGTCCCTGGCGCCGACGTTTCTGAAGCTGGACCTCCGGCACGCGTTGTCCTTCGCGATGGCCCCCTTCATCATCGTGTTCCTGTTCATGGTCCTGTTCGACACCGTCGGCACGCTCATCGGCGTGGCCGAGCAAGCGGGCTTCATCAAGAACAACCAACTGCCGCGCGCGAAACAAGCGTTCGCCTCCGATGCCCTGGCCACGACGCTCGGCGCCTGTCTGGGCACCAGCACTGTGACCAGCTACATCGAAAGCGCGGCCGGCGTCGAGCAAGGAGGGCGCACCGGCCTCACGGCGGTGGTGGCCGGCGCGTTCTTCCTGCTGGCGCTGTTCTTCACGCCGGTGATCGCGATGGTGGGCAGCTATGCGCCCATCACGGCGCCGGCGCTGGTGCTGGTCGGCGCCATGATGATCCGCAACGTGGCCCGCATCGACTGGAGCGACTACAGCGAGTCGATCCCGGCCTTCCTCATCATGGTTGGGATTCCGCTGTCCTACTCCATCGGCGACGGCTTGGCGGTGGGGTTCCTGAGCTATCCGCTGCTCAAGCTGCTGGCCGGCCGCGGTCGCGAGGTGAAATGGGTGCTCTACGCGCTCGGCGTGCTGCTGCTGGCCTATTTCGTTTTCGTGCGCGGGAAGATGGGATGAGCCTGACCGCTGAATGGAGCCTCCTCACGTCGGCTGCTATGGGGTCGAGGAAGCTCCCAGATTTTGGCTTTCCGGCTCAAACCGTCCGTGCCGCAGCGCCAGCGTGGGCAGCACGAGCAGATTCAGCACGGTGGAAGTACACAGCCCACCGAGGATCACGATCGCCATCGGGCCTTCAATTTCCCGCCCGGCTTCGCCGGCGCCGAGCGCGAGCGGCAGCAGCCCCAGCGCGGTGACCAGCGCCGTCATAAGGACCGGCAGCAGGCGCTCGCTCGCGCCGCGCAGGGCGGCTTCGAGACCCCAGGTCAGGCCTTCCTCGCGGACCAAGTGCTCGAAGTGCGACACCATCATGATCGAATTGCGCATGGTGATGCCGAAGAGCGTGACGAAACCGACGAGTGTGCCGATGGAGAGCAAACCGCCAGTGGCGAAGACCGCCAGCACCCCGCCCACCAGTGCGAACGGCAGGTTGGCGAGGAGGAGCACGAGATTGCGTCCGCGGCGGAACACCAGCGCCAGCAACAGCAGGATGCCCCCGCCGGCCAGCGCCGAGTGGAGGACCAGTTCGCGCCGCGCCCTGGCCTGCAGTTCCGCCGAGCCGCCAAAGGCCGCATAGACGCCGGCGGGGAACTTCACCTGCGCCGCCATCTGGCGCTTCAGCTCGGCCATGAACGAGGCGACGTCGCGGCCCTCCACGTTGCAGGTCACCTGCTGCCGGCGGCGCGCGCCTTCATGCACGATCGTCTGCCGGCCTGACGAGGGATAAATGTCGGCCAGTTCGCGCAGGGGCAGACGCGTGCCTTGGGCGTTCTGAAGAAACAGCGCGCCGATGGATTCGGGCGTCTGGCGCTGGGCCGGGTCGAGCACCACGACCACGTCGAAGACGCGGTTGCCTTCGTAGATTTCCGCGACGGTCGTGCCCTGGAAGGCGCTTTGCACGGCCTCCAGCACTTCGTCCGGGCGGAAGCCAAACTGCGTGAACCGCTCGGGCCGCAACTTGAACACCATCTCCGGCGTGCCGGCTTGGGTCTCGGCGCGCACATCGACGGCGCCCCTCAAGCCGGCCATGACTTGCTGGACTTCCTGCGCTTTTTCGTCGAGCACGTCCAGGTCGTTGCCGAAGAGGTTGACCACCACCTCGGCGGTCGTGCCTGAAATCGTTTCTTCCATGCGCTCGGCGAGGAAAGGATGCACCGCGAACACCACGCCGGGGAACTTCCGCAAGAGTTCGCGGATTTCCGCCTCCGCCGTTTCGGCCGCCTCGCCCGCCAGCGGTTTGAGATCGAGATGGATTTCGCTCATGTGCGTGTCCCACACGTCCTCGCCATTTTCGGCGCGGCCGGCCTGTTGCTCGACCGAGCGCACGGCTGGATGCTGGAGAAGTTCCTTCGTGACTTCGCGGCCCAGGCGCAGCGATTCCTCCAGCGAGGTGCCGGGCGTGGCGACCATGTGGATGACGAAATGCCCTTCGCGGAATTCCGGCAGGAACTCGCCCCCGAAAAACGGCACCGTGGCCGCCGCGCCCAAACAGACCAGCAACACCAGCGCCGTCACCGTGCGCGGGCGCCGGCTGATCCGTTGCAGCGTCCGGCGATGGCCCGCTTTCAGCCACGCGATATAGCGCGGCTCTTCGTGCGGGCCGACCCGCGACAGCAGCAGATAACACAGGGCTGGCGTGACGGTCAGGGCCGCCACCAGCGAGGCCAGCGTGGCCAGAATGAAGGCCGTGGCCAGCGGGGCGAACAGCCGCCCTTGCACGCCGCTCATCGTCAACACGGGCAGGAAGACCAGCGCTACGATGAACGTGGCGTACACCACCGCGCTGCGCACTTCGAGCGACGCTCCGACCACCACTTGAAAGAGCGAGGCCGGCGCGGCCTGGGATTGATTCTCCCGCAGCCGGCGCAGGATGTTCTCCACGTCGATGATCGCGTCATCCACTACCACGCCAATGGCGATGGCGAACCCGCCCAGCGTGATCGTGTTGAGCGACACGCCGAAGCGATCCAGCACGATCACCGCCGCCAGTAAAGACAGCGGGATCGAGAGGAAGGAAATGAGCGCCGTCCGTATGTCGAGCAGGAAGAGGAACAACACCGCCACCACCAGCACGCCGCCCAGCAGCAGCGACGCGTTGATGTTGGCCAGCGAGCGTTCGATGAACGATGCCGGCCGGAAAATGCCGCGGTCCAGCACGATCCCTTCCGCCGCGAACGCTTCGTTCATCTCGTCCAGCGCGTTCTCCAGGGCGTCGGTGACTTCCATCGTGTTCGCGCCGAACTGCGCAAAGACCAGCAGCGCCACGCCTGGCTGGCCCTGGATGAGCGCGTCGCCGAACTTCGGTTCCGCGCCTTCGACCACGCGGGCCACGTCCTTGAGCCGGACGCTGCGCCCGGCGTGGTGCGTCACCACCACTTCGCCGATCTGTTCGGGCGTCACCGGCTGGCCGGTCGCGCGCACGATGATGCGCTGGTTGGCGTTCTCCACGAACCCCGCGCCGTGCAGCGCGGTCACGTGCCGGGCGGCGGCCAGCACGTCGTTCAGCGAAAGATTGAAGGCCACCAAGCGGTCGGGCTGGACCTGGATCTGAATCTGCCGCACGTCGCCTCCGAAGACATCGACCTTGGCCACGCCCGGCACGCCCAGCAACCGCGGGCGCAGCGTCCAGTCGGCAAACGTCCGCAACTCCATCGCCGTGCGGTTGGAGGAGGTGAGGCCCATCACCAGCGTGAGCGCGGTGGACGACGTCAGCGGCCCCATCCGCGGCGAGCGCACGCCTTGCGGCAACTCGTCCGCCACTTGCGTGAGCCGCTCCGCGATCATCTGCCGCGCCTGAAAGACGTTCGCGTCATCGGCGAACGTGGCGGTGATGGCGGAGTGCCCTTGGATGGATTGCGAGCGGATGCTGACCAACTTGGGCGCGCCGTTGATGGCGTTTTCCACGGGCCGCGTCACCAGCACTTCAACCTGTTCCGGCGACAGCCCCGGCGCTTCGGTTTGGACTACCACCATCGGCGGCGCGAATTCGGGAAACACGTCCAGCCGCGTGTGGAGCGACACATAAATGCCGTAACCCAAGACCAGGCACGCCAGCGCCACGATGACGCCTGGGAACCGGAGGGAAAATTGGACGATGCGGTTGAGCACAGAAGTCACTCCCCGACCTGAATCCGCGACTTCAATTCCTCCGAGAACAACGTCTGCGCGCCGGTCACGACGATGCGGTCGGTGGTCTTCAAGCCGCTCGTGACCAGCCAGCCGGCGTCCGTCGGATGATCCAGCAGCACCTCGCGGCGCGTGAAGGTGGTGTCGGCCGTCTGCACGTAAACCCAGGCCTTGCCCGCCACACGAATGACGGCGGACGGCGGCACCATGACGCCGTGGAGCGGCTCGCCGGGTTGCTGCACAAAGCCAATCAGCGCCTGGCCGGGACGCAGTCCGCCAGCGTTGCTCTTCACGAGGAACAGCAAACCCTGGCTCTGCGCCTGCGCGTCCACGTTGGCAGCCGGAGCCAAATACTCGGCGCCGATGGGCCTCTCGGAATCCGCGAGCGCGAACAGGCGCGCGAACCGCGGCGGGGCCGTCGTTTCCCCCGCCGGAAGATCCAGGCGCACGAGCGCGTGTTGGTGCGCCACGAGCGGCTCCAACAGACTGGGCAGACCGACGCCCGGCATGAAGACAGCCCCCCAGGCGGTCATCACCTTGATGCGGGCCGCGTCCCACGCCACCTCGTCGCGGCGGAAGGTCGCCTCCGCCGCATCGACGGCGCGCTTCGGAGCGTTCTCCCCGTTTTCGTACAGCCGCTTGAGCCGCAGCCATTCCTTCTTCGACGCCTCCAGCGCGACCTGGGCACTGACCACGTCCGACACTTGCACGGCCAGCGGTCCCGGATCGAGCACGCGCCCGTAGGCCTTGATCTCGCGGGCCAGCGTCGCCGGCGCGAGCGGGACGGTCTGGAGGGCGATCCGATTCTGCGTCTCGGCGTCGAGCGCCAAAGTGAGGGCGCCGTCCGCGGCGCGTTTGACACGAGAGTCAGCCACGACGGGCGCCTCGCCGTTCTTCCCCGTCTCGCGCTCCTGGCTCATTTTCTTGTAGGCCACAACCAAGCCGGCGGCCGCCGCCGCGAGGAGAATGAGGATGAGGAGAAGTTTCTTCATGATCTCAGAGCGTGGAGTTTCGAGGACCGGAGAGACGCCGCCGTTGCCGCAAGCTCGGCCCGTTGGACGGCGTAGCGCAGGTTTTCAACCTGCCGTATCGCCGGTTTTCCAACCGGCGACGCGCTCGAAGGAAACCGGCCTTGGACCCTCGTGGGGGCGTCCTGGAACTGCGCCGCCCTCGCCGACTGGAAAGTCGGCGCTACGGCAGGCTGGAAAGCCTGCGCCACCTGGCTCCCGCCTGGCTGGAGCCGGATGCGGGTCTGGGGAGACGCGGTCATCGGGGTTGGGAAGTTCTCGAAAGCGTTTCCGCGGCAGCAGGGCCGGCTTCAAACGGGCGCTGCATGACGTCCTCCAACCGCGCCAGGGCTTGCTGGCACTTCATCAGCGCGTGGTGGCGGGCGAGTTCACCCGCGGCCAATTCGAGTTGCGTCGTGAGGAGATCCAGCGGTTCGGCGACGCCGCCCTCGATTTGCGCCCGCACGCTTGCCTGCTGCTGGCGCTGGGCCGCGAGGAGCGCGTCCACGGCGCTGGCTTGCTGTTCGCCGGCACGGAACGCGGTCAGGGCTTGGTCAATCTCCCCCAGCACACGAGCTTGCAGGGCCGTGAACTGGGCGGCGGATTCCTCGCGCTTCGCCGTAGCTTCGGCAATGGGGCCTTGGTTGCGATGGAAGACCGGCAATTCCAGCGAAAGGTTGAAGCCAAATTTGTTCTCGCCCTGGTCATATTCGTAACCAGGACCAAGGCGGAGGTCCGGATACTGTTTGGCGATTTCAAGCTGCAGCGCGGATTGGGTGGCTTCGTATTCGGCCAGCGCAGCCAGAATGTCCGCGCGGCTGTGGAGCGCACGGCAGCGGGCTTCGGCGGAAGTGAGGGGCGCGGCGGCCGCAGCAAAGTCAGGCAGGGCCTCCGGCAGTGCCACGCCGTCGAGCGCGCGGAGCGGCACGCCCAGAGCGTCCGCAACCTTGGCCCGTGCTTCGGCGCGCCACCGTTCGGCCTCGGCGACTTCGATCCTGGCCTTCTGAAGCCCGATGCGGTGAGGCGTGATCTCGGATCGGGCCACGGCGCCGGCGGCGAGTTTCTGTTCGAGCCGTTGCAGGACTTGTTCCTGGATCGCGATCTGTGCCCGCAGCAACTGGGCGCGCCGGCCAGCATCCACGAACTCCAGCAACACCAAACGGAGGCGGCTGCGGACCTGCCAGGCGACCGCGCCGATGCTCAGCCGCGCGGCCTGGGAAAAGTGTTTCGCTTGCGCGATCCGGTAGCCGCGTTTCCCCGCCGTCTCGATCGGGAAGTCGAGATCCACGAGCGCAAGCCACGGCGTCACGCCGCTGGCCGCGTTGATGTTGTAGGCGGGGCCGACACTGGCGGTGGGATTGGGCCGCGCGCCGGCGGTGAGTTCGCCCGCCTTGGCCACGCTCCATCGGGCGCGCGCGACATCCAGGCTGGGATGGAAGTAGCACGCCGCGAGCGTGAGTTGCTCGAAGTCCCAATCTTTCAGCGGCCACTCGCCCAGGGTCCGGTGGAGATTGGTTTCCAGGAAGCCCCGCAACGCCGCGTCGGCCAGGGACCGCGATTCGAGGGCTTCGGCCGTCTTGGCCGGCACCACGGGCGCGGGCTGATAGCGCGCGCAGCCGTTCATCACGACGATGACGGCGGCCAGACCCAGGAGGCTCCACGTCAGTTGCACCGGCG
Source organism: Verrucomicrobiota bacterium (assembly GCA_016219875.1). GTDB lineage: Bacteria > Verrucomicrobiota > Verrucomicrobiia > Limisphaerales > JACRJZ01 > JACRJZ01. Next base: position 15,091 of record JACRJZ010000119.1, on the reverse strand, counting down.
AAACACTAGCAGTCCGCCGGCAGCGGAACACACAAAAAAGCTCCTCACGCGGGGCAACTGCAAAAACCCGTAGCAGCCGACGTGAGGAAAGTCGGAGCCACCGCCGACGGTTGCGGCCTCGGGCTAAGGAACGGAGCGCGGCTGGGGTCGAAGCCCCAGCCGCCGCACGCGCCAGAGGACGAAGCTCGGACAGGCCCCACGCCCCGCGCCTGGGTTGGTGCGGCGGCTGGTCCTGCGGACCCAGCCGCGCTCCGTTCCTTGGCAGGCTCAAATCTGCCGACTCTCAACTCTCAACCATCAACTCTCAACCCTCAGACAGAGCCTCCTCACGTCGGCGGCTACAGTGTTGCAGGATGCTCACGCTTCGACCGGTTCCCCCGGCCTCGGCTGGAGCACCTTCATCTTGGGATAGCGCTCGCGGATTTGCTCCTCGAACCACGCCCTGGCAGCGTCTTCACCGTGACCCAACAGGACCGCGCGGGGCGAAACCTGGCCCACGAAGTCCAGCAACTCCTCGCGGTTGGCGTGGGCAGTGAGGTCGAAGTCGTCCACTTCGCAAAGCCGAGTGAGGTCGCCGGCGCTGTTGCTGAAGTGGAACCTCTCGCCGGGCTGGGCCTTTTTGAGCCGCCCGCCCGGTGTCTCGGGATCGGCGTAGCCCACAAAAAAGATGGATTGGTTCTGGTGGCCCGCCATGCGGACGGCGAGGTCGTGCGCAGGAGTGTGTTCGCTCATCATCCCGGCCGTGACGACGAAGAGACGGCCCTTGTTGAGTTTCATTTTCTCGACCGCGCCTTTCTCCAGGACGATGAGATCCAGCGCCTCGGTGAGCCGCAGGTTGGTGTGCTGGCGGTAAGTGCGATGGGCTTCGAGGTCGTAGATCTCCGTAAACACACGGCCCAGACCGCCGATATAGACCGGTTGCCGGCGGAGTTTGCCGCTCTGCATCAGGAGCGCGAGCATCGCGAGAATTTCCTGGGTGCGGCCCAGGGCAAAGGCCGGGATCAACACGCCGCCGCCTTTGGCGAGGCGGCGGGTGATGGCGCGGGCCAGCCGGTCGATCTCCGCTTCCCGCGTGAAGCCGGGCGTTGGCGGGCGGCTGCCGCGGGTGGTTTCCATGAGGAGCACGTCGGCTTTCACATCGTCGAACCGCGCGGCTTTGAGAAGAGTTTGATCATGGAAGCAAACGTCGCCGGTGTAGAACAGGGTCTCTTTCGCCCCGCGCACCATCACGCCGGCGGAGCCGAGCGCGTGGCCGGCGTCGTAGAACTCCATCGTGGGGGACGGTGCGCCGCCGCGCGTCTTGTGAAAGGCCGCCCACTCGATCTCGCGATTGTAGCGAAAGCCCTGAAAACGCGGCGCGAGATCGTCCACCTCCGCATGGCCGTAGAGCGGGTATTCCCGGATGCCGAGTTCCTCACGCTGGCGCATCATGACGTTGACGGAATTATGCAGGACGCGTTCCGCCAGGAAGTAGCTCAGTTCGGTGAGCAGCACGTGGGCTTTGGGAAATTGGCGCATGGCCACGGGCAGCGCGCCGAGGTGGTCATGGTGACAGTGAGAGACCACAATGGCGTCGAGATCATCGCGACCGAGGCGCGCGAACATCGGCAGGCCGTCACGGCCTTCGCGTTTGGGATGCATGCCGGCGTCGAGCAGCAGGCGGTGTCCCTCGAATTCGACAAACCACCCGCTGGCGCCGATGTCGGTGTCGGGATTGAGATTGGTCAGGCGCATGGAAGCTGGAGTTGGTCTAGCCCGCGAAACCGAATTCGCGGGCCGGTGTTTCACCCGATGGTTCGGCGGATCGCGGGTAAGAAAGTTTGAACATATTCGACCGGTGCCGCGTCAGAACTTGCGCTGGGCTTGCTGGAATTGAAAGCAACAAAGCGAGTCCCAGACCCGCTCCACGAGCGGGACGGTTTGCGCCAGCGATGGCGAAAAGGGGGAGTGTTTGGTTGTTTGGGTTGAGAGCGGGCATCCTGTGATGCCCGCTTTTCGTTTCTGCACCCGACAAGCCGCCGGTCTTAAGCCCGAAGTCCGAAGTTGAATCACCGCAAAGAACACAAACTGAGCAGTTCAAAAAGCGGAGGCGGAATCGGTTTCTGTTCGAGGATGAAGCGGCCAAAACGGTGGCCCCTCTTTGCGTCTCTTGGCGTTCTTGGTGGTCCATCTCGGTTTTCGGGCTAAAACAAAGGGAGCAACCAAAGTCGGTGATGCAACGCCGGCATTCACCCAAGAGGTGAATGCTGACCGCAACGGCGCCGCCGGTACGATGCTGCAGCTTTTCGCGTGTTTCGCGTGTTTCGCAGGCAAGTTCCCAGCGACGGAAGCAGGCCTACTGCGGCCTTTAGGTTCACTGCCTGCCACAACTTGTTAGCAACTTCCCGGTTTGCCGCTTTACTTCGCCCTGCGCGACCGGCTGAATCGCGCGCGGATGAAGTTGGGCCGGCGGCTGATTCTGGTGATGATCGCGCTGTGTGGTGCGGCGGCGGTCGGCTGGCTCGTCCACCGTTCCGGCCAGCGCCAGCAGGCGAGGGAGCAGGCGCAGTTGGCCGCGGTTTTCGCCGGAGACGCGGTGGCCTTCGAGCGGCTGCGCGGCTCCGGGGCGCGCGCAGTGGGCCTCATCGAGGAGTTCATTCAGCGCCGGCTGCGCGCGGACCCGGCGCAGATTGAAAAGGACATAGCGCATCTCGCCTCCGAAAATGAAGCCGCGCGCCGTTGGGCGCTCGCGCGCTTGACGTTGCTGCCGGAGCCGGCGACGGATCTGCTCCGGGCTTGCCACGACCGCGCCACCAACGCCGCAGCGAAGGAACTGCTCAAGCCCATCGTGGTGCATCGCCTGAAGGGCCAGGAGCACATCGCCGGCTTCCTCAGCGGCCTTTACTCGGAGCACTGCAACCGTCTGTTCGCGTCGCGTCGCGCCGCGCTGATGAAGGATTGCCAGGACGTGCCGGCGCAATTGTTCTTCGCCTACGCGCCGTTCGAGCAAGTGTGGAGCCTGCTGAAGAACAGCCCCTCCGACGCACAACTCCGATTTCTCCTCCTGCGGCTTTACACGGAGCGGGACGCCGCCGCGCTCGAGCACCTGGAGTCGTTTCCCGCGGCGGACATCCTGCGGGTGGCGGCGCAGACTTGGTGGCCGGTGGAACTTCAAGCGCCGGCGCAGGAGGGCGCCCTGACCGGCACGACCCGCGCCGCCGCGCTCAGCGGAAACACCGCGACCCATCTGCTTCGTCTCAGCGCGCGATCCGCTGCCAAGCCGGGCGCGCCGGACCCGTGGCTGCATCTAGATCGCTGGCTGCGCTGGACCTACGCCTTCGCCAGCGCGGGGCGCGGTGCGGGCACCAACGCGGTCGTGTTTGCCGAAGACGGCCGGCGCAAGCTGAACCTCGCCGGCCGCACGACTCCCAGTCTCCAGCGCGACAAGCCGGAGGGAAAACTATGGCTTCCCGATAGTGCCGCGTTGAACGTCGTCGGGCCGGGGCGCTGCGAAGTCGTCCACGGCGTGCCGGCTCCGGTGCGGGTGCCGTTTGCGAGTCTCTCCCGAACTGAGGAAGCGCGCTGGCGGGCGGGGACGGTCTTTGAATGGGCGCGCCCGCTTTTCTCGCCGGCCATTCAGGCGCGGCTGCAATTCGCGCCCAACGAGTTTCCCCCGCCCGCCGTCGTCGCCGACCCTGAGGGGCAGGCGAAGCAGAACTTCCGAAGCCGAGGCCGCAGGAAGAGGTGAGTTACCCGGCAGTTGCCAGCCGACGTGTTCTCCTCCATGCTGGGCCGCGCTGGATCCGAAAGTTATGTTCGTCATGAAACGCAACGCCTCATTTGTTCTGACCCTGGCCGCCGCGCTGGGGCTTTCCCCCCTTGTCCTCCCTTCCGCCGAAGTGCTCGAACCGACCGGCTCGATCCCCGTGCTGCAGGACGTCGATGTCGTCGTCGTAGGCGGCGCGTCCGGCGGCGTGGCGGCGGCGCTCGAAGCCGCGAAGCGAGGCGCCAAGGTGTTCGTCGCCGCTCCGCGTCCGTATCTCGGCGAAGACCTTTGCGCCACCTACCGTCTGTGGTTGGAACCGGGGGAAGAGCCGGCGACCGATCTGGCAAGAGAAGTCTTCAGGGCCGCCCCGATTCCATCGGTTGGCAACATTGGCGCCGGGCTGCCCTTCAAGTATTCCGCCGACGTGCCTTCGGCCAAAACCCACCAGGATACCCAGCCGCCGTCACTGCTGAATGATGGCAAGTGGCACAACGCGCCCAACCAAAGCGTGCAATACGACGGCGACGTGACGCTCTCGGTGGACCTTGGCAAGGAACAAACGATCTCCAAAGTCCATGTCCTGGTTTATCAGCGCCCGGCGGATTTCGAAGTGGAGCGCGTCGAGGTGGCCGCCAGTGTGGACGGTCAGTCGTTGCAAGCCCTCGCCGCCATCAAAAACGACCAGCCCGGCCAAGGCCAGGAGCAAACCGCGCTGCCCCTCACCGCGGCCGTCGCTGCGAAGACTCGCTATTTGAAACTCGCGGTCAGGAAGACGCCGGAGTCCAAGCGCCTGCTGCTCGGCGAACTCGTGGTGGAGGGCGAAGCTGCCGTGGCCCAACCCGTCGCCGCGGCGCCGGCCGCGCGGTTCACCACGCCCATGCAGGTCAAGCGCACCCTCGACCAGGCGCTCATCAAGGCCGGCGTCCCGTTCCTCTTCGGCAGCCATGCCACGGAGTTGCTCCGCGACGCCCAAGGCCAGCCCGCCGGGGTCGTCATCGCCAACCGCTCCGGGCGCCAGGCGGTGCTCGCCAAGGTCATCATCGACGCCACGGACCGCGCGGTCGTTGCCCGCATGGCCGGCGCGCAGTTTACGCCCTATCCGTCGGAGACCATGACGTTCAGCCGCATCGTGGTTGGTGGCGAGGCCCGCAAAGGCGACAGCATCAGCCTCCGCCCGCGCCCCAGCCCGCTCGCAATCACCGACCGCAAGGGCGACTCGTTTCCGGTGCTGGAATACCAGGTGACTTCTCAGATGCGCGACGGCAGTTTCGCGTCGTTTGCTGAACTGGAACAATTCGCCCGCGATTGGACCTGGACCAAGGAAGCCGTCGATGGCTCGGAAGTTCTGTTCCAGGTCCCGCCGGATTCCTTCCGCAGCCGGAAGCCGCAAACCGGCGCGTGGCCAGGGGCGGACAAGCTTCCGCTGGAGTGTTTCCAACCCGCCGGCGTGGAACGCGTGTTCGCGTTGAGCGGTTGCGCGGATGTTTCCCGCGAAGCGGCGGCGGCGCTGACGCGTCCCGTCAACTTCATGGCCGTCGGCGCGCGGCTGGGTGAGAGCGTCGCCAACCTTGCGCGCCAGCAGCCCAAGCTGGAGGGTGTCCGTCTCGCCGGCGCTCCGCTCAAGCAACCTGCGCCGGGCCTGGCCCATGAAGCCCACAACGCTGCCAACTATCGTGCAGGCGAACGCACGGTGCCTGCCGAGGCCCACGGATTGCCCGTGCTTGGCGAATACGACGTGGTCGTGGTCGGCGGCGGCACCGGGGGCGCGCCCGCCGGCATCGGCGCAGGACGCAACGGCGCGAAGACGCTGCTCATTGAGTATCTTCACGGTCTGGGCGGCGTGGGCACGATGGGCTACATCGCCAGCTATTACCACGGCAACAAAGTCGGCTTCACGAAAGAGATCGACTCCGGCGTGGCCGAGTTCGCAGAGAAGAACGCGCGCACCGGCAGTTCGAGTTGGAACCCGGAGCACAAAATCGAAGTCTATCGCCGCGAGTTGCGCAAAGCCGGCGTGGACATCTGGTACGGCTGCCTCGGCTCCGGCGCGGTCGTCGAGAACGGCCGCGTCAAAGGCGTCATCGTCCTCACACCGCAAGGCCGGGGCGTCGTGCTCGCGAAAATGGTGGTCGATTCCACCGGCAACGCGGACATCGCCGCCGCCGCCGGCGCCCCCTGCCGTTACACCGACGAGACGGACGTGGCCGTGCAGGGCACCGGCCTGCCGCCGAAGGAACTGGGCCAGAAGTACACCAACACCGACTACACGTTCGTCGATGACAACGACATCTTCGACCTCTGGCGCGTGCTGGTGACGGCGAAGGTGAAGTTCAAAGCCGCCTACGACCTGGGCCAACTCATCGACACCCGTGAGCGCCGGCAGATTGTGGGCGACTTCTTCTTCACGCCGATGGACATGGTGCTGCGCCGCACGTTCCCGGACACCGTCGTCATCGCCCGCAGCAATTTCGACACGCACGGCTACATCATTCACCCGATGTTCATGCTCCGCCCGCCGCACCGCGACGACATCGACGTGCGCGTGCCCTACCGCTGCCTGCTCCCGCGCGGGCTGGACCGTATCCTCGTCACCGGCCTGGGCGTGAGCGCGCACCGCGACGCCATCCCGTGCATTCGCATGCAAGCCGACGTGCAGAACCAAGGCTACGCCGCCGGCACGGCTGCAGCGATGATCGCGAAAAAGAACTGCGCCACGCGCGAACTGGACATCAAGGAACTGCAAAAGCATCTGGTCGCCATCGGCAACTTGCCCGCCGGCATTCTGACGGAAACGGATTCCTTCCCGTTGCCGAAAGAGCGTGTCGCTGAGGCCGTCGCCGCGGTGGGGAACGACTTCGAAAAACTGGAAGTGGTCCTGGCCCAGTTTGACCAAACTCAGCCGCTCTTGCGCGAAGCGTTCGCGAAAGCCGAAACCGAAAAGACCAAGCTCAACTACGCCCACATCCTCGGCATGATGGGCGACGCGACCGGGGCGGAGGTATTGGCAAAAGCCGTGGCCGCGGCGTCGTGGGACAAAGGCTGGCGCTACACCGGCATGGGGCAGTTCGGCGAGTGCATGAGTCCGCTCGACAGCCTCATCATTGCGCTGGGCCGCACCAAGTCGCCGCTTGCGTTGCCACCGATCATTGCAAAGGTGGGCCTGCTCGAAACGAACGCGGAGTTCTCGCACTTCCGGGCCGTGGCGTTGGCGTTGGAGGCGCTGGCCGACAAGTCCGCGGCGAAACCGCTGGCGGACCTGCTCCAGAAGCCCGGCCTCGGCGGCCACGCCGTCACCACCATCGACGCTGCGCTGGAAAGCAACCCGCCCAGCAGCACGGACAACACGACGCGCAACCAGGCGCTCACCGAACTCTACCTGGCCCGCGCCCTCTACCGGTGCGGCGACCACGCGGGCCTCGGCGAGAAGACGCTGAAGCGATTCAGCCAGGACCTCCACGGCTACTACGCCCGCCACGCGCAAGCGGTGCTCAAGGCGAAAGCCGGATCGTCGGCTTCAGCGCGGTAGCGCGGCGCGGGTGCAGAACGAAATTCTTCGGCTCGTAGCGCAGACTTGCAGTCTGCCGTATCGCAGGTTTTCAACCGGCGGGACGTTGTGCCGGGCGAAGGCGTGGACGAACTCGGCGTGTTTCTGATCTGGCCTGGCCCTGCCGACTACAAGTCGGCGATACGGCAGGTTGAAAACCTGCGCTACGCGGTGTGTTGTCCCGCGCCCGCGAGGTCTTGGAAGCGCCGATCCGCTCAATCGGCTTTCGACAGCACGTCCACGAGGTAGCGCAACTCTTCCTGCACTTGCGCGGGATCGCCCACGGTCTGGGCGATCTCGGCCTTCACGGTTTCGCGGAAGCGTTTGCGGACGCGGTGAATGGCGACCTTCACCGCCCCTTCGCTCAGGCCGAGACGCCGCGCGGTGTCGGCCTGGGAAAGCGATTCCAACTCGCCCAGCAGCCACGGCTTCAGCGCGTCAAACTCCTCGCCTTTGCCGTCAGCGGCGAAGTGGGCGGCCAACCCGTCGAGCGCGCGACTCACGATCGCCCGCGCCCACTCGCGGTCGAAGAACTCGTCCGACGCCTGGCCGGCGGGATCGGGAATGGGCAGCGCCGTCGTGGTGTCCGTGGCGGAATCCAGCGACACCGTGGGGAGGCCGCCGCCGCGCTTGTCGGCGCAGGCGCGCTCGTGATCGCTGGCGAGAAAGTTCTTCACCGCGCCGAGCAGATACGAACGGAAGCGCGCCCGGCCCGGCTCCACCGTGTCCAGGCCGTGCCGGGCCAGGAGGCGCGCGAAGAAGCCTTGCGTCAGGTCGCGGGCGGCGTCCTCGTCCTTGCTGCTGCGGCGGATGAAGGCCAGCACTGGCGCGTAGTAAGCGGTGCAGAGATCGCTGAGGGCCGCGTGGGCTTCGGGCGAATCCCCGCGCGCGGAGAGCACTTGCGTCCAGCGCGTGGTGACGAAAGCGGCCGGCGAATCGGCGGGTGTCACGTCGCGGCTCACGGGGGCGCTTCCACCGTCTTGTCGGCTGGCAGCGCGGACGGTGTCAGAGTGTCAAACCAATTGGTGGTGCCGCCGCCGCGCAGACCTTGCGCCGGGGCGACCAAGCCCTGGGGCAAGGCGTCGAAAGTCACTTGCACCTCCAGCGCCTTCTGCGCGGGGTCGTCGCCCCAGAAAAACATCGGCAGGCCCCGCGTTTCTCCTGCCCGCAAGCGAACCGCCCGCGCGTCGGGACGGCGGCCCCACCCCGGCGTCCCTTCCTTGGCCTTCCAGACAGGGGCGAAATCCGTGCTGACGGAGCCGACGCTGACCCGATGGTTCCAGCGACGTTGGCCGCTCAAGTCGGGCGAGAGCATCGCGCCGTCCTGAAAGCTCCACTCCAGCGTGGCCTTCTCGGACTTGTTGGGTGGCGCCATCACGTATCCGCTGAACGTCTGGAGCGCGGCAGGCACGTCGTTGGACGGCCACTCCACCAACTGAAACGTCGCCACGTGGTTGGCGGGCACCGTGCAGCGCCAGCGGAACACTTGCAGCCCGGCGCTACGGCTGTCCGCCGGCTCCGGTCGCGGTTCGAGCACACATTCCGCCAGGCGGGTCGGCGAGGGTTTGTTAACGGCCTTGACGACGGCCGGGCGTCCGAAGTGAGACGGCCCGCCGGAGCGCAAGAAAAAGATCGCCGCCGCCACCAGCGCCGGCAGCCCGATCAGCAACGCCGCGCCCACGACCCCCAGTGTCACCCAGAAATGCGAGCGTTTCTGCTCAGAGCGTGTTGGCACCACGAGTGGCCCGGCCGTCCCGCCGGCCAGGGGTAGCGCGGGCGACCCGCCCGCCCCGGTCGGTGACCCGCCGCCCGGAACGGGAGTGGCCTTCGCGTCGGAAGCCGCGTCCGGCTGGTTTCCAGACGCCCCCGCCGCGCCGGCCGACGAGACACCGGGGCTGCCCGCCGTCGCTGTTCCAGACCAGCTTTTAATGATCGGCGGCAGGTCCGCATTGGAGGGAGGTGCGGAGGCGGACGACGGCGTCGGCGCTCCACTGCCATTCCCATCCGCGCTCAGCACGCGGCGGCACCAGCCGGAGACGGAAGGCACCCAGCGTTTTCGGGTGAAGAACAGCGCCACCGCGGCGGCGATCAAGACCGCATTGGCCAACCAGCCGGCCCGCAGGAACCACGCCAGCGGCGACGCGCTGAACACGACCAGTTGCGCCCCCACCAGCGCCGCCAAGCCCATCAACGTGGCCGCCGCCAAGCCGTGCAGCCAGCGGTCCAACTTCGGGGCCGCGGAACTGCCGCGCGCGCTCACCGCGGCCTGCGCCCCCAAGCCCAAAGGTTCCAAGACCCGGTTTCGAAACCGCCACGTCAGCCACATCAACCAGCCGAAGCCTGCCGCCGTCAACGCAGCGGCCAGCGCGCCCACCACGCTCGACGTGGTGAGATCCATGATCGAGCCGACCATGCTCCCAGCCCGCGGGCCGACATTCGTCGCCAAGCCGACCGTCGCCACCACCAATCCGATCAGCAGGAGCGGCTTCAGTTCCGGCTTGAGGCGGAGCGGTGGATGCGGCGCGGCGCTACCCGGCCCGGCTTGCCCCGGGCTGGTGACGATGGTTTCCACCTGGTTCTTCACCTCGTTCGCGCTGCGGAACCGCTTCTCCCGCTCCCGCTCCAGGGCGTGGAACACGACCTCATCGACCCGCGGATCGACGGGGCTTTTCTCCGACGGCGGCGCGAAGCGGCCGATGGGCAGTTCGCCCGTGAGCATTTCGTAGAAGACCACGCCGAGCGAATAAATGTCCGCGCGCTGGTCCACGTCTTGCGGATGTTCAAGCTGCTCCGGCGCCATGTAATGCGGCGTGCCGATGGCCGAACCGCTGGCCGTGAGGCTGACCTCCGGCGCGGTGTCTCCCATCAGCTTGGCGATGCCGAAGTCGGCGATCTTCACCCGGCCACGCAAATCAAGCAGGATGTTTTCCGGCTTGATGTCGCGGTGCAGGATGCCTTCGTCGTGCGCGAACTGGAGCGCCTCGCAAATCTTCGGCACGATGCCCAGGGCCTGCCCTGGCGTGAAGCGGCCCGCCTGCATGGCCTGCCGCAGGTTCACGCCATCGACGAACTCCATGAGCAAAAAGAAAAAACCGCCCGACTCGCCGAAGTCATAGACCGCCACGATGCTCGGGTGGCCGAGCCGGGCCAGGACGCGGGCTTCGCGGTTGAACCGCTCGGCAAACGCTGGATCGCCGGCGTGTTTTTGCGGCAGCAGCTTCAGCGCGACGAACCGTTCGAGCTTCGGCTGCCGCGCCTTGAAGACGGACCCCATGCCGCCCTGGCCAATCAGTTCGACGATTTCCAATTGCGGGAACGCTGCCGCCACGGCTTCCAGCGTCGGTGGGGCGGGGCGGCTGTCGGCGTGCTGGCCTGCCTCGGTCGGCGCGGAGACGGCGGCGAGCAGGCACTTGGGGCACAGCCCTTGAGGCGCGTCCGCGGGGAGCGGAGCGCCGCACTTCGGGCACCGATTTGGGATGGGCACGGTATCCATACGCCTGCTTCCTGACGGAAATGCGCCGGCAGGTTACACGGGAACTCCCAGGAGCGGCAGCGAAATCTAGGGGGAAGCCAGACGCCGGCAGGGCTGATTCAAGAAGGAGCGCGGGCAGCCTGCCCGCGTGTTTCTCGCTCCCATTCTTGATGGAACGCGCGGGCAGGCTGCCCGCGCTCCTGTCCGCGTGTTTCTTGAATCAGCCCTGCAGACGCCTGTAAGGCCTCCATCTTCCCAATTGCGCCTCCGGCCCGCTTTCGGTATGCGTTGGCGCAGCTATGGCTGACAAATCAGGCACGATCAACGGTCTTCCGCCCCGCAAAGTCATCGAGGTCGCCCGCGAACTGCACCTCGACACCGACCGCATCCTGCCGCACGGACATTACATCGCCAAGGTCCCCATCGACGAGTTGCTCGCGCGGCAGGACCAGCCCGACGGCCACTTGATCCTCGTCAGCGCCATGACGCCCACGCCGCAGGGCGAGGGCAAAACCACCGCGACGATCGGCCTGGCGGACGCGCTGCGCCGGCTCGGCAAACGCTCGATATTCTGTGTGCGCGAGCCGTCGCTGGGGCCGTACTTCGGCATCAAGGGCGGCGGCACCGGCGGCGGACGCGCCCAAGTCGTCCCAGCGGAAGACATCAATCTGCATTTCGTGGGCGACATGTATGCCGTGGAGAAGGCCAACAACCTCCTCTGCGCGATGGTCGATAACCATCTTCAGCACGGCAACGAACTCGGCATCGACCCGCGCCGCATCGTGCTCCGCCGCGTGATCGACTTCAACGAGCGCTCGCTCCGCGACATCGTGATCGGCCTCGGCGGCCCAAAGCACGGCGTGCCCCGGCGCGACGGCTTCAACATCACGCCCGCCTCCGAAGTCATGGCCATCTTGTGCTTGTCGCGCGACTTCGACGATCTGGGCCAACGCATGACGAACATGGTCGTCGGTTTCACCTACCGGGGCGAGCCGGTGCGGGCTGACGCCGTGCAAGCCGTGGGCGCCATGCAGGTGCTCCTGCGCGACGCCATCCATCCGAATCTCGTCCAGTCGCTCGAAGGCACGCCGGCCTTCGTGCATGGCGGGCCGTTTGCCAACATCGCCCAGGGCACGAACACCGCAGTGGCCACACGCCTGGCGCTCAAGCTGGCGGACTACGTCGTCACCGAAGCGGGCTTCGCGACCGACCTCGGCGCCGAGAAATTTTTCCACATCAAGTGCCGCACGGCCGGCCTCCAGCCCGCCACGGCGGTCATCGTCGCCACGGCTAAAGCCGTCGCGTATCACGGCGGCTTCAAGGACGGCGGCGGTCTGGGCAACCTCGCCAAGCACATCGAGAACATCCGCCTCTTCGGCCTCGATCCGGTGGTGTGCGTGAGCGACTTCCCGGACGACAAGCCGGCGGACGTGACGCGGATCCTCAAGTTCTGCGGTCGGTTGGGTGTCGAAGCGGTGGTGTCGCAGCACTTCGACAAAGGCGGTGAAGGTGCGACCGGCCTCGCCGAAGCCGTGCTGCGGGCCATTGAGAAGAATCGGCGCAAGAAACTGCGGTTTCTCTATCCGCTCGATCTGCCGTTGGAGAAAAAGATTGAGACGGTCGCCGAGAACCTTTACGGCGCGGACGGCGTGGACTTCGACCACGGCGCGCGCAACAGCCTGGACCTGCTGGAGCGCCAGGGTTTCACGGGCCTGCCGGTGTGCGTGGCCAAGACCGCGATGTCGCTGTCGGACAACGCCGACCTGCGGGGCCGCCCGCGGGGCTTCCGCATTCGGGTAAACGAACTGCGCCTTTCGGCCGGCGCCGGCTTTGTCGTCGCGATCTGCGGCAACATCGTCACCATGCCCGGCTTGCCCAAAGTGCCCGCCGCCGCGCGCATCAAGGTCCTGCCCAGCGGCCGGGCGACGGGGTTGACGTGAGGGGCGCGGCGCGCGGCGGATTCGCGGTGGCGCGCCCGCTCGCGGGAAGTGAACTGGGAAGCGAAGCCAGACACCGCTCGGCGTGCAAAGTTTGGAGTTGGCCCCGAGAAGAGCCGTTCACTCTAAAGAGCGCAGTTGGATTTGACCACAGATGGCACCGATGGCACGGATGAAATGCCTTTGCGTGGAATTCTCCCGCGAATGACCTTCACCGGGTGGGTGAGGCTTGCAGATTGAGCCACTTCTTTGAAATCTGTGCCATCTGTGAAATCTGTGGCGGCAACTGCTTCTTCTAGATTCACGGCTGGCGCGGGCGCGGCCGGCGCTTGGCCAGGGCGAAGAGGGCCAGACCGAGGCCGGCCAGAGCCAGCACGCTGGGCTCCGGCACGACGGTGCCTTCCAGGCGATAGACCGGTGGGAGCGTGTCCGGGTACAACTGCCACGCGGCCCAATCGCCGCTGGCTCGGTCAAAGATGCGCACTGCATTCAGGCCCGTCACCCAGGGCGTGGAGATGCCGTAGTAGAAATTGTCCGCCGCATCCAACTGATTCAAAATGGCGGGTTGAACCGAAAGCCAGTACGGCATGTTGGCCAGCAGGACTGGATTCAGCGAAGAGGAATACGTGTGGGGCTGTCGCCCCGAAGTGAGAATACCTGTGGGATTGGGCACAATCCAGTCGAGGACCGTCTCGCCGGGGACACCATCGTTGTCTGCCAGAATTGCGATCCCCAGGTTAGGGCTGTTCTCCTCGTACCGTCCGATGTCCAGAGTGACGGAACCAAGAAGGTAGTCCTGCCCACCAACGACGAACCTCGTGGCAATACTGACTCCGCTTCCAGGACTGGTCCAATTGAAACCGTATGTGTAGATGTTTGGGACGTATGGCGCAGGACCAAATGTATCGTAGATCGTGTCAGACTGGGCAGACTGCCCGCTCGAAAAGCATAGGGCGAGTGCCAAGCCAATTCGCAAGATTCCAGTTTTGCTTGGCCAGAGGGTGCTTAAATCGACATTCATAGATTTCTCACATCTTTTGTTGCAGCCAAGTGAACTTGTTGGCTCTGCGCGCGCTCTACCATAGGCCGTACCGAGCCCGAAAATATCTGGAGACAGTCTGATGTTCGTTGTTCTCCTCAGTTGCCGAGAGGGTGCTCGAGAAAAGCATGAATTCTACAATATCCCCTCGGAAAGGGTTGTTTCCCGAACCCAACTTGGGCGCGGCGGAAAATGGGCCAGGACACGGGTTCTGAGTGGGAATGAGTTCCATTTCATTGATCCAGGCCTTCCATTGCGAGGTGCTGCTCGAAACTGAGTAGAGGTGGTAGGCGACCATCACGTCAACGGGCACTGTCAAAGCATGGGCGCAGCTCGATCCAAAGTAATCGAGAATTCCCCCATCGATCCAGGGGTACCCGCTGGGCGTCCCTCCCATCGTCCAAATCCCCCACCCATGCGGAGCGGAGGTGGCTGAGTCAGCTTTCACCACGATGAACGCTTCCGCTTGTCCAAGGTCGCTCAGGCTCGGCAAATTAAATGCACGATCACCGGGAAAATCAATGACGGGCCGCCCACTCCAGCCGGTGGGGTCCACTAACGGCGCTCCCGGCGAAGTGGCGATCAAATCATGCCAGGCATGGTTTCCGTTTCCAGACTGGTCGAACCACTGGGGCACACGATTGTCGCCCAGTCGCACCACGCCCGTGTCTGCCTTGAGCCAAATGCGCAGACTGCCGAACGGAATGCCCGGACCGGCGACAGCGGTCGTCACCGGACATTCCGCCGAGTAGGCCGAATCCACCACTCCATCCGCGCTGGCCCGGAGACGATAGACGTAGGTCGTGTTGGCACTCAGGCCCTGGTCGATGAACGAAGTGCCCGTCACTACCGCCACTTCGCTGAAGGCCCCTCCGGAAACCTTCCGTTCCACGCGCGTCTTCAACTGCGACTGCCCCGACCAAGTTCCACTTCCCCACCACAGACTCACTTGGTTGGTGGACACGGGAAAGGACTGGATGCTCTGAGGAACGGGCGGCGTCTCCAGGAACTGGTACTTGTCGTTGAAATACCGCACCACCGACTCCCGTTCCGCCGTTGAAAGCGCGCGCGTGTAGATGAGGAGTTCGGCGATCTCGCCATCGAAATATCCGCCGCCGCTCCAGCCGAGGTCCGAGTCCGAAGTGAAGCTGGGGCTGTTGGGACTGAGCACGCGGCGAATAATGCCGTTGTGCCGGAAGCACCAGGCGCTCGCGTCGGAAGAAACGTCCACCAAGTGGTATTGCGTTACGTCCTCCAGCGGTAATCCGAAATTCACCGTTGCGCCCCGGCCGAAATCGTCGGAGAGAGTTCCCGTGTCGGTTGGGTACGAGCCACCTGCTCCGGTTCCGAAATG
>JACRJZ010000121.1 GCA_016219875.1 Verrucomicrobiota bacterium | reverse complement strand
TGAGGTCTTGTGGAGGCCAGGAATCGAGATGAAGCGGCGTTCACCGGGTCAGGGGACCCGGCCTACAGGAAAGGCGTGCCTTGTAGGCCCGGTGCCCTCACCGGGCGGCCCAGGCGCGTTCCACGGCTCAGGATGTCTGAGCCTATTCCCAGCGCCCCAGTCCATTCGTCGGCCCACGGTGCTGGACGCGAGGGCGCGTCCAGCCACGCCCGGGGCGGGCATGCTCCCCAACTTCTTCACGGCTTCCGTTCCCGCGGCACCAGTTGCCACGCCGCGTGAATTTGTCTCAGGTGGTTCATGTGGTCCTGGCCGGTCGTGCCTTCGTAGGAACGTAGATGGAAGCCGCCGCGGTCGGCCACGGATTCCAACGTCATGCTGGTGCTGTCGAGATCGGAGGTCTTGCGCCGCGTTGTGCCGGCGGCGGCGATGAGGACTTCCGCCGTCTCCACCGTGCTGGCGTAGCTGCCGGGGACAAGCTGCGAGTGCGTGACGATCATGGTTGCGCGGCCATCCGCGGCGCGGCGCGCGAAGCGCACGAAGTCCTTCAAGTGGGCAGGATCAGGCGCCCGCTTCCCGTCGTTGGTGACGTAGCCGGCGTAAAGCGTGTCCGCCAGCACCAACGTTGTGATGGCTTCCGCGGCGGGTTGCTGGAGGATTTCACGCACCGCGCCAAAGCCGGCGCTGAAGGAGGACACGACGAGCGGTCCCAACTCGGTGTTCCGGCCAAAGTGTTTGGTCAGCCGATCCTGGGTCTCGGCGAGCACCCGGCTGAACTCGTTCGTGTCCTGAAACGGCTTCGCGTAGGCGGCGGAGAGGCCGGGGAAGTTCAGGACCAGCAGCGCCCCAGGCCGGCCGGCCTTGAGGAAATTTTCCACCATGAGCGGCAGGTGGCCGTGGAAATGGACCAGCAGTTCCACGCGGCTTCCGGCGGGCCGGCAGTTTGTCGGGACGAAGAGCCGGCCCACGTGGAGCGGAAGCTCCGTGACGCCAGCGATGACAGCGGGTTGCGGCGAGAGGGCGTTCGTGGCGGGCGCGGCTCCGG
Source organism: Verrucomicrobiota bacterium (assembly GCA_016219875.1). Lineage (GTDB taxonomy): Bacteria > Verrucomicrobiota > Verrucomicrobiia > Limisphaerales > JACRJZ01 > JACRJZ01. The sequence continues at coordinate 43,026 of JACRJZ010000121.1, read as the reverse complement.
CCACGGCCAGCATCGTGCTGAGGACGGCGAGGCCAGTGATGGCCCAGCCAAACCGCCTCGTGGCCCGGCCGGTTGGCGGGATGGTTTTCACAGTCGTTCGCGGGCGTCATCCCAGCACGCGCCGGCTCGGCGGGCGACCACTTTCTTGATTAAATTTGTTGGCAACACGATGAAGGCTCGTATTGTTCCCGCCTGATTTTTTGAGACCTATGGCAAAGCAACAACACCGGACCTCACGTTACCGCGAAGACCTTTCCGACACGCCGGATTGGCTGAAGAAACAGAAGTGCCCGCACCGGGACAAGTTCATGTCCGGCAAGCGCATCCTGCCCAAGAACATCACCGGCAAGGAAAAGCTCCCCGACCTGATCGACGAAACCTTCCTCGCCTACAACGCCGCGCGCCTCAAGGAAGCCAGCCAGTTGTTCGCCGAGAAAATGCTCGGCGCCGACGTCACCATCGGCATGAGCTTCGCCGGCGCGCTCACGCCCGCGGGCATGGGCTGCTCCAGCATCGTGCCGCTCATCAAGGCCGGCTTCGTGGACTGGCTCGTTGCCACCGGCGCGAATCTGTACCACGACATGCACTTCGCGCTGAACTACCCGGTGAAGGTCGGCAGCTTCAAGTTCGACGACACTGAGCTACGCAACAACGACATCGTCCGCATCTACGACGTGTTGCTCGGCTACAGCGATTGCCTGATGGCCACGGACGAAATCCTCCGCGCCATCCTCATCCAACCCGAGTTCCAGAAGGAGATGGGCACGGCCGAACTGCATTATCTCATCGGCAAGTACTGCGCCGAATGGGAACGCAAGGCCGGCTTGAAGGACGTGTCGGTGCTCGCTGCGGCGTATCGCGCCGGCGTGCCGTGCTTCACCAGTTCGCCCGGCGACTCCACCATCGGCATGAACTTCGCCGGCGTGGAATTGCGCGGGAACAAACTCCGCGTCAACCCTTCGATCGACGTGAACGAAAGCACCGCCATCGTGCTCGCGGCCAAGCGTGCCGGCGGCAAGAGCGCCGTGGTGCTGTGGGGCGGCGGCAGCCCGAAGAACTTCATGCTCCAGACCGAGCCGCAAATCCAGGAAGTGCTTCGCATCAAGGAATACGGCCAGGATTATTTCCTCCAGGTCACCGACGCGCGGCCCGACACGGGCGGCCTTTCCGGCGCGACGCCGAGCGAAGCCGTGAGTTGGGGCAAGGTCGATCCGGACCGCCTGCCCGACGCCGTGGTCTGTTACACGGACACGACGATCGCGATGCCGCTGCTCACCCACTACGCGCTGGCCCGGCACAAGCCGCGCAAGCTCAAACGGCTTTACGACCACCGCGCCAGGATGCTCAAGGCGCTGACGAAAGAATACTTCGCCCACAACAAGGTGAAGATGATCGACGGCAGCGAGCCGATCCTCGACTGACGGTTCGAGGCAGCTTGGGGCGGTCGCGAAGACATTGCCGCATGACACCCAAACTCTTTTCCGAACTGGGCCTTTCCGCCGAAGTGCTGAAGGCCATCGACAAACTGGGCTTCGAGCAGGCCTCGCCCATCCAGGCCGAAGCCATCCCCGTGCTCATGCAGGGGCGCGACGCAGTGGGCCAGTCGCAAACCGGCTCCGGCAAGACCGCGGCGTTTGGCATTCCGGCCGTCGAGAAGATCGACCCGCGCCAGCGCCTGGTGCAGGTGTTGGTCCTCTGCCCGACGCGCGAACTGGCGGTCCAAGTGTCGGAGGAAATCCACAAACTGGCGTTCTTCAAGCGCGGCATCCATGCGCTCCCCATCTACGGCGGGCAGTCGTACGAACGCCAGTTCTGGGGCCTCAAGCAAGGTGCGCAAATCGTCATCGGCACGCCTGGCCGCGTCATGGACCACATGCGCCGCGGCACGCTGCGCCTGGAGACGGTGAAAATGGTCATCCTCGACGAGGCCGACGTGATGCTCGACATGGGCTTCCGCGAAGACATCGAGTTCATCCTCCAGGCCGTGCCCGCCGAACGCCAGACGGTCTTCTTCTGCGCCACCCTGCCGCGGCCCATCCTGGACTTGATCCAGAAGTACGCCCGCGACCCTCAGAGCGTGCGCATTGAGCAAAAGACCCTCACCGTGCCCACGGTCGAGCAGGTCTATTACGAGGTGGACCGCCGCTTCAAGCTCGAGCTGCTGACCCGCCTCATCGACATCCACGACCTCCGACTCGGCATCATTTTCTGCAACACCAAACGCATGGTGGACGACCTGGTCGATCACCTGGAGGCGCAAGGCTATTCCGCGGACCGCTTGCACGGCGACATGAGCCAGGCCATGCGGGACCGCGTCATGAACAAGTTCCGCAAGTCGGGTCTCGAGTTCCTCGTCGCCACCGACGTGGCGGCCCGCGGCATCGACGTGGACGACGTGCAAGTGGTCTTCAACTACGACCTGCCCTACGACGCGGAGGATTACGTGCATCGCATCGGGCGCACCGGCCGCGCCGGCCGCAGCGGCCTGGCCGTCTCCTTTGTGGCCGGGCGCGAGGTCTTCCAAATCCGCCACATCGAGCGCTACACCAACATGCGCATCCGCCGGGCGCGGGTTCCGACGGCCGGCGAAGTGGAAGAGGCCCGCACCAGCGTCTTCCTCGACAAATTGCGCGCCACGCTCCAGAGCGGCGAATTCGAGCGCCACGATCGTCTCATCGAGCGATTGCTGGAAGAGGGCTTCAGTTCCACCGACGTCGCTTCGGCGCTGATTCACCACCTGCACGGCGGCGACGCCGCGGCGACGCCGCGCCCCGCTCCGGAGCGCGCGCCCCACCGGGAGCCGCGAGCCGACCGCGACGAGCCTTGGCGGGACCGTCCGAGGCGGGGTGACGACCGCTGGGAGCGCCCGGCGCGCGAGCCGCAACGGATGGGCCGCTCCGACCGCCCAGTCGCTGAAGACCGTCGTCCCCCAGCGCGGCCACCGGCGCCTCGCCCGGAGCGACGCCCGGAGGCCGTTCCAGCCGACGCACCGCTTCAGGCGTCCGCGCCGGTCGTCCCCCCGCCGGAGTTGCCGGTCGCTCCAAGCGTGGTTCCAGACGCCGCCAGCGTGGTGCCCGTCGTGGCGAGCACACCTGCCGTCCAGCTTCCTCCTTCGCCGCCACTGGCAGAGTCGCCTGCGCCTGCATCGCCGCCGCCCCCACCGCGGCCTGGACCGGCTGCCGCCCGGCCCGAGCGTTTGGAGAAGCCTCCGGCACGCCCGGCCAAGGCCAGCCGCCCCACCCCCGAAGGCCAGACACGCCTGCACATGAACGTGGGTGCTGAAATGGGCATCGCGCCCATCGACATCGTCAACACCATTGCCGGCGAAACGGGCTTGCCCGGCAAGGTCGTGGGCACCGTGGACATCCGCGAGCGCCACCTCTTTGCCGACGTCGCCACGGAACACGTCCACGGCATCGTCGCCAAGCTCAACCGCACCCAGATCAAAGGACACCGGCTCAAGGTGAAGGTGGCGTGAACTCCGAATTGGATACCACGACAGGCCAGAGAGGGAGATCGCGGCGGCTGGCGTCGAAAAATTGGGGAACAGCGTCGAACGGTGGTGGGATGAGCGCGTGACAACCGCCGCGTTGCCTTGGTACTGGTGACGCCTCGGCAGTTTTCACAGCGACATCTGGCAGAAGGGTCGCGGCTCTCAGGCGGGTCATCTTCTCAAACGGAACAGCGTCCGCGCGCTCGAGATTGGATTGGTCACCACGATTTGATCGCCCCAGATGGATGCGGCGTTGGTGCAAGGCGTCCAGGTCACCGTGCCGGTCAGACTTTCGGCGGATTCGAGCACAAAACCCGCCGCGTTGGCCGGCCAGAAGAGCACCACGTTGTCGCCGACACGCTGGATGTTCAGTCTGGTTCCGCCGGAGTTGAAAAGCCCGCTCACACCGGAATGCCCGGCGCCATCATCGGCCCGCAGGAAGAGCGACAAGCCTGCCGGCACCAGGACCGAGCCGGTCCACGTTCCGCCCGCGAACGCCCCGGAGACGGATGGAGTGATGGCGACCGCCTCCACCAGTTGCACGCTGTAGCGCAGGTCCACCATCGGCCAACGCCACCAACTCGTGTTCTGCGGGAATGCATCGCCGTACACGTAGCAGTCAGAGTTGACTGTGCCGTGGCTGAACGCTGACGGGCCATCGGTCCGATAGTACAGGTATCGCCCGCCGTAAACACCGATGCGGTACGTGTTGCCGGCGGAGAGCCACACGGGGTTGGCCAAAGCGGTTTCGCCCCAGGAGCCAGGGACACTGGCGACGGGCTGACTAGCGAGGAGAATGCCGGTGTCGGTCCAGATGGACACCTTCGTGCCGGAGTAATGGCGCACATGAGTGACCCGCAGGTCGGTGTTGGGCGTGAAAGCGTAGCCGGCGGTGGTGGTGCTGTAATCGTAGTCGGAGGAGGAATGAGCGGCGCCGTTCAGCAGGGTCCCGCTCTCCTCTCCCGTCACCTGGAATGCGGCGAGAGAAACCGGGCCCGCGTAGTTGCTGGCCGTGTTGGAGAAATAGTCCTGAGCCACAACGCTGACAGAAATGGGCTGGCCCGCCGGTTGAACTGAGGGCATCTCCGCCCAGGTGAAATGGTGAACCTGCCCTGGGAGTCCGTCATCATTGACGATGAAGCCGGTCGCTTGCGAATTGCCCCAGGAGGCGTTCTGGATGGAGTCCAAGTTGAGGAAGAACGTCTCGGTGCTTTCGATCGTCGTGTCGCCCTTCACCCGCACGGCGATGGTCTGCACCGTGGAACCCGGCAGGAACACCAGCACGCCGTTGGTGGTCAGGTAATCCGTGCCCGGCGTCGCGGTGCCGCCGTAGTAGGTGCTGTAGATGACGGTCACGGTGCGGTCACTGGGGGCCGAGAGGTTGAGCACGAAGAGAGCGTTGGTTTCTCCGAAGTTCCCTTCCGCCACCGCGGCGTCGTAGATCAGGAGGGTCGGTTGGGGATCGTCATTCAGGATGGTGCCGGCTGCCTGGCCACGGCCCAACACCGCGTTGACCGGATTGGCAAGGGAAACAGTGAAAACTTCGTTCGATTCGTTCAGGATGTCGCCCTTCACCGGCACTGTGATCGCTTTGTTGGTTTCACCGGGCGCGAAGGTGAGCGTGCCACTCACGCTCTGGTAATCGGCGCTGGCGGCGCCGCCAGCGCTGGTGGCGTAGTTGACCGACACGGTCTGCCCGCAGGCAGGGAACAACTGCACGCGGAAGGTGGCGGGTGTGGTGCCGCCATTGCCTTCGACCACCTCGGCATCCACGATGGAAAGCGTCGGCAGCGTCACCGGGGTCACGGCGACGGCGGTGTTGTTGAGGAGGGCGAAGTCCAATTCGGCACGGGACACCGTGGCGGTGTTCGTTATCGTGCCGAGCGCCGCGGGGCTGACGACGATCGTCAGTTGCGCGGCGGTGGCGCCGGGCAGCGTCCCCAGATCGCAGACGACGCTGTTGTCGAGGCTCCGGCATGCGCCTTGAGAGGCGGCAAACGAAACGAGCGTCGCGCCCGCTGGCAGGAAGTTCGTCACCGTCACGCCGGTGGCGTCCGCTGGGCCGGTGTTCGTGACCAAGATCGCGTAGGTGAGTTGCCCGCCCATCGTGGCCGGGTCCGGCGCTGCGGATATGGAGATCGAAAGATCGTTCGTCACCATCAGTTCGAAGGGATTGCTGAGTCCGAAGTGGCCCTGGCCGTCGTCTGCCTTGAGGATGACGTTGGCCACACGGCCCAAGATGGCCACGCTGCCGGACCAGAGGCCATTCGCGAAGTTGGCGGTTTCGCCGGGGGCGAGGGCAACGCTCTCCAGAGTGCCGACGGTGTAGCGCAAGTCCACGAGGTGGTGGGTGGAAGTGGAGTTCTGCGGGAAGCCGTCACCGTAAAGCGTGTAGCCTGTGTCCACGGTTCCGTAATCAAAGGCTTCCGGGTAGCTGCCGTACCGGTAATAGTGGTAGTCGTCTCCCGTGTAAACCCCGAGCCGATACGTCACCCCAGCAGTCAGTTGAATGGGTGTGGCAAGGGGCGTTTCCATCCAGGTCCGTGGTGTGCTGGTCACGGTCTGGCTGGCCAACAAGGCGCCGTCGTCCGTCCAGATCGAAACCTTGGTTCCGGAATAGTGCCGCACATGGGTGACCACTAGGTTCGCGGTGGGGGTGAACGCATAGCCGAGCGTGTACGAACCGCTCGAATAGAAATCATGCGTGGGCGAGGGCAGGATCGTGCCGCACACCTCTCCCTGGATCGCGCGGGCGGAAAGCACGACGGTGCCCGTGAAATTCGTCGCCGTCTGATTGAAGTAATCCAGCGCCGTCAGCGTCACCGGGACGGGCTGCCCCAGAACGACGGAATCGGGAATGACACTCCAGACAAACCGGTCCACTTCACCCGGCAGGCCGTCGTCGTTCAGGATCAGGACCGTCGCGCTGTAGCTATTCCAGCTCCCGCCCGAATTGTAGAAGTTGACGTAGAACGTCTCGTTGGCTTCCACCGTCCGGTCTCCGAACACGGGCACGGTGACCGTCTGGACGACGCTGCCTGGTGGAAAAATCACCGTTCCATTCGTGCTTGGGAAATCGCTCTCTCGTGTCGCCGTCCCGCTGTAGGACTCTGTGGAGTAACTGAGGGACACAGACTGGCCGCTGGGTGCGGTCAGGAAGATCGTGAACTCCGCGTTCGTCATGCCGCCGTCTCCCTCAGTCACCCAGGTGTCGAGGACAATGAAGCCAGGGACCGGGTCGTCGTCCAGGATCGTGCCGGTGGCTTGGCTGCGCGCGAGGAGAGTGTTGGTCGGGTTCGACAAGATGACGGAGTAGGTTTCGTCGGTTTCATCAAGCAGGTCGCCCCGGATAGGCACGCGGATCGTCTTGAACTTCTCTCCCGGCGTAAACACCAGAACGCCGTTCGTGGGGACAAAGTCGCTTCCCGCTGTAGCGGTCCCGTTGGTGGTGGCGAATTCCACCGTCACAGCCTGCGGGCTGGCAGGCACGAGAAAAATGTTGAAGCTGGCGCTGACTTCTCCGGCGTCGTCTTCGTCGCCGGTCACGTCCGCGACTGTGAGAGATGGCGTGGCGACCAGGGTGGTCGTCGCGGTCGTGTTGTTGGGTAACTCGGCATCGGGTTCGGCACGTGTGACGGAGACGCGGTTGGTGAGGATTCCGTTGGCGGTGGGTTGAAGGACCACGGTCAGGGTGGCACTCCCAGATCTCGGGAGAGTTCCGAGAATGCACACGAGGCTGCCCCCGTTCGTCTGGCACGTTCCCCGAGAAGTCGTCGCCGATACCAGCGCCACGTTGGCGGGCAGGAGGTTGGTCAGAACCACCGCCGTCGCAGCCGTCGGCCCGGTGTTGGTCACGATCGCCACGTAGGTGAGGTTCGCGCCGATGGCGACCGGATCCGGAGAATCCGACAGGGTAACGGAGATGTCATCCGCCAGAAGAACCCGCCCATCGGAAATAGAAATGGTATCCACAAACCAGCCCTGGTCCGCATTCCCGTTGCTGCTGTCTCTCGTGAAACGCCAGCACAATCGAACCGTCTGGCCGGCCGCAGAGGCCGGCAGATACGCTTCCGTGGTGAAGAAGCCCGACGATGGCCCCCAACCGTAGGGGTAGGAATTCGGCGAATAACCGTTCGTCAGAAAACTTCCGCCTGCCGTCACGAAGTCGTAAAACTCCCCGCCCGCGATGGAAATTTCCAGTCGGCCCCGATTGTAGTAGCTGGTGGCTGTGTTCCGGTGCCGAAAACTCAAACGCGCGGTCGGTGTCGGAATGAAAACCGGGGCGGAGGTCAGCAGGCTGTATCCGTAAGAGCCGGCCTCCTGGGCAAACGCGGCGTTCGGTGGAGTGTCGCTGGCGTTGGACGTGACGCGCCAACTCGTTGCCGTTCCGCTCGGCGAAGTCGTCCAGCCGGCAGGAGGCACCGGGTAGGTGTCGAAATCCTCAGTAAAGAGAGTTCCCGCCCGGCTGCTTTGCGTCCATCCCACAACGACTGCGACAGTAACTCCAACTGCAATAACGCGGAAGCTGCCTGCCAACCGAACAAAAGTCGCCGGATACTTGCCACCAATTCGTTTCATAGCCGATTCTCCCTACTCCTGAGATCACGCCGGACGAAAGCACTGTTTCACCGGCCCTCGTTGAACGGCTCCCCATCGAGGGAGCGTCTGTGAACGCGGCCATCTCATCAAACCCCAACACCTTTGCAAGCTCGATTTCGGCTCTCTCTCCGCATCGATGGGCGCCAAGAGATTTCAGAGTTTGGATTGAAGGGCCACCGATGGCACCGATGGCACCGAAACGGAGAGGCTCGAGCGGAAACCGGCCTTTCACCGGCGGGGTGAACCTCCGGGACGAGCCAGAGTGAGAGCGAGGACGGCCGGCGCCGGGAAACGCGGGCACGTGGAACCGAACGGCGCTCAGCAGGACCTGGAGGTCTTGACGAAGCGCGGCTTGATCAGTTTGGCCGGCTCGTCCAGACACGTGCGGACCTGCGCCAGCAGCGTGTGGACGTCGTAAGGCTTGGGCAGGAGCGGGCCGTCCGGGGAGTGATTAAATTGGCGATCGAACAGCTCGCCGCTGTAGCCGCTGGTGTAAAGGACCTTCAGGTTCGGGTTGGCCGCTAACAACGTCTCGGCCAGCCTCCGGCCCGAGAGGCCCTCGGGCATCACCAAGTCCGTCAGCAGCAGTTCGACGCCGCGGTTTTGTTCCCAAACGTGGAGGGCCTCCCGACCATTGCGGGCCTCGGTGACTCGATAGCCGGCCCGCCGGAGCGCATGGACCGTGATCTCGCGCACGGAGTCTTCGTCTTCCACCACCAGGATGGATTCGTGTCCACGGCGAGGCCGGCTGGGGAGCGCGGGAGTGGGAACAGGTTCGGGAGCCTGGTCGCAGGCCGGGAGAGAAATGGTGAAGGTGGTGCCCCGGTTGACCTCGCTCTGGAGTTCGATCCAGCCTTCGTGCTGTTTGACGATGCCGTAGGCGGTGGCCAGACCGAGGCCGGTGCCTTTGCCCACGTCTTTGGTGGTGAAGAACGGCTCGAAGATGTGGCATTGGATTTCGGGCGGGATGCCGTGGCCGGTGTCGGTGACCTGGATGCTGACATAAGTGCCGGGCGCGGTGCCCGGACGGCGGGCGGCGGCCTCGGCGTCGAGGGTCAGACGGCACGTCCGGAGGATGAGTTCGCCGCCCGTCGGCATGGCGTCGCGGGCGTTGACGGCGAGGTTGAGCAGGACTTGTTCAAGACTGTGCGCGTCGGCCAGGACCGGAGGGAGGTCTTCCGCCAAGTCGCAGCGCAGGCGGATGTCTTCTCCGATGAGGCGGCCGAGGGTTGGCTTCCACTGGGCCAGGAGGGTGTTGAGTTGGAGCACGGTCGGGCGGAGGATTTGCTTGCGGCTGTAGGCCAGCAGTTGCCGGGTCAGCGCGGCGGCGCGGTGGGAGCCGGCCTGGATTTGGCGCAGGGAGTTGAGCACCTCGTCGTCGAGGTCGGAGCGGTCGAGCAAGAGGCCGGCGTTGCCCTGGATGACGGTGAGGAGGTTGTTGAAATCGTGCGCGATCCCGGCGGCGAGCTGGCCCACCGCTTCCATCTTCTGGGCTTGGCGCAGCTCGCTCTCCAAGGTGAGACGATCCGTGATGTCCTGGGCGATGGCCAGGAGGTGCGGTTCGGCGCCCAGCTCGAACGGTTCGAGGCAGAGCAACACGTCGCGGACCTCGCCGGACTTGCGGCGGACTTTGCTGGCATGGTGGCGCAGGCGCTGGTCCTGAGGGGCGCGGACCGAGAGTTCCTGGCACCAGCCCAGGCCAGGCTCGAAACCCAGTTCCTGGCTGCTACGGCCCAGCACTTCTTCTCGGGAGTAACCGGTCAAGACGAGGAAGGCTTCGTTCACGTCCACGTAGCGTTGCGTCGGGACGGCCTGGATGGACATGGCCATCGGGCTGGCCTGGAAGGCTTTCTCAAACCGTTCTTCCGCCCGGCGCAGTGCCTCTTCCGCGGCGGTGCGCTCGGCCACCTCCTTTTGCAGTTGGGCGTTGCTCTCCGCGAGTTGCGCGTTGGCCTCCTGGAACTCGCGGGTGCGCTCCTGCACCCGGCGGTCGAGGTCCTCCAGACGCTCCCGGACCGCGCCGGCCAGCGTCCATTTGCGCGTCATGGCGTGGGCCAGTTGCAGCACCTCCGCGGTGTCGAAGGGCTTCTTGAGGATGACCAAGTTGTCCGACTTGGTCAGCCGCTGGACGATCTCATCCCAGGAGTAATCCGAGTAGGCGGTGCAGATCACGACCTGCAGTTCGGGGTCGGCGCCCCATAAGTGGCCGATGGTCTCGATGCCGTCCCAGCCGGGAGGCATGCGCACGTCCACGAAGGCCAGGGCGTAGGGCCGGCCCTCGGCGCGGGCGCGGGCGACCATCTCCAGGGCCTGCTGACCTTGGAAGGACGAGTCGAGATTGAAGGCCGTCTCGGCGATGACGGGCGCGTCCTTGCCGAGCAATAACGACTCCAGTTCCGGGAACGGCTCCGGGGCGGGCGGAGGGCGGACCAGGATTTTGCGGAAGTCGTCGTGGATGGCGGCGTTGTCATCGACAATGAGGAGCCGGTGGTTGAGTTCGGGGGCCGTGGTATTCATAGCAGTGCTTGCAGGTTGGGAATGGTTGGCTCGCCTTTCTCACCACAAGATCGGCGCGGCCGCAAGGTGTCGGACCGCGACCAGTCCCCGGTCGCAGCAGGATGCCCTGTGACAGGCGCTGCGGCCGGGGACCGGCCGTATGTGTTCAGCGTAGCGCAGGCTTTCCAGCCTGCCGTAGCGCAGGTTTTCAACCTGCGGGACGTTGCCGGGCGAAGGCAGGTCTGAACTCGGCGTGGTTCTGAACTGGCCATGCCCTGCCGACTGCAAGTCGGCGATACGGCAGGCTGGAAAGCCTGCGCTACGAGGCAAAACACATACGACCGGCCGCGATCCGGTGAGAAATGCAGGTTTGGCCAACACGCTCTCATGCGTGCCCTCCTTCAGCGGGGGGGTGCAGCGGGAGTTCCAGGCAGAAGATCGCGCCGCAGCCGAGTCCCTCGCTGTGGGCCACGAGCGAGCCGCCCAGTTCCTTGGCCGCCAGGGCGCCGCTGTGCAGGCCGAAGCCGTGGCCGCGGGAACGAGTGGTGAACCCGTGGGCGAAGATGCGCGTGAGGTTCTCCGGCGCGATGCCCACGCCGTTGTCCGCCACTTCGATCTTCACCCGGTCGCCGCCGTTCGGACTGACTTTCAGGCGCAACTCCTTGGCGGGTGGACGGCCTTCATCCAGGGCGTGCTTGGCGTTGCAGATGAGGTTGATGAGGATCTGCAGCACCTTGTGCTTCTCGACCGTAATGTCCGGGACCGGGGCGAACTCGCGAATGATGCGGATGTCGTGGCGGGCCAGCGCGGCGGCGTTCATCTGGAGCGCGTCTTCGACCAGTTGCGCCACTGCAACCGTCTCCACCACGCCGGAGATGTGTGCGTAGTTCTGCTGCATGGAGACGATGTCCTTGACGTGATCGACGTTGGTGCGGAGCAGATCGACTTCGCGGAGGACCAAGCTCTGCTCCTCGCGGAGTTCCTTGGCCACGCTACCCATGTAGGCTGGAATCTGCTGCCCGCGCGGATCGTGAGCGAGGAAGTGGCCGAGGTTGGGACCCTGCTCCTGGAAGAGCGCGGCCAGTTTGTCCAGCACCGGCGCCTTGGACTGGCGCAGTCGGTCGAGGACCAGCGTGCAGGAGACGTTGATGCTGTTGAGGACGTTGCCCACGTTGTGGATCACGCCCGTGGCCACTTCCCCCATGCCAGCCAGGCGCGAAGTTTCGAGCAACTGCTGATGGAGTGTCTGAAGCTCCGCATCGGCCCGCTTGCGCTCGGTGATGTCCAGGAAATACTCCAGCAGGCTCGGCCGGCCTTGGAAGGTGATGGGGACGACGCTTTTCAGGATGGGAATGCGGTTGCCTCGCCCATCCAGCAGCACGCGTTCGGAGTTGTCCACCGTGGAGTGCTGGTCCGTGATCGGGCATTTCCCCTCTTCCGTCGGGCAGATGAAACTGTGGCAGCGGTGGCCGATGACGTCGTCGCGCGGTTGGCCGATGAGCTTCAAGGCCGCGTCGTTGGCGTCCAGGATGTCGTGCGTCTGGGCGTCGATGATGACGATGCCCGCGTGGATGGCCGAGAGGATGGTTTGCTTCTGCGCCTCGCTTTGGCGCAAGGCCACGTCCTGCTCGTGGATGCGCGTGAGCATGTGATTGAAGGCGTCCGTGAGCGTGCCCAACTCGTCGCATCCCGGCCTCTCGGCGCGCACGGTGTAATCCTGCTGCTTGGCGATCAGCTTGGCGGTTTCGGCCAGTTTCAGGATCGGCCGTGAGATGACCCGTTGCAGCCCCAGGGAAAGCAGGTAGGACAGCGCCAGCGCGGACGGCAGCAACACGCCGAGGATGAGGAGAAACGGCCGGGTGAGATCTGCGCGCGTGGCTTGGAAATCATAGCGCAGGTAGAGGGTGCCGATGCGTTTGTCGTCCAGCACCAGCGGCTCGAAGAACAGCAGGTGAGGTCCGCGGAATTGGAAGCCCGCGGCGGGCGTTCCCGGCGGCAGCGCCGCCGCCGGCTCCGGCGCGCCGTAGTGGGCGAAGACCGTCCCGTTGGTGGCATAGATGCGCGCCGTGAGCATGCGCGGGTCGGCCTTGTGGGCGCTGAGCACGCTCGCCGCGTCGTTGGGATTGTCAAAGCTCACGGCCGCCAGGCTGTTCTCGGCGATGATGCGGGCATGGGTCTTGAGGTCCTGCATGATCAGTTGCTCCGCGTAGTACCACTGGAAGACGAGCCAGCCGGTCGCGGCCATCAACAGCGTGATCGTGCTGGCCAGCATGAGGACGAGGGTCGTCTTGCGCTGGATCGGGATGTCGCGGAAGAAGCGCATGGCGTCAGAAGCGATAGGTCAGTTTCACGCGGAAGGTCCGCCCGTCTTGTTCGATGAAGTCCTGGGTGAAATCGGGGCCGACGGGGTCGCGGTAGCGTTTGTCGAAGAGGTTATAGACGCTGGCCGAAACCTCCAGGCCCTTGGCCAACTCGTGGCTGAAGAGCGTCAGGTTGGCCACCAGAAAACCCGGCGTGGTTGTGTCGCGGGTGTCATTCCAGCGGCGGCTGAGGGCTTGCAGTTCCAGGCCGGCGAAGACTTTGTCCCGGTAGAGCGGCACGGCCAGGTTGAACTTGCCCACGTGCCGGGGCGAATTGCTCAACAGGCCGCCGGTGTCGCGATCGGTCGCTTGAGCGTAGGTGTAGCTGAGCCGGCCGCGCACGCCGGAAGACCAGTGGCCCTCCAGTTCCACTTCCGCCCCTTTGACCTCGATGGAGCCGATGTTGTGGAACACCCAGCGCGGGTTGTCCGGGTCCGAGGACTCGTCGATCTGCGTGATTTGGTCTTCGATCTGGTTGTAGAAGAGCGCCGCCATGAATCGCAGGGGCCTGGACAAGCGTTGCTCCCAAACCAATTCGTAGGAGCGGATCGTCTCCGGTTTGAGTCCGTGGTTGGGGTAGTAGCCGGGGGCGGTGAAGTCGAACTCGTAAGCGTTGGGCGCGCGGTAGGCCTGGCCGTAAAGCAGCTTGAAGGTGGTGGGCGTCCACGGACTGTAGATCAAGCCGGCCCGCGGGTTCACGGTGTCGCCGAAGGTGGTGGCGTAGTCGTAGCGCACGCCGGCGTTGAGCAGGAGGTTGGTCCGGATACTGAACTCGTCCTGCGCATAGAACCCGAAGCTGCCCGCGGGCGTGTCGAGGTCGCTGACCGTTTGCCGCGGGTCCACGTAGTGATTGAGCTGGTGGACCAGCATGTCATGGCGTCCTTCCACGCCCAGGGTCAGGCGATGCCGCTCCCAGAGCGTCTTGCTGGCCTGCACTTCGCCGCCCCACCAGCGCGTGTCGCTCTCGTCGTGGTTGAGGACGATTTCTCCAGGCCGGCCCACTTCGGCCCCGTCGTATGGCTCATCGGCCCAGTAGTTGTAGTGGTCGAAGTAGAGCCGGCTCTGGAGCAGCCAGCCGGAGTCGAACTCGTGTCGGTGTTTCAACTCCAGGAAAGCCCGTTCATCGAGCAAATCGTTCGGAGCGACGTTGAACAAACTCCCGTAGGCCCCGGTCGGGACGGATTTGAAGCGGTAGCCAAACAAGCCTTCCAGGGTGAACTCCCGATAGGCGAGCGAGAGGAACGTCTGCCCCAGCCACTGGCCGTCGAGGCGCCTGGCCCGGCCCTCGTTGACATCGCTGAATTCAGGATAGTGCAAGGTGTCGTGTCCCGCGCTGTCCAAGTAGGTGCCCGACAGGAGCAGCTCCACGCCGTTGGTGAAGCGGTGGCCCACGCTCACGCGCCCGCTGTAGGTGTCGAAGCTGCCGGCGGCAAAGGACGACTCCACGTTCTGCACGTCCCGGCCTTTGCGCGTGAGGACGTTGATGACCGTGAAGAAAGCGTTGTTCCCGTACAACGCCGAGCCGGGACCGCGGATCACTTCCACCCGGTCGATCAGGTCCACGTCCAGCGGAAACTCGGTGCCGTTGAACGCTTCATCGGCCACGGGATCGTTGAGCCGGTGGCCGTTGACCATGAGGAGCACGCCGCCGCCGTAATCGCCGGGGCGGTTGACGCCGCGCAGCCCGACGAAGCTGTAGCCGCGGTCGGAGTTCACATAGAAGCCCCGCACGCTGCGCAGGACTTCGGCGAGAGTGCGATGGCCGAACTGTTGGATGTCCTCCCGGGTCACGATGGTCACAGCCGACGGCGCTTCCGTGGTCTTCTGCTCGTGCTTGGAGGCGCCATAAACGGTGGGGATTTCCAGTTCATGCAGGTCCTCCAGGCTCAGCTTCTTGAGTTCGGCGGGCGACAAAGGTTCCGGTGGCTCAGCGGCACGCGCCGGGAGGACCACGGCGAGCGCCAACAGACCGGCGAGCACCGGTCGCGCGCCGCGGCGGCGATGGGAGGTTGGGGTTGTGGCAGGCATGGCAGGGGGTGGTTGAGTTGGTGGATCATTTTCCGGTTTCTGACTTGTTGGTGATGACTCGCACAGCCAGTTTGAGGAGGCGCGAACTCAGGACCAAGCCGGCCTGCTCGGCGGCCTTCTGTCCGATCTCGAAGCGGACTTTCTTGTCCTGCACCAGGAAGTTGATCATGCCGTTCTGCTCCAGGAAGTCCTCCGTTTCGCTCACCGTCAGCACGGGCGCGTCGCGCAGGCTGGCCAGGATCGCCGGCACCCGGCTGCTCTCCGCGCGCGGGATGAACAGCACGTGGCACTGCGTCAAGTCCTCCCCCGGTGCGAACTCGCGGATGACGATCGGCCGACCGTTCACCTTCTCTCCCTCGATGATTTGTTGGAGGACCGAGCCAAAGGGATTCTGGCCGGCCACGCCGATGGTCAGCGGGGCGCCGGCGTTCAGAAAGGCCCGGCCCGGCCAGGTCACGAACCGCGTGAAATTCAACAGGTAGGCCGCCTTGATCCGATGTTCCGGGGACACCGCCACCGGCGGCTCCGGCTCGGCACACAGGAGCCGCGGGGCCAGGAAGGCCACGGCCAGCAATCCCGCCCACCAGGGCAGCAGCCCGTTCCCGAATCGGAGGGCGGAGCGTTGGTTGGGCGGTGTCTTCATCAAGGTTCAAAGAGATGCTCGCTCGGATTGCAGATTGCAGATTGCAGATTGCAGATTGGAACCAACGCTTCACGGCGGCTGCTACGGGATTTTGAAGTCACCTCCTGACGCTTGGCGAAGACGGCTCCCGGCCTCAGCCGTCCGTGGCTGAGGCCGTGAAAACCGATTCTGGTCCGCCTGTCAGTTGCAATGCTCACGTCTTAAGTCTGCCAGAAACCCAGGCGCACTTTCTACTTTCGCCACGGTTCTGCCAATCGGGCGAATGCCCTGTTCTCGCATCGGGAAATGTCCTACGCCGCACGCCTTGCTCCCTCTATGCCGTCACCGGCAGCCTTCAGCCGGCCTCCGCGGCCTCCGCCGCCACTGCCGGTCGAACTTGCGTTGCCCAGCGGCCAAGTTGGAGGCGGCTAGCGCGTTTTTCTTCCCAGTCGGCGTAGCGGCAAACTGGCGTTTGCCGCCATCCGCTTGAGGTGCGGGGTGAAAGCGCAGAGAAGTGCGGCGAACGCCAGTTCGCCGCGACGCCTTGTCGGCGATTCAAGCCTGCGCTGAGAGATGCACGGAAACGTAGCGCGCCTGGGGGAGGACGAATTTCTTCACTTCCACCGACACGCGCTGGGCGCGGAAGTCCCGGAGGACCAACTGCGCAATGTCGCCGGCCACTGCTTCGATCAGTTCCCAGTGGCGGCCCTCACCGAGGCGCAACAACCGCTGCGTGACGGCAAAGTAATCAATCGTGTCCGCGAGGCGGTCGCTGGCGGCGGCGGGCGCAAGATCGTGCTCCATTTCAACTGTCAGGAGGAGCCGCTGCGGCTGGGCGCGTTCGGCCTCGGTGACGCCGACCCGGTAGAACACTTCCAGATCGCAGAGGGTGATTCGGTCCATGCGATCCTTGCTTACTTGAGCACGGCGTCGATAAGCACGCGCGTCGGCTGGTTGAGCGGGAGGGCCAGGGCGTCGCGCAAGGGCACCCACTCGAACTCTTGCGCCTCCTCGTTCAGCCGGACGTGCGCGGGGCCGACAGCGCGGCAAGTGTAGTTCAACAAGACGAAATGCGCGTCGCGATAGAACTCCGTCGAGTGGATGCAATCCTGCACCAGCACGAACCGGAGGTCGCCGATGTCGAGGTCTGTTTCCTCCTTGATCTCGCGCCGGAGGGCGTCCACCGAGGTTTCGCCGAACTTGATCTTGCCGCCGGGAATGCCCCACAGGTGCGACCACTTGTGCGTGCGGACCATGAGTATGTCGTCTCCGTCCGGGCGAAAGATCAGCGCCCCGACCGTGGCAACCGGCATCGCCGGCGGGCTGACCGCAGCGAGCAACTCCAGGCCGCGCTGCTCCAGGAGGGCGCGCAGTTCGCCCAGGTGCTCGACGATCACGTCCGGGGCGCTGGCCCGGAGTTGGTCCAGACGGTTGTAGCCCGTGAGCACAGCGCAGGAGAGCACGCCGCCGTGCCGCGCGGTTTCGATGTCGTGCTGCATGTCGCCGACGAAGAGCGTCTCTTCCGGGCGCAAGCCATGCTGTTCCAGAATCTCGCGAATCTTGGTGCGCTTGTCCCAGACGCCGACGTAAGGATGATCGAGGAAATCCTGAAAGCCCGTGGCCGCCGTTTGGCGCGCGAAGTGGTCTTCATGGACGCTGCTCAGGAGAAACGTGCGCAAGCGGCAGCGCCGGCAGAACTCCAGGAACTCGCGCGCGTGGGGCAGGGCGGCGACGGAATCCTGGCATTCGCGGAAGCGGCCATGGAACCACGCCTCCAACTGTGCCATCGGCACGTGCGGGGTGTAGCGGTCGTAGAACTTGGTGAACGGCAGACAGAACTCGGCGCGGAATTCCTCCAGCGTCATCTCCGGCACGCCTGCCTGGCGGAAGACGAAGTTCGAGGCCTGCCACACGGCGGGCAGATCGTCCACCAGCGTGCCGGACCAATCGAAGATGACGTTGCGGATCATGCGATGAGGAGTCAGCGCCGGCTCCCGGCTGCCGCGGCTGCCGCACTGATGTCGGGCGATTGCGTTCTCACGGCGGCAACGTAGAGGAGCGCCGGCGGGCGGGCAAGGAAAG
Source organism: Verrucomicrobiota bacterium (assembly GCA_016219875.1). Classification (GTDB taxonomy): domain Bacteria; phylum Verrucomicrobiota; class Verrucomicrobiia; order Limisphaerales; family JACRJZ01; genus JACRJZ01. The sequence continues at coordinate 25,346 of JACRJZ010000121.1, read as the reverse complement.
GCTCGGGCGAGAGGCGCTCTCGGGCGCAACCGGACGCCACCGTCGCAGCGCAGGCTTTCCAGCCTGCCGTTGCGCCGACATTCTTGTCGACCGGCCGTCCGCCACGATGCGGACGGCCGAATCGTTCGCACGCCCGCAGGCTGGAAAGCCTGCGCTACGGCAGACCGGAATGTCTGCGCTACGGCGGTAGTGCCGAGTTGCGTCCGGCGCTCTCAAGACTTTGCTGACGTCGTGGTGTCTCGGCCGAGCGGTCGTTACGATTCTTCAAACGCGCTTCCGAATTTGGGAGCGCTGTGTCGGGTCCGTTTCGGACTTCAGGGTTCAGCACTCGCGACGGTTTCCTCGCGTTCCGAGCGCGGGCCGCCGGCGTGGTTTCGCCGGTCCAGACGCTCTCGAACGAGGGCGGCCAGTCGGTGAACGTCAAACGGCTTGGCGAGAAAGGCGCAGTGATCGCCCTGCAAGAGTTCCCGGTCGGCGAGTTCCATGCAGTAGCCGCTGATGTAGATGACTTGTAGCGCGGGCTGGTCCGACCGGAGACGGGTGGCGAGGCGGCCCCCGGAGATGCCGTTGGGCATGACCATGTCGGTGAGCAGCAAGTCGAACTGCCCCTTCTCGGTCTGCCACACGTTGAGGGCTTCGCCGCCGTCCTGAGCGGCGGAAACCTGATAGCCGCGGCTGCGGAGCGCGCCGCAGATCAGTTCCCGCAGCGGCTTCTCGTCCTCCACCACGAGGATGCGCTCGTTGCTGCCCCGGTCGGCCGTGCTCGTCGTCCGGATCGGTGCGGCCTCGGACGGCTTCTCCGTCAGCGGCACGTAGAACGTGAACGCGGAGCCTTGGCCTTCTTGGCTCGTGACTTCGATCCAGCCGTCGTGCTGGCGCAAAATGCCGTACACCGTGGCCAGACCCAGGCCCGTGCCTTTGCCGACATCTTTGGTGGTGAAGAACGGCTCGAAGATGCGCCCCAACACGTCGGATGACATGCCGCAGCCCGTGTCTGTGACGGAGACGCCCGCCACCCGGCCCGGCGCGGCCTCGGGATGCCGGGCCGTGCTCTGGGCATCGATGACCAGCGCTCCGCTGCGGATGGTGAGGCGTCCTCCGTTGGGCATGGCGTCGCGGGCGTTGACGGCGAGGTTGACGAGGACTTGTTCCATGCAGCCGTAGTCGGCGAAGACCCGCAACGGCTCCGCCGAGAGTTCGCAGTCGAGCGTGATGTGCTCGCCAATCAGGCGTTGGAGCATTTTGGTGAGCTGGCGGATGAGATCATTCAGGTCCAGCGCTTTGGGCTGCATGACCTGTTTTCGGCTGAAGGCCAACAATTGGCGGGTCAAGGCTGCGGCGCGGTCCGCGGCGGTGGACACTTGTTTGATGGACTCGGCCATGTGCCGGCCGAGACTGGCGCTGGCGAGCAGGAGGCTGGCGTGGCCCTGAATGATGGTGAGGATGTTGTTGAAGTCATGCGCCACGCCGGCGGCGAGCTGGCCCACGGCTTCCATTTTCTGGGCCTGCCGCAACTGGCTCTCCAGGCTGAGCCGTTCGGTGATGTCCTGCATGATGAGCAGAACATGCGGTTCCTCGGCTAAGTCGAAGGCCTCCGCGGAGACCAAAGCGGAGCGCTTTTCGCCCGTCTTCGTATGCAGCGTGCATTCCTGGTTTCTCAGGGAGCCGGTTTCCTTCAACCGCGCCAGGAGGGAGCCAGGGACGGTCGGATCAACGTGAATTTGGAACTGCTTCGGCTCTTGCCCAACGATCTCCGCCCGCGGCAAAGAAGTCATTTTGAGGAAGGCGTCGTTCACATCGACATAGACCTGATCGGCCATCCGCTCGATGGCCATGGGAATGGGGCTGGCCTGGAAAGCCTTGGAGAACCGCTCCTCCGAGAAGCGCAAGGCCCCTTCCACGAGCCGGCGCTCGCCGATTTCCTTCTGCAGCCGCTCGTTGGCCTCCTGAAGTTCGCGGGTGCGCACGCCCACCAGGCGGTCGAGGTCATCGAACTGATACCGCGCCTGTTGCGCGAGAAACCATTTCTTCGTCAGGGCATGGGCCAGTTGCAGCACCTCCACGTTGTCGAATGGTTTCTTGAGGATCACCATGCTGTCCGACTTCCCCAGCCGGCGGACGATCTCGTCCCAGGAGAAGTCCGAGTAAGCGGTGCAGATCACGATCTGGAGTTCGGGATACTGACGCCACAAGTGGCCAATGGTTTCGATCCCGTCCCAGCCGGGCGGCATGCGCACATCGACAAACGCCATCGCGTAAGGCCGCCCCTCGTCCATCGCGAGTCGCACCTTGTCCAGCCCCTCGCGCCCTTGAAAAGCAGAATCAATCTCGAAGCAAACCTGCTCTTGGGTGGCCGGCTGGTCCCCGAACAACGCTTCCTCGGCGGCATCCAGCGCAGGGCGATGCACCAGGGCGCTACAGAGGATCTTCCTGAAATCCTCGTGGATGGCGGCGTTGTCGTCGATGACGAGGATGCGGTGGTTCAACTCAGTGCGAGGTCGGTCCATATTCATAGGGCGGTTTCAAGGTCCTGTAGCAGCCGACGTAAGGAGGCTCACATCAATTGCGGATTGCAGATTGCGGATTGTGGATTTGCTGAACGGAGCCTCCTCACGTCGGCTGCTACGGTTTTGTCGGAGGTTCATCGTTTCCTAAGCTCCTTCCGTGTTCAGCGGCAACTCCAGGGTGAAGGTGGCCCCGGTCCCGGGGCCGTCGCTGTGGCCGGTGAGGGACCCGCCCAATTCCATCGCAGCCAGCGCCGAACTGTGCAGGCCGAAGCCGTGGCCATCGGTCCGCGTCGTGAAGCCGTGAGCGAAGATGCGGGTGAGGTTTTCCGGGGGAATGCCCACGCCATTGTCGATGACCTGCAAACGGACCCTTTGGCTCCCGTTCAGGCCGAGGCGCAACTGAAGCCGTTTGTCGCGCTGCCCGGGGTCCTTGAGGGCCTGCCGCGCGTTGCTGAGCAGGTTGATGACGATCTGGAGCACCTTGTGTTTATCGACGGAGACGAGCGGCACGTCGGCGTAGTCCCGGCGCACTTCCACGCCCTGTCGAAGCAACGCCGCGCTGCTGAGCTTGAGGGCGTCGTCCACCAACTCCGCCATCGCGACCTGCTCCACCACGCCGGACACCTTGGCGTAGCTCTGTTGCATGGCAACGATGCCTTTGACGTGATCGAGGTTGCGGCGGAGTGATTCGAGTTCGTTCAGCAAATACCGCTGTGACTCGACCAGGTGTTCCGAGAGCGTGGCAATGTAGGCGGGCAATTGGCGGCCTTTCTCGTCCTGGGTGAGGAAGGGACCGAGGTCTGCGGCGTGGTCCGCGAACAGGCGGGACAACTTGGGCAGGCTGGCAATTTTCGACTGCCGCAGGTGGTCCACGGCCAGGGTGGCGGAGACGTTGATGCTGTTGAGAATGTTGCCCACGTTGTGGAGCACGCCGGTGGCCACCTCGGCCATGCCGGCTTTGCGCGAGGCGTCCAGCATCTGCCGGTGCATGTCTTCCAGCCGGGCCTGGGTGCGCTGTCGTTCCGCCACCTCGCTTTGCAGGTTCAGGTTGGCGGTGCGCACGGCGGCGTCATCGGCCTGGATCTGGGCGAGCATGTGGTTGAAGGCCCGCGTGAGCAGGCCGAGTTCATCCGTGCTCTGAAGTTTGGCCCGGACGGAATAATCCTTCTGTTCCGCCACGCTGCGGGCGGTGGTGGCCAGACTCAGCACCGGCTCGGAGATGAGGCGCTGGAGCGTGGTGGAAAGCACCAGCGCCACCAACAAGGAAGCCAGGACAATCAGGATCAGGATCGACAGGTAGGGCTTGGTCATCTCCCGTTGCATGGCGTCGAAGTCGAACCGCAGGAACAAGGTCGCGGCCCGTTTGTGATCGTGGACGACGGGCTGGAACAGCAGCAGGTGTGGTCCATGAAAATGAAAGCCATCCGGCCATCGCTCGCTGGCCAGGGGCTGGCGGTCCTCGGCCCGCCCGTAACGGGCGAACAGGCTGTGATCCGGCAGATAGAGACAAGCCGAGAGGATGCGGGGTTTGGCCTGGAGCGACGCCAGGATTTCGTTGGCGGCGTCCGGATCCTTGAAGCGCAGCGCTCCGGCGCTGTTGGCGGCGATGATCTCCGCTTGCGTCATCAGGTCGCGGGTGATCATCGCCCGGGTCGTGAACCACTGAAACGCAAACATGGCGCAAGAGGCCATCAACAGGGTGAGCATGCTGGACAGCACGACCACCAGGATGACCTTGCGCTTGATCGGGAGGTTTCGGAAAAAATTCATGCCCCGGCCCGCGAACGGTGTCCCGTTGTGTCGGCCATTCTCCGGAGCAAGTTGAGGCGCGAGCGGCTTCCCGCTTTCAGCCGGACGGCCCGCCGGCACTGCCGTCGCCGCCGGCGGCGGGGCGGCCGTCTCTTCGGAGGTTTCCTGGGAAGAGTTCCTCATCGTGGCAGGATTCACGGGCGTTCGCTTTCGATGAGCTTCACGCTCGGGAGATTCAGCATCTTCGAACTCATTCTCAGCCCGGCTTGGACGGCGGCGTTGCGGTTGGCGTCGAACTTGACCTTGTTGTCCGCCATGTAGAGCCGGATCATTCCCCCGTGCTGGCAAAACCGGTCCGTCTCACTCACCGTCAACAGAGGGAGACTTTTCACGGCGTCGAGCACGGAGTCCACAAAGGCCGGCTCCGCCGATCCGAGAAAGAGCAGGTGGCACCCGGCCAACTCGTTGGTCGAGGCCAGGCGCTTGACCACCAGTTTGTGCCCGTTGACGGTTTCTCCGGCCACGGCGCTGTCCAGCGCTTCGCCGAAGGGATCCGTCCCGAGGAGGCCGATCGTCAGTGGGGCGTTGGTGGCCGCAAACGCCCGGGCGGGCCACTCCACGAAATGGGTGAAGTGGAACAGGAACGTGGCCTTGACCTGGTATTCCGTCGGGCTGGGGGCCGCTGTCGCCGTCAGCTCGGACAAGAAAGTCAGCGCGACAACGAGCCGCAGAGCGAAGCCAACGAGCTTGGCCAACGCCGTCCGCCGCGGCACGCGGGTGGGCGTTTCTTCAGGCAACAAGACTGGGGCGTGACGGCTCATCGTTTCAAAAACGGTACGTGAGCTTCACGCGGAAGGTGCGGCCATCCTGTTCAATGGCAGGCTGGCGGAAATCGCCGGCGACTGGATCGCGATAGCGCCGGTCGAACACATTGTAGAGGCTGGCGGAGATTTCGAGGTTCTTGATCAGTTCGCGGCTGAAGAGCGTGAGGTTGGCGGTCACGAAGCCGGGCATTTCGTCGTCTTGGACCGTGAGCCGGCTGGACAGGCCCTGCAATTCGAGGCTGGCGAAAATCTTCTCCTGATACAGCGGAATGGACAGCGCGGCCTTGGCCAGGTGCCGCGGCGAGTTGGCGGGTGTGCCTGGCCCGGTGACCGGACTCCGCTCCTGCACGTCAGCGAAGGTGTAGGAAAAGCGGGTGCTCAAGCCGCGCGCCCAACGGCCCTCGACCTCGACCTCCGCCCCCCGCGAACGCACGGCGTCCAGGTTGGCGAAGGTGAAGTTCCCCAGGTCGTCCTGCACCGGCGTGATGAAGTCGGTCATGTCATGGAGGAACAACGAAGCACTGGTGCGCCAGTGGCGGCCCACAGCCTGTTCCCAAATCAATTCGTAAGACTGGTTCCGCTCGGGCTGGAGGCGTGGATTGCCCACGTACCCTGCGATCGTGTAGTCCCGCTCGTAAGCGTTCGGCGACCGGAACGCTTGCGCATAAAGGAACTTGAGGGTGGTGTCGCGCACCGGTTGGTAGATGACGCCGGCGCGCGGATTCACCGTGCTGCCAAAGGAGGAGAAGTAGTCGTAGCGGACCGCCGCCGAGAGCGTGAGGTTGGTGCGCACCGCGAACTCGTCCTGGAGGTAAACCCCCACTTCGTGCGTGGGGCTTTGAGCATCCACGTTCAGGACGACCGGATCGTAATAGTCCCAATTGCGTTGGCGCACTTCGGGATCGTGGCGAAAATCGACGCCCAAGGCCAGTTGGTGGTGGTTGAAGAACGTCCGGCTGACTTCGGCCTCGGCGCCCCAGAACCAGGTTTCCTCCAGGTCGCGGTTGAGCACCCAGGGATCGGCTGGGTCTTCCGACTCATACGGTCCGGCGCCTCGATATTCGTAACGGTCAAGAAAGAGCCGGGACAGCAGGTGCCAGTCGTCGCCGAGGTCCCGCTCGAACTTCGCCTCCAGCCCCCAGCGCTGATCGCGATTGAAGTTCGGCCCTTGGTTGAAGACCGCTTCGTACTCGGCGGTGGGCACATCCTTGTGCCGCTCGCCAAAGAAGCCCGACAGGGAGAAGTCGTGATACGACAGCGCGGCGAAGAGTTGCTTGACCGTCTCGCCGTCGAGGTGCTCGGCCACGCCGTTGTTCACGTCGGCGAATTCAGAATAGTGAAGCCGGTCGTGGCCACCACTGTCGAGGAAGGTGCCGGAGAGCAGGAACTCCAGGCCCGCTTTCGTGCGCGTCCCGTAGCTGAGCCGCCCCGAGTAGGTGTCGTAGCTGGCGGCGGTGGTCGATGCTTCCCAGCCATTGACCTGAGCGCCCGTCTTCGGAACGACGTTGATGACGGCCAGGAAAGCGTTGTCGCCGTAAAGCGAATGGCCCGGCCCGCGCACGACTTCCACGCGATCCACCAAATCCATGTCCAGCGGGAATTCGCCGCCATTGAAGGCTTCATTGTAAATCGGGTCGTTCAGGCGATGGCCATTGATGAGCACCAGCACCCGGCCGCCATAGTCACCAGGACGGCTGACGCCCCGCACGCCGATGTAGGAATAGCTGCGATCGTAGGTGACGTAGAAGCCGCGCACGCTCCGCAACACGTCGGCCAGCGTTCGATGCCCGAACTTCTGGATGTCGTCGGAGGTTACGATGCTCACCGATGCGGGCGCTTCAGTGGTCTTCTGCTCCCGTTTCGAGGCGGCATACACGGTGGCCACCTTGAGTTCCATCAGTTCTTCCAGGCTGAGCTTCTTGAGTTGCTGAAGAACGGCGTTGGTGGAGGGCTCCACATTCTGTCCACTCGTTCCGGCACCACAGAGCGCCAGCGACATCGCCAGCGCAAGGCCTCGCGCTCTCTGTGAGGATGTGATGATGGATGGTGTTGGCACTTCAGCAGTGAGTTCGAGGTCAGAAGCGATAGGTCAGTTTTACGCGGAAACTCCGTCCGTCCTGCCGCACCGTGTCCAGCACGACGGGATTGCCCGAGATGGGTCCGATGTAACCGAAGTCCACCGAAACCGGGTGGGTGTAGCGCTGGTCGAGAAGGTTGTAGAGGCTGGCCGAGAGTTCGAGGCCCTTGACCAGTTCGCGGCTGAAGAGCGTGAAGTTGGCGATGGCATAGGGGGCGGACGTGTTCCCGGTCACCGTCTCGCGGCGGCTCATGGCCTGCAATTCGAGGCTGGCGAAGATCTTTTCACGCCACAGCGGCACGCTCAGGTTCAGTTTGGCCAAGTGTTGGGGCGAGTTGTTTAACCGCTGCCGGCTGGTTCCGTCCTGGGTGTCGGCAAACGTGTAACTGGCCAGCCCGCGCCATCGCCCCGGCAGCTTGCCCTCCACCTCCAGTTCAATCCCGCGCGCCACCGCGGAACCCACATTGTTGAAGAACAACCGGTCGTCGTCCGGGGAAACCAAGTCCGCTCCGGGATCCACGTCCTGATTGATCAGGCCATCCACGTCATTCCAGAAAGCCGAAACGCTCGTGCGCCAGTGCGGGCCGAAGCGCTGTTCCCAGACCAGTTCGTAGGACCGGATCGTCTCCGGCTGCAGACCGGGATTGGCTCGGGTGCCGAGGCTCTCATAATACAGTTCGTAAACATTCGGAGCGCGGAACGCCTGACCGTAGAGGAACTTGAACGAGCTGGGCTCCCACGGGCTGTAAATCACGGCGGCGCGCGGGTTCACCGTGCATCCGAAGCCGCTGTAGTGGTCATAGCGCACCCCCGCGTTCACAATGAGGTTCTTCCGGATCCTCCATTCGTCCTGCGCATAGAGTCCCAGGTTGTCGGCGCTCCGGCTCAAGGCCGCGTAAGTGGCAGGAGGATCCACATCCCAATTCCCCCCGCCGAGTTCGAAATCGTGCCGCCATTCTCCACCGGCCGTGAGCTGATGACTGTCCCACAAAGTCTTGTTCACGGATACATCCAAGCCGGCCGAAGTGGAGATGCCCAAGTCCCGATTGACGGTCGGCGTGGTCAGCGGGTCGGCGTCGTAATCGTACGGGTAGTAGCCATCGAATTGGAAATGGTCGCAATACCCGCGGGCCGCCACAAGCCACTCGTCGCCGCATTCGCGCTGGAAGGTCAGATCCGCGTAAGCCCGTTCGTCCCTGGTGAAAAGACGCGGGGCTTGGGAATTCGGGATCGTGTAATAGGCGGCCGTGGGCCAGTCTTTCTGCCGACGCGAAAAGCCGCCTTGCAGGCTGAAGTCCTTGTAAGAAATGCTGGCAAACACTTGGCGCGCCCAACTGCCGTCCAGATTCTCCGCCACGAACTCCGGAAAGCTCAGGCGATCCTGTCCCAGGCTGTCATAGAGCGTGCCCGAGACCAGGAATTCCAAGCCGTTAGTGAAGCGTTGGCCGTAGCTCGCCCGGCCTGTCCAGGTGTCGAAGCTGCCGTAGGAGCCGGAAAGCTCGGCGCCGTCGAAATCACGCCCGCGGCGGGTGATGACGTTGACCACCGCAAAGAAGGCATTATTGCCGTAGAGGGAGGAGCCGGGACCGCGGATGACCTCCACCCGGTCAATCAGGTCCACGTCCAGCGGGAAATCGGTGCCGCTGGGGGCCGTGTCAGCGCCCGCGTCATTGAGCCGGTGCCCGTCCACCATCAGCAACACCCGCCCGCCAAAATCGCCCGGCCGGTTGAAGCCCCGCACGCCCATGTAGCTGTAGCCCCGGTCGTAGGTGACGTAGAAGCCACGGAGGCTGTTGAGGATGTCCGCCAGCGTCCGGTGGCCGTGCTTTTTGATGTCGTCCTGCGTGACGATGCTGACGGAGGAAGGCGCCTCGGTGGTTTTCTGCTCGTGCTTGGAGGCGCCATAAACGGTCGCCACCTTTACTTCCAACAATTCCGCGAGACTGAGTTTCTTGAGCCGGTCCAGAGCAGGCTCCGGCTCCTCGCCCCGGATCATCTGGAGGGGAAACGCGGCCAAACTCAAAAAAAGAATCAAGCCGAGCAAGCCCTGTCCCCGCCTGCCGGAAGAAGCGAGGTCTGACGATGCATCCGTCATAGAGGCACACTCCACCCGCCCGGACTCCTCCCGGAGCCTGGAACCCATTCTGGCACCCGCCGGCCCAACGGCCCTTGCTTTTCGCCGGGGTGCATCTGCGGTCGCACTACAGTGCTTCACTCGCACGGATTATCGGCAAAGAACGGAGCAGGGTTTAACAAGAAGGACGACTGCACCCAAAGCAAGGTCGGGGCGACGCCGGCGAACCGCGGTCTGTTTCCCCGCCGCAGGAGCCTCAGAACTCCTGAGCCGTGGAATTGGCTTGGGCCACCCGGTGAGGGCACCGGGCCTACAAGGCACGCCCTTCCTGCAGGCCGGGTCCCGTGACCCGGTGAACGCCGCTTCATCTCGATTCCTGGCCTCCACAAAACCGTGCGGACGACTCAGGATGTCTGAGCCTCCCCACTTCGATCGTTGCCGAACCGAAAGAAGGCTGCCGAAAGGGTGGGTTCCGCAGGGGCCAAGGCCCCTTGGCGAAACAACTCTTCAAATTTTCCCCGTCCGCGGTACAGTCCCTCCATGCAGACGAAGCGCGTTCCGCTCCTCGTATTGGGGATCGCCGCCGTGATTGGCGTCAGTGGCCTGACGGCTTGGCTGGTCGCGCTCTGGTGGAGTCCCGGCGCGGTGACGCCGGCGCCCCTGAATACCGCCACCATCCTTCAGCGGGTGCAGGCGCTCTCCCAACTCGTCACCGTGAAATACGTGCTGGAGAAAACGGTGGTCCTCGACGATCCGAAGTACCTCGGCGGCCTGATTCCGCTGGGCGAGAACCGGCTCATCCTGCTGGCCCACGGCGAGGTCAAAGCCGGCGTGGACCTGTCGAAGCTCCAGCCGGGTGATGTCTCCGTCTCCGGCCGGAGAATCGCGCTCACCCTGTCGCGCGCGGTCATGACCGATGCCTACCTCGTCGAACAACACACCCGCGTGCTGGACTGGAAGACGGGCTTGTTTCGCAGCTTCGACAAGGAACTGGAACAAACCGCCCGCCGCTATGCGCTGAGCGAAATCACCCGCGCGGCGCGCCAAAGCGGCATCGAAGAGGAAGCCACGGAACGCGCCCGCCAGCAACTCGCCGATTTCCTCACGGCCTTCGGCTTCGAGTCCGTGGAAGTTCGGAGCCGGAGCAAGTAGCCCTCTATTTCTCGTCACGAGCGTAGCGGCGTCTCGGCAGAACGCCGCACTTCAAAGGCCGAAGGCAGAAGGCAAAAGGCAGAAAGAAAATGGCGGCGCGCTGCCGAGACGCCGCTACGGCCTGTCAGCCCTTCACCGTCTCAGCGGCGTGATCAAGATGGCATCGTTGGTGATCGTGATGCTGTCGATTTCCTGCATCAAGCCCACGAAGTTGCGGTCGCGATCGAACTGCTGAAGGAAGTTCTGCCCGCGAAGCTGGCCCAGCGCCCAATTCGGCGCGGGTCGGCCGTTGACCTCCACTTTGCCGACCGACACCGTCAGCCAGCCGTCCTGGAAGGCGATGTCGATGGTCGCGAAGCCGTTGAGGAAACGGTCCCGCAACTGTGGCGGCCCCATGCCCCGCATCGGCATCGAGAACCGGGCCTTCAACTCGCCGTTGGTGATGACGAAGTTCACGTGCTCCCGCATCCAAGGGTTGCGCGACATCATGAGGTTCATGTCGTCGGCGGTGATGCGGAACGGGCGCGTTTCCTTTCCGCTCAGGACGGCCTTCTGGAACTCCTCCCAGTCCTTCTGAAGCTGTTTCTGCGCGTCGCGGTCAAACTGGATTCGCTTGATGGGCACCGGCTCTTTCGAGGTGTAGTTGTCGAAGAGCGACTTCGCGTAGAAGGCCAGCAGCACGACCGTCAGCACGCCCAGGACGAACAGGCCGCCCAGCGCGAGCAGCAAGTAAACCCACCAACGGCGTTTCTTCCGTGGCAGCGGAGGGGCTGGAATCGGCGGCGGAATCACGGGGCCATTCATGGCGCGAGTGTGGGGAAGCGGGCCATCGTTGGCAAGCCTGCGAAAGCCTGCGAAAGCCGGACCCCTCCTCACCCACGGCGCATCAAGCTCCGGTCTGCCACGTCTGGTTGCGCCGACGTTCCAGTCTGCCGTGAACTTCGTGCAACCCTGTAGCAGCCGACGTGAGGAGGCTCTAACGTTCTTCTGATTTCTGGCCTCTGACTTCTGAATGGAGCCTCCTCACGTCGGCTGCTACGAGGTCCTGCAATTGGCTCCCGGCCGACTTCTCCGTGAATTTCCCCCGTTCACGGCGCGTCTGGTGAAAGAATCGTGCGCATCAAACAGATTTTTGTTTCACATTCCACACCACGCCTCGTTACGATCACGCCATGACACACCACCGTTCACCCGTTGACACCCGTGTTTCCATGAAACCCGCTATCTCTTCCGTCGGCGCCGCGCCCTCCGCCCTCAGCCGGCGCAGCTTTCTCCAGCGCGCTGCTGTCGCCGCCGCGGCGATCACCGCTCCCACGCTCATCCCTGCTTCCGCCTTGGGCCGCGACGGCACCGTGCCGCCCAGCGAGCGCATCATCATGGGCGGCATCGGCGTCGGCAACCGCGGCTCCGGCGTGTTGAGCAACTGGTTCCTGCCGGAGAAGGACGTGCAGTTCGTGGCCATCTGCGACCCGCAAAAAGCGCGGCGCGAGAAGATCAAACAGATGGCCGACACGAAATACGGGAACAACGACTGCAAGCTCTACTCAAACTTGCGCGAGTTCCTGGCCGAGCGAACGGACATCGACGCCGTGCTCAGCGCGCCCGGCGACCGTTGGCACGCCTTGGCCGCCGTTTGGGCCATGCGCTCGGGCAAGGACATTTATTCGGAGAAGCCGTCGGCGATGACCATCGCGGAAGGCCAGGCAGTCGTGGAAACGGCCCGCCGCTACGGGAGGGTTTATCAGACCGGCACGCAGCGGTTGAGCGAGACGGCGTTCATGGTCGCCTACGAACTGGCCAAGACAGGCCGATTGGGCAAGGTCCACACCGCCTACGCGCACATCGCTCCGTGGGACGAAGCGGAGATGCGCCACGACTGGTTGCCCGGCGAGGATGAGCCGCCCAAGGACGAATGCGATTGGGACCAATGGCTTGGCCCCTGTCCGTGGCGTCCCTACAACGTGGCCTACACCCGCGGCGCTTGGCGCGGGCATTACGATTTCCACACGAGTTGCATCGGCGAATGGGGCGCCCACACGTTTGCCCAGGCCATGTTCGGCCTCGATCTGCTCGACACCTGCCCGGTGAAGTACGAATACGTCCACAACATCAGCGGCGACGGCATGGTCACCACCTTCGCCAACGACGCGAAGATGATCCTGTCGCGCGGCGACAAACACTGGCGCGGCTCGTGCGGGATGAGGTTCGACGGCCCGGAGGGCTGGGTGGGCTGCGCGGACGGTTACTCGAAACCCGATGTCTCGTCGCCCGCCTTGCTGGCCGACTCGAAGAAACTCGTGGGCGATTACGTGGCGCGCACCGGCCGGCCCGTCGGCGGCAACGGCCACGCCCGGAACTTCCTCGACTGCGTGAAATCGCGCCACCAAACCGTGTCCAACGCCGTGGTCATGCACCGCTCGATGTCCGCCGTCCACGCCGCCAACATTTGCATGTGGCTCAAACGCGATCTCACCTACGATCCGGTGAAGGAGGAATTCGTCAACGACGCGGAGGCCAACCGGCTGCGGTCGCGGGCCATGCGCGCTCCCTACATGTTCTAACCCCGCTTCAACCAGAGGAAACACGCCATGTTCAAGACCAAGCTCACTCTCATCCTGGCCGCCACCGTGGTGCTGGCCAACGTCGCCCTGTCCGCCGATCCCGCGCCCACGCCGTTGCTGACCAAGCGCACCGAGGCCCAACTCCTCGCAGCGGTGAAATCCGACGCGCCGTACAAAGACAAAGCCGACGCCTGCCGCGAACTCGGCATCCTCGGCACCAAGGAAGCCGTGGCCGCGCTGGCCGCCATGTTGCCCGACGAAAAACTGAACCACATCGCCCGCTATGCGCTGGAGCCGAATCCCGACCCAGCCGTGGATGAGGCGCTGCGCGACGCGCTCGATAAGGCCCAAGGCCGCCCGCTCGTCGGCGTCATCGTCAGTCTTGGGGTGCGTCGCGACGCCAGGGCCATCGCAGCCTTGGGCGGCAAGCTCCGCGACGCCGACCCCGACGTGGCCCAGGCGGCGGCGCGCGCTTTGGGCAAGATCGGGACCGTGGACGCCGCCAGCCCGCTCAAGGCGGCGCTGCCGACCGTCTCGCCGGTCAACCAACTCGCCTTCTGTGAAGGGCTGCTGCGTTGCGCGGAATCGCTGAGCGCGGCGGGCGACCTGCGGCAAGCCGCGGTCATTTACGATCAACTCCGCAGCGCGCAGGGGCCGCATCAGGTCCGCACCGCCGCCGTGCGCGGCGCCATTCTCTCGCGCGGCAGCGGCGGCATGCCGTTGATGCAGGAACTGCTCCGCAGCCCGGATTTCCTCGTGTTTCAAGCCGCTTGCCGGACGGCCCTTGAAATCAAGAGCAGCGCGCTGACGAAGATGTTGGCCAAGCAGCTTGAGCAAGGCGACGCGGATCACCGCATCTTGTTGATCCAAACCCTCGGCAAACGAGGCGACGCGGAAGCTTTGCCAGCCTTGATCGACGCCGCCAAAGCGGGCGACAAGACGTTGCGTCTCACCGCGATCCGTGCCCTTCCGCAACTGGGCCAAGTTTCTTCCGCCACGGCGCTGTTCGAGATGACGGGCGACGCCGATCGCGAGATCGCGCAAGCCGCGTTGGAAAGCGTCGCCAGTCTGCCCGGCCCGGCGGTCGATGCGGCGGCCCTGGTGTTCCTGAAGAGCGACAACACGGCCCGTCGGCTGATGGCCATTGAACTGATCGGCCGCCGCCGCATGACTACTTGCGTGCCGGAACTGCTGAAGGTGGCGACGGACCAGGACCCCAGCATCCGCGCTGCTGCGCTCAGGAAGGTGGGCGAACTGGCCAGCACGGCTGACTTGCCGATGTTGTTGGATTTGCTCCTGAAGGCCAAGGAGGGACAGGATCTCGAGGCTCTCGAACAAGCGGTTGGCGCACTTTGCGTCAAGTCCGCCGAACCCGAGGCCGGCGTGGAGAAGATTACCGGCCTGATGGGGCAATCCCAGCCCGCCCAAAAGGCCGCGTTGCTCCGCGTCCTGAGCGCCATTGGCGGCAAGGGAGCGCTGCAGGCCGTCCGTGGCGCGGTCGGTGACTCCAATTCTGAAATCCGCGGCGCAGCCCTTCGCGCGCTGGGTGATTGGAAGACTGCTGACGCCGCGCCAGACCTGCTGGCACTGGCCAAGAATGCCAGCGATTCGAGGGAGAAGCTGGTTTGCCTGCGCAGCTATTTCGGTCTGGCCCGCAATACGGACTTCCCCACGGACCAGCGCCTGACGATGTGCCGCGACGCCGCCGGCCTCGCGAAGTCCAAAGACGAGAAGCGCCTGCTCCTCTCCGCGCTGGGCAGCGTCCAGAACGCCGGCTCGGTCGCTTTGATCGCACCGTTCCTCGACGATGCCGACACGAAGGAAGAAGCCAGCGCCGCCGTCGTCTCGATCTCCGAGAAACTGCTTCAGGGGCGCAATGCGGCGCGGGCCGCGGCGGCCACTCGGCTGGTGGAGCCGCTCAAGAAAGCGTCGCAAGTCACGAGCAACGCTGATCTCGCCAAGCGCGCGGCCGCCCTCGCTCAACAAGCCCAAAGTCGGGCTGGCCGGCAATGAGGCTCCCTTGAGCCAATCTCAACGATGCGGGCGTAGCGGCGTCTTGGCAGAGTGCCGCCATCTCTTCGCGTCAATTGAATCACGACGGCGTTTTGCCGAGACGCCGCTACGCTTTTTTGAAATCGCCTCGATTCAACCTTGAAACGCCGAAGATGAACGAGCCGTTCCAGGATCCGCTGCCAACGAAGCCCGCGCCGCAAGCCGGGCGCATCGGCCGGAACTTGTCGTTGGGCGCGCTGGCCGTGCTGGGGCTGATGATCGTGGTCCAGCCGGGCTGAAGCTCCCCTCTTTCAACTCTTGGCGGGCTGGCTCTCGTCCTCGGTGTTCCTCTCGGCTTCACGCTCAGCTTGGTGGGTCTGATTCGCGGCTCCGACCGGCGCGCGGCCATCACGGGGCTGATCATCAGCGGGCTTCTGGCTTTACTCCTCTTTGGCGTCCCGGCGCTCCTGCGGTGTGTGAACTGAGCCACATTCACGCAGAGGAGGGGCGTCCCGTCTGCCTCTGACTTGGTCTAATCGAGTCTCCTCAGCCCGGCGCGGGGCCGAGTGACGCGCCGGACATGAGGCCGGTGCTCGCGTCCCGTTGCTGGCTCGCTTCCGGCGTGCTGGGAATGGTTTTGTCGGCAGACGGGCTGCGCGAGGGGAACCACCGGTCCCGCAAATGCAGCACCGGGTATTCGACCACCGCCGCCATGACGACCCCCACCAAGATGGCGCCGCCCAGGAATGTGGCGGTCCAGCCGTACCAGTTGATGAAATTGGCTGCGGGCGAGAAACGCTCACTGGCCAGCCAGGCGACCGGGCCGTGCCAGAGGTAGATCGAATACGACCTGGAGCCGAGAAAGGCCACGCATTGGTTCAGCGGACCCGGCTTCGTGCCGCGCCCCAACGCGCCCACCAGAAGCAAGCCGCAGCCCAGATAGAACTGGGTGAGGCCGAACGTGTAGATGTAGGGATTGCCGGCCACATCGTAGAGAAACGCGGGCGCAAGCAGACCGGCCCCGGCCACGACCAACAGCCGATGATACCGCTGCGACACATGAAGGAAGCGCTCCCGATGGTAGTGATAGAAATAGGAGAGCAGCACGCCGAAGAACAGGGCGTCGAACCTCAGATGCGTCGGGATCATGTTTCGGTGCCAGGACACGGAGCCGGAAGCGGCCGTTGTCACCCGCCACACCAGACAGATCGTCGCGATGACGGCGAAGAGCACGGGCATCCGGCGGAAGGCCCGCGCTGGATCGGACGACAGCTTCAGGCAGAACACCAGCAGGAGCGGGAGGAAAATGTAGAAGTGCTCTTCCACCGCCAAGGACCACGTGTACCCCCACTGGCAGGCTTCGCCGTAGTTTTGCACGAATAACAATTCGCAAAGCAGCCACCGCCCCGTCAGGCCTTTGAACACAACCAACTCCAGCCCCACCGTGAACAAGATCAGCACCCAAAACGGCGGATAGATTTTGAAGCCCCGACGAAGAAAGAAACGGGCGAGGGAGATTTCACCGCGGCTCTGGCTCTCTTTGAACAGCAGGCCGGAGATCAGAAAGCCGCTCAGGACAAAGAACAAGTCCACGCCGATCCAGCCTCCCCGCTGCAAGACTTGCGTGACCGAATGCAGCCAAGGGCTGATGTCCGGCGAACAAACCCACCCATGCCGCATCAGCACCAGGGCCACGGCCCAAAAGCGCAGGATGTCCAGCGTTTGCGAGCGGTTCCCGGTGGCGGGGAGGAAGCGGATGGGTTTTCCGTTCATGCCTCGTTGGGAAGTCGGTTGGGGAACAACGGGCTGCGCCGGGGACGACCAGCGTCCCCGGCGCTTGTGCAGGGCCACCCGAAAAGCCCGGAGTTCATCAACCTGTTCATCGGCAGATTGGGTGAACGGTTTAGCCGGCGTTGGCAGCAGTGAACAAACGGTTGACCGATTGCTTCAGCCACGGCACATTCCAGCCGCTGCTGGGGGCGTACCGGTTTCGACCTGGAAGACGCGCCAGAGGCGGCATGCCGAGGACGATCCGTTGGCCTCGTTAATCATCGGGTCAAAACAAAAAGCTAACGAAGAGTTGGCCCTCGCGGCCTAAGTCCGCGACGTTCGCCGGTGGACACCTGCTACGCCGGAGGAACGCAACAGCAGGCATGGTTGACGGTGGCGCCTGCGCGCCGGCGGCCGAGAAATTCCATGCGGGCTAGGCTGCGCGAATCTGGTCGGGTGGTAATTGCGCGGTAGAAAACCTTCATCCGGCTAAGCATGTAGTCGCGGCTGGCAATTCTGTCAGGGACGGGGGTTCAACTCCCCCCGCCTCCACCAGTTCCCTTTGGGAACGTGGGCTTTCGCCGCTGGCCGGGTGTCGCTTCGGCACGTGGCCAAGCGGCGTTCCACGAAGGTCGGGTCAAAGGTCGCTCAGCACGGCGGGAGGCCGGATTCTTGATGGCAGTCCCAGGCACCGCGATTACTCCGTCCCGCTTTTGCTGACCGCCCAAAGCCAGCCGCCGCGGGAGGCGATGTAGAGTGTGCCGTTGGCGACCACCGGCGTGGCGTAGATCGTCGAGCCGACGTTGATCTGGCTGAGGACTTTCTTCTCTTTGCCGGTAGCGAGGACGAACAAGCCTTTCGGCGTGGGCATGAAGACCTTTCCGTCTGCCACCAAGGTTGAGCCCCACACCGTGGAAGTCGTCTCGTGGACCCAATGGCACTGCCCCGTCTCCGCATCGAGGCAGTGGAGCCGCCCGCCGACGTCGCACACGTAGAGCAGGCCGTCGGCGATGGACACCGTGGAGAGGGTCCGATCCAAGCCTTGATACGTCCAAAGCCGCCCCGTGCGGGTGATGTCGCCCGTCTTGGTCGCGTCAAGGCAGTGCATCGCGCCCCGGCCGCGGCCATGTTCGGGATCGCGACCAATGGGCACGTAGATGCGGTCTTTGAAGAAGACCGGCGTGGCGATGATCTCGCTCTCGCCCACGAACGTGCCGTCGTTCTTGTTCAAGGTGTCCCGAGTCCGTTTGTCGCCCAGGCAGTAGTGCGACACGGCATCCAGGCCGCCAAACGAGCGGTATTCCGGCGGGATGCAATCAAACGACCACACGACCTTCAGTTTGGCTGGAGTGGTGGGGACGGAGGAAAGCGCCTCGAAGGCGTAACAACGTCCGTCACCTCCGCCGAAGTAGATCTGCTTGCGACCGGCCACTTTGCCCAGAGACACCGCGGCCCATTGTCCGTGCAAGATGCTCCCAGCGATCCGCAAATCGTCGGTGGCGACGAGGCGCCCCGTCTTTTTGTCCAGCACGATGAGGTTCGGCGCATCCGGGGCGGGGAACTTGCGCTGAAGTTCTTTGGCGGGACCCATATTGCGATCCACGCCGTTGGAGGTCTGCACGTACAGCAGATCGCCATCGATGAGGGGCGAGCCGTTGACGGCATCGCAGGGGAATACGCCCAGTTTGTCCCACAGATCGAATTCCCAGATCACGCGCGCCTGGCCGGCTTCCGGCCCGGGCGGCTGGCCGTTCGCGTCCAGGCACATCACTTTGAAACTGTGCGTCACGAAATAGACGCGGTTGTCCTCCACGAAGGGAGTCGAGCACACACCCAGCGCCTCGGGGTTCGGGCCGATGCCGATGTGAAATCCATCGATGTAGGTGGCGACCTTTCGGGCCGGACCTTGCCAACGCCAGAGAACCTGACCCGTCTTCGCGTCCAGGCACAGCAGCAGTCCCAGACCCGGGTCCCGGCCGCCGATGAAGATTTTGCCGTTAACCACCGAAGGGGTGGAATAGATGGCCGCGCAGAGTTTGACACCCCACTTCACGTTCTTCGCCGTCTCCAGTTTAATCTGGCCAGCCACGGTATCCTTCTCTCCGGGCACGAAGGATTCGGGCAGTCCTTTCTCTTCCGACACCATGTTCTTGCCGAACGTTCCGCCCCACTGCGGCCAGTCTTTGGCGGGAGCCGTCATGCAGAGCAGGGACAGCCCCGCGCCCAAGACGACCCTCGACCACAGGTGCGGCACGGAGATCAAGCAATTCGTCGCGGCGGTTTTCACAGATCGGTGGTGGTTCGACATGGCGCGGATTGAACCGTGAGGCAACGCCTTCGGCAATCTCAAACCGTGCAAGCGGTCTGAGTCGCTCGCCACAATCGGATGAAAGAGTCTTTGGCGAGGGCGTCGGGTGATTCTACCTTTCCGCCCATGAACGGACTGGCTTTGCACGACTTTCATGCCCGGCGAGGCGCTGTCTTCGCCGAGGTCAACGGCGCGGAGGTGGTTGCGCATCACGGTGACGCACTGGCGGAACACGCGGCGCTGCGGGCGGCGGCGGCGGTGCTGGACTTGAGTTGCCGCGGACGGCTTGGCCTCACTGGCGCGGATCGACAACGGCTGCTCAACGGCCAGGTGACAAACAATGTGGCGGCACTCAGGCCGGGCGACGGCTGCTACGCCGCGTTCTGCAGCGCCAAAGGCAAGATGCAGGCGGACGCGAACATCCTCTGCTTGCCAGGCGAGTTTCTGCTGGATTTGGAGCCAGGAACCTCAGCGACCGTGGCGCAGAGGTTGGAGCAATACATCATTGCCGACGACGTGCAGGTGACGGACGCGGCGCCGCTCTGCGGCTTGCTGAGCGTGCAGGGGCCGAAGTCGCGCGAAGTGATCGCCAGGCTTGGACTCGGAGTGGCGTTGCCGTCGGCTCCGCTGGGCAGCGCCAGCGCGCACGATTCCGCGCTGGGCGAGATCCACTGCGTGAATCATTCGCGGGTCGGGCTGGAAGGGTTTGACTTGTTCGTGCCCAGGCGATCGTTGGAAGCCGCGGCGGAGAGGCTCTTGCAGAGCGTGGCCGCGGTGGGCGGACGGTTCGGGGGCTGGCAGGCCTTGGAGATCGCGCGCATCGAGGCGGGGATTCCGCGGTTCGGCCAGGACATGGACGACACGAACCTGCCGCCGGAATGCGGCCTCGAGGCGCGGGCGATCAGCTACACCAAAGGCTGCTACATCGGCCAGGAAGTGATCGCGCGCCTGAAGTCCATCGGGCAGGTCACAAAGACGCTGTGCGGTCTGAAGCTGGACAAAGATCTCAAGTTCACCCCCCGCCGCGCCGATAGGCTCTACAGAGGCGACAGAGAGATTGGCTATGTGACGAGCTTCCTTGTTTCGCCAACATTAAACGCCAACGTCGCCCTGGCATACGTCCGCCGTGAGCACGGTCAACTTGGTATTGGGTTGGTCTTGCGCGCGGCGGACGGCGCCTGTACGGCGCTGGTGGTGGCGCTGCCGTTCAGGGCGGACCCAGCGTGAGCGGTCAAGCGAGGCATCGGCGCCGCGCCGGCACCTTGCCGCTGGACCGGGGCGGCAAACGAAACGGGGCGGCCGAACGCCGCCCCGTCACATCCCTTGACTGCCTTCTGATCTTCTGATTACGCCCGCCGCCTCGCTTTGCCCCGGCGGGAGGCGCCCAACACCGCGCTCAGGCCCAGTGCAAACATGGCCAGCGTGCTGCCCCCTTCTGGCACCGGTGAGGGGTCCGAGGGGGGAATCGAAACCTGCCCACGGCCCATGAGCAGATCGTTGCCGCAAGTCATCGTGAGGTGGTTGGTAAAAGTGGTGCCGTCGCCCAGGAAGCTGATGTCGAACACCGCCAAGTTGTGCTGCCTGCCCACCGTGGCGCTCGCGAAGCCCATCGTGTTGTTCTGCGAGTAGGCGTAGGTGCCGGAGGCGATGGCGGTATCGCTGCCATCGGGGTTGTAGGCATACGGATTGGCCCCGGCGACCACAGTGGTTTGGGTGATGCGGCTTGAGAGCGGATTGGCATAGACGTTGTACGCGCCCGACAGCCAGTTCACATGGATGACGTATTCCCATCCGCTCATTCCGTCGGCTGCAACCCCGCCGGCAGTGTCAAAGAAGATGTCGCCCATGCGGTAGGTGGTGCCGCCGGAATAGTAACCGTTCTTGAGGTTGAACGTGCCAACGACACCCAACTGGGTCCCGGACATCTGCATGAACGCTTCCAGGTCCCAGGCATCCCCCGTGGTGGTGCCCGGCTCGGTTTCGTTGTCTTCGTTGCCGGCGTTGAGACCGGGTGTGTTCCTCCACGGCGAGGTGTTGCCGTTTCCAGCCAAACCGTCCGAGATAGTGATGTTCACCGGTCCAGCGAAGAGGTTCGCTGTGGTCAGCAGACCCGTCAGTGCGATGACAATGTTCGTTTTCATTTTTGCTGGTCGCTTTCTCTGATTCGCGGCCCAGGCCCGGCCCGGCTCCGCTCTGTTTTCCGAGGCCCCAACCGGAGGCGCCGTCGGTACCCAGTTCCAACTGCCTTTACCCTACGAGTTGGGAGAGCGATTGGGAATGGCACCACCTACGTTCCAACGCCTCCGCCGGGCAACGAACCGGAAGGTACGAAGTTTAACGTCCGGCGAGCATCGGGGATTTGCGGAGACCTCGATGGATGCTTTGGCTCCTCGCGTGTGTCTGCTTCGCCGTTGCCGAGCCGCCGCATGGCCCGTATGCTCCCGCCCATGAAGTACCGACGATTTGGGCGAACGGAGTTGCAGATGCCGGTGATCTCCTGCGGAGGGATGCGCTACCAGTTCAAATGGCAGGATGTAAACGCCAGCGAAGTGCCCGCCGAAAATCAGGCCAACGTCGAGGCGGTCATCCGCCGCGCTCTGGAACTCGGCATCAACCACATCGAAACCGCCCGTGGCTACGGCAGCTCGGAAATGCAGCTCGGCCGGATTCTCCCCAAGCTGCCGCGCGATAAAATGATCGTGCAGACAAAAGTCCAGCCCGTCGCGCTGCCGGAAGAGTTCCTGGCGACCTTCGAGAAGTCGATGCGCTATCTCGGTCT
The DNA here is from genome assembly GCA_016219875.1 of Verrucomicrobiota bacterium. GTDB lineage: Bacteria > Verrucomicrobiota > Verrucomicrobiia > Limisphaerales > JACRJZ01 > JACRJZ01. The sequence continues at coordinate 3,553 of JACRJZ010000121.1, read as the reverse complement.
GGACCACGTGGACTTGCTGGCCATTCACGGGATCAACAACCGCGCGCACCTGGACTGGACGCTCCGCAAAGACGGCTGCCTGGCCGTGGCGCGGCAGTTGCAGAAGCAGGGACGCACGCGGTTCGTCGGCTTCTCCACGCACGCCACCACGGACATCATCCTCGAAGCGATCCAGAGCGCGCAGTTCGACTATGTGAACCTGCACTGGTATTTCGTGAACAATCTGAACTGGCCCGCGGTGTTGGCGGCGCACCAGCGCGACATGGGCGTGTTCATCATCAGCCCGAACGACAAAGGCGGGAAACTCTACGATCCGCTGCCAAAGTTGATGGAACTGTGTGCGCCGCTCACGCCGATGCAGTTCAACGACCTCTACTGCCTGTCCCGAAAGCAGGTCCACACGATCAGTTGTGGCGCGGCGCGGCCATCGGACTTCGACGAACACATCGCGGCGCTGGATTATTACGAGCACACGCAGGCCGCCATCGCGCCGACCGAATACAAGCTGCGGCAACAAATGACGCTGCAACTTGGCGCGGACTGGTGCAATCGCTGGTTCGAGGGCATCCCGCAATACGTCGATGTGCCAGGCCAGATCAACATTCTGGAAATCCTCCGTCTCTGGACTTACGCCAAGCCGCTGGGGCTGCTGGCCTGGGCGCGGATGCGCTACAACCTGCTGGGACAAGGCGACCATTGGTTCCCCGGCGAGAACGCGGCCAAAGTGGATCGCTTCGACCTGCGCCGCTGCCTGGAAGCCAGCCCGTTCGCGGATCGCATTCCGGAGATTCTGCGCGAATCGCACGAGTTGTTCTTCGAGGCGCCGGTGAAGCGGCTGAGTCAGAGCTGAGCCTACTCCACTTCCTGCGTCACCACTTGCAGGATGCGTTGCTCGCGGCTTTGCAGGAGCTTGCCCAGCGGGTTGAGCGTGAGCCGGTAAACCGCGGCGAGGACCGCGAGGAGAACCAGCGAACAGAGCAGATTCACCGGCGCTCCAGGCAGCCAGCCGAAATGCGCGCACAAGACCCCCAGCCCAGGAGGCACCAGGATCGGCAGAATCGCGAGCGGGAAGAACATTTGTGAGACAATGATGAGCAGGGTGGTCAGCGCGGTGGTCTTGGTGGGCTTGAGCGATCCGGCGGCGATCCGGTACGGGATGGTGATGGAAAGGAAATTCCCCAGCGCGCCAAATCCCATATACGCCGCACCGAATTGCACACAGGCCGCGACGACTGCCAGCAAAGGCGGCTTTGCCAGGATCGTCAACAACGCCAGGAGCACGACAAAGACGCCCACGGCCAGTGGCAGGATGGCCAGGGTCTTGCCCAGCAACATCAGTTCGCGCCGCGTGGGCAACAGCACGAGCGCGCGGAAGCCATCCCGGTCGAAGCCAAACGTGTTGAACATGACCTGCATCATGCCAAGAAAAGTCATCCCCACCGCGCCCGTGACCAGAAAAGGCCGCACCTCGTCCGGGATGCGCGAGGAGCCACGAAACAGGGCCGCCGTCGCCATGACCAGCACCATCACGATGTTCATCGACATGGCCATCTTCACTTCCGGCGCGCGGGTCATGCTGCGAAAGCTTGCCAACGCCATCGCGCCGGCTTCAGGTGGGACCAGCGGGAGGTGTTTCTCCACGAGAATCTGGCCGCGCGGCCGGTCAGGCTGAACAGTGGCTGGCGGCTTCGCGGCCTTCGCCTCGGTTTGTCCCTGGTAGAAACGCAACGTGGCCCGATACGCCCGCCGCAAGCCGATTGCGCCCAGTCCCATCATGCCGGCAGAGGCCAGCAACGCCGGCCACACGCGGCCTTCCGCCAGCGCCTTGGCCCCCAGCGGCAGCCAGAGGAACGGCACGGCGCGATGCGCGATCTTGCCGACCGCTTTCGCTTGGGCCTCTTTCTCCCGATGGGCTTGCTGGGCTTGCGGGCCGCGCCGGCCGCCCCGTTGCCACGCGCTGACCACCAAATTTGGCAATTGTCCTCCCAGCACGAGCGCCAGCGTGAGCGCCATGATGATGGTGCGGCGCCGGCGCTGGTTCACCATGATCGACGCCAGCCACTCGCGCAGGCAATAGGTCCAGGCCGTGACCATGAACAGAAATCCCGCCAGCATTGGCAGCAACAAGATCATCGCGACGCTGCGGCTGAAGACCAATCCCGCCGTCAGCCCCAGCGCGACCGGGACCACCATCGCCAAGCTGAAGCTCAGATGTGAGGCGACGTAGTTCAACAGGAAGACGTCCCGCAACGACACCGGCAGGTGAAGAAACCGCCCCAGTTCAATCAACTCCGACCGCTGCAGTTCCGCGACGACCCCAATGCTCCACCACAGCAGGAACACTCCCAGGATGCCGTCCCAGACAAACAGGATCACCGTGGGCGAGGCCTTGCTCAACGTCAGCCCGCCGACCAGCACGCTGCCGATCCCTGCCGCCACCGCCATGCACAATCCCACCCAGACGGCAATCAGGGTGATGATGGCATTGAAGCGACCCGTGCGCGTCCACTGATTGCGCGTCAGCCGCCAGCGCAGCCAAAGGATGGTGCGGAGTTGGTCCCAGTTCATGGCTCGTTCACTCCTCCAGCCAACTGAGCTTCTGCGGCTCCACTTGGTCGCTGCCCACGGCGGCGAGGAACCGCTCTTCCAACGAGCCGTCCTGGCGGATTTCCTCCATCGACGTCTGATGCACCAGCTTCCCGTTCGCGATGATGCCGACGTCGGTGCAGAGCTTCTCCACGATTTCCAGGACGTGCGAGGTGAGGAAAACGGTCGCGCCGCCCTTCACGCACCGCTTGAGCGTGTCGCGCAACACCCGCGACGAGACGGCATCCACGCCTTCAAACGGCTCATCGAGGAAGAGCAAATCCGGATCAGGCAACAACGCCGCAGCCAGCGCGAGCTTCTTCTTCATGCCGTGGGAATACTCGAGCGTCAGCTTCTTCTCCTCGTTCTCAAGGTTCATCATCGCGAGCAACTCCTGGCACCGCTGGCGCACGGTGTCCAACGGCACACGATACATGCGCCCGATGAACGTGAGGTATTCGCGCCCCGTGAGGTTGTCGAAGAGGGCGAGATTTTCCGGCACCACGCCGATGCGGCGTTTGGCTTCGCGTCCCCGTTCCGGGTCCGACACGTCTTCCTCCAGAATGCGCATGGCGCCGCTGGTGGGCGCAAGCAGGCCGGTGAGCATCTTGATGGTGGTCGATTTGCCCGCGCCATTCGGGCCGAGGAAGCCGTAGAACTTGCCGGCCTCCACGCGCAGATCAAGGCCATCGACGGCCCGCACCGCGCCGAAGTGCCGCGTTAACCCGCGGGTTTCAATCGCCAGAGTCATGGGCCGCAGACTGTAGTGGACACGGGCGTGCGGGCCAATGGTTTTCGGGAGGAAGCTCTCTGTCACGCGGCAACGCTAGCCCAACTTTCGCAACTCAACCCGTTTTCTGATTTTTTCCGGGGCATCGATCCTGCAAATCGCCCCATTTTCCCCAGTTTCCACCTGCCAAAGCGCTTTGGGGCAGACCTGCCCCATTCCCACCGCCCCCGCGGCCCT
>JACRJZ010000117.1 GCA_016219875.1 Verrucomicrobiota bacterium | reverse complement strand
GCTGGACTCTGCCGGCCCAGCCCCCGCCCCAGATCACGGCCAAACGGGAAGTCGAAATGTAGAGCAGACCTTTCGGATGCCTGGCTTGCGAATCAACCACTTCCCTCCTCGTGTCCCGTCCAGTTGCTAAGAAGAGGTTAGCCCCCCGCTGCGGAGCGGTCAGGCCGGAGTCAGTCACAACCAGCAAGCCACCGGCTCGCCCCGGGGGATAGTATCTCCAGCATCCGACTGGGTTCCGGTGGCGCGTATCCCACGAGGGGAGACACCCCTTCGGCGCAAAGGCAGAAGCAAAGCACGATACCATTGAGGTAATTTCAAAACCCCGTAGCAGCCGACGTGAGGAGTGTGTGCTTGGTGTTGCGTTGGATGCGACAATTCAACCTGGGCCGCAAACGCATCCTCGACACCCATCTGGCCGCCGTGCTGAATATCGCCGGTGTCCGCCGCCTGCTGGCCTCCAATCCGGCTGACTTCGCCGTGTTCGGTGTTCTCGAAACCGTTGTCCCGTAAACCCACGCGGCTGTTCTACGGCACCTCGACTTGGTGAATCCGCCCAGTAAGTTACTGATACTCAGTGCCGGTTTCGGCGTCGTGATACCGGACGATTCTACGCCACCAGCAAGCCATGCAGCGGAGTCAGGAGTCCTGAGCCTGAGCAGGAACAGTTCGACGGCACTCGATTTTTCATCACCCCTTCTGGGCGGCTGGATGCCTCTTCCTCCCTCGGGCGGGGACTCCCGACATTACCTGGCAACAGGCTCGCTCGTTGCTGGAGCTTGTCTCGCCGACGCCTCGTTTTCTTTCTCGCTGTAACTGACCAGTCCGGCGCCGAGGACGATCAGGACAATGCCGATCCAGCGGAGGCTGGAAACCCGTTCATCCAGGAGGAGCTTCGCGGCAATGGCGGTGAACACGAAGCTGAGGGAGGTCAGCGGCCAGATCAGGCTCACGTTGCGTTGGGCCAGCAGATAGAGCAGCGTGGCGAAAAACGCCGCCTCGAACGCGACGCCCAGCAGGATGTTCGCATTCGCCGCGCCGCGGCGCACCACGCCGGCGATTTCGGAGACACTGATCTGCTTCGGCTGACCGATGGTGTCGATGCCCCGCTTCAGCAGGACCACGCCGGCCGCCTCCGCCGCCAGCCCAATCAGCAAAACGATGAGCACTTTGGTCATGTCACAAGTCCTGGTATCGGATGAGTTGAATGCCCTCCTGGGCCACGAGTGCTTTCACGCGCGGGCTGACGAGGGCGTCGAATTCGGGTCGAGACTCGTCAAGCGAGGGATGGGAGTAAAGCTCTGAATCGCCGCCCGGCAGCCGCGGCAACAGGCCGGTCACGAAGTCTTCGTCCACCCGGGCGTTCTGAAGCAGCCCGAAGACGCGGTCGGGAGAGCGCAGGCCCAGCCGCCGCAGGACGCGGCGGGCGCGAGCGGAAAGCAGGCGGAAGATCACCGCATGGCTGATTCGGTAGAGCCACTCTCCGCTGGCGAGCCGGGCGTTGAGCCAGAACGGATCGCAGGTCAGGCGCAGGCGCGTGACGCCCCAGTCGCGCGCGCGGGCCATGAGGATGCCAAACACCGTGGGATGCAAGTGAAGGTTGAGATGGCCGTTGACGTGGTCCAGCCGTAAGCCGGTCGCGCGGAACCGCTCGAATTGCGCGCTGATCTCGGCTTCCAACTGTGGCCGCAGGTTTCGCTGGAAGAAGTAGCGCAGGCCGACGCCAACGGGGTCGTCTCTGAATCGGGGAGGCGCGGTGTTGGCAGCGACAAGACCAGGAATACGATTGGCAGCCAAGGCAGTGCGGCCACAGAGCAGCGTCAGATGCAGACCGACGCCGAGGCCGGGATGTTCCCTTGCCATCGCGACCGCTTCGTCGCACGCCGGCTCATTCACCATCAGGCTCGCGGCGGTGAGGATGCCGTCACGGTGGGCGCGAACGACGGCTGCATTGATCGAACGCGAACGGCCAAAGTCGTCGGCGTTGACGATCAGGCGGCGGACTGGCGGAGGCGGAGGCACGTTTTACGTTTTACGTTTCACGCTTCACGTCACCCCTGGCCTGAATCTCGTGATGCGTAAAACGTAAAACGTAAAACGTAAAAACGTGGACCGGCATCAGGAACAGGGCGTCAGGGCGTCCCATAGTTCGGCGCGGCCCCGCCGGAAACGGCCCGGTACCAGGTGCGCAGGACCAGGAGGACTTTCCGGCCTTTGCCCACGCGCGTGAGCCGCGACCCGAAGACGTTGAACTGTTGGGCTTCGAGTTTCTCCAGCAACCGCCAATAGACCGAGCCCATCAATTCAGCGGCGGCCATGCTGCGGCGGTCTTCAACGGGCAGGGTTTCGCGGGCGCGCTGGTAGAAGTGCCGGGCCTGCTTGGCCACGCTCGCCGCCAGCGCACGGAAGCGGTCGGAATAGGCGCCGCGCAAGATTTCGTCCTCCGTCACACGAAAGCGCCGCAGTTCTTCCATCGGCAGGTAGATGCGGCCGAGCCGGGCGTCGGTCTGCACGTCGCGGAGGATGTTCGTGAATTGCAGGGCCTTGCCCAGAAAGATGGCGTAGTCGCGGCAGGCTGGGTCGCGGTAGCCGAAGATTTCAATGCTGAGCAAGCCCACCACAGACGCGACCCGGTAGCAGTACTGCTCCAGCGCGGAGAAGGTTTCGTAGCGTTTGATGTCGAGGTCCATTTCCACGCCGCGGATCAGTTCGTCAAACAACTCGAACGGGAGCTTGTATTGCTGGATGACCGGGCGGAGTTCCTGATTGACCGGAAACTGCGCGGTTTCGCCGGAGCAAGCCCGACGCACGTCGGCGCGCCATTCCGCCAGAAGCTGCCGGCGCTGGTCGATGGGGCGCGATTCGTCGTCCCCCGCGTCGTCCACCTGCCGGCAGAAGGCATAGAGCGCCGACATGCCGTCCCGCCTGGCTGAAGGCAGGAGGATGAACGCCATCGCCAAATTGCTGGCGCTCTTGCGGGTGATGGCGTGGCTTTGGTGCATCAGTCTTTGGTCGTCAAGCCTTCGCTCGGCGGCTGGTCCTCCGGGCGAAGCGGGGGCAAGCCGCCCGTTTCGTGCAGGGTGGGGTTGCGCGGCAGGTTCCGCGAGCGCTGCCGGCGATGGCGGCGGCGCCGGTGGTGCCGGCCCTTCTGCTCGCGTTGGGAGTCCGCGCCGGCCTCATCGAGGAAGCCGCCCTTGATGATACGGGCGTGCGGGTCGGGATGCTGGCGTTTGCGCAGGAAGAACGCCCAGATGAAGAGCAACAGCGCGACGCCGCCCCCGATGATGAGAATGAGCGTAATCTCCTTCGAGAACAGCGGCTCCCGGGACAGGGTCTGCGGCATCGTCCGTGGCGGGTTGATGATTCCGGCTGCGAGGAGGCAAACAAAGTGGTCCATGAGGGTGGTCAGTTCTGTACGGAAGTGGGGTCGGGTTCAGTTTCACCGGCGAGGGTGATGTTCAGGCGCTGCATCCGATAGCGCAGCGCATGGCGGCTGATCTTGAGATGTTCCGCGGCCTTGTGAAGGCTGTTCTGGTTTTGCGCCAGCACGGCGAGGATGTAGTCCTTTTCCGAAGCCGCGAGGAAATCGCTCAGGGAGGCCGCCGGCGCGGGCGCGGGCGCTTCCCCCTTGCGCAGACCGCTTTCGAGGGCGAAGTCCGGGACGTTGTGGGCCTGGATCTCGCGCGTGGTTTCCAGAATGACGGCGCGCTCGATGACGTTCCGCAATTCGCGCACGTTGCCGGGCCAGTGATGGGCCAGGAGCTTCTCCTTCGCCCCGGCGGTGAGGCCGTGGACCTGTTTGGTCATCGCGGCGTTAAAGTGCTGGAGGAAGTGCTCGGCGAGTTCCAGCACGTCTGTGCCGCGCTCGCGCAACGGCGGGGGACGGAACTGAACGACGTTCAAGCGGTGGAAGAGGTCTTCCCGGAATTGCCCCTGCTTGATCGCAGCGATGATGTCGCGATTGGTGGCGGAGATCAGGCGCACGTTGACGCGCAGTTCCTCGACTCCGCCGACGCGGGTGAACGTGCCGTCCTCGAGGAACCGCAGCAATTTCGCCTGCAAGGCACGGCTCATGTCGCCGATCTCGTCGAGAAAAATGGTGCCGCTGTCGGCCTCCTCGACCCGCCCCGGCTTCTGTTTGAGCGCGCCGGTGAACGCGCCCTTCTCGTGGCCGAATAGCTCGCTCTCCAGGAGCGTCTCGGGAATCGCCGCGCAGTTGATGCGGACGTAGTGTTTATCGCGGCGTTTGCTTAGCGAATGGAGCGAGCCGGCGATGAGTTCCTTGCCCGTGCCGCTTTCGCCCAGGATGAGCACGGTGGCGTCGGAAGCGGCGACGGTCTGGATGAGCTGCCGCAGTTCGACCATCTTCGGGCAACTGCCGATGATGCGTTCCAGCTTGAACGACTCGACGGCCCGCGCGCGGAGGACGGCGTTTTCCTGGGCCAGCCGATAGCGTTCGGCGCAGAGGCGGACGGTGTGCAGGAGTTCCTCCGGCGCGAAGGGTTTGGGCAGGTAATCCGTCGCGCCCGCCTTGATGGCCTCGACCGCGGTGCGGGGCGTGGCGTAGGCGGTGATCATGAGGAAGGGCAGGTCCGGCCAGCGCTGGAGGGCGCGTTTCATGAAGTCCACTCCGTTCATGCCGCCCAGGCGCACGTCCGTAATGACGAGGAGGAAATTCTCGCGCTCCAGCAGGGCCATGGCGTCTTCCGCCGCTTCCGCGGTTTTGACGGCGTAGCGGTCGGCGACGAGCATGGCCTGCAACGACAGACGCATGTTCTTCTCATCATCGACGACCAGCACTGGCGGCAGCGGCAAACTCATTGTCGCTTCTTCATAAACGTTCTGGTCGGCAATTCCAGAATAAATTCCGCGCCCTCGCCCCGGACCGACCGCGCGCGGATTTTGCCTTGATACATCTCGGCATTGTGGCGGGCGATGGCCAGCCCCAGGCCGGTGCCTTTTTCCTTGGTCGAGAAGTACGGCTCGAAGATGCGCTCGATCTTCTCCGGCGGGATCCCGGGGCCATCGTCCCGGATGGAGATGAACACCGTGTCTTCCTCGCACCAAGCCCGGACGTGGACTTGACCGATGCCGACCAGGACCTCGCGCGAGTTCTGCAAGATGTTCACCAGGATTTCGGAAAAGTGGTTCCGCTGCATGAGCAGGGGTGGGAGGTGGCCCGGGAACTCGGTGAAAATCTGGACGGAGTAGCGCGCCGCCGGCGGGAAGACCGTCTGGATGGCGCGGTTCAACTCCTCCACCACGTTCAGGCGCTCGACGTGGCCTTCGGCCAGTTGCGCGTAGCCCATCAATTCCGTGATGATGCGGTCGGCGCGGTCCACCTCCTCGCGGATGATCTTGGTCTGTTCCAGGGACGGCGGCTGTTGCTGTTCGAGCGCGCGCTGGAGGGAGAAGGCGGCGTTGTTGATGATCCCCAGGGGGTTCTTGATCTTGTGCGCGATCTCGGCCGCCAGCCGGCCCGCGGCGCGCAACTGTTCCTGCCGCGCGGCGGACTCGCGGCCTTCTTCGGCCGTGCGGCGCTCGCGCTCGAAGATGACCTGCACGCCGTAGCAACACGCCGCCATCAAGACCAGAATGGTGGTGCGCAACAGCAAGGTTTCGCCAAAGTTGTCCGGCAGGGTGATCTCCATGGCCCGGGCCATCTCCCCGTCGAACTTGATGTCCAGCCGCATGACTACCACGTCCAGCACGCTGGCAAACAGATAGCAGCCCACGACTGACAGATTGAGGATGATTTGCGGCCAGATCAGCGGATTGCTCACGGCGTTGCGCACCAGGATGCCGAGAAAGAGCCAATAGACAATGCTCTCAAAGCCGCCGGTCACCACCGTGAGCGCCGCCACGAACAGGCCGTCCAGAAAGCTCATGCCGAAGACGAGCCGTTGCACATACCTCAAGGGCCAGCGCCGCAGCGTCAGCAGCAACACGCCGGTGGCCGCGTTCAACAGGAGGTAAACCAACAGGAGAGATTTCACCCAGCGCCAGGCGACAGCGCGAGGCATGGCCACGTCCCCAAACCAGGGCGTGAAGAAGAAATAGGACACCAGGGCGCCCAGGAAGAGCAGCTTGATCGGCAGGATCACGTCCCGTTCCACGGCCATGAGCCGGCGCACGTGCGCGAAAGGATCGAGCGGCGGAGCCTTCAGCAGCTCGGCCAGTTTCAACAGCGAGTCGCTGCGGAACCCTTTCTTGGGTGGCGGCGCCGCCTGGTTCGGCCCGTTCCACCACTCCTTGAATCGGGTCACCAGAGACATGGGCCGGACGGCGGTTCCGGGCATTTCGGAACTGGTGGCGAAGGCGTTTTCGTTCATGGCTCTGCTTCTCCGCGTTGGGCCGCCGGCGGTCCGGCGGCCGGTTGGATCATGTGAGCAGTTCGAGGGTGCGTTGCACGATTTTCTCCACGCTCATCAGGCGGCCCACGCCCTCGTAGCCGCACGACAACATCCCCTCCTCGGGTCCAATGAACTCCGCACCGCGCGCCGCGAGTGTGGCGGCGTGTTGTTGCGTGGCCGGGTGACGCCACATCTTGCCGTTCATCGCCGGGGCGATCAGCACCTTGGCCCGCGGGTCCAACGCCAGCGCGATGCAGGACAACGAGTCATTCGCCAAGCCCAGCGCCATCTTGGCCATCGTGTGGGCGGTGGCTGGGGCAACCAACAGCAGGTCCGCGGTGTCGGCCACTTCGATGTGGGAAGGCTTCCATCCTTCGTCCTCGTCGTAGAGGTCGGTGATGACCGGATGCCGGGAGAGCGTCTTGAAGGGCAGCGCGGTGACGAACCGCTGGGCGTCCTTCGTCATGACCACGCGCACCTCGCAGTCCCGTTTCACAAGCTGGCTGGCAATATCGACCGCTTTGTGCGCGGCAATGGAGCCGGTCACGCCCAGGACTACCCGGCGGGCGCGCTCCGAATTCTGATCTTTGGCGGCCGACCTCTTCATACTTCAAGCGGTTTCACCCGGAACTGTCTCATGCGCTCGGCCTCCACGATGGCCTGCAAGCGGCGCAGGCCGTCCGGGACCGTGTCGCTGACGGCAAGGTAGTCGAACTCCGTCCAGTGCGCCATCTCTCCGCGCGCGGCGGCCAGCCGGCGCTGAACCACCTCCTCCGGGTCCGTCGCGCGATGACGCAAGCGCCGTTCCAACTCGGCGAGCGACGGTGCCACGATGAACACGGTGACGAGCGACCGCTGCAACTCCGGCATCCGCCCCGCGCACGACCGCACGCTGGCCGCGCCCTGCACATCGATGTTCAGCAACACGTCGTGCCCGCTCCGCAAGCGGTCCAGGACTTCGGACTGGAGGGTGCCGTAGGAGTTTCCGTGGACGGTGGCGTGTTCGAGGAATTCCCCCGCCGCCACCCGCTGTTGGAACGTAGCGGGAGCGAGGAAGTGGTAATCCACGCCATCGCGTTCGCCGTTCCGCGGAGCGCGAGTCGTGCAAGTGACGGCGCGCTGGAAGTTCGCGTCGGCCTTCAACAGTTCGTCGCACAACGTCGTCTTGCCTGCGCCGGACGGAGCCGACACCAGGATCAACAGCGGTATGGGAGCCGGGGGACTCATCGGATTGCCGATTGCCGATTGCCGATTGCCGATTGGGTCACGCCGCAGACTGAAGGACGACCACGAGACCTCGAGACCACAGACCACGGGACCACGGGGTGTGCTGCCTTTCGCCTTCCGCACTCCGCAGTCAGCCAATCTGCAATCTGTAATCTGCAATCTGTAATCATTCGACGTTCATGGACTGCTCCCGGAACTTCTCCAGTTCCGTCTTCAACACCACCACCTCGCGGGAGATCAGGCTGTCATTGGCCTTGGAGCCGATGGTGTTGATCTCGCGGTTCATCTCCTGCGCCAGGAAGTCGAGCGTGCGGCCCACCGGCTCCGCGGACTTGGCGTAGTCGTCGAACTGGCTGAAGTGGCTCTGGAGCCGGGTCAGTTCCTCCGAGATGTCCGAGCGGTCGGCGAAGAGCACCACTTCTTTCAGCAACCGCTCTTCCTCGACGGCTTCCGCGGGCAGGCCGGCTTTGCGCACACGATCGAGGAGTTGCTCGCGATACCGCTTCTGCACTTGGGGGGCCTGCTTCGCCACCTGCGCGGCGGACTTGCGCATCGTGCTGATGCGTTTGGCGAGGTCTTTGGCCAGATGCGTGCCTTCGCGCTCGCGCATCTTCATCATCATGCCGAGTGCCGATTTGAGAGCGGCCTCCACCGCCGGCCAAAACTCTTCGGCGTCGGAAACGTCATCCTCCGACTCCAGCACTCCGGGCGCGCGGACCAGCGTCTCGATCGTGAGATCGCCGGACAACTTGAGTTGCTTGGCCAGGTCGCGCAATTGGCGGGCGTAGGCGCGGGCCAGGGAGGCGTTCACCCGCACGCGGTTGGCGCTGACCTCGTCGCTGGCATGAAGAGTCAGGCGCACGGTGACACGCCCGCGCGCGATGCGGCGGTTGATTTCGTCGCGAATCTGGGCTTCAAGCACCTCCAGTTCGCGCGGCAGGTTGACGGCGATCTCGCTTTGCTTGCGGTTCACCGAGCTGAGTTCGACGGTCACTTTCCACCCGTCCTGGGAAGCTTCGCCGCAGCCGTACCCGGTCATTGACTTCATGTGCCGGGACTATGGGAAAACTCCGGGGCACAGGCGAAGCTTTTTTTCGCCGGACGCGGCGGTGACAGGGCTGGATCAAACTTGTTCCGGCGCGGCTGTCCCAGCCGCAGCGACCACGAACGACCGAGCGACTCGTGAAAAGGCTTGAGCCGGCGGGTTCCGAGCGTGGCTGCGGCTGGGACAGCCGCGCGCCGGGCGAGGCCAGACCAAGCTTGATGCAGCCCTGCGGCGTGGAGAACTTCCCGCGCTTTCTGGAGGACTGGAGTGGAAAGACCCTCACCTACAACGGCTCCATGGTAGTGATGTTTCCCAGCGAATTTGCCACCGGTTTGTGGCGCGGCACGGGTTCGACCATCGGCATCTACAATCCGCCCGCCCGTGACTGGGCGTTCGACTTGAATTTTCGCGACATCAACAAGATGCCTCCCGGCACGCCGCAAGTACGCGCCCTTATCCGCAGCCAATGGGCCGTGGTGCGGCCCAACACCACCTCGGTCGGGCAATAACCGAGGCCGGGCCTCACGCCATGCCGAGCTTCTTGAAGAGCCACATGGTCACGAAGGCAATGCCACCGGTGATGGGCAAGGTTAGCACCCAGGCCCACAACATGCGCTCGGCCACGCTCCATTTCACCGCGTTGAGCCGTTTGGTAGAGCCAACCCCCATGATGGAACCCGAAATGACGTGAGTGGTGGAGAGAGGAATGCCCAAGTGCGTGGCGAAACCGATCACGGCCGCGGCGGTGGTTTGGGCGGCGAAACCGTGGATGGGCTGCATCCGCACGACGTTCTTGCCCATCGTCTTGATGATCTTCCATCCGCCGGCGGCGGTGCCGGCAGCGATGGTGATGGCGCAAACCACCTTGATCCAAAAGGCGATTTCAAATTTGGGTGTTCGGAGGAAGCCCAGCCAGTCGGGCAAGTTGGCGAAGGCGTGCGATTGCGTGGTGGCGGCAAAGAGGGTGAGCGCGATGATGCCCATCGTCTTTTGGGCGTCGTTGCGCCCGTGTTCGTAACTCATCCACGCGGCACTGAAGAGTTGCATTTTGCCGAAGGTCGAGTTGACCAGCCGCGGACGCACCCGGCGCAACAGGACGAGCAGAATCCCCATCACAACGAATCCAACCAGGAGTCCGCAGAACGGGGCCAGAAACATGGGCTTGACGACTTTGTGCCAGATGCCGCCGTGTTCCACGAGGGTCCTCGTGGCGAGCAGCATGACTTGGTCGCTCGTGACCGGCATCACCACTTGCACGGTGTGCCCGGCCACCTCCATGGTGTTGGTGGTGCCGCCGGCCAGGGCCAGTTCCTTCGCGGTCACGAGCACATCGTGCGGGGCGGGCACCAACTCGGTGATGACCTTGGTTTTTTGCGTGATCCACTTGATCGCCTGCCAGTTGCCCGAGGCGGTAGCGAGGGTCGCTCCGGCCAGGCCGCCGATGAGGGCGTGGCTGGAACTGGAGGGCAGGCCGATCCACCAGGTGAAGAGGTTCCAGATGATCGCGCCGATGAGCGCGCACATGATAGTGAGCGACGTGATGTAGTTCGTGTCCACCAAGCCTTGGCCGATGGTCTTGGCCACGGCGTCGCCGACCAGCGCGCCCACGAGGTTGCCGCACGCCGAAAGAAGGATGGCCTGACCGGGCGTCAGAACCTTCGTCGCCACAGACGTGGCAATGGCGTTGGCCGTGTCGTGGAAGCCATTGACGTATTCAAACAGCAGCGCGACGATGACAACGCAGATTACCAGGGTCATGGCCAGGCGCGCGTTATGAGTACTTCAGGACGACGTGGGAGATGACATTTCCGGCGTCGCGGCAGCGGTCCACGACCTTCTCCAGCAGTTCGTAAAGGTCCTTCAAGATGACGACGCGGAGTGGAGTGTGCTTGCCGCTGTAGAGATCGCGTATCAATTCCAGGATGAGTTTGTCGGCGTCGCCCTCGATCTTCTGCAGGAGCTTGTTTTGCTCGGAGAGCTTATCGAGATGGGTGTGGGTGCGGAGCGCCTTCACCATGTGAACGACTGTTTCGGTGGCTTTCTCCAGCATGGCGGCATGGGTGGAGAAGTCCACGTCGCGGATTTGCGGGGCGGTAAGGATGAATCGTTCCGCAAATTTCTCGACGATTTTTGGGATGCGGTAGAGGGCATTGGAGAGCGCCTCAATGTCCTCGCGCTCCAAGGTGGTCACGAAGGTCTTGCAGAGGAGTTCACTGATCTCGTTGGTGATCTGTTTGTCCTTGCGGCGGGAGGTGACGAACTCGTCGAGGGTCGGAGTCACGGAAGGGTTGGTGAGGATGCGCTTCAAGGCGAGCACGCTGGCGCGGCCTTCTTCGGCGCTGGCTTCAAGCAGGGCGAAAAACTTGTCGTCTTTGCCCAGGAGTTTTTGCAGCGAAAACATGGTGACAAATTGGTTTTAGAACGTGTCGGGGGCGTTTGTCACACAACCGTAACAAAAGTGCAAAGGGTATTTTGGCGAGTCGTCTGAGATCGTTGTGAGGGCCGAAGGAACGACAGCAACGCCGCGCAACGCTGACGGTCTTGCCAACGACTTCTCAGCCGGCTGCTTGGCGGGAAGGGACGGCGTGGCTCCCAATGTCGGTGAAGGTTTCGGCCGACCGTGGCATGGAGCCGCGTTGCGTCAGGGATGGGGCAGGCATCGTGGCAGAGGCGGCGGCACCGGCCGTGGCGGGATGGGTAGTCGTGGCGGCGCCGGCCCGGTGTAGGGCCGGACGCGGAAGCTCTTCCTCAAGGCAAAGGACCGTCGCACGACCACGACCAAGCCGGTCACCGCAGCGACCAATCCGAGGAGAAACCACGTCAGGGGCGAAACCAGGACTCCCAGAAGCCCCGTCGGCTTGTTCAATTCATCCAAGATGAACTGGCGGCGGTGCTTGACTTGGTTGCGCAACGACTGGAGGTGACGGCGAAAGTCGTCGAGATGTTGCCGTGGGTCCGCGCCCAAAACCCGCGCCCGCACTGCGATCTCCGGCTCCAGGCGCTTCTCCATCTCGTCGATGACCGGCAGAAGTTTCTTCTCCGTGAAGTCCGTCTCGCACAGTTCGCGGAGGCGCCGGAGGAACTGCTGGCGGAAGTCCGGGTTGGCCAGCAACGGGCCGGAAAACCATCCGGGACGGCGCCACCAGGCCGGGCCGCCATGCGGGCCGTTGGCCCGGGACAGCGGGTTCCAGAGCGGTGGCCGGACGCCGTTCATGCCAAACGTCAGCGGCATATCGTACCAGTCGTAATTGCGGGAAGTGCCATCGAAGTCACCCCAGGTCTTGTCTTCGTCCCAGGGGAAGACTTCCCATCGGCCACTGCCGCCGGTGTCGTGGTAGGCATAGTAGTTGTTCCAGAAGCCGTCCCAGTTCTGGATGCACATGTTGACCGCGTAGTAACTGGCCAGTTCTTCAACGTGGAACTGCTGTCGGATGACTTTCCACTGGTCCGCGCCGGTCTTCGCGTTGAGCGCGTCGATCAATTGGACCAGATCGCCGTGGCCCTCACTCTCGCGGGTCCTCTTCTCGTGCTGTCCCACCACGCCGTGGCCCCGCCAGTTCAGCTTGTAGAGATGGCCGGAACTGTCCCGTTGGTTCCGGGTCAGGAACGACTTGTTCGGCTGTTCCACGAGAAGTTGATAGCCCAAGGGCCGGCCGTCCACCCACACGCGGACATGCGCGCTCCAGGGCGCCGGCACCCCCGCCGCCCGGAACAGTTCGTAGGCGAGCGGCTCCGACAACACCCGGCGAGGCCCGTCCTCGAAGATGAGGTTGATGCTCGTCATGCCCTGCAACGGACGGTCTTTTTGAAAATGGACCTTGAAGCCGCCGGTGCGCGAACGCACCAGCACGTGATCAAACGTGAGGACTTCGCCGCCGCCCGGCGGCGCATAGACGAACGTGCCGGTGCCGCGCACCGGTTCGCCCGCCGGCTCACGCACCAGCCGGCCTCGCGGGCGTGCCCGCCGGTCGGCTGCGGACAAAGGCGAGTTCAGCACGTAGGCAAAGGGAATGCGCGCCGTGTTCGTGTTGACGAACGTGGAGAACGTGTAAGTCGGACGCGGTTCGTTCGGCGAAGGCCGCCATCGTGTGGCTCCAGCGGCATCGATGGCTTGGACACGAAACCGCACGACGACGCCGGGAGGCTGCGCCGGGATGAGGGCCTGGTAAGTTCCGCCTTTCTCGTCGCCCCGGAGGCGAGTCATCGCGGCCTCTGTCTCTGGAGCCTCAGTTCCGGGCCGCGCCAACTGCCACCGCAGCGTCACCGCGCCCAGCCCGTCGGCGTCGGACACCTCCGCGGTCACGGACACGGCTTCGCCGGGCTTCGGGGTGGAGGACCGCACCGCCTTGACCAGCGGTGGAAGATGGCTGGAGTAACTGTCATTCGTGCGCCCAGGCGTGCCGGCGGGCTTGATGATCGCGGGCAACGAGGACGCGGACCAATTGCCCGGCTCCTGGGACGCGGCGAAAGGGCAAATGCGCTCCAAGGACGCCGAGTGGCCATCGGCGCCGGTGGGCCACGGCTCGCGATCGGAGTACCCCACCGCATCGACGACTTCTCCGCCGGCGTCGGCCAATTCGAGTTTCTCGCCGCTGTGACTCAACTTCCCGCCGAACTCGCCCGCTACCGCGACGCCGCTGCCGTACTGTCGGACGAACGCCGGCTTGTTTCGGCAGAGGACGAGAAAGCCGTTCGCCGGCAGAAGCGTGCGCGGCGGAAAGACGAACTTGATCCCGTGGGTGAAATACCAGCCGGACAGATCCGCCGGCGACGGGCCGCGATTGAACAACTCCACGAACTGAAGATCATCGCGGTCCAGCGGCGGGTGGAACATCACCTCGTTGATCACGATTTCCGGGTTTGCCGCGTGGGCACTCGCCGCCATGAAGGCCGCCAGCGCCAGCCCGAGCGCGGCCGGGCCGCGTGCCCCGCATCGCGACTGCCCCGACTGACTTGTCTCTGGCCTGCTTGCCATACCCGGATTGGACATGAACTCGGCGGCGATGCTCGACGCAAGACCGGAAAATGTCGAGAAGAGAGAGCTTCCTGCAAAACCGTAGCCGCCGCCGTGCGGAGAGTCGGGGCAACTGATAGTTGCTGCATCGGGCCAAGGAACTTGGCCGGTTCGGCCGCCTATCTGGGTGTGCGGACTTTGCAGAGTCCGCACAGGCCTTTCTCCTCAATCGCAGATTCTCCTCCTGGTCTGCAAACCATCTATCGCCGTTCCTTGGCAGGCTCACTCTTTGCATCCGAAATCTGAAATTTGAAATCTGAAATCAAGACAGAGCCTCCTCACGTCGGCTGCTACGGTTTTTTTTCAATTGCCTCCAGAGGCGCCGGTTTCTTCCGCGCAGGCGCATCTGAGCGTTGCCACGACGGGGGCAGCCGTTCAGATACGCTCGCCGTTTTTCAAAAATTTCAAGAGACATTCCGCCAGGCCTGCGGTCTAATCCGTGATATTTTATCGCGCATGTTGCAGATCACTGAACGCATGAAACTGGCAAAACACCCCGGATGGTGCCTCTTGGCCCTCGCCCTCATGGCCGCGCAAGCGGCGGAGACGGAACAAAAACCGCCCGCCGCGCCCCCGCAGGCCAGCGCGGTCACGGAGCGCCTCGTCCGACTGGGGAGCGACTTGACCTTGCTGGACCGGCAACGGACCAACCACGTCGTGCTCAGGCCCGGCGAGGACGACAGGAAAATCTCGCAGATCGTGGGGATGATCCTCCGCCAGTCGCATTACTCCCAGATTCCGTTTGACGACGCCATGTCATCCAAGTTCCTCGACCGTTACCTGGACGCGCTGGACCCGGCCCACCTGCTGTTCCTCCAGTCGGACGAGGAGGAGTTCAACCGCTGGCGGGAAACGCTGGACGATTTGACGCTGCGGCTGGGGGACACATCGCCCGCCTACAGCATCTTCAACCGGTTCCTCGAGCGCTACGAGGAACAGATGGGCCTCGCGACCAATCTGATCGCCACGGAGAAGTTCACGTTCGACGGCCAGGAGCGTTATCTCATCAACCGCCGCGACCAGCCCCGCCCCAAAGGCATGGCAGAAGCCCGCCAGCTCTGGCACGAGCGCGTCCGCTACGAGTATCTGCTGGAGAAACTGAACCTCTCGCGTCCCGACGAAGTGGGGAAGTTGATCGAGGAGAAGCTGAACAAGAAATCGGCGGCGGACATCCTGGCCAGCATTGCGAGCAGCAAACAGAAGAAGGCGCAGTTGAAAAAAGAGCAGGAAGCCGCGGCCGCCGCCGCTTCCACGAACGACGCTCCCGCCGCGGAGATCAAAGTGTACAACGAGATCACCGGCGTCCTGAAGGGGAAGATGGGCGACGAGAAAGCGGACCAGATCGCCGATTTCGTCGCGGAGCGCCTGGGCAAGGAGAAGCCGGCGGAAATGGCCAAAGCCATCGTGGCCAAGCTGGAGAAAGACAACGCCGACGAGATCGTCAAGATCATCACCCGGCGCTACAGCCGGCAGTGGCGGATGCTCAAAGAGTTTGATTCCGACGAAGTGCTGCAAATCTATCTGACGGCCCTGGCGCACGCCTACGATCCCCATTCGGACTACATGAGCCGCTCGGCCCTGGAGAACTTCAACATCAGCATGAGGCTCTCGCTGTTCGGCATTGGCGCGGTGCTCACCTCGGAGGACGGCTACGTGAAGATCCGCGAATTGATGAACGGCCCCGCCAAGCTGAGTCGGAAGGTCAAGCCCAACGACAAGATCGTGGCCGTGGCCCAGGGCACCAACGAACCGGTGGACGTGATCGATTGGAAGCTGAACAAGGTCGTGGACCTGATCCGCGGTCCGAAAGGCTCCGAAGTCCGGCTGACTATGATTCCCGCCGACGCGCCCGACCCCTCCATGCGCAAGCACGTCGCGCTGATCCGGAATGAGGTCAAACTCGAAGACCAGGAAGCCAAGGCCAAGATCATTGAACTGCCGCTGGAGGACAAGAAGACGCTGCGCCTGGGCGTCATTGACCTCTCCTCGTTCTACTCCAACATGGACAGCCGCAAGCCCGATCGGAAGAGCACCACTACGGATGTCAAACGGCTGCTGACCAAGCTCAAGCAGGAGGAGGTCAAAGGCGTCATCCTGGATCTGCGCCACAACGGGGGCGGTTCCCTGGAGGAAGCGATCAATCTGACCGGCCTGTTCATCAAGCAAGGTCCGGTGGTTCAGGTGCGCGATTCCAACGGCACGATCACCGTCGATTCCGACACCGACGAAGAGGTCGTCTGCGATGGCCCCTTGATCGTGCTGACCAGCCGGTTCAGCGCTTCGGCGTCCGAGATTCTCGCCGGGGCGCTGCAGGACTACGGTCGGGCCGTGGTGGTGGGCGATGTGTCCACTCACGGCAAGGGCACCGTGCAGTCGTTGCTCAAACTGGCGCCGCTGGTGCGTCCACCCCCGACCAACGATGCGGTGCTCGGCGCGCTCAAATACACCATCCGCAAGTTCTACCGCGTGACCGGCTCCTCCACGCAACTCAAGGGCGTGATGCCGGACATCGTGCTGCCGTCGGTCAACAACCACGCCGACACGGGCGAGGCTTCCATCACCAACGCCATGCCGTGGGACACGATCCGCAAGGCCGACTTCGAGCCGGTGAACGTGGCTTCTTCCTACCTCGATGAACTGCGCAAGCGGTCCGCCGAGCGCGTGGACAAGGACAAAGATTTCGCGTTCGTGCGCGACGACATCAGCCGCTACCAGAAGACCAAGGAGGACAAGACCGTTTCCATGAACGAAGCCGAGCGGTGGAAGGAAAAAAAGGAGAACGAAGCCCGCGCCGAGGCCCGGAAGAAGGAACTCAAGGCCCGCGGCGAACCGAACTACAAGACCTACGACATCACCCTCAAGCTCGCGGATGAGCCGGGGCTGCCGGCTCCCACCACCAAGACCAATGCCGTCGCCGCCAAGGTGACCTCTTTCCTCGATGACGACCCCGAGGCTGACCAAGACGATTCGGCTCCGTCAGTGGACCCGAGCATGGAAGAGGGCAAGCGCATCCTGCGCGACTTGATTGAACTGACGCAGAAGAGCGGGGGATTGGCTGGGGCGGGGAAGTGACGGTCGCGGTCCAGCTTCTCTCGCCGGAACTGGGCAGCGGCCACCGTTCGTCGGGGCAGGCATCCGGCCTGCCTTAGAGCCTGTTTGAAACCCCGTTTGGAGTTCCGCGTTGACGCGGTTCGGGCGGCGCGCCCCCGTTAAACCGCAAGAAACACGCGGAGAGGAGCGCGAGCAGCCTGCCCGCGCGTTCCGTCGAAAATGGGAGCGAAAAACACGCGGGCAGGCTGCCCGCGCTCCTTCTTGAATCAGCCCTGCCATCTCCACCGGTCGGGCGACATCTGGATTGACGGCCTTGTTCCTCCCGGCGTGCCGCAACCGCTGAGCGCCGCGCCCGAGGACCGGCGCAGCCAATGATCCGGCACTTTCCTTTGTGCCGCGGTTGTGGCTAGATGGCGCCAACGATGGCCACGCCAGACTTGTTGATCGATTTGCTGAAGAACGTCTCGCGCTCGTTCTACCTCACCGTGCGAGTGCTGCCGGCGGCCATTCGTCCGCAGATCGGCTTGGCGTATTTGCTCGCGCGAGCGACCGACACGATCGCCGACACGGAGATCATCCCGGTCGCAGGGCGGCTGGAGGCGTTGAATCAGTTGCGGAAGCGCATCCTCGGTGACGCGGTGGAAGAATTGGATTTCGCCTCGTTCACCGCCGGCGAAGCATCGTCCGCGGCGGAGCGGGCGGAAGCGGTTTTATTGGGGCGGATCGAAGAAGCGATCCAAGCGTTGAACGGATTTGTTCCGGAGGACCAGCGGCGGATTCGCGAAGTGCTGGAAGTCATCACGAGCGGACAGGAATTGGACCTGCGGCGGTTCGGCGCGGTGGCGACGCGGACTGGAGGCCAAGCCCCGGCCGTCACGGCGTTGGCGACGGAGGTTGACTTGGACGACTACACCTATCGGGTTGCGGGATGCGTGGGGGAGTTTTGGACGAAGATGTGCCGGGCGCATCTCTTCCCGAGCGCGGAGGTGGACGAGGCCGTCCTGCTGGCGAACGCCGTGCGCTTTGGGAAGGGACTCCAACTGGTGAACATTCTGCGCGACCTGCCGAAGGACCTTCGGCTGGGACGTTGTTATCTCCCCTCGACGCGCCTGGCAGAGTCTGGCCTGACGCCGGCGGATCTGTTGGTGGTGGCGAACGAGCCGCGCGTTCGCCCGCTTTACGAAGCCCACCTCGATCTCGCGCAGGCGCATCTGGCGGCGGGCTGGGCTTACACGAACGCTCTGCCGCGCGGATGCGTGCGGGTGCGGTTGGCGTGTGCGTGGCCGGTCCTGATCGGAGTGAAGACGATCGGGCGGCTGCGTGAAGGGCGCTTTCTGGACGCGACGCGGCGCATCAAGATCACCCGCGCCGAGGTGCGGGGGATCATGGTGCGGTCGCTGGCGCGGTATCCGTTTGCGCGCGCGTGGGGGCGGCAATTCGAGCAAGCGGCGTCAGGCTAATGCCGTGGCGGCGGGCTGGGTTGCCGGTTTGCTTTACCTGTTGCGTCCGCCACTTGTTGTGGTGTAATCATCCGCCATGCAACTTTCCAAATCGTGCTTGTTGGTTTGTGTGGCCGGGATCGGCACCGGCGTCCTGACGGCGCAGACGCCTATGACGCCGGCGCAGGAAAGGGCCGCCCGCACCGCCTTGGAGAAGGCGATGGCCGAGCCTGTTCCGGCGAAGAAGGCGCCGACGCCCAAGGCACCAACGCCGGCCAAGGTCCAAACGCCCGCCACGACAACCACGCCGCCTCCGAAGGCAGCGCCCCCGGCTCCGGCTGTTATCTCCACCAAAGAAGCGGACGCCAAGGCCAAGGCTGAGGCCGAAGCGCGGGAGAAAGCCATTCAGGACATTGAGGCACGCGTGAAGGCTCGCGCGGCGGAGAAGGGCAAACCTGCGCCCGCTCCCACTGGACCGGCTGCGCCCGCGGTCCCGACGGCTGCTGTCGTGCCTGCGGCCCCTGCGGTGGTGGCCCCCGCGGCACCCGTTACTCCGGTAGCGGCGGTTCCGGCCGTGGCGGCGACGCCGACTCCGGCCAAGTCCGTGGCGCCTCAGGTTCCGCCGACCGCCATGACTCCCGAACAGGAAGCCGCTGCGCGCGCCGCCGTGGAACGAGCGATGGGCCTGGCCCCCGCCGTGAAGCCTGTGGCAGCACCGCCGGTGACACCGCCAGCGATGCCCGTCGCCCAGCCGGTTGCCGTCCCGCCGCCGGCCGCGACGATCCGGCCCGCGTCCGACAGCAAGCTCGATGCGGAGAAAGCCCGCGTGGAGGCCGAGGCCCGCGCAATGGCGCTGAAGGACACGCAGGCCCGCCTCAAAGTGCAGCCGGTCACACCGCCCGCTGCTCCCGTTGCTCCGGTTGCTCCCGCAGCCCCGATCGCACCGCAGCCGGCGGTCGTGACTTCCTCTCCGGCCGTTCCCGCTCCAGCCGTTGGCAAACTAACCGCGGAACAAGAGGCTGCCGCCCGCGCTGCCGTTCAGCAGAAGCAGGCTGAACTGGACGCGAGGACCGCCAGGGTGCAGCAGAAGGCGGTGGCCAAAGCCGAGAAGGCACGTCTGGCTGCGGAGAAGGAAGCGGCGGCCGTCAAGGCCAAGGCCGACAAGGAAGCAGCCAAGGCCCGCGAGAAGGCGGAAGCCGAGCGTCTGGCAGAGGCGAAAAAGGCGGCCGAGGCCAAGGCCAAAGCTGACCGCGAAGCGGCGGAGAAACTTCAGGCCGAAGAGAGGAAAGCGGTTGCGGAAAAGGCGAAGGCAGACAAGGCCAGCGCGGAGAAAGCGAAAGCAGAGAAGGTCGTTGCCGAAAAGACGCCGGCAGACCAACGCCGGCAAGCTGAGCAGGCGGCGACCACCGCTGTCGTCCCACCGACGGCTCCGGCGGTGACCACGACAGTGGCCCCCGCCCCGGTCAAAGCAACGGTGGCGAAGCCTGCCACGGCCGCAATTCCAAGCGGGCCAAAGTCAAAGCAGCAACGCCTGGCGGAACTGCTGGATGCCTACAAGAAAGACCAGATCACGCCATCGGAGTACCATCTGCAACGCGCCAAGATTCTGGCGGAACCTTGATAGTCTTCCCGCGTTCATGAAGTTTGCCACAGGCTGCGGGCACGGGTTCGCAGCCTGTGCGGTTGGTGGAGTCGGGCTGAAGACGTAGATTCAGCGATGCGAGTCTTGATTATTGGGTGTGGTTACGTCGGTCTGCCACTGGGCGCTGAATTGGCGCGGCAGGGGCACGAAGTTTTTGGGATGCGGCGGACGCCGGCTGCAGATGGGGAGTTGAGGGCAGCGGGAATTCAACCCCTGCACACCGACATCACGGATCCTGCCAGCCTGGCGGAGATCGAACCTTGCTTCGACTGGGTGGCGAACACGGTGTCGTCCTCCAGAGGCGGCGTGGAGGATTATCGGCGGGTTTACTTGGCAGGCACGCGCAACTTGGTGAACTGGCTCATGCGCGCGCCGCCCGTGAAGCTCGTCTATACCAGCAGTACCGGCGTGTACGGCCAGAACGACGGCTCGATTGTGGACGAGTCGAGGCCCACTGAGCCGGGCACGGAAACGGGCCGGGTTCTCGTGGAGACGGAGAGGCTCCTGCTGGCGGCGGCGCGTGAACAAGGCCTTCCAGCGGTGGTGCTGCGGTTGGCTGGCATCTACGGGCCAGGACGCGGGCACTACTTCAAACAGTTCGTGAGCGGGGAGATGGCGTTGGCGGACGGAGGGCAGAGGATTCTAAACATGATTCATCGGGACGACGTGGTGGGCGCGATCATCGCGGCATTGGAGCGGGGAAGGGCCGGAGAGGTTTACAACGTGGCGGATGACGAGCCTGTGACGCAGACGGGATTCTTTCGCTGGCTCTCCGCGCATCTGGGGAGGCCAATGCCATCCGAGGGCGCGGACGTGGCCTCGGCATCTCCCAAGCGACATCTGACCAACAAAGTCGTCTCCAACGCCAAACTGAAGGCTGAATTGGGGTGCGCGTTCAAATACCCTACCTTTCGTGAGGGCTACGCCGATGAGGTCGCACGATTCAGCCTGCCTCAGCGGTAAGGCGCGGAGTCCGGTTTCGGCAGGAAGTCCCACTTGATCGGCAGCCGGCAGCGCGTGTTCCCGCGGCGAATCGAAGGGCGTTGCGTTGTGACTCTGGATTCATCTTGCGCCCTCCTGACCCCCTGCGTAGCTTCAGTTGCGCGCCGGCGGCGCCGGGTGCGCGATACCGATGCAAACCCAAACGCAATACGGTTATGACTCAAAGATTGAGGGTGATACGGTCGTCACCCGGCTCGATGCGGCCCTGAATTGGTTCCGCAAGAATTCGATGTGGCCCATGCCGATGGGGCTGGCGTGCTGCGCCATCGAATTGATGGGCACGGGCGCAAGCCGGTTCGACATCTCGCGCTTCGGTGCGGAGGTGATGCGGTTTTCCCCGCGCCAGTGCGACGTGATGATCGTGGCCGGCACCGTCACCTACAAAATGGCGCTGGCAGTGAAGCGCATCTACGATCAAATGGCCGAACCGAAGTGGGTCATCGCGATGGGCGCGTGCGCTTCGACGGGCGGCATGTATCGGAGCTACGCGGTGCTGCAAGGCGTGGATCAGATTCTGCCGGTGGATGTTTACATCGCCGGCTGTCCGCCGCGGCCTGAGGCGCTGCTGGATGGCTTGATCAAGTTGCAGAACAAGATCAGCCGCGAGCCGCTGTTGAAGACGCTGAAGAAAGGCAGGCCGCTTGCGGCGTGACGCGCCATTTGAAATCTGAAGTTTGAAATTTCAAATCCCAGATGACTCCCCTCGAACTCGCCCAACAACTCAAGGCCAAGTTCGGAGAACTCGTCTCCGAACCGACGGAGTTTCGCGGTGAGGTCACGGTGAAGCTGGGGGACGCGGAGCGGATTGCCGAGGTCTGCGAGTTCGCCAGGAAGACGCTGGGGTTTGATTTCCTGCTCGACGTTTCGAGCATCGATAACTACGGCGAAGACCCGCGCTGGACGATTGTTTATGAACTTTACGGGCTGGGTCATTATTGCCATCTCCGCCTCAAGGTCGAGGTGGCGGAGGAAAAGTCGGAGTTGCCGACGGTGAGCACGATCTGGCGCACCGCCGATTGGCACGAGCGCGAAATCTACGACATGATGGGCATCCGCTTCCGCGGGCACCCGGACTTGCGTCGCATCCTGATGTGGGAGGGCTATCCCTACTTCCCGCTGCGGAAGGATTTCCCGCTGGCCGGCAAGGCGACGGAGTTGCCAGACGTGGCGTTCACCAAGCCCGCACCGCTGGAAGGCGGACCATTCGTCACCGTCGCGGGCGGCAAGGATGCGATTGAGCGCGAACCGCGAGTGCGTACAGTGGAGTCATGAGAACAACACGACCAGGACGTATGGGAACATTCAATGTGGGTTGCCTGATCAAGAACGCCGTCGATCGCGAGAAGGCGGTGCGGATTCCGAAGTTGATGGTGGACACGGGCAGCGAGGCCACTTGGATTCCCAAGCGGATGCTGGTCCAAGCTGCGATCAAGCCGGAGAAGCGGCAGGCGTACCAAATGGCCAATGGCCAATGGCTTTATCGGGACGTCGGCTACGCCGTGATCCGCGTGGGTGACTTGGAAACCATCGAGGAAGTGGTGTTTGCCGAGCCTGGTGATTACTCGCTCCTGGGTGCGCACACACTGGAGGGGCTCAACCTCGTAGTGGATTCCCGCAGCAAACGGCTTATTCCCGGCCCCGTAAGACAAGCGCAGATTGCTCCACGACGCATGGGCGACCCCGGTTTCGTCATGCCGGCACGCGAGGTCCAAGGCAAGCCGGGGCCGGCACCGGTCGTCGCATTCCCTCGCCGACGCAAGGCGACGAAACGCAACGGCAACGGCTCACGCCACTGATTCATGGCTCAACTTACCGAACAACAGCAACAGGAAATCGAAGCCGCAATTCTCGGCGGCAAGAAGATCGAAGCGATCAAGCTTTACCGCGAGGCCTCTGGAACTGGCTTGAAGGAAGCAAAGGATTGGGTCGAGGAACTGGAGCGGCAGTTGCGCTTCAAGCAGCCGGAGAAGTCCAGCGCGTTGCCGAAGAAGGCGGGTTGTTTTGGAATGGTGATGGCAGTCGTGTTTGCGCTGGGCGCAACCGCGTTTGTCTTGATGATGGTTTTCGGAAGGTAATTGTGGCGGCTGTTCAAGAAATCCAATTTCGCGAGCCAGCGGCGCAAGCCGAGCAGGCGGCGCAGACGCTTGCCCAGGCTGACGATTTGCAGGAGTTGAGCGGCGACAAGATGGTCCTGAACGTCGGGCCGTCGCATCCGGCCACGCACGGTGTCTTGCGCATCGTGATCGAATTGGACGGCGAGATCATCACCAAGGCCACGCCGGACGTGGGCTACCTGCATCGTGGCGACGAGAAGATCGCGGAGAACATGACCTATTGTCAGTTCATCCCCTACACGGATCGGCTGGATTATCTCGCGCCACTGGCCAACAACGTCGCCTACGCCCTGGCGGTGGAGAAATTGATGGGCATCGACAAACAGCTCACGCCGCGCTGCCAGTTCATCCGCGTGATCTGCTGCGAACTGGCCCGGATTTCGTCGCACTTGCTCGGCATCGGCTGCTACGCGATGGACGTGGGGGCGATGACGGTGTTCCTCCACACGTTCACCGAGCGGGAGAAGATTTACAGCCTGTGCGAGAAGCTGACGGGCGCGCGGTTCACCACGAACTTCACGCGCATCGGCGGCGTGTCGCGCGATTTGCCGCCGGGCTGGACGAACGAGTGCCGCAAGTTTCTCAACGAGGTCGTCGTGAACATCGACGAGACGGAGAAGTTGCTGACGCGGAACCGCATTTTCATGGACCGCACGAAGGACGTGGGTGTGATCTCGAAGGAAGTGGCGATCGACTACGCGATGACCGGCCCGAACCTGCGCGCCAGCGGCGTGGATTACGACTTGCGCAAGCGGCATCCGTATTTGGTCTATGGCGAGTTGGACTTCGAGGTGCCGCTGGGCGAGGTCGGCGATTGCTACGACCGCTACCTGGTGCGCATGGAGGAAATGCGCCAGAGCGTGCGGATCGTGCATCAGTGCCTCGACAAGCTGCCCGGCGGGCCGGTGAACATTCCTGACGGCAAGACGGTGTTGCCGCCGAAGGAAAAGGTCCTGACGAAGATGGAGGAGTTGATTCACCAGTTCATGATCGTGACGCAAGGTGTGAACGCGCCGCCGGGCGAGGTCTATTTCGGCGCGGAAAATCCGAAGGGCGAACTGGGCTTCTACATCAACAGCCGTGGCGGCGGCACGCCGTATCGGCTGAAGATTCGGTCGCCGTCGTTCGTGAACTTGAGCGTCCTGTCGCATCTGCTGCCGGGGCACATGGTGAGCGATATCACGGCGATCCTGGGGTCGTTCGACTTCGTGATGGGGGAGTGTGACCGATGAGCTTCAACGTTCCCTCCAAGATCGAAGCCGAGATCAACGAACTGATCACGCACTATCCGCAGAAGCGGAGCGCGTCGGTGATGGTGCTGCACGCCTTGCAGGATCACTTCGGTCACATCTCGCCCGAAGCGATGGAGTGGACGGCGGCCAAGCTGGGCTTGCAGCCGATCAACGTTTACGAACTGGTGACGTTTTACCCGATGTTCCATCAGGAGCTGATCGGGAAGTTTCATCTGAAAGTCTGCCGGACGCTGAGCTGCATGTTGGGCGGCTCGTTCAAGCTGCACGAGCACCTGTGCGGCAAGCTCGGCCTCGATCCGCACAAGCACGGCCCGCAAACCACGCCGGACGGCAAGTTCACGGTCGAGTTCGTGGAGTGCCTGGCCAGTTGCGGCACGGCGCCGGTGATGATGTGCAACGAGGAGTTCTACGAAGGTGTCACGACGAAGAAGGCGGAGGAAATTGTCGCGAGGTGTAAATGAAAGCCAGAACACCATGCTGATCCTAGACGACACTATCAAAAGCGTTCTCTCCGAACGGCTCCAAGAACTGGAGAAGCAGTTCGAGGCAGACGTTGTCTTTTACTTCGGAGAGTTTCACCCGTATTACGAAAAGGGCTTTCGCGATTTCATCGAGAAGCTCCAAGAAGGTGGGAAGGCCAGGGCAAGGCTCGCCATCATCCTGAACTCGCCTGGCGGCAACGTGGAGACGGTCGAAAAGATGGTGGAGATCATCCGCCACCACTATCCCAAAGACGTGTACTTTGTGGTTCCTGATTACGCGATGTCAGCGGGCACGATTCTCTGTATGTCGGGCGACAAGATTTTCATGGACTACTCCTCCTCGCTTGGCCCGATTGATCCTCAGGTTTTCAACGGCAAGGAGTATGTCCCGGCGCTCGGCTACCTTGATCAGGTCGAGAAGTTGCTGGAGAAGGCCCGAAAGGATGAATTGACCAAAGCCGAATTCCTCATTCTACAGAGTCAGGATTTGGCCATGCTAAGCCGCTACGAACAGGCGCGGAATTTGACCGTCACCCTCCTCAAGAAATGGCTTGTGCAATACAAGTTCAGCAGTTGGACTGCGCACGAAACTAATCCCGACAAGCTTGGCAAGCCGGTCACGCCGGAGGAGAAAGAGCAACGAGCCGAAGAGATTGCCCGTGTGCTGGGGGACAATAAGATTTGGCACTCGCACGGGCGAATGATCGGCGTCGGCACGTTGAAGAGCGTGCTGCGACTGAAAATTGAGGACTACTCCAACGATCCGAAGCTTCGTCCGCTGATTCGCTCGTACAACGATCTGCTGCTAGAGTACGTCCGCAGACAAAACTACAAAATCTTCCTTCACAGCCGAAATTACTTCTGAGCGATCTGATTTATGAGCATTGTCGAAAATGTCGAAAAGGTCCTGAAAGAAAACGGTAATAGACTCGCCCAGAACGACGAGTTCAGGGAGTTGCGCCGGTTCTACGAAGAAATGCAGCGCGAAGGGCTTGCCACGAGGCAGGAGTACACCCTGCCGCCCCTCGATACGGGGGGACAACGTTTCCACGACGCCACAACCACATCCCGATCTGAAGGGCGATTTTCTCCGATGGAAAACGGACCGATCACTGGTGGACGTGAATGTCTGCTGCCGGAATGATTCCAGCTCGCCTTGACCTGTGTTGAAAGATTGGCCCAAAGTTTATCGCTGCATCCGCCGGATGCGAGGCTTGAGCGAAGAGCAAAAGATTGCCCAAGCTCGCGCTCTTGCAGGCACACCCGATGAACGTTGGCAGATGAACGAGAATTGCCTGAAGGCTCTTGGGATGTGGGGTGGCGTGCGTTCACTTCGCGAGTTGGAGCGCCAGAAGGCGAGACTGCGTCGGTTGGAGCAGCGGCCTGGCTTTTGGCGGTTGAAACTTTCGGATGCCGAGCTGGCCGCCGGGAAGATGTGCAGTTGGGAAAAAGCTAAATCGTTGTTGGGGAAAGTTTGGCTGCCCGACATGGATTTGAACCATGACAAACAGATCCAGAGTCTGCTGTGCTACCGTTACACCATCGGGCAGTGCGAGGCGCGGGCTAACCTAGAGATTTCCCGGAGGGAGTCAAGCCGTTGATATGCCGCAAGAATACCGCCTCATTCTGAAGCACCTCGATCAGCCCGGTTACACGCCGGACCTCGACTGCTACTTGCGCCACGGCGGCTACGAGGCTTTGAAAAAGGCGCTGGCGCTGAAGCCCGCGACCACCGCCGACGGCAAGACGCTCACCGCGCCGGAGC
This sequence comes from Verrucomicrobiota bacterium, assembly GCA_016219875.1. Lineage (GTDB taxonomy): Bacteria > Verrucomicrobiota > Verrucomicrobiia > Limisphaerales > JACRJZ01 > JACRJZ01. The sequence continues at coordinate 54,551 of JACRJZ010000117.1, read as the reverse complement.
AATTGCGCCGTGAAGTCAGCCTCTCCGGCCTGCGCGGTCGCGGCGGGGCGGGCTTCTCCTGCGGCATGAAGTGGAACTTCGTGGACCGTCGCAGTGGCAAGCCGATTTACCTCATCTGCAACGCCGACGAATCCGAGCCGGGCACATTCAAGGACCGGCAGATTATCTACAAGGACCCGCACCAGTTGCTGGAGGGCCTCATCATCTCCAGCTACGCCAACGACGTTCACCTCGCCTACATCTACATCCGCGGTGAGATGCACGAAGGCGCGCGCATCCTGAACCGTGCCATCCGCGAGGCGAAGACGAAGGGTCTTCTCGGCCAGAACATTCTCGGCAGCGGCTACGATCTCGAACTCCACGTCCATCGTGGCGCGGGCGCTTACATCTGCGGCGAGGAGACTGGCCTGATCGAATCGCTTGAAGGCAAGCGCGCCTACCCGCGCATCAAGCCGCCGTATTTTCCGGCCGTGCTCGGCCTCTACCAGTGCCCGACCATCGTCAACAACGTCGAGACGCTCTGTCACGTGAAGCACATCGTCGCGATGGGCGGCGCCGAATACGCCAAACTCGGCACGCCGAACAACACCGGCACGCGCATCGTCAGCCTCAGCGGCCACGTCCGCAAACCCGGCTACTACGAAACCGAAGTCGGCAAAGTCACGCTGGGCGAACTCATTTTCCACGAGGGCTTCGGCGGGGGCTTGCGCGAAGGGCGAACCTTGAAAGCCGTCATTCCCGGGGGTTCCTCGGCAAAAGTCCTCAAGGCCGGCGAACGATTCAAGATCAAGAAGCGCGGTCCCGACGGCCGCGATGTCGAGCAACAGGTCGAGATGCTCGATTTGCCGTATGACTTCGATTCGCTCGCCGCGGCGGGCACGATGTCCGGCTCCAGCGCCATCATCGTGATGGACGACACCACGGACATCGTGGCGGCGCTGGCGAATATCAGCGAGTTCTACGCCCACGAAAGCTGCGGCCAATGCACGCCCTGCCGCGAAGGCTCGCTCTGGATGGCCAAGGCGCTCCGCCGTCTCACCCACGGCGAAGGCCGCGCGCAGGACGCCGATTACCTCGCCAAGATTGCCGACAACATCCCTGGCGGCCGCACGATCTGCGCGTTCGGCGAAGCCTGCTCCTGGCCGGTGCAAAGCTTCGTCGCGAAGTTCAAAGACGAGTTCGTCGCCAAAGGCGCGGCGGATGAGGCGAAGCGGGCCGGAAGCGGAGTTGCGGCGACGCCGGAAATGAAAATTGCCGCCAGCCCCCAACTGTGATTCGATTTCCTTGGTATGACGACCGCAATCCTAGAACGACCAAGAGCGCGCAAAAATAGCGGCAAGACCATTGAAGCGCCGTTGCGCAATGGCGAACATTTGTCGCGCTGTGAATTTGAGCGGCGGTGGGATGCCACGCCGGAACTCAAGCGGGCCGAGTTGATTGAAGGAATTGTCTTTATGCCGCCGCCCATCTCAGATCTCCACAGCAGTTCGCACAGCTTGCTGTTTCGCTACCTGGACCGTTACGCAGAAGCGACACCCGGCGTGAGCGCGCGCGTGGCAACGTCGGTGCGGCTCGACAACCGGAACGAGTACCAACCCGATTGTCTGCTGCGGATCGCGCGGCCCCACATTGGAAAGTCGTGGATTTCCACGGACAACTACATCGAAGGCGCTCCCGAACTGCTGGCTGAAGTCGCCGTCACCAGCAAAGATTACGACGCGCACGAAAAACGCCGGGTGTACGAACGAATTGGCGCGCAAGAATTCCTGCTCTGGCAGGTCATGGACGCGCGCTTCGACTGGTGGACCTTGCAGGACAGCGCGTATGTGCCGCTCAAGCCACGCGCCGACGGGGTGTATTGCAGCGCCGTGTTTCCCGGTCTGTGGCTCGACTTGCGGGCGTTGCTGGCGGCAGATAAGCGCAAAGTGGAGGCGGTTTTGAAGAAGGGAATCGCGAGCCAGGAACACCGCGAATTTGTGAAGCGATTGGCGGCCAAGCAGCCGTGAATCGGAGGATGTTTTATGAGCACAACAACCGAGCAAGTATTCATCGAGGCCCTCTCGCTCCCCGGGAAGGCGCGAGCCGCTTTGGCGCAGAAACTCCTCGTGAGTTTGGAGGATGACGAAGAGAATGCTGAGATCGAGGCCGCGTGGAAGAAGGAAGCCGTGGATCGCTGCCGCGCTTTCGATGAGGGAAAACTTTCCGAGCGAGACGCGAACGAAGTCATGCGGGATGCCTACCGGAAACTGAAGTGAAGCGCCTCACCTACCTCCTCATTGCCGAAACGGAATTGACCGAGGCAGCTTGTTTCTACGACGAGCGGCAGCCGGGGTTAGGCCGGAGATTCCTGGATGCCGTCCGCGAAGGCAAGGAACAGGTTCGTCACCATCCCGATCGCTGGGCTTTCTACGAGGAACCAGTGCGAAGCTACCGTCTGCAAACTTTCCCCTACCGGCTCCTTTACCGTGAGCTGCCGGATCGAATTCAGATCGTCGCGGTCATGCACTTGAGCCGGCATCCTGATTACTGGAAGGACCGTTTGGCCTAAACGCAGATGTCCACACCCGTAACAACTGCTCCCCCGCCCGCCGACACCATGACGGTGAAGCTGAATGGCATTCCTGTGGCCGCGCCCAAGCTCACGCCCGACTGGCAGGGCAAGCCCGTCGCCACGACCATGCTCCAAGCGTGCGAAGCAGCGGGCGTCACAGTGCCGCATTACTGCTATCACCGGAACCTGCCCATCGCCGGCAACTGCCGGATGTGCCTCGTCGAGTTCGGCACGCCCGCGCTCGGCCCGGATCGCCAGCCAGTCAAGAATCCGGACGGCTCGCTCGTCATCAACAAGTCGGCGCGCCCGGCCATCGCCTGCGCCACGCCCATCACGCCCGGCATGGAGATTTACACCGACACGCCCAACGTGAAAGCCATGCGCGAGGGCGTGCTGGAATTCCTCCTCATCAACCACCCGCTCGACTGTCCCATCTGCGACCAGGCGGGCGAGTGCAAGCTTCAGGAATACTCCGTTCAATACGGCCAGTCCGCGAGCCGCTTCGTCGAGGCGAAGGTCCACAAGTCCAAGGCCGTGGATCTCGGTCCGCGCATCGTGCTCGACGACGAGCGTTGCATTCTCTGCTCGCGCTGCATCCGCTTCACTCGCGACATCGCTGGCGACGACGCGCTCGGCATCATCAATCGCGGCAGCTACAACACCATCGCCGCCTATCCGGGCCGCGCCTTCGACAACAACTACACGCTCAACACGGTGGACATCTGCCCCGTAGGCGCGCTCACGTCGAAAGATTTCCGCTTCCAGATGCGCGTCTGGTTCCTGAAAGAAACCAAGTCCATCTGCACGAGTTGCGGCACCGGCTGCAACATCCTCATCGGCTCGCGCGAAGAGAGAATCTACCGCTACGTCCCGCGCGACAACGACGCCGTCAACGGCCCGTGGATGTGCGACGCCGGCCGGCTGAACTACAAGTGGATTGGGCGGGAAGACAGACTGAAAGAAGTCAGAGATCAGAAGTCAGAAGTCAGAACTTGGCAGGCCACGCTCGGTAAGATTTCCGAGAAGCTCAAGAAAGCGCCATCAGGCTCCGTCGCCATCGTGACTTCCGCGCGGCAGACGAACGAGGAACTTTGGCTGCTCAAAAAACTCGCGATCAGACTCGGCGCCATCACCGACTCCGTCCTGCGCCGCGGCGACAGCGACAAGTTGCTGGTGAACGCTGACAAGAACCCAAACACCAACGGCGCAATCCTGACCGGCATCGTGGATTCCTACGCCGAGATGGGCTGCAACCTTGCCAAGATCGCCGATGGCATCCGCAGCGGCACGATCAAGACGCTGATTGTCTTCGGCGAAGACGTGACAAAACACGGCATCAGTGCTGACCTGCTGGGCAAGCTCGACCTGCTCGTCGTCAGCGACATTCTGCCGAATGCCACCACCGCCGCCGCCCACTACCTCCTGCCCGGTTGCGCTCACGCCGAGAAGCGTGGTTCGTTCACCAACATCAAAGGCCGCGTGCAGAAATTCTGGAAAGCCGTCGAGCCGCCCGGCGAGGCGCGGCCTGAGTGCGAGTTCCTTGTTGAGTTGGTCGCCAGCGTCACTGGCGCCAGCCTGCCGACAAACATTGAAGGTTTGTTCAACCAGATGGCGAAAGAAGTGCCCGGCTTCGGCGGCCTGACGTGGGCCGGCTTGGGCGGCATCGGAGTGACGGTGCAGGTTTGACTCACGTGATGAAAGTCACACTGCACCCCCATGCCAAGCAACGCCTCGCCGAACGCGGTGCCACCGAGTCCGAGGTCATTGCGACGGTGTCGCAGGGCGGCACGTTCCCGGCCAAGTTTGGCCGCACGGGCTTTCGCCGGAATTTCCCTTTCGGAAGCGAATGGCGGGGGCAATACTATTCCAATAAACAGGTGATCGCCTACGCCGTGTCGGAACCGGACGGCTGGATGGTGATCACAGTCATCACGAAGTTTTTCTGAGCCTATGAAACTGACCTACGATCCGCGATACAACATCGCCTACATCCGGCTGGCGGAGAAATCCGCCGAGGTCGAGACGCTCCAGATCAGCGATGAGTTGAACATCGACATCGCTCCTGACGGCCACGTCTATGGTATCGAGTTGCTCAACGCCAATGAGCAACTCCGCGCCGAAGATGGCGGCTTGCTGGTGGTACAGAATGACGCTAAGGGCGAAAAGACCGAAATCCCGCTGGCGGCGGCCTGATTTCGCATAGCGTCTCAATCATGGACTGGCTCAACCATCTCACTCCTGCCCAGCAATTTGCCGTCTTCAGCGCGGTGAAGGTGGCGGTGGCCGTCGGCATCGCGATGTTCCTCGTGGCCTACACGGTCTATATCGAGCGCAAGGTGGCCGCGTTCGTCCAGGACCGCATCGGGCCGAACCGTGTCGGCTTCTTTGGTCTGCTCCAACCGGCAGCGGACGGCTTGAAGGCGTTCCTCAAGGAAGACTTCGTTCCGGGCCACGTGCGGAAAGTCTATTTCTGGCTCGCGCCGTTCATCGCCATGCTGCCGGGCTTGATCGTCCTCGCGGTGATTCCGTTTGGCTCGAATCTCGGCGCGCAGAAAATGGTCATTGCCGACCTGAACGTCGGCGTGTTGTTCACTTTCGGCATCGTGTCGCTGGGCGTGTACGGCATCGTGCTGGCGGGCTACGCGGCGAACTCGAAATACCCGTTCCTCAGCGGCATCCGGGGCAGCGCGCAGATGATTTCCTACGAGCTGTCGATGGGCCTGTCGGTCATTCCGCTCTTCATGCTAGTGGAAAGCCTCAACCTCAGCAAGGTCATCGACTACCAGTCGCATGGGCTGTTCAGTTGGCTCATCTTCAAACAACCGCTCGCCTTCGCCATCTTCCTCGCCGCCGCGTTTGCCGAGACAAATCGCCTCCCCTTTGACGTGGTTGAAGCCGAACAGGAGTTGGCCGGCGGCTACAACATCGAATACAGCTCGATCAAGTTCGCGCTCTTCTTCATGGGCGAATACGCCAACATGATCGCGTCCTCGGCCATGATGGTGACGTTGTTCCTGGGCGGCTGGACGCTGCCGTTCTTCGGCCTCGACCAGCCAGCCACGACGCTGATCTCCGGACTGGCTCACATCGCCGTCTTCCTCGCAAAGACCGTCGCGCTGATCGTGCTCTTCATCTGGGTGCGCTGGATGTGGCCGCGCTTCCGCTACGATCAGTTGATGAATCTGGGTTGGCGCCGCTTCCTGCCGCTGGCGCTGGCGAACATCGTGGTGACGGCGATCGTCCTGTGGTGGAGAAGTTGAGCCATGCAAAAACTCGTCACCATCTATCTCGACAACGGCGCCTATGCCAAAGGCAAGATGCTGGTCGGCTCGTTCGCGGACAAGCACGGCTTGGTCGAGGAGCATCTTCAATCCTATCTGGACGACCGCTGGCGCATCGTGTCGGTGACGGGTTTCGGCGGAAGCGCGGAAGGACTTGCCACGCGCGGCTGGTTTGCCGTTGTCCTGGAGAAGCCATGATCATTCCGCGCCAACCCCTCACGATTGCGGAACGCCTTTACCTCCCGGCGATCCTGAACGGCTTCAAGGTCACGATCCGCCACTTCTTCAAGAAGAAGGTCACACTCCAGTATCCAGAACAGCGGCCTGCCATCCCGCCCGGCTATCGTGGCGCGCCGTATCTGGTACGCGATCAGGAGGGCCACACCAAGTGCGTCTCGTGCCAGCTTTGCGAATTCGTCTGTCCGCCCAAGGCCATCAAGATCACGCCGCCCGGTCCCGAGGACGCGCCCGCCGACCGCCCGAACGCGGAGAAGATGCCGCGCGAGTTCGAGATCAACATGCTCCGCTGCATCTTCTGCGGCTTTTGCCAGGAAGTCTGCCCGGAGGAAGCCATTTTTCTCATGCAGGACTATTCCTTGATCGGCACGAACCGGCGGGAGATGATCTTCAACAAAGAAAAGCTCCTGTCCCTCGGCGGCACGCATCAGGACCGCATCCAAAAGTGGAAGCAGAAGGCCGAGGAAGCGAAGCAGCAGGAGAGTTTTCCGGTGAAAACTTGAACGACCATGAACCTGAAAATCGAAATAGACCGTGAAGAAGATGGGCGCTGGATTGCTGAGGTGCCGGACCTGCCGGGGGTGATGGTTTATGGCCAGACCCGCGCTGAAGCCGTTGCCAAGGTAGAGGCGCTGGCGCTACGAGTCATCGCGGACCGAATCGAACATGGCGAGAAGATTCCAGCCACAGCCGACGCCTTCACGGTGGCCGCATGAGCCAATGGGGAGCAAAGAAGGCGCGACTGGTCCTGGCAGCCTTGTTGAGGATCGGTTGGACCATCGAGCGAGAGTCCGGTGGCTCGCACCGAGTTCTGAACCGACCCGGCTGGCCGAACTACGTCTTTGCCTTCCACGACGGCGAGGAGATTGGCCCCCGCATGTTGGCCAGGATTGCACGCAAGACAGGATTGGCACCGAAAGATCTGTGAACTAGAAGGACATGGAAGCCTACCTCTTCTACATCTTCGCCGCCCTGACGCTGGTTTGCGCCCTGCTGGTCGTGGCCAATCCATTCAGCCGGAGCCCGGTCACTAGCGCGATGTTCCTCGTGCTGACGATCGGCTCGCTGGCGGGGTTATTCGTGCTGCTGCATGCCTTTTTCCTCGCGGCGGTGCAAATCCTCGTCTATGCAGGGGCGGTGATGGTGCTGTTCCTCTTTGTCATCATGCTGCTGAATCTGAAGGAAGAGGAGCGCCGCAAGTTGCGAACGGCGGCGGTTGCGCTCGCCTTGGTTGCAGTTGGTGCCATTGCAGCGATGATTCTCAAGACTGTGGAGAAATCCGGGGTTGGTTTTGGCCTGAAACCGAAACTCGAAGGCGGCACCGCCGATCTCGGCAAGCTGCTTTTCACCCAATACCTGTTGCCGTTTGAAGTCGTCTCCGTGTTGTTGCTGGTGGCGATGGTGGGTGTGGTGCTGCTCAGCAAGAAGGACCTGAAATGACCATCGGCCTCGAACACTACCTCTTCGTCAGCGCGTTGCTGTTCTGCGTCGGCCTCTTCGGCGTGGTGCTGCGGCACAATTTATTGGTGATCTACATGTCGCTGGAACTGATGCTCAACGCGGCCAACCTCGCGCTGGTGGCCTTCTCGCGGTTCAACAACAACCTCGACGGCCAGGTGATGGTCTTCTTCATCATCACCGTGGCGGCGGCAGAAGTAGCGGTGGGCCTGGCGCTCATTGTCGCGCTCTACCGCAAGCGCCAGTCAGCGCACGTCGAAGATTTGGCATCGATGAAACTCTGAGATGAGAGCGCGCCTTTATCTCGAAACCACGATTCCGAGCTACTATGTGGCCCGGCCGAGCAAGAATGCGATTACCGCTGCCCGCCAAAAGGTCACCCATCACTGGTGGGCGAAACGGCTGCGTGATTTCGAGGTGTTCATCTCGGATGTGGTTATCGACGAAGTGGCGTTGGGCGAGCCAGCGATGGCGAAAAGGCGTCTGGAATTGTTGAAGCCGTTTCCCAGGCTGGCTGCCACATCGGAATCAGAAGCGTTGACGGAGACTTTGTTGACATCGGGCGTCCTGCCAGCGAAGGCCAGTCGGGATGCCGCGCACATCGCGGTGTCGGCGGCCCACGCCATGCACTTCTTACTGACGTGGAACTGCCGGCATATCGCCAACGCGGAGTTGTTGCGCAAAGAAGAGGAAGTCTGCCGGAACCACGGGTTCCAGTGTCCGGTGGTTTGCACGCCGGACGAATTGATGGGAGCATGAATTTAGGATGAAAGACGAGATTCTGGAAGAAGTCTGGAAAGCCAAAGACGCTTTGGCTGCCAAATACAATTACGACATCCACGCGATGTTTCGTGACCTGCGGGAACGGGAAAAAACCTCCGGCGCGAAATACGTCCGGCTCAAACCACGCAAACTGAAAGTAGCTGGAAAGCGAACCGGGTCTGCTGAATGATTGACTTCGACACTCTCAAATTCCCCGAAGACGTAGCGTGGATCGTGCTCCTGCTGCCGCTCCTGGCCGTGTTCGTCACCACGGTCTTCACCCGGCGCGATGCCAAGCTCAGCGGCATGATCTCCATCGTGGCCGTCTGCCTCTCGTTCCTCGTCAGTGTGGGCTTGTTCGTCCTGATCGGCGCGACGGAGGCGAAGTCCGCCGCCTCGTCCGCGCTCGACTGGATTTCCATCTCCGGCACCGACGGCGTCAGCATCGAACTTTGCTTGCTGCTCGATCCATTGAGCCTGCTCATGCTTCTCGTCGTCACGGGCGTCGGTGCAGCCATTCACATATACTCCTACGGCTACATGCACGATGACCCCGGCATGTCGCGCTATTTTGCCTGCCTGAGCCTGTTCACCTTCTCGATGCTCGGCATCGTGCTGGCGAACAACTTCGTCATGATGTTCATCTTCTGGGAACTGGTGGGTGTGTCCAGCTACCTGCTCATCGGGTTCTGGCACGAGAAGGCCAGCGCGGCCGACGCGGCCAAGAAGGCTTTCATCACGAACCGGCTGGGCGACTTCGGCTTCATCCTCGGCATCCTGCTGATCTGGTCCGCGACGCAGGGGGATCTCAGTTTTGACGCTCTCCACGCGCGTCTTGCCACCCACCCCGGGGCGCTCGGCCCTTTGGCCTGCGTGGCGGGGTTGCTGATCTTCTGTGGCGCGGTGGGCAAGTCCGCGCAGTTTCCACTCCATGTCTGGCTACCCGACGCGATGGAAGGCCCTACGCCGGTCAGTGCGCTCATCCACGCAGCGACGATGGTGGCGGCGGGCGTGTACATGCTTTGCCGCGTGTTCTTCCTCTTCACCGTGCCGGCGGCTTGGCCCGTGAGCCTGAGCTTCATGCAAGGCTTCACTGCGCTGGACGTGATTGCGTGGATCGGCGGCGTCACGGCACTGCTGGCGGCGCTGATTGCCGTCCAGCAAAACGACATCAAGCGCATCCTCGCCTACTCCACGCTCTCGCAACTCGGCTACATGGTCATGGCCGTGGGCCTCAGCACGGCGAAAGCCGGCCCGACGCCCGCGATGTTTCACCTCGTCACCCACGCCTTCTTCAAGGCGCTGCTCTTCCTCGGCGCCGGCTCCGTCATCCTCGCCCTCCATCACGAGCAGGACATCTGGAAAATGGGCGGCCTCAAGAAGAAGATGCCGGTGACATACTGGACCTTCCTCATCGGTACGCTGGCATTGTGCGGCGTGCCACCGTTGAGCGGCTTCTACAGCAAGGACAGCATCCTCGCTCTTGCCGCGAGCCGGAACGTGGCACTCTTCATCGTCGGCCTGCTCACAGCGGTACTGACGGCGTTCTACATGTTCCGGCTCTATTTCGTTGCGCTGGTGGGCCGCGAACGCTCCGAAGCCGCCAGTCACGCCCACGAATCGCCGCGCGTCATGACCATGCCGCTCGTCCTGTTGGCCCTCGGCAGCGTCACCGCCGGATTCGTCGGGGTCGAAGGCGTGCTGAACAAAGTCCTCGTCAGCAGCGCCGAACTCCACGCGCTGCCGTGGCACAAAGCCATTCTCGCGCCTTTCAGCCACGCCCCGATGGCCGCACTGGCGGGCTTGGGTGCGGTGATCCTTGGCTTCTCGATCGCGTTCGGGCTTTATCACAACGCCGCGACCGATCCGTTGCCTGAGAAACTCGGTTTCGTCGCCCGCGCCATGCGGAACCGATTCTACTTCGACGAGATTTACCAATTCCTCATCCGCTGCGCGCACGAGGTGGCATCCCACGCGGCGGACTGGTTTGACCGCTGGATCATCGCTGGTATCTGCGTGCGCGGCGCATCCAGTGGCACCGACCTCTTTGGCCGCGCCTTACGCCTCGTGCAAACCGGAAATCTCCAAACCTACGCCTTCCTTTTCGTGGTTGGCGTGGCGCTGGTGCTGTGGTTCGTGCTGCAATGAACTTGCATCACACAACCAGAGGCAGAGAGACACCTGACCTCACTTGCCGGGCGCTCTTGAAAATGAGATAACCAATCCGCTATGAAGACGCTCAGCATCACTGAAGCCCGCGCCCATCTCTCCGCCGTCTTGGAACGCGCCAAGAAGGGCGAGGATATCGGCATCATTGCCGGCAACCAGGTCATCCAACTCAAGCCGGTCGAAGTGGTGGCGTGGGAAGACAGCTACCTTTATCAGGAGTACAACGTGACTCCGGAGGAATGGGAGCGATTCAGGAAGCGCCAGGCGCGCAAGCTCCAGAGCGCGCAGCGAGCAGGCGCCCTGAAGTTTTTCTCGGGCGACTTGGAGAAGGACATTGTCGATTGAAACGAGCGATCCTTCCACCCGACTTTCGCGAAAAGCTTCGCTCGCTGCCCAAGGAACTGCGGCGCGAGATCGGCGTGGCCATCACGGACCTGGAAGGGGGCTTCGGCGAGCCACACCGGCACCGCGGACTGGGTATCCGAGCGTTGCGTGACGATTACTTCGAAATCCGCATCGGCTTGAAGCTTCGGCTGGTCTTCAGAAACATTCCCCAAGGGCTTGTCTGCGAAATGATCGGTGATCACGACGATGTGAAACGCTTCCTGAAATCGCGCTGAAACCAGAATGTCCATCCTCACCACCATCTTCCTCATTCCGCTCTTCGCCGCGCTGCTGATTGCGCTCATCCCGCGCAACTACCGCTTCGTCATTCGATGCGTGGCGTTGCTGGCCACGCTGGTGGCGGCGGCGCTGGCGGTGAAGATGTTTTTCAACTTCCAGGCAGGCCAACCGGGCTACCAGTTCGAGCAGATCGTACCGTGGGTGCAGTCACTTGGCATCAACTGGCACGTCGGCGTGGATGGCGTGAACGTGGGCCTCATCCTCATGGGCGCGATCGTGGCGTTTGCGGCGACGTGCTTGAGCAAGGAAATCCAGTCGCGAGAGAAAGAGTTTTATTTCCTCCTGCTGGTCATGGCGGGCGGCATCCTCGGCGCGTTTGCGTCGCTCGACTTGTTCTTCTTCTATTTCCTCCACGAACTTGCGCTGGTGCCGACGTTCATCATGATCGGTGTTTGGGGCTACGGAGAGCGGAAGAATTTCGCGACGTTCCAGATCACGCTCTACCTGAGCCTCGGCGCGCTCATTGCGCTGGTGGGCTTGATCGCGCTTTATCTTGCCGTGCCAAGGCCGAACCAAGTCCCGGCTGGCGCGACGTTTGCCGGCCCGCCTCCCGGCGCGGTCCCGATCACCAATGCTCCTCCGATCATCGGCGGCATCTACAGCCTGTCCGTCACGCAAGGCCAGACTTACATTTGGACGAAAGGCACGAACGACCACGCACTGGCTAACGGCAGCCTGGCGCTGTTGGATTCCCGCCCATTCGTGGCCGCGACGAATTTCGTCCTGATCCTCGGCAAGACGAACGCCCCCGTCACCGCGCTAGTGCAGCCGCCACGAACATTCGACATTCCCACGATCACGGCGGCGGTGCGCAAGACGCCGCTGCCGCTAGCCTCTCAAAAGTTCATTTTCCCGCTGCTGCTTTTTGGCTTCGGCATTTTGGTTTCGCTCTGGCCGTTCCACACTTGGGCGCCGCTGGGCTACGGCTCCGCGCCCACGGCGACAGCGATGCTCCACGCCGGCGTGCTGAAGAAGTTCGGCCTCTACGGCCTCATCCGCATTGCGATCCCGCTCCTGCCGGAAGGGGCGAAGCCGTGGCTGCATGTGCTGGCATGGCTGTGCCTGGGCAACATCCTGTACTGCGGCTGGGTGGCGATGCGCCAGCGCGACCTCAACCTGCTCATCGGCAACTCCAGCGTAGCGCACATGGGCTTCGCCTTCCTCGGCATCGCGAGCCTAAGCCTGATTGGCATCACCGGCACGGTGCTGGTGATGATTGCGCATGGTTTCCTCGCGGCGCTCACGTTCGGCCTGAGCGGCTACCTGCGGCAGCAACTCGGCACGCTGGAGATCGGCGAGATGGGTGGGCTGCTGAAGAAGCTTCCATTCATTGGCACGCTGTTGGTGATGGCGATGTTCGCGGGCTGTGGCCTGCCGGGTTTCGCGAACTTCCCGGGCGAACTGCTCGTGATGTTCGGCGCGTGGAAGGGCTTGTCGAACTTCGTGATGGTGCTGGCCTGGGGCGCGCTCATCGTGGGCGCGATCTACGCCCTGCGCGCGGTGCGGAACATTCTTCACGGCCCGCTCCCGGAGCGGTGGGCGGGCGTGGCGGACGCTGCAGGCTGGTGGCGCAAGCTGCCCTTTGCCCTGCTGCTCGTCTGTCTGCTGGGTTTCGGCGTGTATCCGCAGATGCTCGTGACGAAAGTCGAACCGGGCGTGGCGAAGGTGTTGAAAGGCGAGGAAATCAAACCTCTGCCAACCGGAAAGAGACTTCCGTGGCTGCCGGTGCCGATGAAGAAGAACTAGGCGATGAACATATTCGGGCTGACTTTTGAAATCTGGGTCGTGGCGCTGGGGTTGCTGGTGCTGCTGGCGGACTTCTGGACGCCGCCCGCTCACAAATGGCGGCTGGGCCTCGCCTCGGCGTGGCTGTTGTTCATCATGCTGCTGGTCACGTGGCGCGCTTCCACGAATGTCTCCATCCTCACGTTTAGCCAGAGCTACGTGATCGACGGCCTGGCGCTGTTCTTCAAACGGTTCTTCTTCGTCGCCGCCATCCTGGTGCTGGTCATGACGGTCGGCTTCGCAGAGAAACTGGGAACCGGCCTGGCGGAGTACTGTGCGCTGACGCTCTTCGCGCTGGCGGGAATGATGCTGGCGGCGTCGGCGAACCACTTCGCGGTGCTGTTCGTCGCGCTTGAACTCATCACCGTCACGTTCTACGTGCTCGTCAGTTTCCAGCGGCGGTGCGTTCAATCGCTGGAGGCAGGCGTGAAGTATCTCATCATCGGCGCGCTGTCGTCGGGGTTTCTGATTTACGGCATCGCGCTGGTGTACGGCGCGAGCGGCTCGCTGTCGTTCGAAGTGATTGCCCAAAAGTCAGCCAGCCTCGCGGACAAGCCACTGTTCCTGCTGGGGCTGCTCCTGATCTTCGTCGGCCTGGGTTTCAAGATTGCGATGGTGCCGTTCCAGATTTGGGTGCCGGACGTTTATCAGGGTTCGCCCACGCCCACGACGGCGTTTCTCGCCGTGGGTTCGAAGGCCGCCGGGTTTGTGCTGCTGCTGCGGTTGCTCCAGTTTGTCGTGCCGGAGGTGGCTGCCCACTGGCAGAAACTCCTGATGGTGCTGGCCGGCTTGACGATTCTTTACGGCAACCTCTGCGCCATTCCGCAGCGCAATCTCAAACGCCTCCTCGGCTACTCCAGCATCGCCAACGCCGGCTACCTCCTGATGGGCGTGGCCGCGATGACGCAGGCCGGCTCGGCGGCGATTCTCTACTACCTGAGCGGATACCTCTTCACGCTGCTGGCCGCGTTCACCGTGATCGCGATCATCCTTCAGCAAACCGAGGTGGAAGACATCACGGCGTTGGCCGGGCTAAACCAGCGTTCGCCGTTCCTCGCCGCTGCGATGACGTTGGCCATGGTGTCGCTGGCGGGCGTGCCGCCACTGGCGGGTTTCTTCGGAAAATTCCTCCTCCTCAAAGCGGTGCTGGAGCAAGGCGCGGCGAACCACGCCTTCTACTGGCTGGCGGGCATCGCCATCGTCGGCGTGGTGATCTCGCTCTATTATTACTTCGGCGTCATCCGGGCGATCTACTGGTCCAAGGACGCCGGCGTTCTTGCGCCTTTGCCCATCGCCTGGACGAACCGCTGCGCGCTCCTCGTCTGCATGGCGGGGATGCTTTATCTCGGCATCCTGCCCAACCGGTTGGTGGAACTGGCGGCCGAGGCAGTGAAGTCGTTGCGGCTGGCTTAAGCGGCGAGGCGGTCTGGCTGGGGGACGCTTCGCGGAACGGTTGAGCCTCCCTCTGGATTTCTGTCCCGCTCGGGCGTTGGGCGTTTGCCGGAAGCGGCCTGGAACTTTTTTTGAACATTTTGGCACCTGGCTGTCTAACGGACACTGTGCGGAAAAAGCGCGGTTTCGCCCAACGACCGGCTTGGTGGGGCCGACAAAGCCCTTTACAAGCAGCGGGCGAAAGTGCTATTTCGACCGCCATTTTCCAGGTGACTGGAATGAATTGTTGCCATGATAAAAGTCAGCAATCTGTCAAAACACTTCGGCACCAAGAAGGCCGTGAACAACGTGTCCTTCGCGGTGGAACGCGGCGAGGTGCTGGGCTTCCTCGGGCCAAACGGCGCGGGCAAGTCCACCACCATGCGCATGATCACGGGCTTCATCCCGCCCACGGCCGGCACCATCTCGGTGGGCGGCCATGACATGGTAGAGGATCCCATTCCTGCCAAGCGGCTCATCGGCTACCTGCCGGAGAACGCGCCGGCCTACACGGACATGACGGTGCTCCAGTTCCTCGGTTTCGCCGCGGAGTTGCGCGGCCTGAGCGGCGAGGCCAAGAAGCGCGCCCTCTCCCGCGCGGTGGAAATGTGTTTCCTCGATACCGTCCTGCACCAGAGCGTCGATACGCTCTCCAAAGGCTATCGCCACCGCACCTGCTTCGCGCAGTCCGTCATCCACGACCCCGACGTGCTGGTGCTGGACGAGCCGACCGACGGCTTGGATCCGAACCAGAAGCACGAGGTCCGGCAGCTCATCAAGCGGATGGGCGAGAAGAAGGCGATCATTTTCTCCACGCACATCCTCGAAGAAGTCGAGGCGGCCTGCACCCGCGCGATCATCATCGACCGCGGGCAGATCGTAGCCAACGGCACGCCGGCCGAACTCAAGGCCCGGTCGGAAACGGCGGGCGCGATTTCGTTGCGCGTGCTGGGCGTGCCGGCGGAAACGGTCAAGGCCCGCCTGAACGGGATCACTGGCGCCAAGAAAGCCGCCATCGTGAAAGACGATCCGGCCTTCGTTTGGGCGCGCGTTTATCCGCAGGCCGGCGGCCTCAGAAACGGCGAGTTGGCCCGTGCGGTGGCCGATGTGGCCCGCCAGGACGGGTGGAAGATTGAAGAACTGCACACGGAGGAAGGACGGTTGGATGAAGTGTTCCGCAGCATCACGCTGCCCGACACCGCGAAAGGAGGACAACAAGCATGAGCACCTCGACACGACATATCTGGACGATTGCCAAGCGCGAACTGGTGGGCTTCTTCGCTTCGCCGGTGGCGTATGTGTTTATCGTGATTTACCTCCTCCTGACCGGCTTTTTCACGTTCATGCTGGGGTTCTTCTTCGAGCGCGGCGAAGCCTCGTTGGCGGCACCGTTCTTCTTCTGGCACCCGTGGCTGTATCTGTTTCTAGTGCCGGCCGTCGGGATGAGGCTGTGGTCGGAGGAGCGGCGGCTGGGGACCATCGAGTTGCTGCTCACCATGCCGATCACGCCGTGGCAGGCCATCGTTGGAAAATTCCTGGCGAGTTGGCTCTTTCTGGCGCTGGCGCTGGCGCTCACCTTCCCGGTGGTCATCACGGTCAGCTACCTGGGCGATCCGGACATGGGCGCAATCTTGACCGGCTACCTCGGCAGCTTTCTGGTGGCCGGCGCCTATCTCGCCATCACCAGCATGACGTCGGCGCTGACCCGCAACCAAGTCATCAGCTTCATTCTCTCGGTCGTGGTCTGCTTCTTCCTCATCCTGTGTGGCTGGGAGCCGGTCACGCGGCCGCTGGCCAGCATCGAGTGGATTCCGAACTGGGTCATCCGCACGGTGGAATCGTTCAGCGTGATGACGCACTACCTCTCCCTGCAGCGCGGTGTGATCGATTCGCGGGACTTGATCTACTTCCTGTCCGCGATGGGTTTCCCGCTCTTCTGCACCGGCGTGATCCTGCGCGGCTTGCGCGCCTGAGTTCAGCCATCTCAATGGTTCACTGAAATTCCTGCTCCCATGAAGAACAAGAAACTCGAAGCCATCCTTTACTCGACGGCCGGTATGGCGGTGGTGTTTGCCATCGTCGTGCTGCTCAATCTCATCGCTGGCGCGGCCAAGACGCGCCTCGACATGACGGCGGACAAGCAGTTCACGCTCTCGCCTGGCACGAAGGCGATCTTGAAGAAACTGGATACGCCCGCGGAACTCCGGTTCTATTTTTCGCGTAGTGAGAAGAACCTCCCGTCCTGGGTGCCGAACTTTGCCCGCAACGTTGAAGACCTGCTCGCCGAGTTTGAGCAGAACGGCCGCGGCAACATCACGATCAAGAAGTTCGATCCCAAGCCGGACTCCGACGCCGAAGACCTCGCCCTGAACGACGGCATCGAGCGCCAAATGACCGAAACGGGCGAAGACTTCTTCCTGGGTCTGGCTATCAGCGTCGATCCACAGCGGGTGTCCCTGCCGCTGACGGCGGCCCGGGAGAAATTGCTCGAGTACGACATCGCCCGCGCTATCGCCCGCGTGATGAGCACCAACAAACCGGTCGTGGGAGTGATGACGCCGCTGCCGATGTTCGGCCAGGCGCCCAACCCGATGATGATGCGCATGGGCCAGCAGCAACAGCAGCAGCCGTGGGTCGCCGTGACGGAGTTGCAGCGCGACTTCGAGGTGAAACAAGTCCCGATGGACACGGACAAGATCGACGACGAGATCCAGGTGCTCATGGTCGTGCATCCGCGCGAGATCACGGACAAGGCACAGTTCGCCATCGACCAGTTCGTGCTGCGCGGCGGCAAGCTCCTGGCGCTGCTTGATGGCATGTCCGTGGTGGACAAGCCCCAGGGCAACAACCCGATGATGGGGATGTTGCCGGGCGGCGGATCAAACCTGGAGAAGCTCCTCAAGGCCTGGGGCCTCACCTTCGATACCACGAAGGTCGTGGCCGACCTGAGCTTCGCGCGCGAGCTGTCCTTCCAGCGCGGCGGCAAGCCGCAGCTCATGCCCACCTGGCTCTTCGTGAACCCGGACGGCATCAACCGCGACGACGTGGCCACCAGCCAGATCGACAACTTGCTTCTGCCGGCGGCCGGGAGCTTCAGCGGCACGCCCCTGTCCAGCCTCAAGGAAACCGTGCTGCTCAAGACGACCAAGAAGTCCCAGCTTGTCGATGGCATGACCGCGCAGTTCAGCGGGCAGAAGATCGCCGATGAATTCAAGCCCGGCGGCAGCGAACTCCAACTCGCCGTCCGCCTCCAGGGCAAGTTCAAGACCGCCTACCCCGACGGCAAGCCCGAGGCCGACAAGAAGGACGACGAGAAGAAAGACGACAACAAAGACGCGAAGAAGGAAGAGAAGAAGGACGACACCCTGAAAGAGTCGAAGAAGGACAGCGTGGTCATCCTCATGGGGGACAGCGACTTCATCTTTGACAATTTCTGCGTCCAGATCATGCCGCTCTTCAACATCGCCCAGCCGATCAACGGCAACTTGACCCTGCTCCAGAACCTCGTGGAACAACTGGTGGGCGACAGCAACCTCATCGGCGTCCGCAGCCGCGCTTCCGCGCACCGGCCGTTCACGGTCGTGAAGAAAAAGGAGGCAGAGGCGCAAGAGCGGTTCCAGAGCGTGATTGTGAAGCTTCAGGAAGAACTGCAGGACACGCAGAAGCAGATCAATGAACTCCAAGGCAAGAAGGAGCCGGGCCAGCGGTTCTTGCTGAGCAAGGAACAGCAGCAGAAGATCGCCGAGTTCCGCAAGAAAGAGTCAGACGCCAAGAAGAAGCTCAAGGAAGTCCGCAAGGACCTGAACCGCGAGATCGATTCACTCCAAACTTCGCTGAAGTGGACCAACATCATCGCGATGCCCATCGTCGTGAGCATCGCCGGACTGGTCATCGCCTATTTCCACCGTCAACGCACCAAAGCCCAATGAACAAGAAACAACTGATTCTCGTAATCGGACTGGGTGTGGTTCTCGCCCTGGCCGCCTACTTCGTCACCCAAAAGAAAGGCGCGGCCTATCAGGAAAACGCCAAAGAAGGCGCAAAGCTGCTGGGCGATTTCGACCTCAACGCGGTCGCCACGCTCACCCTCAAGAGCGGCGGCAGCGAAGTCACCTTGACCAAGAAGAACGACCTTTGGGTCGTGGCCCAGCGGGGCGATTATCCCGCGAACTTCGGCACCATCAGCGACCTGGTGAAGAAGCTCTGGGAGATCAAAGTCGCCCGACAGGTCAAGGTCGGTCCGTCGCGCCTCCC
This sequence comes from Verrucomicrobiota bacterium, assembly GCA_016219875.1. Classification (GTDB taxonomy): domain Bacteria; phylum Verrucomicrobiota; class Verrucomicrobiia; order Limisphaerales; family JACRJZ01; genus JACRJZ01. The sequence continues at coordinate 35,939 of JACRJZ010000117.1, read as the reverse complement.
GATGCTCGAACTCGCCGGCGCCGACAAAGGTTCCACGCTCGTCGAGATGAAGGACTCCGGCGGCAAGGTCATCCGCTCCGTCTTGCTGGGCGCGAAGAGCATGAAGGAAGGTGGGCAGCCCAGTCCCTTCGGTGGCGGCGGCTCCTGGCCCAATGGGCGCTACGTCATGGTCGGTGGTGACATCAAGACCGTCTCGCTCGTGGCCGACGCGCTGGATTCCGTGCAGACCGGCGCGGAGCATTGGCTGAACAAGGACTTCTTCAAGGTGGAGAAACTCAAGGCTGTCACCGTTGCTGCCGCCCAGGCCACAAACAACTTCAAGCTCACGCGCGAGACCGAGAGCGGCGAGTGGAAGCTGGCCGACGCCAAGGGCGACGAAAAGGCCGACTCCAGCAAATGCAGTGGCATGAGCTGGCTGCTTCAGTCCGCGTCTTTCAACGACGTGGCTCAGGGTTTCAGCTTCAGCGACACCAACAAGGCGACCACCCAGGCCACGCTGGAGACGTTTGACGGCTTCACCTACAAGATCAAACTCGCCCAGAAGCCGGGCGGCGAGGATTACTACATGCAGTTCGCCGTCGCCGCGGACATCCCGAAGGAGCGCATCGCCGGCAAGGACGAGAAGAAAGAAGACAAGGACCGCTTGGACAAGGAATTCAAAGAGAAGACCGACAAGCTCAAGGAGAAGCTCAAGACGGAGCAAGCCTTCGAGAAATGGACCTACGTGGTGTCTAAGTGGAGCGTCGAGAACCTCCTCAAGGAACGCAAAGACCTGCTGGCCGAGAAGAAGGAAGAGCCGAAGAAGGACGAGGCGAAGCCGGAAGAGAAGAAGTAGGCGTTGGTTCACGACGGCCGTGTGCCGCGCGTTCCCTCTCCCGTCGGACGGGAGAGGGTGAGGATTCGGGATGGCGCCACTTTCTCGGGAGTGAGCGTCGGGGCAGCCCAGGCCCAACGAACGGTTTCCCCTCACCCCGGCCCTCTCCCATCGGATGGGAGAGGGAGGAGCCGATCCGGCGTTTTGACGAAGTAGGCGTTGGTTTACGACGGCCGTGTGCCGCGCGTTTTCCCTCTCCCGTCGGACGGGAGAGGGAGAGGGTGAGGGTTCGGGGGGCGCCACATTCTCGGGAGCGAACGTCGGGGCAGCCCAAGCTCAACAAACGATTTCCCCTCACCCCGGCCCTCTCCCATCGGATGGGAGAGGGAGGAGCCGATCCGGCGTTTTGACGAAGGAGGCGTTGGTTCACGACGGCCGCGTGCCGCGCGTTCCCTCTCCCGTCGGACGGGAGAGGGTTAGGGTGAGGGTTAGGGTGAGGGTTAGGGTGAGGGTTCCACGGGCGCAGGAGGGATTCTCTTTACGTCGCTCCGTTCGGCGATACCATCGCGCCCAACAACACAAGACTATGCGCCGCTTGCCATCCATTCTCTCGCTGGTCCTGCTCCACGGGTTGCTCACCGCCGCGGACCCGGCTTCCTCGCCCTTCCACATCCGCGGCACGCTGCCGTGGCACAATTTCCTGTCTGGCCCCACGGCTTGGGACGAGGAGGATTACGCGAAGTACCTCGACCACCTCAAGCGGCTTGGCCTGAACTACGTCGTGTTCCACTGCTACACCGGCGGTGCGGAACGCTACGCGCCGTACGTGGAACCGATCATCCGCATCCAGTACCGCGACGTGCTGCCATTGGGATGTTTCGACACGTCATTGACGGCGCGCTGGGGCTATCGGTCGCTGCGGCTTTCGGAGTTCCCGTTCGACACGGCGAAACTCTTTCCAAAGTACGGCGGCGCGGACGCCTTCGGCGCGAAGTGCGCGGTGCTCCCGAAGTCGAACGACGAGCACTACCGGATGGCTCAGGCGTTGATGAAGCGCGTGGTGGAGATGGCGCACGAGCGCGGCATCCAGGTGGGCATCGGCTTCGAGTTCGGGATTCATCCGCCGGAGTTTCCATCGGTGGTGCCTCCCGGCTCGTGGATTCGCGGCGCCAACATCCCGGACCCGTATCACCCGGCGTCGATTGAGATTCTGCGCAACACCATCGACGACCTGCTGCGCGCCTATCCGGGCCTCGACTGGGTTTGGCTCTGGCTGCACGAGCACACCATGCACGTCGGGCGCGCCACGTCGGCCGGCGAGTTGTTTCGCGCGGCGCTGGAACGCGACAAGAAGCATTTCGAGGAAGCCGGCAATCCCGACGCCATCATCACGGGCGTGTGGTCGCTGGGCTACATCCAGCAGGCGCACGATTACCTGGCGAAACGCGCGCCTAAAGTCCGGCTGGCCATCAGCGGTTGGGGCGGCGGCGCGCAACTGCCGGGACTGCTGGCCGGGCTGGACCGCGCGTTGCCGACGAACATCGTCTTCTCCTGCCTGAATCCGAGCCAGGGCTGGGACCCGCAACCGCCGTTCCTCGCGGAGATCGGCAAGCATCGTCCCGTCTGGGCGATCCCGTGGCTCGAAGGCGACGCCCGGCTCTGGCACTTGCAGCCGCGCGTGTCCTTGCTCCGCGAACACGTCACGCTGGCTGCCCGGCAGAAGCTTGACGGTGTCCTCGCCATCCACTGGCGCACGGAGGAGATACGCGCAAACCTCGACGCCTTTGGCCGCTTCACACGCAACCCGGATGCCGCGCCGACGATGGAGGAGTTCTACCGCGAGGATTGCGAGGCGCAGTTCGGCAAGGAGGCCGCCGCGCCGGTCGCGGACAAATTGGCCCGCTACGACCGCGAGCAATCGCTTCAAGCCTACTCACCCGAGTACTACCCCTACGATCCGGGCTGGGGCCGGCTGAAGCCGGAGTTGCGCGCGCGGCTGACGAATGAACTTGCCGAACTCAGTCAGCTTGCACCCAAAGTGAAAGACGTCAGCCGGAAGGCCAACCTCGACTGGCTGCTGGCGAACTGGGAGTTCACGCTCCTGCTCGACGACGTGAGCCGCGACCTGGAGCCGGCCTACCGTCTCAAGGACCGCTGGCTGGCAGAGTTGACCGAGACGAACTCGTTTGCTGCCGAACTCGCCGAGGCCCGCAAGGCCCTGCAAGCGGCGCCGGTGGAGAAACTCATCCGCACCTTCGCCCGCCGCGTGCGCTCGAAAGGCGAGCTCGGCGAACTCAGCGCCATCAACCAGAAGGTCTGGCTCACCTATCGGGAACTGGGGAAGTTCCTGGCCGAAGCTGGCAGCGCGCCCAAGTAAGCCGTGCAGCTTCCGTTCACTTCACTGGCATGGAGGTTGTGTTGATGAACACTTCCGCGACACCATCGTCGCCCCGTTGGGCGCAGCCGGGATCAGATTCAGACGCCGCCACGAATCCCCTCGATTGGTTTCGCGACATGCTCGACCACTGCTACGACTACGCCGAAGCTGCAAAGCGGGAGGGCCGGCCCATCGTGGGAATCCTGTGCGAGTTCACGCCGCGCGAAGTCATCCTGGCGGCGGGCGCGGTGCCGGTCTGCCTGTGCGGCGGCAGCGCGGACACGATTCCCGCGGCGGAGCAGGTGCTCCCTGCGAACCTGTGCCCGCTCATCAAGTCCACGTTCGGCTACCACCTCACGGGCCGGAACCCGTTCCTCCAGTGGGCGGACCTGGTGGTCGCGGAAACCACCTGCGACGGCAAGAAGAAGATGTTCGAGTTGATGGCCGAGTCGAAGCCGCTCTACGTGCTCGAACTGCCGCAAAAGGCTGACGACGCCGACGCGCTGACCCGCTGGACGGACGAGGTGCGCAAACTGAAGGATCATCTTGAGCAGCGCTTCGGCGTTCGCATCACCGACGAAGGATTGCGCAGGGCCATCCGGTTGATGAACCGCGAGCGCGGACTGCGACGGCGGCTGGCGGACTTGATGGCGGCGGAGCACCCTCCGCTGACGGGCCGACAACTCCTCGGCCTTAAGAGCATCATCTCCGGCATCGAAGCGGACTTGGAACAATACGCAAAGGCGCTTGATGTTCTGAGCGCGCCCGGTCTTCCTGAACCGCCGTCCGCCAGAAAGCCGCGCGTCCTGCTCACGGGCGTCCCTTTGGTTCACGGTGCTGAGCGCGTCCTGGAGTTGATTGAGGATTGCGGCGCGGTGGTCGTCTGCATGGAGAACTGCACTGGACTGAAACCGATTCTCGAAGATGTGGAGGAATCGGTCCCCGACCCGCTCCGTGCCATCGCCCGGAAGTATTACCACCTTCCCTGTTCAGTGATGCTCGCGAACTGCGGGCGGCTGGACTCGCTCCGGGCGCTGGCCGCGAAGTTCCGCCCGGACTGCGTGATCGAACTCATCTGGCACGCCTGCCTGACCTACGATGTCGAGTCGTATCACGTGCGGAGGCTGGTCGAGAGCGAGTTGCGGCTGCCCTACCTGAAGATCACCACCGATTACTCGGCTTCCGATTCCGCCCGGATCAAGACCCGCGTGGAAGCCTTGCTGGAAATGGCCCGACTGCGTGGGCGCAACTTGGCCTTGCCGCTGTAGCGCAGGCTTCCAGCCCGCGGGACGTGCGAGCCATTCGGACGTCCGCATCGTGGCGGACGGCCTGCCGACAAGAATGTCGGCGCTACGGCAGGTTGGAAAGCGCTACGGCGGGGGTGTCCGGTTGCGCGCGCCACGCTGTAGGCCGGAGGATTCCTCTCGACGTGATTCCTCCGCCTTCGGACACTGCCGCCATGTTTCGTCCGTGCATTGATCTCCACGAAGGCAAAGTGAAGCAGATCGTCGGCGGCACGCTCAGCGACGACGCAGCGGGGTTGCGCACGAACTTTGTGTCGGAACGGCCGGCGGCTTGGTTCGCGGAACTCTACCGGCGCGACGACCTGAAGGGCGGGCACGTCATTCTGCTTGGCCCCGGCAATGAAACCGCCGCGCGCGAAGCCCTGGCCGCGTATCCGGGCGGCCTGCAATTGGGCGGCGGTGTGAACTTGGAAAACGCGTCGGGTTGGCTGGAAGCCGGAGCGTCGCACGTCATCGTGACGTCGTGGGTCTTCCGCGACGGCAAGCAGGACTGGGAGCGTCTCGGCGCGTTGGTGAAGGCTGTGGGCCGAGAGCGCCTCGTGCTCGACCTGAGTTGCCGGAAGCGCGGGCCAGATTACTTCGTGGTCACGGATCGCTGGCAGAAGTTCACGGAGCTGACGGTCTCCGCCGATACGCTGACGCAGCTTGCCGACCGGTGTGCCGAGTTTCTGATCCACGCGGTCGATGTCGAGGGGCTGTGTCGCGGGGCGGACTTGGAGTTGGTTGAGAAACTGGCTATGTGGTCGCCTCTCCCCACGACCTACGCCGGCGGCGCGCGTTCGCTCGAAGACCTGGAAGCGGTGGAGCGGAAGGGCGGAGGCAGGATCGACCTTACGATTGGCTCCGCGCTCGACATCTTCGGTGGAACGGGTGTGCGCTACGCGGACGCGGTGGCGTTCAACCAAAGGAGGCGCGGTCCCTGATCCTGACCGGTGACGTGGGGCGTTCCAGCTACGGCCTACTTCGCCCCAGGGTGAAAGGCTTCGACGAACTTCTGGATGGCGCGAACGTCGTGGTAGTTGGCCTTCCAACTGTGCGCTTTGCCCGGTGACTTGGGCTGGCCTTCGGCGGTGACGGTGTCGAGCCAGATGCCGTCTTTCGGATCAGCCTGGTACTTGGCGAGGAAGTCCAGGAGCTTCGCCAACGCGGCTTCGTATTTCTTCTCCGGCTGGTGGACCAGCGCGTCGGTCAGCGTGGCCAGCATCTCCGCCTGGACCCACCAGACTTTGCCGGTGTCCGTGGGCGGTTCGTTGCCGACGCCGCGATGGTAAAGCCCGCCGCGCTGTTCGTCCCAGCCGATCTTCAGGGCGTGATCGAGGTGCGCGTAGAAGTGCTTCCAGGAAGGCGGCCGGCCCAGGACTTGCTCGGCGCGAACCATGAGCCACGCGAACTCGACGTTGTGCCCGTAGGACAACCCGGCGCTGCGCCGATCGGTGACGGCGGTCCAGTCCGGGTGGCGGTGAAAGCAGGATTGGGCGGCGTCAGGCGGGTAGAAATACGTCGCGTTGAGCTTCACGCTTTCCTCAAGGGCCTGGCGAACGGCGCCATCGTGCGTGGCCTCGTAGAGTTCGGTGAGCGCTTCCATCAGATGCAGATGCGTGTTGGCGCTCTTGAGGCCGGCGACTTCGACTTCCCCGGCAGGATCGCGCAGGGCGAGCGCCGTCCAGTCGCGCTGGAAATGCTCCACCCAACCGCCGTGCTTCGGGTCGCGCGAGCGCTTCTGGAGCGTTTGAAAGAGATCCATCGCGTGCTGAAGGGCGGCCTTGTCGCCGCTGGCGCGATAGTACTCAACGAGCGCGTAGATCACGAAGGACTGGCCATAGACGATTTTGAGTTCTTTGGTGGCCTTGCCGTCTAGGTCAGTCTTCCAGAAATAGCCGCCATGCTGTTGGTCGCGAAAGTGGTCGAGCAGGAACCGGTAGCCTTGCTCGGCAGCCTTGAGGTAATTGCGGCGCGCGTCGCTGTAGCCCTTGCGGTGGACAAGCGAGAACGTCCAAATCATGCGCGCTTGGGAGACGAGTTGCTTTTCCTTCGGCTGGCTGCGTCCTTTGAGAAAATCATCGGACAGCAGGTAGCCCCCGTTGACGGTGTCTTGGGCGGTGTCGAACCAATAGGGGAGGATCTTCTCGGCGAGCTGGATTTTGTAGCCGCGGGCCGAGTCAGCGAGCGGCGCCGCGATTCCGAAGTTGGGCAGGAGAGCCAGCAGTGCGATGAAGGCGACGAGAGCAGATACGCGTGGACGTTTCATGGCCGCACTCTAGGCCAAACCCACGCGGCGGCAAGCGTTGGATGGGGCCGCGGGCGCGCTAGCGATACGGCTGGTGCAGCGACACCTTGCTGCTCTGCCGGACGCGGGCGCGGATGTTCAGCACTTCCACCCCCACGGAAAAGGCCATGGCGAAGTACACGTAGCCCTTCTCAATGTGCTGGCCCAGCCCGTCCGCCACCAGCACCACGCCGATCAACAGGAGGAAGCTCAAAGCCAGCATTTTCAAAGTCGGATGCTGGTCAATAAACCGGCTGAGGCGCGCGGCGAAGCACAGCATGAAGCCGATGGCGATGATAACGGCGGCGATCATCACACCTACCTGGCGCGCCATGCCGACGGCGGTGATCACGGAGTCGAGCGAGAAGACGATGTCCAGGAGGAGGATTTGCACAATGACGCCGGCGAACGTCGGGGCCAGGCGGCTCGTCACGCTGCCGTCTTCGCCTTCGAGCTTCTCGTGGATTTCGTGCGTGGCTTTGCCGATGAGAAACAGCCCGCCCGCCAGCAGAATGAGATCACGCCCGGAGAAGCCGTGTTTGAAAAGCGTAAACAACGTGGCCTTCAGCCCCATGATCCAGGTGATGCTGAGCAGGAGGAGAATGCGCGTGATCAGCGCGAGGCTCAGACCCACCTGCCGCGCCTTGTGCTGCTGGCCCGCCGGCAGTTTGCCGGCCAGAATCGAGATGAAGACAATGTTGTCGATGCCGAGGACGATCTCCAGCACGGTGAGCGTCAGCAGGCTGATCCAGGTTTCGGGCGATGTAAGCCATTCCATACGGGCGGAAGTGTGGCCGCTCTCGCAGAAGTTGACAAGTTGGCATCTGGGCGTGGGAATCAGAGGCCCAGAATTCCGCCATGAGGCGGTCTTGGCGTGCCACCGGCTGTATCCGGAACTCCTAACCCGGATGTGTCACACGGCTTGTCGTAGCGCAGGCTTTCGAGCCTGCCGTATCGCCGACTTGCAGTCGGCAAGGCACGGGGAAGCACGAAGCGCTCGCAGGGTGGAAAACCTGCGCTACGCTCGCAAGCCGTCAGCGCGAGCCTTTTCACGCGGCGCTCGGTCGTTCGGGGTCGCTGCGGCTGGGACAGCCGCGCGCCGGCATGGGCTTGAGGCAGCCCGGGTGCCTGCCTCTCAGGCCCTGCCGTGTCATTGACTCCACGCGCCGCTTTTGTGACTCTCGGCCCGACGATGCCATGACCCGAAACGCTGAACCGCCGCACAACATGAACCTCAACTTGCCGCGCGCCCAGAGTCCGGGCGACGATTGGCTCCCGTTTTGATCCGATTCCGCCATGCTCGACTTGATTCGCATCATCACCGCGACGGACGCCGACACGCGCAACCAGTCCCTCGACGCCCTGTGCCGTGAAGCTTCGCTCGACGAGTTGTCCCGGCAGTGCGCTGCACTTGACGCCTTCCGTCGCCGCCGCGACAACCTCTACGAGCGGGTCCGCTCTCTGTTTTTCCTCTACGCCATTCACCGCTTCCACCTGCCGGACAAACTCGGAACTCGGAACTCGGAACTCGAAACTCGCGGCCTCATTCCCTTCCACGGCTACGAGCATTTGCTCAATCGCCGCTTCGAGGAAGCCATCGACCACTTCCTGTCGGTGCAGCACTCCGAAGGCCCGAGTGACGGCATCTCCAGCGCGCTGGCTGCCGCTTACCAACGGCTCGCCTTCCAGACGCTCGCTGACCAAGTGCGCCGCAGCGTGCGCACGGTGAAGGGCAATCAATGGATGTTCCGCATGGGCCACCCGACGGACCATCCGCTCCGCCTCCGACCAGAGCTGCTCGCGAAAGCCGACGACGGCACGTATCCGATCCTGCGCGAACGCACGCCCGTGCGCATGGACTTGAGCCACTCCGGCTGGAGCGACATTTTCTTCCTCGGCATGGATTTCCCGGAAGGCGCGCGGGTGCTCAATGTCTCCATCGACTTGGGCGTGCATGGCCGCGACGCGGAGCCTTGTCCTCCGGTTGAGGCGTACTTGCGGGTGATCGACGAGCCGATCTTGCGGCTCACCAGCGTCGATCTGGGCGCGACCGCCGACATCGACAACCTGGCGGAAGTGTTCGACTTCGCCCGCGACTACCTCGGTCTGCTCAAGGCCGCCGTCATCGCGGCGGGGATCGTGCCACCGGGCATCGAAGGATCGGGACAAAACTTGGCCGACTTGCTGGCCCGCGTAGTGGGGCAGGGGAGAGGGCTGGAAATGGTCAGCAACGTCAACAACATCCCCAAAGGTTCGCGGCTCGCCGTCTCGACGAACTTGCTGGCCTCGCTCGTGTCGCTCTGCATGAGGGCCACCGGTCAGGCCAAGTCGCTCACCGGTCCGCTGGCGGAGGACGAGCGTCGCCTCGTGCTGGCCCGCGCACTGCTGGGCGAATGGCTGGGCGGGTCCGGCGGCGGCTGGCAGGATTCCGGCGGCGTGTGGCCAGGCATGAAGCTCATCACCGGTGTGCTGGCGGCCGAGGGCGACCCGGAATTCGGCGTTAGCCGCGGACGGCTTATGCCCACACACCGCATCTTCGATCATCGCGACGCTTCGCCGGAAACGCGCCAGCAGTTGCAGGACTGCTTGGTGCTCGTCCACGGCGGCATGGCGCAAAACGTCGGGCCGATTCTCGAAATGGTCACGGAGAAGTATCTCCTGCGCTGTGAAGCGGAGTGGAAGTCGCGCCTGGAGATGATGGGCATCCTCGACGCCATCATCGCGGCGTTGCGCGTCGGCGACGTGAAGCGCATCGGCGAGTTGACCACGCGGAATTTCTTCAACCCGATCCAGACGATCATTCCGTGGGCCAGCAACGACTTCACTGAGACGCTGATTGCGCGCGTGCGCGCGGAGTTCGGCGACGCGTTCTGGGGGTTCTGGATGCTCGGCGGCATGTCGGGCGGTGGCATGGGCTTCATCTTCGCGCCGGGCCAGAAGGCGCACGCTCAGGAGCGGCTTCAGACGATCATGTCTGAGATCAAGCGGGCCTTGCAGACGGCGCTGCCCTTCGCGATGGAGCCGGTGGTGTATGACTTCGCCATCAACGAGCGCGGCACCTGGGCTGATTGTCTGCACGGCGCCGACGCTCTCCTGCCGCAGGACTACTATGCGCTCCACGTGCCGCGCTGGCTGCGCGCGGACCCGCAGACGCTGCCGGGGACGCGCCGGGTGGAACTCGACAAGTTCAGTGCTGCCTGCCGCAGCCGGCCCGAATTGAGCGGCATGGTGCAATCACTCTTCGAGCGTCTGCTGCCGCGGCTCAAGACGGACGGCGGCAAGCACCGCAGCCTCGCCGAGCTTTTGGTGCAAAGCGGCTTCGACCGTGTGCAGCACGAACAAATCCGCGAAGACCTGAAGAACGGCCGCATCGGCCTGGCGCAAAACCGTCTGCCGGTCAACGCCGACATCAAGGACGTGAAGCCGGAGGACGTGGTCGATGCGACGGGGATTTTAGTTAGTGGCGCGGGCGAGTCGCCCGCAAGACTCTGGCAGGCGGGGTCGCCAGCCCTACTACCTAGTGCAGCGCCACATCAAGCACGCGGCCTCGACGCCCTCCACCGTGGCGAACTGGCCATCGTGACGTTGGCCGCGGGCGTAGGCAGCCGTTGGACCCAGGGTGCTGGTGTCGTGAAAGGGCTGCATCCCTTCTGCAAGCTGGGCGGAAAACATCGCACCTTCATCGAGGCCCACCTGGCCAAGAGTCGCCGCATCGGCAAGTTGGTCGGACAACCGCTGCCGCACATCGTCACCACGAGTTGGCTCACGCACGAGGCCATCGAGGATTTCCTCAAGCGCCACGACAACTACGGCTATCCGGGTCCGCTGCTCCTCTCGCCGGGCCGGGCCATCGGCCTGCGCCTGGTCCCGATGGTGCGCGACCTCCGCTTCCTCTGGGAGGAGATGCCGCAGCAAGTGCTCGACGAGCAACAACAGAAAGTCCGCGACAGCCTGCGCCAGGCGCTCATGAATTGGGCGCGCCAGACGGGCGAGGGGAGCGACTACACGGACAATCTCCCCAGTCAGTGCCTTCATCCGGTGGGCCACTGGTTTGAGATTCCGAACCTGCTTCGCAACGGCGTGCTGGCGCGCTTGCTTGCCGAGCGTCCCCAGTTGAAGCATCTCATGGTGCATAACATCGACACGCTGGGCGCGGACGCCGACCCCGCGATGTTCGGGCTGCACTTGGCGCATGGCTCATGTCTCAGCTTTGAAGTCATCACGCGGCGCATCGACGATCGTGGCGGCGGGCTGGCGCGCGTAAACGGCCAAGTGCGCCTGGTCGAAGGGCTGGCCATGCCGCGCGAGGAAGAGGAGTTCACGCTCCGTTACTACAACTCGAACACTTGCTGGATCGACATCGACCAAATCCTGGGCGCTTTCGGCCTGACCCGGGCCGAGTTGTTGGACCAGGAAAAAGTTACCGCAGCCATCCGGGTGCAGGCAGCGCGCGTGCCGACCTACATCACGATCAAGGACGTGAAGAAGCGTTGGGGCCACGGGCAGGAAGATGTCTTCCCTGTCTGCCAGTTCGAGAAGCTGTGGGTCGATATGACGGCCCTGCCGGAGATCAAGACCAGCTTCGTCGTGGTCCCGCGCCTGCGCGGGCAACAACTCAAAGACCAAGCTCAACTCGACGGCTGGCTTCGCGACGGCTCGGCGGCGCACGTCGAGACGTTGTGCGAGTGGGAGTAGGCGCTCCGCCTCTTGCCGGCGCAGGAAGACCGTCCTCGCGGGCGCTGCCACGGGCCGCGAACATTTTGAATAAACCGGCGTTTCCGCGTCCAATCCTCCGTGCGCCCGATGAACCGCGTTTTCGCCATCGCTTTGCTCTGTGGCCTGGGCTTCCGCTGTGCGGCCCAGGACCAGCCGCTGCCCCAGCGCGATCCGGTGCGCGTGGACGAGAAGACCGAGGCCGTGCTCAAGGGCGCGCTCCGATGGCTCGCCTCCAAACAGGCGCCCAACGGCGAGTGGGCTTCCTCCGGCATGGAGAAGGACCACCCGGTCGCGATCACCGGCTACGCGCTCATGGCCTTTCTGGCGTGCGGGCAGCTTCCGGGCGAAGGCGAACACGGCCGGAGCGTCAGCGCGGCGACGCAGTACTTGTTGGACAAAGTCGCGCCGGACGGCGGCTACATCGGCAACCGCCAGGACGGCCAGTACATGTATGGCCACGGCATCGCCTCGATCGCCTTGGCGGAAATCTACGGCCAGACCAAGGCGGCCAGCATGAGGCCGAAGCTGGAGCGGGCCATCAAGCTCATCGTCGCCACCCAGAACCCGGAAGGCGGCTGGCGCTACAAACCCATCGCCTACGAAGCGGACATCTCGGTGACGGTGCTGCAGGTCGTGGCGTTGCGCTCTGCCAAGAACGCTGGCTTGGACGTGCCCCAAAAGACGATCGACGCAGCCGTGAAATACGTGAAGAGCTGTTATCGCTCGGACTCCGGCGGCTTCGTCTATCAGCCCCAGCCGAATCGCGAGCCGGGGTTCGCCCGCACGGCCGCGGCGATTTACTCGCTGCAGGTCTGCGGCCTCTACGATGATCCGATGGTGAAGAAAGGGTCCGAGTACCTCTTCCGCAACTTTCGCGAGCGGAACGTCGAGTACTGGACCTACGGCAACTTCTACGCCGCCCCGGCGCAATACATGCAAGGCCCCGAGGTCTGGGCCAAGTGGTACGAGCTGGTGAAAGCGCCGCTGCTCAAGACTGTCTTCACGCGGGGCGACCTGTCGTACTGGGAGCAGCGCGAAGGCGAGCGCCAAGTCGGGCCAATCTTCAGCACCGCCGTCTATGCCATGATCCTGGCGATGCCGTATCACTACATCCCCCTCTACCAACGGTGAAACCACGAGAGGCAAATTCAGGACCGCGTAGCAGCCGACGTGAGGAGAGTCTGGGCAGCGAGAAAACGCTGCTGGATCGGGCCAAGGAACTGGGCGCGTCCGGTTCCACGAATCTGAAATCTCACACCTGCGCAAGTGGGCGATTCAACCTTCCCAGGACCGTTCCTTGGCAGGCTCTGTTTTCAATCTGCATTCTGCATTCTGCATTCCGCAATCAGAGTGGGCCTCGTTACGTCGGCTGCTACAGTTCTGGACGAGGCCCCCGGTTCTCTCGGGGTCTTGCCCCGCGCCTCGCCGTTCTTGTCGGCGTTGCTTGTTGCCTGCTTTGCCGGGAAGCGGGCGCAGCCGGCACAGTGAAGACCATCGATGGACGGACCCTCTACGGCGAAGTCGGTATCGAAGCCGGAGGCTTCAAAGTCAGACTGACCAACGGGACGACAGAACAGGTCGAACTTCAGAGAGTGGCCCAGGCTCAGTGGAACCTCCGCACCGGTCGCGAGGCTGAGATTGCCCGGCTGAAAGGAAACGACCTGCTGGGCGCTTACTTTGACCGGCAGGATCTCTCCGGGAAGCCCCTTCAGCGGCTCGACGAGAACATCGACTTCGTGTGGGGCGAATCCTGGCCCGTGCCGGGAATTCCGCCGGACCACTTCAGTGTCCGTTGGACCGGCCAGATCGAAGTGCCGGCCACCGGCGACTACACGTTCATCCTGAACTGCGATGACGGCGCGCGGCTGTGGATCGATCGGCAGTTGGCCGTCGATCACTGGCAGCCCAATGCAGGCGGCGAGTTCCGCGGGCGCCAAACGTTGGCGGCAGGGCGTCAATACGACTTCAAGCTGGAGTACTTCGATCAGGAGCATGGAGCGCAGGTCCGGCTGTTTTGGGAAGCGCCCGGCCTGGGCCGCCAAGTCATTCCTCGGAACTGCTTCTTCACCACCACCGGCGGGGTCGTGAGCAATGCCATCACGGCGGAGGCGATGCCTGCCGCCGTCCGTCGTCGTGGTGTTTTGTCGCGCGACGGCTCGTTCCTGGCCTGGGCGATCCGGGGCGTGGACGACCGGGGCGTGAATTTTCACGGGCTGAAGGACTTCGTGCTGCCGTTGTCGCAATTGGCGCGCATCCAGTATCGGGACCTCACGCCGGAGATGAGCGCGCGGGTGCAGGGCGGCTTGCCCGGCGTCCTGCTGGGGACGCGGGAGTTCATCGAAGGCGAAGTGAAAAGCATCGGCGAACGCTCGGTGAAAATCAGCTCCGTGCTCTTTGGCCTGCGAAGTTTTGAGACGGGCGGACGCGCGGCGGCGATTGTTCTGCGCGACGTGGTGTCCGGCCAGAGCCGGTACGAACTCAAGCTCCGCAACGGTTCGCTGGTGAAAGCCGACCAGATCGAGTGCCTCAAGGGCGGCCTCTGGGTGCGGGACGGCGCGCTGCGCGGCTTGAAGGTCAGCCAGTGGGAAGTGGAGGAGTTGCGCGTGACAACGCACGCGGCTCCGTGAAGCGGTGGAATTGGCTTGGCCCGCTCAGGAGGCGAGGAATGCACTGGGCGCAACTTGGCCCTGCCGCCATAGCGCAGACATTCTTGTCTGCCGTAGCGCGGGCTTTCCAGCCTGCGGGGCGTGCGAAAGATTCGGGCGTCCGCATCGTAGCGGACGGCCTGCCGACAGGAATGTCGGCGAGACGGCCGGCTGGAAAGCCTGCGCTACGGCGGGGGTGCCGGCTGCGCCCTTCCTTCCGTCCGCTGCTCCGGCCTGGAAAACGGTTCACCGTTTCTGCGCTTCTTCACGGTAGCTGGCCACGACCCATTGGCTCAACACTTGGTCCGGGGCCCCCACGGCGTCCGGCCCGATCGTGAACTCCTTCTGGCCCGTGTTCTGCGCGATGAGCTTCAGGCCAAACTGGTAGTCCTTGAACTTCGCAGCGCAGAAATCCCGCACGGGCTGTCCCGCCGCCAGCGCCCCAGCCACCAGGAGGGCCGCCGCTTCCTCGCTGAACCGCAGCGTGAAGCCGTGCTCCTGCTCGAACCTTCGCGCGAAGTCGTCCACCAACCGGCGCGCCACGGAGGTTTCGTCCGTCTTGTGTTCGGCGATCAGCTTCTTGAGTTCCTTCTCCGGGCTTTCCACCAGCTCCCGCGTTACGACGAAGCGCCGGACCGCCGTGGACGGCAATTCGAACTTCAGCGGTCGCAGCACGCGCTCGCTCACGGTCATCAACCCGCGCGCTCCCGTCTGTTCCTCCGCCGCCAGTTCCGCGATGCGCTTCAGGCCGTCGTCCTGGAACATCGCCTCGATGCCGTAGGCCGCGAAGTCCTGCTCGTACTGCTTGATGATGCTGCCTTCGGAGGTCTTGAGGATGTGGAACAGATCGTCCGTGTTCAACTGCCGGCAGACCACCCGCACTGGGAGGCGCCCGATGAATTCCGGCTCAAAGCCGAACTCGATGAAATCCTTGGTCTGCACGTGCTCCAACATCGCCTCGTCGTCCTCCGCTCCGCGGCCTTTCGCGGCGAACCCAATCACCGCCTCGCGCACCCGCCGCCGCACGATCTTCTCCAAACCGTCGAACGCGCCGCTCACGATGAACAGGATGTGTTTCGTGTTGATGATGCTGGGGCCTTTCTTGCCGCGGGTCATTTCCATCATCGCTTGAATCTGCCCGGCGATGTCGTGCGGCGCGCGCACGGGCACCTCGGTTTCCTCCATGAGCTTGAGCAGGTTCGTCTGCACGCCGCGCCCGCTCACGTCGCGCCCGTTCATGGTGGACGCCGCCGCGATCTTGTCGATCTCGTCGATGTAGATGATCCCGTATTGGGCGCGGGCCACGTCGCCGTCCGCCTTGCGCACCAGGTCGCGCACCAGGTCCTCCACGTCGCCGCCCACGTAGCCCGTCTCGGAAAACTTCGTGGCGTCGCCCTTCACAAACGGCACGCCGATCAAGTCCGCGATGCTGCGGATGAGG
Source organism: Verrucomicrobiota bacterium (assembly GCA_016219875.1). Lineage (GTDB taxonomy): Bacteria > Verrucomicrobiota > Verrucomicrobiia > Limisphaerales > JACRJZ01 > JACRJZ01. The sequence goes on along the minus strand of JACRJZ010000117.1, from coordinate 20,376 downwards.
TAAGTTTTGCCCACGCCGGTGGGGCCGACGAGGATGATGTTTTGCTTGGTGTAGTTCGGCGTCGCCTTGCCCTCAAAAGCCAGGCGGACGTGGTGGTAGTGGTCACAGAGCGCAACGCTGAGGACTTTCTTGGCCTCGTCCTGCTTGATGACGTAGCGATCCAGGTAAGCCTTCACGTCCTGCGGCTTGTGTTGGAACGCGAAGTCGTCCGCCGTCGTCTTGCGGCGCTGGCTTTCACCTTGGCCGGACGGCTCCGTTCCGGCGGGGGCCGGTTCGTTCTGAAATTGGTTCCGCATGAACTCCGCCAGTTGCCGCTGGAATTCCTCCGGCGAGGTCGGGTGGTTGGACGCGCGCACTTGCATGGCCGGAATCTGCCCCAGGTTCCGCTTACGTTCCAAACAAAACCATCAGCACGGCGAAAATGAAAGTGCTCACCAGCAGGGCCAGCAGGACCGCGAAGAACCGGATGAACCACGGGAGGCGCCCGCGGCTGTAGATGAGGCTGGTGGAGAGATCCGTCACCAACGCCGCCAACGAATACGGTGACGCTGTGCGGGCGCCGGATCGCTTGACGAACCGGCGCACCCAGATCGCCCATACCAGCAAGGCCAGCACCAGCAGCCCCAAGAACACCAGCGCGAGGATGAACAGCAACGTCGTTTGGTTCATGCCTTCAGGTCGAACAAGTCCCGCGCCAGCCGCATCGTTTCCGTTCGTTGCGACGGATCGAGGCCGCGGGGGAATGGCCAGCGGTTCGCCTGGGCCAGATCCAGCGCCACGCCGCCAACCGCCTGCACCACGCGGGCCAGTTCGGGCACGGAGACGTTGTCGAGATTGTCGTGGACGCCGTGGTGCTGCCACCTCATGCCGCTGTCCATGTTGGGCCGGTAGAACGTCACCGCCGGCACACCGAAGACAGAGAAAGGGAAGTGGTCGGCAAATGGCATCGGCGCCGGCTTCTCGACGGTTTCCAAGCTGCGCCGGGCGAGCGCCTCTCGCAGCCAGCCGCCAAACGCCGCCGTGCCTCCGCGGATCAACCAGTGATGGCCCAGCACCGAGGCCACGCTGTCGAGGTTGAGCACCACGCCCACGGAGCGCAACTCACGCCGATGCGCGACCACGTAGCGCGCCGAGCCGACGGAAAGCTGTTCCTCCGCGCCAAACGAAACCAGGCGGATCGTCCGCAACGGCTTTGTGCCGGCCAACAACGATGCCAGTTCCAGCAACGCGACCACGCCGGAGGCGTTGTCGTCCGCGCCGATGTTGTGGCATTGCGTGTCGTGGTGGGCGCCGAGGAGCACCAGGGGCAACTCTGCGTGGCGGCCGGGAACTTCGGCCACGACATTCTGGGATTCACCTTGTCGGAGTTTCACCACGATGCGGACGCGCGCCCGCGTGGCCCCTTGCTTGCGAAACTCCCATGCCAGCCGGAACGGCACCGCCACCGTCGGCGGCATGCCGTAACGCTGGACCCAGGTTGGGTACACCCCGTCGTCCTTGACCCACTCAAACGGCAACCGGTCATCGACGTGGATCACCGCCGCGGGCCGGGCTTTCACCAACCGCTGATGCAAGTCCGCGCGCGTCGGCGTGGGGCCGACGAGGACCACGATCTTGCCCTTCAACGCCGGCGTGAACATCCGCTCGGCCTGTTCGGGCATCTCGACCCACGCCAATTCGCCTTCCACCACAGCGTCATTGGGTGTTGAAGGCGATCCAGCGAGGACGCGCGCCGGCAGCGACTGGAACTTCCGGTCGTCACCCACGCGAATCTCCGCCCGTGAAGACACCACGGTCACGCAAGGGAACGGCTCCGTGTGGACGTTGGCCAAGCCGGCTTTCCGCCACTGTCCGGCGATGTATTCTGCAGACGCCAATTCGCCGGCACTGCCGGCGCGGCGTTCCCCAATTCGGGAACAGAGAGCTTCCCAATGTTCGCGGAGGCGTGGCGACGATGGCTGAAGTGAGTGGGTAGGTTTCATAGGCCGAGTCTGTTCGCGCCCTGTCCGTTTGTCTTCATGTTGCCGATGGGCGAGATGAAGGCGAAACGGCGCCTCCCTTGTCAAGCGCATTGAACCCGGACTCGGACCCGCGAATTTCTGTAGCAGCCGACGTGGGGAGACTCAAACTCCAATGGAATCAGAGCCTCCGAACGCCGGCTGCAACAGTTTTGAAACGCCGCTACGGGACCAACCACCAGGCGACGCAATCCAGGACGGGATTGAGTTGCCGTTCCAGTCGGAAGAAGCAGGCCGGCAGACCCAGAGGAAGCGTGAGGCTGCGGCTCTTCGTGAGGCTGTCTGTGGCGACGGCTCCTGAAACACTTTCCCATCGGGGCGCAGCCAGGGAAGTGCTGAACTGAAGCGCACACGCCCCCGCGCTGGCGGGCCACGAAATGCGCAGCCCGCTCTGGGAACGCGCGATGGTGAGCAGTGCCGGCGGGGCGCCGAACACGGAAATAATGGTTGAATCCGGAACCGGCGGCAGGCCGAGGAGCGTCAAGGCCAGGTTGCCGGAGTCGCCGGTGCGGACTGGCTGCGGTCGGGCGTTGTAGTCAAGACGCGCGCCAGCGGGATCAGCGCGGTTGGCAAAGAGGCTGTAGAGGTCCGCGCCGGCCGGCACGCCCGCGCCCCACAGGAAGAACGGAATGGTGTAGTTCACGGGGCTGGTTTCCACGTTGTGCGATGTCGTGGGCACGCCGCCGCCGTGATCGGCCGTGACCAGCAAGATCGTCTGCCCGCCCAGCGCCGGGTTGGCGTCCAAGGCGTCGAGGATTTGGCCGATCTGGTAGTCCATCAACATGACGGCGTTGCTCCACGCCGCCGAGCCCCAGCCATAGGCATGGCCGATGGAATCGGTTTCGACGAAGTGAACGAACGTGTAGTTCCACAGCGTGTTGCCTTGGATGCGGCTGACCAGTTCGTCCGCCAAGGGGCCGCTGGGGCCGTAGCTTGAGCCGCCAAAGGTGCCGAGGACATCGTCGATCTTGCTCGCGCCGTTCGCGTGCGGCGCGCCGTGCTCGGCGTCGTAACTGCGGACGAACATGGTCAGCGACTGCTTGCTGTAGAGGAACGCCGTGGAGCGGCCGGCATCGTGGGCCACGTCGAACACACTCGCCTTGTAGGGCACGGACAGGTTGCCGGAGTTGTGCAGGGTGAGGCCCACGTCGGAATCGTAAGTGATGCCGTGGGGGGCGGTAGCGGGCCAGCCCTCCGGCTGGAGCACCGGGCGGGCCGTGAACATGCTCGAATGGTTCGGCAGCGTGACCGACGCATAGTAATCACAGCGCGCCTGGAAGGTGGACGCGCCTTCCTTCCGCAAGCGCACGAAGTTCGGGAACAGGGCCGGGCTGTTGCTGACGTACTCCTGCAAGTACACCGCAGCCAACCCGTCCACGCTCAGGTGGATGACGTGCTGGACCGCGATGCCCGCCGGAATGCTGGGATCGACGAGTTGGATCCAGACACCGCCGCCGAACGGATTGGGTGGCGACGCGAAATCCTGGATGCCGTGTCCCGCGGCCCACGCCACCTGCACTTGGCCCGTGGCGGAGGCGCTAAAGGTGAAGAGGTATGGCCCTGTCAGCGAGCCGCTCACTTCTTGCGCCGGCAGACCGTTGAGTAACAGGTCGCCCGCGTCCACTCCGGTCACCGGTTCGTCAAACGTCACGGCGATTCGGCTGAGCGACCGCGCTGTCACGCTGGGCGGCGGGGTCACGGTCTTGAGCGTGGGTGCGACGTTGTCGATCGTGGTGTAGGACCAAGTCGCGCCGGGCAGAGCGGCGTCGAACGGATTGGGCGGCGAGGCCAGGTCGCGGATGCCGTGTTGCGGCGCCCAGGTGACTTGGATGTGGGTGGCGTTGGGCTGTGGGAAGCTGAAGGTGAAGGCGCCGTTGGAGCCGGTCACACTGCGCGCCGGAGCGCCGTTGATCCACAGATCGCCAGCGTTCACGCCACCCACCGGTTCGGTAAAGACGACGGAGATCTGGGTCAGGTTCGTCACTGCGCTTCCGGCCAGGGGAACTTGAGTCGCCACCGCCGGCGGGATTTGATCGAGGAGCATGTACTGCCACGCATTGCCGGGCGTGGTCGCATCGAACTCATTGGCCGGCGTGGCGGCATCCTTGATCCCGTGGCTGCTGGACCACTCCACTGTGACCGGCCCGTAAGGAGGCTGCGGAAAGCGGAAGGCGTAGATCGGTCCCGTGCCGACTACACTCGTGGCGGGCACGCCGTTGACGGTCAGGTCGGACGCGTCCACGCCGATCACGTTTTTGTCGAACAGCACGATGATCTCTTCGAGGAAGTTGGTGACGTAGCCGGGCAGAGGGATCGGGAGGTCCACCAACGGCGCCTCCGGATTTCGCAGGTTGTAGTGGAACATCACTTCCGGGCGGCTGCCGTCGAACGTGTGCGCCGTGGCGTCGAAATCAACGATGCCGTGATTGGTGGCCCAGGCGACGGTCACTGGCCCAAAGGGTGGTTGCGGGAAACTGAACGTGAAGGTCGCGTTCGAGAGACTGGCGAGTCCGGTTGCGGGCACGCCGTTGACGAGCAAATCCGCAGCGTCCACGCCGGCGAGTTCCTCGGAGAAGATCACGGTGAATTCCTTCAGGCTCGTCGTCTCGCCGGGCGCGGGCGCAACGGTCAGGATTTCGGGCGGCAGCACGGCGGCGGTGGCCTCGACGGCGGACAGCTCGACCTCCATGACCAGATCGGAACTGTTGAGCGCGTTGTTGAAAGCCTGGACGGCGATGACGTTGGTGCCGGTGATGAGGAAGTCCTCCGGATGCGCCAGCGGATAGGTGATGAACGGCACCGACGGTGTGCCGAGTTCGGGTGCCGTGGTGGGCGTCAGGGTATTGAACGCCACTTCGCCCGCCGGCATGTTGTAGCGTTGCACTTCCACGCCGTTGATCCAAACGACGAAACCGTCATCGCATTGCGCGCGCAGACGGAAGTCGTAGAGCAGCGCGGCGTTGGTGACGACAAACTGCTGGCGCAGGAAGATGCAGGTGTAGCGGTTCAACATGTCGTTCAGGACCGTGCCGGTGGGCCAAGTTTCGCCGAAGTAAAACGTCGCCGGCAGTTCCGGCCAGCTTGAATCGTCGAAGCCGCGTTGCCGCCACGCGCTGAGGGGCGACGACGCTTCGTTGGTGCCGCGCTGAAACCGCCAGAGGCTGTTGGTCGCCACCAGCACGGTGCGCACCGGCTCCAGCGTGACGGTCCAGGAAGCCGACGGCTCCGCAGCGTTGAAGGCGTTGGGCGGCTCGGCCAGGTCGGTGATGTGCTGGTCCACGGCCCACGAGAAATTGACTGGCCCCAGAGGCGGCTGCGGAAAGGTGAAGGTGTAGGTGGCGTCGAATCCCGAAACCGTCGTGGCTGGCCGGCCGTTCACGAGCAAGTCGGCCGCTCTGACGCCGATGACCGCTTCGCTGAACGCGACTTGAACCTCGGTGAGTTGGAAGACCGCCGCTCCCGCCGGCGGTGTCACCGCAGCCACGGTGGGCGCGCGCAGATCGATCAGGTTGTAGCTCCAACCCGCTCCGGCGGCGGCGAAGTCGGTCGCCGGAGCCGTCACGTCGGCGATGCCATGATTGGTGGCCCAAGTGACGCGGGCGATGACCCCTGCCGGCTCCGACACGGCGAAGAGGAAGTTCGTCCCGCCGAAGCCGAGAACCTTGTGGGCCGGCACGCCGTTCACCAGCAAGTCACCGGCGTTGACGCCTGTGACCGGCTCCGTGAAGGTCACGCTGATTTGTTGCAGGCTGCCGACCGGGCCGGGCGCCGGCTGGACGCTGGCAATCGCGGGCGCGGCAGGCGCAGTGACCGTGAGGCCCACTGGATTGGAGGTGAGGCTGCGCCCGGACAGGTCGGTCATCGTTGCCCAGAGCGTGTACTGTCCTTCGGCGACATGGGTCCAATTCAGGGTGAAGGGGCTATTCGTGGCGACGCCAAGGCTGGTGGTCCCAGCGAAGAACTCCACTGTTGCCACCGCGCCCGTGGCAGCCAGGGCGTTGGCCGCCAGCGGGATGTCGGCGGGCGCGTTGAAGCGGGCGTCGTTCGCCGGACTCGTGATTCTCACACCGGGACTCATGCCGCCGATGAGTTCGAGGTCGAAGCCCAAATCGGAACTGGTGGGCGACTGCTGATGCACTTCCACGGCCAACACGTTCGTTCCGGGCACCACCAGTCCGGCGCTGGCGTAGGTGTTGTTGTAGGTAGTTTCGCCGCTGCCACCGATGGCGGCCAGCGCCGGCGTGAGATAAGTCACTGCGCCGTCCGGCAGATTGCTGCGGAAGACTTCAGTCCCATTCAGGTACACCACCGCGCCGTCGTCGCACACCATGCGGAACAACAGACTCGAAAAGCTGGCCGGGTTGGTGGCCACGAACGAGCGCCGGAAATAGGTGGTGATGAAGTAGTTTCCCGCCGGGCCGGAATTCACCGTCGTGCGGATGTGGGGATCGGAGTAGCCCAGCGGCGCGAGGCCGGCGGCCCAGTTCTGGTCATCGAAGTCCGGCGCTCGCCAGAGCGTGCCCAGATTGGTTCCGGTGTCCCGGTACTTCCAACTCGCGCCTGGGGCCAGCAGCCGCACCGGCACGAAGCCGGGCGGGTTCACAGTGATCAAGACGGGCGTGGAGGCATTGGTCACTCCGGTGGCTTCCACCGCCACCGCGGTGATGGCGTAGCTGCCGGGAGGAACGTTGCTCCAAACGATGCTGTACGGCGCGTTGGTGTCCTGGCTGATGAGTTGGCCGGCTTGGTAGAACTCCACGCGGCTCATGGGGCCGTTGCCGCCAGAGGCCGAGGCGGTGAGGGTGATGTTCGTCGGCGCGGTGAAGGAGGCGTTGTTCGCCGGGGCCGTCAGAGTGACGTTCGGGCGCACGGCCACGTTCAGAACGATGTCGCCCATCGCCGGCCCGCTGCCGGCGTTGAACCCATCCACCGCGATCACGAAGGTATAGACCACCGGGGCCGTCCCGAACACGATCTGGCTCTGGAGCGTTCCCGGTGCATCGTCCGCGTTGCCCACCAAGTAGAGCGAGCCTCCCGCCAATACATAGACCGCCATCGTCGTGTCGAAGCTACTGCCGAAGGTGTCGATGGAAACCGTCGTGTTGATCGGTGGCGTCCACATCCAGAAGACCGACGCACCGCCGACGTTGCCGCCGTGGTTGGCCTCGCCCGGCTCTTTGGTCGCACCGACGTTCGAGCCTCGCACGGTGGCGAGGTTGGTGTTGATTTGAAACGGCGAGATCTGGCTGTCGTTGAGGGGCACGGCCGCCGGAGCAGCGGTGCAACAGGCCAAGATGGTTGCCAGGAAGAGGCGGATGGTTGATGCGTTCATAGTTGATTCACTTCAACCTCTACCTACCGAAAAGTTGGCCGGAGGTTACAGAGTGATTCCGTTCAACCTTGGGGAGTGGGAAGTGATTTCGGAGAACGGCATGACGCAGCCAACGTTCGAGCGCGGCCATGAACTCCTTGCGCCGAATGAATTCTCGCTCCGCCCGCGAGGATCAAAACCAGCCCGGTCAGGTTACGAACCGGGGAGGGAGCAAGGCGCCGTTCTGGACAAGCTCAGACGAAATACCACCGGCTCCTCCTGGGCAAATCCAAAACGATGACCTCGAACCGCGGATCGTCCCGCGAGGGGCGCAGCCTGCTGGACCGTCACCTTTGGGGTGGCGAGTTGTCCCAGCAGGACTGCGCCAGGCTCGGCGGGGCTGGAGTCCATAGTCCCCGGATCATGGACTTGTGGTGGGGAGAGTTTGATTTGACGGCTGGAGGTCCGCCTCCGCGATTCCGGATGCGGCACGATTTCCGCCGTGAAGCTGTGGTCGGGGAAAAAGAACACGCGGCAGCGTTGCGCGTTCCCGATCTCAAACTGTCTCGTGTTCTTCATGCGAGTAGTAAGCCAGCCTGCCAGCACTCCGGCAATCGGACGGAAGCTGCTTTCGCCATCGGACGCCGTCCTAACGTGGCCTAGGTTTTCGTCCGTCTGGGGGGCCGCCGAAAACCCTACGCCGAGGAAGCACCGGCCCCCGGCGCTCCCATCCCGCGCTTGTCACGACTCCGGGGAATCCTTACTTTCCGCGCCGTTGTTCGGCAAATCTGCAATCCACAATCTGAAATCTGAAATCGACATGAGTGTTCTGATCGTTGGTTCGACCGCGTTGGATTCCATCAAGACCCCGAAGGCCGAGAACCCGCGCCTGCTCGGCGGGTCGGCCAGCCATGCCGGCGTGGCAGCCAGCTTTTTCGCGCCGGTACGACTCGTCGGCGTGGTGGGAGACGATTTCCCCAAGAAGTACCTCCAGCTTTACCGCAAGCACGGCATCGACCTCGACGGGTTGCAGATCGTTCCAGGCAAGACGTTCCATTGGTCCGGCGAGTACGAGGTGAACATGAACAACCGCCGCACGCTGGCCACGGAACTGGGCGTGTTCGAGACGTTCACGCCCACGCTGCCGCCCGCGCACCGCACGACGCCCTTTGTGTTGCTGGCCAATATCGCGCCCGGACTTCAGCACCACGTCCTCGACCAAATGGACCGGCCCCGGTTCGTGGCCGCAGACACGATGGACTTGTGGCTGAACATCGCCATGCCGGACTTGTTGCGACTCATCAAGCGCATCGATCTGTTCGTGCTCAACGACAGCGAGGCGCGGCAACTGGCGCAAACGGACAACGTCTTCGTAGCTCTGAGGAAGCTGCATCAACTCGGCCCGCGCTTCGTCATCATCAAGAAAGGCGAACACGGCTCCATCCTATCGGGACCGGGCGGCCTCTTCCTCGCGCCGGCTTCGCCTTTGACCAAAGTGGTCGATCCGACCGGGGCAGGGGACTCGTTTGTCGGCGGCATGATGGGCTTCCTGGCCAGCGCCAAGGGATCTATCGAGTCGAACCTCCGTCGTGCCATGATCTATGGCGCGGTGACGGCTTCGTTCTGCTGCGAAGGCTTCGGCTTGACGCGCACCACCAGGGTCACACGCGCAGACATCGAGAAGCGGGTGAAGGAACTGGAGAAGCTGACGCGCTTCTGAGGCGTTGCTTTTCAGTTGCACCACGAAGCGCCCAGCGCGGCGGAGCCGCACCCAAAATCGTTGAGACGTTGAAGAGTTGAGGCGATGAAGCGGCGTAAAACTTGCGCGGCCTGCGCAAATTGTCTTGGACAGTAGAAAATCGAAACTGGCTGCGGAGCGGGCAGAATCCGGGCGCTGCGTCGTTCGGACAACCTTTGGCGAGGTTGTCGGATCTCGCTTTTCTGCCTGTGTGTTTCATGGTGATTGAAATCGGAATTCGGGCTGAAACTACCGGTCAGCATCATCATGCAAATCCTGCAATCCTGCCCAAGTTTCTCAGCCTCGTTGGACTCTCCGACAGGATGAACAGGATCAAACAGGATGCCCACAAAGAACCGAGGGCAGAGGACAGTGGTCGCAAGTCAGAGCTTGCCCCCAAGCGGTCCGTTTTCGGCATTCACCTCTCAATTCTCAGCTTCTTGCCCTTTTTCTGCTTTGCTTTCCCCGCCACTTACCCAGTTCCCTGACTTTTGAACTTTGGTTCCTCGTCCCTCGCTCATCCTGCAATCCTGTCCAAGTTCCGCAACCTCACTGGACTCTTCGACAGGAGGAACAAGATCGAAAGGATGTCCGCTGAAACTGTAGGCCAGCGCCATCTTGGGGATCCTGCGGTCCTGTCCAAAAGTCTCTCTATCTCACTATTTCAGGCGCAGGTGCCCCACAAACCGCGAACCATGCGAAAACGGTTTGGCCACAAAAGAGCGCGCAACACCCAAAAGGAACTCTGAATCCCGTTTTCCGTTTTCTGCGCTCCGCGATATATGGAGCTTCGCTCCTACAGACCACCCGCACGTCTTGCCAGTGACCACCAATGGCCATCCAACCCGACGAATCTGTTGTCAATACTCTTGATCCCTTTCCAGAGGAATTTGATCCCGGACAATAGTTTTCAACAACCTGCTAGCGTTTGTACCGTTCAACTGCGCATTGAAAAAGCCAGAAAAACGGTGCCTCGACGGCAACTGGTTCAAATGGCCTATCCAGCTTATCTGATGTCGGAGAGTCCCCTAGGGACGACATGGCAAAGCAACTTACTCGAGCAAAATCTTCCGCAGCCTCGCGGTAAAGGCTATCGATCTGCAATGCTTTGAATAACTCTAGTGCTGCGGAATGGAGTTTGCCGCATTGAAGTTCGAAAGCGTTCGGCTGAGTTTAAAAACTCTCCATGATTCCATCGTGCGCCTGTCTGTCGGTTTCAATGTAATGGTGAGCGGCTTTGGATATTCCGGGGTCAATGCCATCTCTGAGGAATACGTCGAGTTTTCCTAACACCAATGCAATCTCCAGCGGCGCTCTCCCAGATTCTCCGGTGCGGTGATTCATACTGATGTAGGTCGATATCATCCTAAGAATCTCTTCCGGAGCATGGTCATTGTCGTATGAACCGGTACTTGTTAATGGTGTCTTGTGCAAGACGGAAGGCTGCTTCGGCAACCGCTCCCTGTCAATCTGCAAACAAGCATACGGGTCAATGATCAACAGAATTCCTGAGGTCATACGCCCACCAACATAGCGAGCGTGTTCCGCAATGCGAGAAACATAATGAGTGTCGTCAAAGGTGTTGCCTGACGGCGGCGAGAAGGCTTCGCCAGCGACATTGTACGTGACAATACCATTGTTGGCGGCTTTACCCTGAATACCTTGAATGCCGATGCGAATGGCACATGGCACGAGCATCTGCACATCTACCAAACTGTCAGGCGCGGGCAATCTGCCGCCCCAGCGAAGGTTCCGATAAATGTCTTCGACAAGCCGGGCACCACGGGCCGGATGAAATGCAACGGCTAATCGCTCGAGAGTCGAAAGTCTCTTTCGCAAGGCACCCAGATAGCACGTCTTGCCTGCGCGTTTGCCACCAGCGATCGCGACAATCGGGGATCTGTGCATTGACATCGAAAAGTAAAGCGGCTTTTCGCAGTTACTACATTGCGGGAGCAGTCGCCAACCATCGCGTTCACATGTGGCATTTTGCAGCGCGTCAACCAGTTGTGAGCCGCTCATACCTGGCTTGAAAACCTGTTTCGAAATGTCTGGAAACTGGAGCAAGGTGTTTTGACAATCTGGAGTCGGGCACTTATAGAAGATCTCCGACAGCTTCACTTGGCTGTGACAGTGGAAACAGTAAATCCGCTCGTTCCGCGCGATTTCCAATGGAGAACTAGGTTCGTTGGCAGGCATAGTATCTAACATTAAATTGACTAACTAGTAGCAAACGCATCGCGCCATACTTCCCGATTTAATTCGGTCTTGGAACTCGTTGGCAGACTTGTCTCGAGCTGTTCGAGAAGCTTGGAGAATAACTTTTCGTTCTTGTACAAACCAAAAAAGTGGAAAAAGAAAACACCGATTCTCCGAGGATGATTGTGTGCTGCTAATGCCATTTGAAAAACGATGGTTTCCAGTTTGAGTCGTCCAGGACCGAGTTCTTTAGAAAGTAGCCTGTGTATCCTCCATTTCTTGACGTTCCTATTAATCTTAAAGAGGGAGAACGCGGCGGCATTTAGTAAGCCAAGTTCCTCTGCTAGTAGAGAACAGAGACGACCATAAAGCGGATTGCCGACGTCGTTTGCATCGCACTGCAAATAGCTCCAGGCTAAGATCAATCCGCGTGCAACGTTTACCGGATGGCCTTGCATCCCGCCGACATAGCCGCTAACTGCTATGTAAATCAACTCCTTCAGTCTCACATCAAGCGTGGCGCTGTACTCGTCGAAATGTGCCACGTGAAACCGATGTACATAGCCCTGTTGGATGGAAGGCTGAGACGACAGGAATCCCTGGAAAAGTTCAGCGACGATGTTTAGCAGCGCCTGGAGCGACGGTTGAGTTACCGAAGCTTTATACATTTCGATAAAATCCGCATGCCTCCTGAGACAATCCAGCGGAAGGGGTATTCGAGCGAGACCGAAGCTGCGGGGTTCAAATTTCCAACGGAGAAACAGCAGTTCCTCAACCAAGATGTCGCTTCCAAGATGAGCCTCTACGGCGTGCGCCAAAGCTACGAGCGACTCAATTCGGCTTTCAATTATTGCTTGTTTCCACCAAGCCCGAAGAATTGACCGTTGCGATTCCAAAGGAAGCTGCTTGAGCACACGCACAACAAGTTGTGCATCAATGGCAGAGCGAATCACGAACTGAAGTTTTTCTTGCAGTAGGCGAGTGGCGACAAGGACAAGTCCGTTAACCAAAAATCCAGACAGAATGCGATGGAGGATCGCGACCGCCTCACTTTCCGGGACGTCAACTAAGAAAAGGTTGTAGCACCGAAATAATGCATCGCACCCATCGGGTTCCTGTGCTTGTTTAACTGCTTGCTCATCGATATGCTTCAGCAGGATCGATGCTAGGTTGGTTTCCCGACCGGAAAAATATTCAGATCGACACTGCCAGACGTTCTCAAGCGCCAAAAAGAACTCCGGTGACGAGTCTTTGTTTGACGCTTGCCAAAGAGAAAGCACCGCTTGCAGGTTGTGTGGCTTCGGCGAGAAGTGAAAAGCACAGGAGAACTCCTCCCACGAACGCCACTGTGCCTCGTCAGAACCGCTGATTGCACTGGCAAGAATAGCCAGCCATCCTGAATGCTCAGACGAGACTTTGCGCTTCCAGTCGATTCGCACTCCGTCTGGGAGCCAAAAACGCTTTTTTATTCCCGGTGCGAGCAAAATAATCCGGTAGGAATCATCTACTGAACATGAATTGGCGATATAGCTTATGTTGCGTCTATAAAAATGTGGGAGAATCTGGATGACGGCCTCGACATATTCTTCGCTAGCGCATGTCAGTCCCGCATTACTCTGTTCAATAACGATTGGTTTGCCATGCTCAATTAGGCGGAGAAGTTGGCTGAAAAGAACTTGGCTCTCCGCATCGGAATGACGCTCACGGATCACTTTCCACGGCATATCAGCGGCGTCCCCCGCATTGATGGTGATCGTGACTTGAGGCAATTCCGTCACCGTTTCATGTGGATAGTCTTCATCAAACCGAAGCTGTCGTCGAATTTCTCGGATATTGTAGGAGTTGTGCTCCAAAATCGTTCCATTGATTATAAAAGAATGTGTAAAGACGACCGGTCCCCGGACGCTTTGTGCAAAACAACTCCGAGACAAAGCAAAATGTCCTGGCAGCGACAAGAGCTGGAAAAAGCGGTAAATGGGCAACGCCTGCGGCTCTGAAGCATCTGGATCGCCTAACCCTATCGCGGCATGCTGTTCAAGTTCGCGAATTGATTTTTTCGAGAGGCCACTACTCCAAGCGACAGTTCCCTGCCCCCAGAGACGGTCAGTGTACTTCCCCGTATAGATATGTTGCTCAACTTGGCCGACCATTAGGTTAATTCCTTACGGTTTGCCCTCTTGTAATGCCACAAAAAGGGCACTTCGACAGCTTGTGGCTTGACTTCTTCGATCAAGATTCTATTCCACATGGGGACATGTCCAAAGGAAGAAATCGCAAAGCAATGTACGTCAGTAAATTGTTCCTTCGCTTGGTCATAAAGATTTTGAATTCCGAGAACTCGGAAAAGCTTCAGCGCAAACAGGTGCAATTCCTCGAAGCTCTGCCACTCAAGATTGGATGATAATGCCTCATCGAGCAGTTTCTCCCTCACGTCCTCATATGCTTCCCTATAGTTAATTGCAGCAGCCAACCCCTGATTTAAAAAGATGTCCAGCTTCGTCAGGCTAATTATAATAGAACGAGGTATTTTGTCGCTCAGGCCAAGTCCTTGTTTAAGCTTGAGGAAACTCGCCATTCGCAAAAGCAATTCCCCTTGAGAAAAAACCACACGGCCCTGTGACTGATTATCGGTGAGTGGAGGCAATTTATATTTGGTTGATATCTCAGGGCATGCATAAGGATCGACCATAAACACTATCCCGCACACATTGTCCTCCGAAATGTACGATGCGCAACTTTGAGCAATGCGACTTACCTGAGCCAGATCGTCTCCTGTTGCACTCTCACCAACGGTAAAGGCGTCGCCAGCAATATCATAGATGACGATTGGCTTATTCGTGTTGTGTGTGTACGAATGAATGTTGATCCCGCAAGGCTGCAGCTTTTTCTCTTTAAGGTCAAACTTCGTTGGTATTGGGATCTGCCTCTTGAACACAAGATCGTCGCGAATTGAGTTGAGATATGTCATACCCTCAGCAGGAAATGGCGTCATGACTATTTGCTCCGGTCTATTTTCTGTCATACAGATGAGTTGGTGCCAAAGTGCACCCGTGTAGCACGTTTTCCCAGCACTGGGTCCTCCGACCATGGCAATGACGGGTGTTCCCCAAATGTCAAGAGAAACGCGAATACTTCGACTGCATTTATAGCAGAACGGCACTAATCTTGACTTGTCTTTAGGGTGAATAGCTTTTAACAGCTTCTTCATTAACTCAGATCCCTCGTCAGATCGTGCGCCGACCTGTGCGACAGCTTGCTCGCAACTTAACTCATCGTTGGCTTCAGTTGCAGCTTTGTCCCAACTTTCCATGCTCCTGAATTTGACTCTATCAAGCTCCAAGACGCTGTTGCAGTAATAGCAATAAATGTGCGTCGTCCTGAAAGGGTCCGGCTTGGGTGCCGCTGGTGACGGTTTGGGCCTGTTCCAATGGAATATACTCATAAATGTAAGGTGGCACTAAGAACTAGGATCGGTGCCGGCAAGAACAGATGACGAATTAATCGGTTGTGGTGACTGTTGGATGGGTTGCCCTTCATACTCTAATTGAGATGGGGTGATCCGCTGAGTATGCAGCAATAGCAAGCGCTTGATGGATTCCATTTCAGGATTTGACCAGTTGCGGAGAAACCTTTGGAACTGGGCTTTCCTACTGAGAATATCGAATCTCCGTTTGCCAGCAACTCGCTGATCGAGTCTCTTGTCCACTTTATTCAAGGCTTCAGCAGCACGTTTTAATTGAGGATCATCCCTATTCGCGAACGCGAATTTGTGAGTCCATCGGAGGATTATTTCAATGAAGTTGTGCGAATGATCGCTGATGAGGGTCTGCTCTGAAAGAATGATTTGGACCAATAGGTCTTCCATTCCAGACCAGTATCGTTCATCGAAGACGTTGCGGAGCATGGCCTGAATGTTTCTCTTTCGGGTTCGCGCGTCCTCCTTTTCATCCTTCTCCGTGGGTTCCAAGTCTTCGCGGTCCCAAAGAGAGATGATTTCATTGATCAAACTGAGAACCCGCGCGATGGCAGATACCGAATGACGCAATCTTTCTGTGTCTGTGAGCAGCTTTTCGTCTTTAGTCTGTGCAATCGCGTCCTGCAAGACAAGGGCCACGATATCTTTGAGGATGTTACCCACGCGGTCGCAAACCGCCTGCTCTGCTCCGAACTTGAGTACCCAGGAGCGCAGACATACGAAGGCGTTGTGATAGAGGATATCACGTGGGCTTTCCTTGCTCAGAGAAACGCCAAAAGCCTTTTCCAGATCTGCCAGAAAGGCCGCAGTAAACATGCGTTCCAGCGTGATCATGTCGAGATCGACGATTGTGGCCACCGCTCGATACGCTTGAACTACCGCACGGTCGATTTCATCGTCTTTTGAAACCAGAAAGACGCGCAATTCACTGCTGATCGGGTCGGCAGCGTTACGACTGTCGGATTGCTCCACCGGCATTGAGGCGTTTTGGACAAAAAAATTCAGCAAGGCGATAAAGTTTTTGACGTAGAGTTCGGCTTGCTCCCATCCTTTGTTCGTTGTTGCCCAGTCCGCAGCAGCAAGAAACACCTCACGATACTTCCCGCGCATGACCAAAGTGAGTTCCGAGTATCGGACAGCCTCTTGGACCTCTGGAGACTGTTCTGTGGTGAACAGCCAGCGAAGTTCTTCCAGAGCGAACTTGATCCTAGTCTGCCCAATTTCCTTGCAGGCCGCCGCAATGGACCATCGGATGGTTTGCACAACTTGCTTGGGCCGTTGATAGGGGCTACTCATTTCCCTAAACCAAGTCCGCACCTCCTTTTCGGTCACCCTGCCTTCAT
Organism: Verrucomicrobiota bacterium; assembly: GCA_016219875.1. Classification (GTDB taxonomy): domain Bacteria; phylum Verrucomicrobiota; class Verrucomicrobiia; order Limisphaerales; family JACRJZ01; genus JACRJZ01. The sequence continues at coordinate 4,292 of JACRJZ010000117.1, read as the reverse complement.
TGAGCGCCGCCCGCAACAGAGAACCAAAAGTAGCCCGAAGAGTTCTCGCTCCATGCTGCGTGTCTGGAATCAGAATCCAGGAATTAACAACCTCTTCAATGAGATAATTGGCACCAATGTGGAGCAGACCCCCAATGGCTTCAGCGCAACGCGATCTCTGTTCGTAGGAGAGATCTGCTTGCGCGGAAAATTGGATCAGCTTGTCTCCCGTCTGGAGGAGCACGTCATAATAGTCCTGCGTAATCAGCGCGAGAATCGCTTTGATTTGTTTGGATTGAAAACTGACGATAATACGCCGATCTTCAGCTCTCAATTCGCTGATGCCGCCGATTTGTTTCACCAGCGCTGAAAAGCGTTTGTCAAAAACCGACTCCTGATCGGCGAGAGAAGGCTGCTTGCCATCTTCGGCATTAATTCTTTCCTGAGCAGGGTCCGTAGCACGTATTTTCAGGGCGTCCTTTTCGGGGGCGGAAAGGAAACAATTGCGGCCACCAAAGGCTTCGACCACGTAATCGAATACTTCAGACAGATGTTCCCAAGGCAACTCCTCAAAGGCGCATAGAAGAATTGCTAAGAGCTTTGGTAATGGATCCAACTCGGCAAACCATATCGTGGGATTCTTCAGTTCGAGCGCGGGTTGGGCGGTTGAAGCGAGACTTAGTTCAACTCTCTCAATTTCTGCTTTGACTTTGGTTAGCTCTCGCTCCAAATCCTCCTTAATGTCTTGCCAACCGAATTTCTTGTTGAAATCAGCCTCGTACGTTCGCGAGAGACTTGCTTCTACTTGTATGAGACGATCATTAAGCCGAGTGTATTTGTCTTTCAGATTTCGAAGCCGCTCGAACGTTTTTCGCGCAAAGAAGGCGCCCTCAGAAGAAAGTTCGTCTCTTACTTGAGAAAAAGCTTTCTGAAAAGGGTTACTTTCGGGTGGGGATTCCTTTCTAGTGGCGGACTTCGACGGTGTTCCGCTGGCATCTGTGACGAGTTCTTCATTCTTTGTTCTCGGGCCTTCTGGGACAGGTTGCGATGTTGCGGATTTCTTGACTTCAACCGAAATGGCTTTTTTGTCCGCCGGCTTTCCGGATACTGAAACCTCAGCTACAGCCGCCATTTTGACGGCCACTTCCGCGGCCACGATGGCACCACCGGCAACAGTTGAAGGCGGCAGCCCTTCGACCGGAGCCGTTGGAACTGCGGAAGCTGCCGGTTTGGATTCCGCAGTTTCTGGTTTGCTTTCTGGTTCCGTTTTCATATGCCGACTCGTTGGTCGACCAACTTCAAGCAATTCCTACTCTTGTCTTTTTGTGGAATTCCGAAGTTGCTGTTCCGCTTCTTCAAGCAGTTTTCGTTTGCGCTGAATTTCTTCCTGAATGTCCGTCACCATGTCTTGATACTTCCATATCTGATCTTTCTCACGGTGCGTCTGACCAAGAAGTCTTTCCAGTTCGCCAAGCCTGCCGATGAGCATTGCAATCTGGGATCGGAGCGTCTCAGCATACTTGCGCTTCGCTTCCTTGACCGCATCGCTTCCAACTTGTTCATCGCGGTATTTTAAGAGAGTTACCCCGTCGCCCTCTGAGTAATCTAATCCCTCACGATCCATGTCCCGCAATGTCTGCCAAAAAGATTCAGCTACAGCGATGGATCCGGTTTCAGCCTTTGCGCTGGTGCGATCTGCTTCCAGCATTGCGGGCCCTATGGGCGTTCCTTCCCTACGCTCAACCATCTGCCCCAAGGCGATACCTATCCGAAGCTCCAATCGGAATGCCACAGCCCAACGGCGGAGATCCTGAGCGAAATGCAAAGCGGCTGCGCCAAACCGCACCTCCAGAATGAATGCACCACCGTCCCCTGCAGGAGTGAACCAAATCCCTTTTGTGTTTGGCAATTCCCAGCCCATCGTCGTCAATGCTTCCTTAATTACCAAGGTCAGCTTGTCCACAGAATCGCGTTGTTTATCTTCAGAAAGCTCAGAAAACCGAGCCATGTCATAAGCAAGCACATGCATCTCACGCGGTTTGTGTGGAATACTCAGTATCGCAAGTGGTGGAAGCTTGTTAGGTTGCTGGAAACCTTTCTTCGTAAGGAATCTGTACACGACCTCGGTGCGCTTCACGCGCACTTGTAGCTTTTCACCAAAAACATCCCGGCGCGTGTCCTCCAAAGCGCTTTGAGCAGCGATCACAAACTCCTCGGTCGCAGCCGCACCACCTTCAACCGTTGGGATTGCTGCCACTCTCGCGGCAATGTTAATCGCAGATCCCACAATGTTTGATTCTTCGGGATCCTGAAACTCAGCCGCCGAACCGATATGAAGACCAATCGCGATACGGACGCCCGCTTTAGTCGCGGCTCCGATGATCATTGGCGTCATCGCAAGTGCGTCGTCAATGTTCGTCCAGAGCAAGGCACCACCTCCGTAGGGGCTGGTAAAGCGCTGACAGCTTCGACACTGGCTTAAGGCGTTGTCGAGAGCTTGATCGAATGCGGTAACGTACTGCGCAAGGCGATCGGCAGCCATGTTTTCGATTCCGCACGATCTGCAAAAGATCGCGTAACCTCTCCCACGGCCTGCGGGATCAAGGCATTGGCTGGTTGTGTCTGGCATTGAGGGTTCCTGTCACCTATAGTCAACCTTCTTGACGTTTGGCTTTCTCTATTTTGACGTTCCTTTCCCAGGCAACGGGATACGCTCTGTGACGGTTGGCTTCGGACGTTTGGCCGCTGTTCCCTCGCGAACGAATCGGCCACTGATTGCGCTGCGCTCGCCCTTTCGGCTAGTTGGTTTCTTGCTCATATTATTTGATTGAAAGCTATTGGTTGAGTGTCGAGAGTTGGGAATCAAAGGCCCTCACCCTACCTCTCTCATCGGATGGGAGAGGGAGAATGCAAGGCCGTCTTCGTCATTTCGCGATGGGTTGGGTCGCCGAAAGTTTGAAGGCGCGGCGGACGGGCACGTTCGCCTTGTCCGTATGTGGCCAGGCGGTGTCGGCGGCCAGTTGGATTTCGCGGCGCTTGGTGTTCAATTCAGCCACTTTCGCGTTCAATAGATCCAGCAACTTGCCCTGGGCTTCCTTGGCCTTGTGCTGGTCCTTGTCGGCCTGCTTCCAAGCGGCCAAGGCAGCGCCGGCGGCGGTGAGTTTCTCAGGCTTGACGCCAGGCAAGGCGTCGGCGGTGGCCAGCTTGATGGCATTCTCGGCATCTTGTTCCAAACTCTCGCGGTCACGGCCGAAGTTGGTCTTGCCGATGCCGTAGGCAGCAAGTTTGGGATCGCCTTTGGGGAACTTGCGTTTGGCGCGTTGTTGGAGGTCGCGCAGGGCGGCCATCAGGCTATTCAGGGCCTTTTCCTCGTTCTGGGTGCTGCTGAGTTTGGCTTTCTTGGCGGTGACGACCTGGCCCACCCGCTCGCGTGCGGCTTGGGCAAGCGTCAGCAATTCGCTCGCCGCGGTGGGAGGGAGGTCCTCCTCGGCCAGTTTGTCCTTGTGGTCGATGTCTTGTGCGGCAGCGGCGACATCCTCGGCCAACTTGATGTCGGCGAGGATGGTTTGGTCAATATCGCCGCGGGTTCGCGCCGCCTTGGCGGCGTCAGTGGTCGCGGTGGCCGAGGTTGGCGGGGTCGTAGGAGTGGTTGGAGTGGTTTCTGTCATAGGCGTTGTCAGAAGTCAGAGGTCAAAGGTCAGGGGGCAGGAGGCAGGTTTCGGGTTACGAGTCCTATGTGCTTCTTTGCGGCAATTTTTAGCAAAATGTCATCGCAAATGATTGAAAACAAGGGTTTACCAGCGCGAATGCTGCCGAAAAAGGGTGAGAACTTTGGTCGTCCGGAGTCGGAGAAGATTCGCACAGGGTCGGAACAAGGCTGTACGGGCGGGGGATTTCGCCGTGCGGACTTGGATTTTCGTCGTACAGATCTGGGACTTCCTTGTACCAGGCCGGGATAGTGTTGTACCGCGCAGGGATTGGGTCTTGCAGGCTCGGGACTTGGCGGTACCAGACCGGGAACTGATGGGGCAGAGCGCGGCTTCGGGTCGCTGGACGTGGAGATAGCTTCGGCAACGCGGGCTTTGCCCGTGTCCTTTCCCCTGCGAATCATGTTGGTGTCTGAGTTCACAACAGCACTCACACCGCAAACAGAATCGTCCTTCGAGCCGCACTGCGCCGTAACTCAAAAGGGGGTGTTACCCAAGATGAGGCCGGAAAATGCTCCGGTTGACTCAAAAGTGGTGTTACCCAAATGCCCCTGGAAATTGGAAGCGAAGGAAGCCGGGGCACGGTGGCAGTCCGGCCTCCCTCGT
>JACRJZ010000118.1 GCA_016219875.1 Verrucomicrobiota bacterium | reverse complement strand
TTCTTGGCCAGCACTTCCGTTCGTGTTGTTTGACTCATTGTCTGTTCCATAGCTCGGTAACACCCCTTTTGAGTCAACGTATGGTTTCCTCAAACCATTTCTCCCCGCCTTCGGTAACAATCTTTTTGAGTCAATTCGGTTCAGGCTCCCGGAAACGCATTGCTTTCCTGCCGCGGAATCGCTACAAGGATGCCCGATTTCCAGGGCAACAACGGCGTGCAGTTCTGTGATGAAAACAAAGTTCTTCAAGGTTCTCGGGGTGATCTGTTTGATCCTGTCGGTCTGTGGCGTCTCCTCCCAGGCCCAGATTTCCCCTGGCAATCTCACCCTCTGGCTGAAGGCCGATGCTGGCGTCACCAAGGACACCAATGACTTGGTCAGCCGGTGGGAGGACCAATCGCCGCGCAGCAATCACCTGACTCAAGCCACTGCGGCGTGGCAGCCGCTTTGGGCCAGCAACGCGCTCCACGGCTTGCCCGTGCTGCAGTTCCGGGACGACTGGCTCGCGCGTGCTGCGGTGTGGGGCGCCAATCTCTTCGCCAGCAAAGCCGCCACGGTCTTCCTGGTGCAGAAGCAACTCGGCAGCGATCCGCGCACAACCACGCTGGCTTGGCGCGGGATCGATGAACAGCGGCTCTACGTCCACGCCACCTACGACAACTTGATCTCTTTCCAGGTGGGGCATCCGAGCCTGGGTGGAGCGGTGGAGGTGCCGCAGCCCGCGAATTGGGACGACACCTGGCACATGCTCTCCTGCCGTCGGGACACCACCAATGGCCAGCTTCGCGTCGATGGCCTTGCGATCAGCTCGAACCTGCTGTTCGCGACTGACGCTTACTTGGTCCAGACGGGCGACTTGGTCGTGGGCAGCGATCATTTCGGCAACACCTTCAACGGCGACATCGCGGAGGTCATCGTCTATGCAGGCACGCTTTCGGACACCGAACGCGCGGCGGTGGAAATCTACTTGCTCAACAAGTGGAACCTGCTCACCGCGCCCGCGGCCGTTCCCGATCTCCTCATCAAGACTGCTGCCGAAGCCGACTCCGCCTACGCATCGAACGGCGTCTTTCAGTTCACGCCCGCCTGGAGCCAGATCAAGACCCAGTCGGTGGCGGTGCTTCGGACAGCCGCTTTCCAGGTGAAGGCGGAAAACGACGGACTCCAGACACAGCCCATCACGCTCAAGGCCGTCGAGAGCGCGGCGTCCGGCTGGGCCGTCACGTATCGGCTCGGCGCCAGCGACATCACGCCGCAGATCGTCACCGCCGGCGGCTTCACCACCGTCAACCTCTCGCCGGGCGGCAACGTGGTCGTCACGGTAGAGATTGCCATGACTGGCGTGGTGCCGGCCGGCACCAACAAGACCGTCACGATCTTCGCCTACGACGGCTATGTGACCAATTTGGTGCGTGATGCCGTGCAAGCGGTGGCGGTGGCGGTGCCCGGAGTGCAACCGGACTTGCTGGTACGGCGGGCCATCGACCCCACTCCGCTTGGCGACAACATCTACAACTCCACCGGCACCGGCCAGACCAGTTGGCAGCAGGTCTTCACCAACCAGCCCGCCCGCTATCTCGTGACGCTAGCCAACGACGGCAACACCAACATGTCAGTCCTGTTGAACGCGCAGAACTACGATGCGAATTGGCCCAGTACGCTGGAGCTTCGCGAGCTGGCCTTCGACGGCGGAGACGACTACGTGGATTTGGGCGCTTGGAGCACTGGGTCGAACTGGACCGTTGAAGCCTGGGTGCGGCCTACCTCCATCCCGGCTGGGCGGCGGGTGATTGCCGGCGGCATGGATGAGTGTTTGGACTGGAGCCTCGCCATGCACGATGGACAGTTCGCCGTCGAAACGAAAAATCCCGGCGGCTGCACTCTCGCCTATCGTTCCGGCGTCGCCGTGACGGTGAGCAACTGGTATCACCTCGCCGCCACCTGTGACGGCACCAACTCCACCCTCTACGTCCACGGCCCGCTGTTGCCCGGCGGCCAATTGGCGGTGGACAGTCCGCTGGTCGTTTCCGGCCCTGTGGAACCGAATTACGTGGGAACAGCCGGCGGCGTGCGCATCGGCAGCGCCGTGTGCTGCGGGGGCGACTCGTTCCCCGGCGCGATTCGCGACGTGCGCATTTGGAACCACGCGCTGAGTTCGAACGAAGTCAGGACCGGCGTGATCTACTCGCGGACGGGCACGGAACCCGGTTTGATGGGCCTCTGGCTGCTAGACGAAGGCGCGGGCGGCCGGGCCTACGACCTCACGGCCAATCGCCGGCACGGCACGCTGATGAACGATCCGAAGTGGCAACGCTGGGAGTGGCCGTGGGCCGGCGGCGTCACGAATTTTCTCCTGGCGCCGGGCGCGGGCAAAGAGTTCACCGTCCAGGTCACGCCCCAGGCCAGCGTCGCCGCGGGCGCCGTGAAAGAGTTGCTGGTGACCGCCACGGCTGCTGGCAAGTCGGACGCCGTGCGCCTTGTGACCACCGCGCTCCACTTCAGCACGACGCCGGTCAGCGCGCTTTTCACCAGCACGGCGGACTTCGGCCAAGGCCGCTTCAACGGCACCGACGCCCAGACCGTGACCGACCAACTGCAAATGGCCACCAACGCCTCCACGTTCCCGTTTTTGTGGGTGCCCAACTCGGGCGACAGCACGGTGTCCAAGGTGGACACGCGCACCGGCCAGGAGGTCGGCCGCTATCGGGTAACGCCGGCCAGCGTGGGCGGCAATCCCTCGCGCACCACGGTGGACTTGCGCGGCAACTGCTGGGTCGCCAACCGCAGTTGCTCCACCGCCGTGAAGATTGGCCTGCTGGAAAACGGCGAGTTCCACGACCGCAACGGCGACGGCGTGGCCCAGACGTCCACCGATCGCAACGGCGACGGCCAGATCACCGGCGCTGAAATGCTGGAGTGGGGACAGGACGAGTGCGTCTTGCACGAAATCTTCCTCACGCCGGGTCACGAGACGAACTACGTCCCCGGCGCTTACCTCGGCGCCTACTTGAACAACTACTGGAACCCCGGCCTCCGCGGCCTGGCCGTGGACGCGCAAGGCAACCTCTGGGCCGGCACACACGACACGATGGCGTACTTCCACATCGACGGCGCGTCCGGCCGCATCGTGCGGAAGATTGACGTGTCGTCCGTGAGCCACACCGCCTACGGCGCCGTCATCGACGAACGCGGCATTCTCTGGTCTTCGGGCTACACCGAGGGCAACCCGCAGACCTTGCTCCGACTGAACACGGCTGACGGCACGTTCTCCACCAACTCGCTGGACTTCCACTCCTACGGACTGGGCCTGGACCGGAACAACCACCTGTTCGTCTCGGCGTACCAGGAGGGCCGGCTCACCCGCTGGAACGTGCTGACGGGCACGATGGACTGGAGCGTCAGCGGTGGCGCCTATTACACGGGCGTGGCGGTCACAGACGACGGCGACGTGTGGGTCGTCAGCACGACGCAAAGCACCGTGACGCGCTTCTCAAACCACGGCGTGCAGAAGTCCGATATCCCCGTTGGCCCGACGCCGACCGGCACCGCGGTGGATGCCGCCGGCAAAGTCTGGGTGATGGGCACTGGCGACGAATACCTCCGCCGCATTGATCCGGCGACCGACTCGGTGGACCTCGTCAAGCGCATCGCCAGCACCCACGACGGCTTCAGCGATATGACCGGCATCCTCGTCCGCAACAGCACCGTCCGCTTCGGTCTGTGGAGTTGCGTGCATGACGGCCACGTGACCAACACGGCCTGGACCAGCGTTTCGTGGCACGGCAGCGATCCGACGGGCACGAACCTCCTCGTCCGCGTGCGCAGTTCGAACAACCAAGCGTCCTGGTCCGTTTGGGAAGATGCCTCAGACGGCGCCCCGTTGCAGGCCACGCCGCCGGGCCGGTACCTGGAATTTGAAGTCACACTCCGCAGCCTGCCCGGCGCGCCCGCGCCCATTCTCTACGACCTCTCGGCCAGCGGCCTGACGCCAGGCGACGCCGAACTGGGCGTGATGCTGAGCGCGACGCCCAACCCTGTGTTGAGCGAGTACGCCCAGTCCTATTTCGTCACCCTCACCAACGCCAGCACCAACTGGGCGTCGGGCGTGATCGTGAGCAACCTGATCTCGACGAACTTCGACTTCCTTTCGTTGTCGGTGCCGGGCGGTTCATGTCAACGCTTCGCCGCGGGTTTCTGCTCCGACTTCGCATCCGGCTTGGGTCGGGGCGCGGCGCTCTACGGCAACGCCACCGTCGCGGACGACGGCACCGGATCAAACCCATGCCTGCACCTGACCGATGCGGCGAACTGGACCCAAGGCAGCTTCGTGGTGGACTTGGGCGCACCCGTCCCAGCCTTCAAGGTTACGTGCCGGCTGCTGATGGGCGACTCCACTTCTGGCCAAGCCGACGGCACCAGTTTTTGCTTCGGCAACGACGTGGGCGGAAGCTTTGGCGAAAGCGGATCAGGCTCCGGCTTGATCGTCGCTTTCGACACCTACGAATGGAGCTACCGCGGTGTCCGGCTCCTCTGGGCGGGACAAGAGTTCGCCCGGACGCCATTCACCTCCGCCCAGTCGTCCAACATCTTCAACCAACCGGCGCAGTGGTCCGACGTTTCGATTGAGATGACTGCGGAGGGATTGGTCACGGTCAAACTCGCCGGCGAGACGCTCCACGACCAAGTTCCGATTCCCAACTACACGCCCCTCACGGGCCGCGCCAAGTTCGGCTTCGGCGGCCGGTGCGGCGGCGAGAACCAGAAGAATTGGATCGACGATGTGTGCTTCAACGGTGACACAGTCCTGTTCCAGCCGGTCGTTTGCCAAGTGGGCGGCGTCGGGCCGCGCTCGGCCGTGACCCTCGTTTTCTCATTGCTGCCGCTCAGCCCAGGCGTCTTCACCAACGCCGCCACCGTCACGGCCAACGAAGCCGATCCGCTCCTGGCCAACAACTCGAACAGTCTGGCGCTGACCGTCCAGCCCGTGCCTTGTGCCGCGCCGCCGGTGGGCTTCGTGGCGTGGTGGCCGGGCGAGAGCAACGCGCTGGACTTCGTCGGCACCAACCATCTCACGATGCAGGGCGGCCTCTTTTCTCTTCCGGGGAAATCCGGTTCCGCCTTCACGTTCGACAGCGACGACGACCGCCTGAGCGCGCCGCACCACGACGCCTTCAACCCGTCTCGCTCCGGCTTCAGCGTGCAGTTCTGGATGCAGGGCGACAAGAGCCAGCCCGGCCAATCGGACGCGCTCTGCACGCTGATCGAGAAATCGCACGGCTGGGCGGACAAAACCGGCTGGGCCTTCCAGGCGTTCCCGGCCAGCGGCGTGCTCAGTTTCGGCTGCGGTTACGGCGGCGGCGCTGGCAACGGCTTCCTGGGCGCGAATTCGCTGATCGATGTCCTGGACAGCCGCTGGCACCACGTCGTCGGCACTTGGGATGGGTTCGCTCTTCGGCTTTACGTGGATGGCGCGTTGCAGGCGACCACGCCGCTCCTGATCGCGGCCCTGAACACGCGCCCGCTGAACCTCGGCTTCGCCTGGGGCAACGGCTATCCATGCCGCTTCTTCCGCGGCCAGATGGACGAAGTGGCCATCCACAACCGCGCGCTGGACGTGTCGGAAGTCGCGTCCCTCTACGCCGCGCGCTCCGGCGGAATGTGCCGGACGCCGCCGGTCATCATCCAACCGGCGCAACTCCTCGATGGCATCGTGGGTCGCTCTTACAGCCAGACGCTTTCCGCCATGGGCGGCACGCCGCCCTATTCGTACCGGATTGTTTCCGGCAGCCTGCCGTCCGGCCTCATCGCCGACGTGCTCTCAGGAGAACTCTGGGGAACGCCGAATACCGCCGGCACATTCGTCTTCACGATCCGGGCGCGGGACAGCCAGAGCGTCGAAGGCGAGCGCGCCTTCACCAACAACATTGCCGCCTGCACGCCGCGGCCCGCCGGACTGATCGGTTGGTGGACGGCCGATTCCGGCGCCGACGATCTTGCTGGCATCAACCACGGCACGCTCGAATACAACGCCGGCTACGATGCGGGCCACGTGGGTCGGGCGTTTGTTCTCGACGGCACGGACGACGCCATCCGGCTCTTTGGCAGCAGCGTCGGCGCGCTCGACATCACGACCAACCGGTTGAGCGTCGGCGCGTGGATCAACCTCGCCGCCACCAACCCGCCCTCGACCGGCTACCAGTGCATCTTCGACAAAGCCTGGGACGGTTCGCCCAACGGCTACGAGTTGGCGATGGTGCAAGGCAAGCTGCAGTTCTGGCTGGCCACGACCGCGGCCACGCGGGGCTTCGCTCTCACCAACGTGGATTTCCCGCTCCAGCGCTGGGTCCACGTGATGGGCACCTACGACGGCAGCATGGTCCGGCTCTACGTGAATGGCGTGGAACAGGCCGCGGCGCCGCTCACGGGCAACATTCTCCACAACACTCACGACGCCTGCATCGGCAACGACAACTGGCCCGGCTCACGCAATTACGGCGTCAACGGCTTGCTTGATGAAGTCAGCGTCTTCAATCGCGCTCTCTCGGCCAGCGAAGTCGCCGCGCTCTTCCTTGCCGGCGCGGCCGGCCAGTGCCTGCCATTGCAAGCTGACTTGCTCGTGAAAAACGCCACGGAGCCGGACACGGCCTACCGCGGCGACAGTGTGTATCAAACCGTGCCTGACGCGCCCCAGGTCAAGGCCCAGTCGGTCTTTCCGCAGGCGACCGTGACTTACCAGATCAAGGTCCAGAACGACGGCCCCAACACCCGCACCTTCACGCTCAAGCCGGTGGAAAGCAGCGACCAGGACTGGCTGGTGGTTTACCGGACGGGCGACCAGAACATCTCCCTCCAGATGCGCAGCGCCGCCGGCTTCACCACGGCCAGCCTCGCGCCCGGCGCGGCGCAAGTCCTCGACGTGGAGATGACGCCGGGCCTCAGCGTGCCCGCCCTCACGACGAAGAGCGTGACGGTGAACGCCTTTCTCGACAGCGCCGCCGTCACCGTGCGCGATGCGGTGCGGCTCGTCTCCACCTGCGGCTTCACTTACCAGCCCGACCTCACGGTCCGCCGCGCCGAAGACGGGAACTTCGCGGGCGAGGGCTTCTTCAACACCACCGGCCTGGGCCAGACCAAGTTCCTCGAGGTGACGGCGGGCCAGACCGCGACCTACTACGTTCAACTTCGGAACCACGGCAACACCACCAACCGCATCGCGCTCACCGGCGAAGGCAGCGGCGGGGGATGGACCGTGAATTACAGCGGCGACCTCGCTCCGTTCGTGGCCACCGGGTCCGGCGGGACCGACATCGTGCTGCCGCCCAAAGCCACCTCCGATCTTCTGGTCCAAATCACGCCCGATCTCACCGTGCTGGCCGGCGCGGCAAAGGAACTGACCCTCACCGCGACGTCGCTCATCGACCCGGCCAAGTCCGACATCGTCCAAGCCGTCACCACCGTGCTCACGCCGAGCACCACGCCCGAGGGCGGCACGTACACCTCCAGCAGAGACTTCGAGAAGGGCCGTCTGTCCGGCGTGGAATGTCTTTCCGTGCCCGACCAACTTCAGCTTTCCACCAACTCCGCGGCGCTGCCCTTCCTCTGGGCGCCCAACTGCGAAGGCACCATTTCCAAACTCGACACGCTCACCGGCCAGGAACTGGCCCGCTACCGGACTTGCCCGCCCAGCGTCAACGGCCAGCCTTCGCGCACGACGGTGGACTTGATGGGCAACTGTTGGGTGGCCAACCGCTACGCCGGCACCGCCGTCAAGGTCGGCCTGCTGGAAAAGGGCCAGTACCTCGACCGCAACGGCAACGGCCTCATCGAAACCTCCACCGACCTGAACGGCGACGGCGACATCACCGGCGACGAACTGCTGCCGTGGGGCCAGGACGAGTGCGTCCTCTTCGAGGTGTCGCTGATTCCGGGCTACGAAGGCACCTTCACGCCGGGCACCTTCACCGGCCCCTACCAGGACAGTTGGGGCTACCCCGGCCCGCGCGGCATCGCGGTGGACGCTCAAGGCAACTGCTGGATCGGCACCTATGACACGATGAAGTTCTATTTCCTCAACGGAACCACCGGCCAAATCCTCCGCACGATCAACGTCTCCTCCGTGAGCCACACGTCCTACGGCGCAGTCATGGACCGCAACGGCATTGTCTGGTCCTCCGGCAACGACAAGCACCACGTCCTGCGCTTGGACCCGGCCACGGGTCTGTTCACCACCGTCAACGTGGGGCACCACATCTACGGCATCAACGTGGACCGTCACGACCACCTGTTCGTGACCGGCTGGCAGCAATCCAAGCTTTCGCGCTTGAACATCGCCTCGGCCTCCGTGGACTGGACCGCGCCCGGCATTTACGAATCGCGCGGCATCGCGGTTACGGACGATGGCGACATCTGGACGGCCAACTCGTATCCCGGCACGGTCACGCGCTGGTCGGTGGACGGCGCGCTCAAGGCGACCATCGCCGCCGGCAGCCAGCCCACCGGTGTCGCGGTCGATTCCCGCGGCATGGTCTGGGTCGTCGGCCTGGGCGACGAATACGCCCGGCGCATCGACCCGACGCGCAACGTCGTGGACTTTGCCAAGCGCATCCTCGCCGGCCACAACAACGGCTACCACTACGGCTACAGCGATATGACGGGCACCGTCTCCCGCAACGCGACCACCCGCATCGGCTTCTGGACCGTCACTCACAACGCCAAGGTGCGGAACGCGCCGTGGGGCACGGTGTCTTGGCAAGCGTTCGTGCCCGAAGGCACTTCGCTCCGCGTCCGGGTCCGCAGTTCCAACGACCAGAAGACTTGGTCCCTCTGGGAAGCCGTCCAGAACGGCGCGGCGTTGCACAGCACTCCGCCCGGCCAGTTTCTCGAAGTGGAAGTCGCGCTGCAGAGCAGTTCGCCGGGAGTGACGCCGGTACTCTACAGCCTCACAGTCCAACCCGCGCTCCAGGCCAACTACGGCGTGCTGGTTTACACGAACAACTTCGAGACGGCGGTTGGCCCTGAGTGGTCCATCCCTGCCCGCGACGTGACGCCGCTCGGATCGCGCCACTTCCTCGGCCAGTTTGGGAACCAGACCGTCACGCTCACGCTCAACAACCTGCCGCCCCACGCCGCCGCCACGGTGGTCTTCGACCAATTCGTGATCCGCTCCTGGGACGGCAACAACTTCAGCGACGGTCCCGACCTGTTCGAGTTCAACGTGGCCGGCGGCCTCAAGCCGCTGCACGCCACCTTCAACAACGGCCCCGCCAACAGCGCCGCCGACGGCCAGTCGTTCCCGGACGCGCATCCGTCCGCCACCAACGCCCCGTTCAGCGGCGCGGCCGAAACCAACTCGATCGGCTTCTCGCTTTTGGGCGGCGGTGTGATGGACAGCGTGTACCAGCACCTCCACAGCTTCCCGCACACAGCGAATTCGCTCGTGCTGAACTTCACCGCCGCCGGCTTGTCCCCGAATCTCTCGGAAGAAAGCTGGGGCCTCGACAACGTGCGCGTGTATCTGACGCCGAACGAAGGCCCGCCGCGACTGGTTCCGGTCGCATGGGACACCAGCGGCTTCGTGTTCAACCTGCTGGCCGAGCCGGGCTGGAACTACGTCATTCAAGCCTCCTCCAATCTCCTCAACTGGGCGGGCCTTTCCACCAATCGGCTGAACACGAACTTGGTCCGCTTTGTCGATCCGCCTGCGCCGTCGAGGGATTGGCGCTTCTACCGGGCGGTGCGGCAGCCATGAGCCTCATTCCGCCGGCAACCAGCGCGCGGGAAACAGCCGCTGCCAATTCGTCTGGCCAATCACTACGCCGGCCACGATCAGCCCCATCGCGGCCCAGAACGTCGGTGTCATCGGCTCGCCCAGGGTGAAGTGCGCCCACAACATGGTGCTGAGCGGGATCAAGTTGTTGAAGAGATACACCTCGCTCGTCTTCCAGTGTCGGAGGGCATTGTTCCACAGGGCGAACGCCATTACCCCGCCGGCCACGATGCAGTAAAGCTGCACCGCGCCCAGCCGTGCGTTCCAGGGCACGCCGCGCAGAGCGGCTTCGAGCAGCGCCAACGGTAGCAGCAGCACTCCGGCCCGCCACATCGTGTGGGCGGTGAGTTCCGCGCCGGAGAGACTCGCGCCCAGCGCGCGGCACTGCCGGCCGTAGCTCGTCCACAACACGCTGCCGGCCAGCCCCAACACTTCGCCCACGAGACCACTCTTTCCCGCACGCAGCGTCGGCCAGAAGAGCACCACCACGCCCGTCAGCGCGAGCGCGGCGGCGGCGTAACGTTTCAACAACTCGCGCCGCTCCAGACCGGACCGCCCTTCCCACAGCAACGCCCATACCGGCGCCGCGCCGAGATAGAGCGCGACGTGCGAGACGGCGGTGAGTTGCACGGCCCAGTTGAACGCGACGATGTAGGCAGCGAGACTGAGTCCGCCGCGCCACCAAAGTTTTCGGCGGACTTCCGCGGATAGAGGGCTGGCGCTGCCCAGCCATCGGGTCCAGCGCAAGACCGCCAGCATCAGCAGCCCCGCGCAGACAAAGCGCGTGCCGCCGGTCCAGATGGGCGGCCAGGACTTCACCAGGAATTTCACGCCGGCGTTGTTGCCGCCCCAAAGGAACACGGCAAACACCAAGCTCGCCGCGAGGGCGCCACGGTTTCGGCTCGCAAACACGCCGGTAGCAAACCAGCCGTCCTGCCGGCAGGCAACGCGAATTCAGGACAGAGGACCTCGCCCTCGGCATTCCGGATCACCAGCAAGAGTAGGACAGGCGTCGCGCCGCCTGTCCTACGCGTAGCGCGCGTCCTTGATCGTGAAGGTTTCCGCGCCGTCGCCCTTGCGCTCGCGCAGGTGGGAATCGCCCGACTTGACTTGTAGCTTCGCGCCGGTGGCCTCGTGGGCGTCGTCGGTGAACTCGATCTCCAGGTCAATGACCTGATCGCTGACACTGAACTCCCGGCTGATCTGGTCAGCGAGTGCCACGGTGGAGATGACCTCGCCCACCCGCGCGCATTCCTTGCTCTGGTTGCTCAGATCGATGGCCGACTCCTCCTGCAAGTCGCGCACTCGCTGCTGGATCTCTGGGCTAGCGAAACACGGTTCCGTCTCAGCGGTCAAACCGCGAAACGTGCCCATCACGCGAGAGGGGGACGACAAAATCCAGCCCCGCAAATCACTCTCCGGCCTCTTTCAGCGCCGCCTCAATCAATTCCGGCCGAATGAAAATCCCGTGGGCCAACAGCGCATCCAGAGCCGGTTTGAGCCTAGGAATCAACCTCTCGCGCTTGGCCTGACCGAGCAACGCCACGGTTCCCATCCGCCGCAGACCGAGGCGTTGAGCTAGCTTGCGCGCACGAAGATCATCCACCAGCAGGACGTCGGTGGACTCCCGTTGCGCCAACGCGATGGCCTCGGCTTCTCCCCGGCCAACCAAGATCAGCAAGGGCGCTACCACAACCGGATCGGCCTCTTGCACTTCAATCCAAGCTTGCGCCGCCACCTCCGCGGCACCAGGCGCATCTGCTCGCGCGGCCGTCACTTCCGCATGGACCGCCGCTGGCACCACGATGCGTTTGGCCAGTTTGGGCAGCAACCCAAGCTGGCCGATGCGCGCCAGCCCGATCAGCGGACTGCTATCCGCGATGATGAGTTCCTCGGAAGGCACGCAGTTCGGCTTGGATTTCCTCGGCGTCCAGATTCACCACTGGCACCTGCATCCGGCCCAGTTCGTCCGCAAAGTGAATCCGGTTCCACCCGGCCAATTCGGCTGCTTTGCCCAGCGAAAGCTGCCCGATCTCGAAGAGCCGGACGGCCAGTTGGAACTTCATTTCCCGCTCGACCTCGACTCGTGGCTTGCCGCTCGTCACCAGCAGATCGTCGGGATACTCTAGCGTCAGTTCTGCCATGAACCGACTCTAACCCGCGTCAACGGCCTGCGACAAGTCCGCTTTGCAGTCCGGTGGACAAGAGCACCGTTGGGCATTTGATCGCTTTGGAACTCTGAATGCGCGTCAGAATGCTCGCTCACTTGCCGCCCAACACCCGCTCCCGCCACCGGCGCACGCTGATCACGTCGAAGCGATCACCCGTTCATGCATCTTGGCCGCGAGCCGGCGCAAGTCCCTCTCGGCGCTGCTTTCGAGCAGGATTCTATACATGTTTTTTCGGCTTCCTCTCGGCCAGGTAGTCCTCGAGGGGGCGGTAGTGGAGCGGCGCCTTGCGCGCGCGCTGGAGCCACGCCAGGTCCTCCGCGTCATCCAATCGCTCGAGCAATTCTTCGTAGGCTTTAAGAGGCAGGATCACGGAAATCGGTTTTCCTTTCCGCGTGACGATCTCAGGTTCAAGCAATGCGGCACTCCTGGTTCAGCGGGGCGCCAGTTGGTTGAGGGTTGAGGGTCGGTCGGCAACTGCGCCCAGTCCGAGCCGAGCGCATGGGCCGACATGCAGAGCACCAGCACGCGCGAATGCTCCAGCCCTTCCTCGATCTTCGCCGCCCTCACCCATGACCCCTCTCCCATCCGATGGGCGAGGGGAATCGCCCCACGACCCTCATCTGGCTTTTGGCCACTCTCTCCCGCTCCCGCGGGCGAGGGACATTCCCATTCATCGAACCACACCTTCAGCCCGTCCTGCCGCAACCGCTCTGCCAGCGGGCGCACCACCGTCTTGTCCTTCGCGCTGTGGCTGAGGAAGACGTCGTAGGGGAAGGCTTCACGGCTCATGGCGGGTCACATCAGCTCGCGGAATTGCTCCGGTGTCAGGCCGGCATCCTTGGCGATGTCAGCCATCGTGAAGGCGTTGATGGGGTTGTGGCGTGGGATGGTCAGGCGCACGCGGCCATTGGACATGATCGTGTGCTTGCCTTCGTGGGCGATGTGGAACCCGAGCTTCGTGAAGACTCGCACGGCGGTGGCGCGGCTGATGCCAGGCAGCTTGGGCATGGCTCAGACGACGACAAGGTCTTCTTCCACTTTTGACACCCCGGATTCCTCCGCCTCCACTTGCAGCCATTCCAGGATGGCGGTCTTGATGTTTTCCACCGCTTCCTCCCGTGTGATGCCCTGGGAATGGCAGCCGGGCAGCGAGGGGCAACTGACCGCCCATCCTTCTTCGGATTGAATCAGGCGAATTCGGTATTGCATGGAGGTTCTATGGCCCAAATTCAGCGTGGCTGCAATGTGCGTTTTCGCGACGCTTCTGGCCGCTGGCGTCGTCGGAGCCGCAGGGGAATGAAGCGGCGTTCCTGATTCGGCGGGGCGCAGGCTGGTTGAGGGTTGAGAGTTGAGGGTTGAGGGTCGGTCGGCAACTGCGCCCAGTCCGAGCCGAACGCACAAAGCGAAGGATGAACGAAGAGTGCAGAATGAAGAATTTCTGCCTTCTGCATTCTACCTTCTGCCTTCGCTGGCGGCCCATCCTGCCTCAACCGCTCCGCCAACGACCGCACCACCGCCTTGTCTTTCGCGCTGTGGCTCAGGAAAACGTCGTAGGTGAAATCGTTCGGCATAAACGGCCCCGCTATCCCGTGCGGCTGAGATGAGGGCGGCATAACTGCTCAATACCCCCGATCGCTTTTTCTAGCCCACGGCAGATCGGGTCATCTCCTTCGGTGCCCCACAAAACGCCCTCATGCTTTTCGATTCGCACTCGGTGTTCCTGCAAGGACTGAGGGTTGGTAAAATTGCGCTCGTTGACCTCGGATAGCACTACCCATTGGTGAGCCGAAACAAATAGTCTGTTGAGGATCGACTTGAGTTCGTCGAATGGCGCGACAGCGCCCGCGCCGAACTGCGCCATGAAGCGATATCGAAGCACTTGAATTCGGCTGAACGTTTCGCTGTTCCTGTTTAGGCGGTCAAGAACGACGAAGGCATCGTCACGGATTCTCTTTTCCTTAGGGGACTCGTCAGCGGCGGCCTTTCGACTGGCACATTCACCGGCGAAGTAGGCAGGTGAGCGAGCGGACTCGATGATTTCTCTTGCCTGATAGAACCGGGCCAGTACTTCTTCAGCAAGCTCCAGGCGATGTTTGCCAACGAAATCATGTTCGCTGGAGACTGGTGGATTCGGCAGTGCAGGCTCAAGGTGTTTCGGTAGCCCGGCATTTTCGGGCGATTGAGGCCATGTCTTGGGCTGGCGGCACGCTTCGAGGAGCTTCGCATTCTCCTGCTCGCGGTCCGCCGGGAGCCAGTTGATGTAATGGAATTGCGCCAGGGAGCCTTTGATGGGGGCGTCGTCGAGCCGCAGGGGAATGAAGCGGCGCTCCCGGTTCAGCGGGTCGCGAAACCGGAACGTGCCCGCCTCCAACTGCGCCCAGTCCGACCCGAACGCCTGGGCCGACATGCAGAGCACCAGCACGCGGGAGTGCTCCAGCCCGTCCTCGATCTTCGCCGGGATGCTGTCGCCGGGCTTGAGCACCCATTCATCGAACCACACCTTCAGCCCGTCTTGCCGCAACCGCTCTGCCAGCGGGCGCACCACCGCCTTGTCCTTCGCGCTGTGGCTGAGGAAGACGTCGTAGGGAAATGGCTCATTCATCGCTGTGGTGGCTTTGGTTTGAGCGCGTTGGCTCCGGCAAGAGCACCCGCGCCAGCCAGTTCAGGGATCGCCTCGAACGTCCGCAAAACCGTTGGCAAGTCCAATGGTTTCAGTGCTTTCATGACTGCTCCGGGAATAGCTCGCGAAGCACCTGTTTGGTTCTCTTTTGTCCGTGGGCCAGGCAGAAGTCCAAATCAAACCATCCTTTGGGCAGCTTGGTCCAGTGCCACGCCCGCCCGCGCTCGATGACGTTCAGGGCAATCTGCTTTTTCCCGAACGAGGTGAGGCGCCCTCCTAGGTTCCAGCCGAAGACCCGGAGCGCCTTGGGAATGGCCTGGGGCTTTCTCTTGCCGACTCGTGGTTTTCTCATGCGAGGGCGGCAGGTATGCACGTGCCTTTGATGCAGGGTTTGCCTTGCAGAACCTGGGGATCGCTGAAGATTCTTTCTTGCCAGTTCATAAATCAATCGGACTCTACCGCGCCAGCGAAGGCAGGGCAATGGTTTCGAGGCTCCCGGCTTTGGCGAAAGGGTAAGTTACCCCTCCCACACCTGCCGGCCTCCCACTGCGCCCAATCCAAGCCGAACGCACAAGGGGAAGGATGAATGAGGAGTGCCGAATGAAGAATTGCCCCCGCGATACGCCGCTACGGCGGAGAGGTCGTGCATTCTACCTCCGCCCGCCGCACGCTGAAGCTGTCGTCGCCGGAGAACACCAGATACATCGTGCGCCCGTCGGCGCTCATCCATTTCGGCGGGAAACTCGCCGAGTCCCCCGGCCCGGTGTCCCATGCGTCCACGAAGAATGCCGACGTCCACGGCCCCCACGGCTGCGGCGCATCGTAGATGGCCAGCCCGCCGCGGAAGCGGGTGTCCAACTTGCCGGTCGCGTCGCGCGAGGACGCCGCCGGCACGGAGTGGACGAGCCAGTAGCGCCGGAGCGCCGGGTTGTAGCTCACGCTGGGCCGGTAGCAGCGCCGCGGGTTGTTCAGCACCGCGCCTCGCTCCGCCAGCGAGCGCGTCCAGACCGGATTCCCGTCGGCCTCCAGTGCTTTGAGGAATTCATACGCCGACCGGTTTCGGATGGCGCTCTTGTGAACTCGCGCCAGCACCAGGCGATCCGCGACCTCGTAGGCGCTGTCCGCGTCGGGCGAATAGACGTACACGAATTCGTCGCGGGCGCCGGCGTAGTTCTTGCCGAAGTTGAGGAACGTGGGGCAGCCGAAGCTGTTCGTGAACTTCCAATCGCACCAGGTCCAGGTGGCGCCGTGATCGGCGGACCACGCGAGTTGGGCGTTGGCGGCGTTGCGCGCCCACAGGTAAAGCACGCCGCCCACGCACAACAGCCCGCTCGCCTTGCGGCCAGCCACGCCTTGGCCCTTTTGTTCGAGCGACGGAGTGCGGAGGTTCTTTCCAGCGATCTCCGACGGCGCGCCGGTGATTTTTGCGAAGCCCAGGCTTAGCTTTTCCGGCACGAACGGTTCGAAGCCGTTGCCATCGCCATAAGCGGTGTAGAGCGCGCCGTCGTCGGCCCAAGTCATCGGCCAGTTGTCGCTGCCTTTGGCCGCGCGGAAGATGGTGTTCGTCGGCGCCCAGTTGAGCCGCTTGATGGCGGGGCTGGGCGGGAGCGGCGCGGCTTGGTTCGGCGCTGTGCTGACGGACAGAGCTGCGAGGACAGCCAGCGCAACGGCCCGTCCAACTCCGTGTGGTTTCGGATGCGCCCGTCTCAGGCTGGGGAATGGAGTAGTCCTCACGACGGCTTTAGATTTTGAGGAACAATTTGCGCCGATACATCCAGAGCAAGATCAGCCAGAACATCAGCAATACCGCCGCGCCGTGCAGCAGTGGCTCGTAGGGCGTGCCGAGAATCTTAAAGGTGTTTTGCCCCAAATGGGTCTTCAGTCCCTTGGCAATGAAGCTGTCGAACAGATGCGCGATGCAGTAGGCGGCGATGGAGTTCGTGCCGATGACGACGAGCGGGAACGCCCACGTCCGCCGTTGCCACAGATCGATCACCGCGTAGAACGCGGCCAGCAGCAGAAAGCACCAGCCGCCGCTGAAGAGCGTCCAACTCGGCGTCCAGATGCGTTTCACCACCGGGCACACGCCGAGCGCGCCCAGCGCCGCGCCCGCCGCGAGGCTGAGGACGCCGGCGAGCGCGAGCCACTTCACTCTGGCCCACGGCGCGCGCTCACTGCGCAACACGCCGCCCGCGATGAGGCCGAGGATCATGGTCCCCAGCGTCGGGATGAAACTGAGCGTGGCGTAGCCGCCGCCGTTCTTGGTGAAGACGCCGTCCCACGGGAGGTGGTTCAGGAACCAGGTGTCAAACGCCCACGCCAAGTTGCTGTTCTTGTTCCAGTGCGCCGCGAAGCCGGTCATCAAGTGCGGCCAGCCGGTCGCCACGCCGACCTTCGCGTAGTCGAACTCCGGTCCCGGCAGCGGATAGAGGGCAAACGCCGCCCAGTAGCCCGCCAGAATCAAGCCCAGCGCGATCCACTGGTCGCGCACGGGCCGGAAGCCCAACACGAACAGCGCGCCGTAGCCCAGCCCGATCTGCGAGAGTGTGTCCTCGAAGGTCCAATAGGTCTGTGTCTTGCCGATGGACCGCAGAAAGACGCCGAGCAACACGAGCAGCAGCGCCCGCCAAAGTGCGTGTGCCGTCATCTTCGTCTTGGAGTGTCCTCGGGCCGCCCGGGCGGCGATGGAAAACGGCAGCGCCACACCGACCAGGAACGAGAACGACGGCTGGATAAGGTCGTGCAGCGAGCAGCCGATCCACTCGACGTGCGATTGGTGATGGCAAAGGAACTTCCAGAATCCGCTCTCCGGCAGCCCCGCCGCAACGCGGCACAGGCGCAGCACCTCGGCCATCATGAGCAACATGACCCAGCCGCGGTAGGCGTCGATGGAAGCGAGCCGTTGGGCCGGCGTGGGCGTCGGCGCAGGATTCGTGTTCATGGGGCCGGAGGATGACACGCGGACGGCGCGGAGCAAAGCGCGGATTGGGCCCCGTCGTCATGGGGGGCGCTTCCCCTCACCACGGCGTCCAGCGCACGCGGTAGAAACGCGTCGAGGCAGCGGTCGGATCAGGATCGGAGAACTGGAAGACGCCCGTCTCACTGAGGAGATTCGTGAGCGCCCGCCAGTCTTCCATGTCCGCGGAGGCATCGATGGAGAACGGATACCACGGGTCGCCACCCACGGTGAGTTGGACGTGGCGGCCCGGTCGCAGGGCCACAGCGTCAATGTTCGGAACCGAGGGCGGCCGGCGCACCGTCAGTGCGGCTGCGCCGCTGGCGGCCCGGCCCACAGCGTTGGCGATGATGACCGAGTAATTGCCGCTGTCCGCTTCCCGCAAGTTCGTCAGCGCCAGCGTGGGCGCCGTCGCGCCCGGGATGTCCACGCCGTTGCGCTGCCACTGATAGGTGAGCGCGTCGCCTTCCGCGGCCACGTTCAAGGTTGCGTTGCTGCTCACCGTCACCGTGCGGCCCACGGGGCCAGCCGCGATGGCCGGCGCGGCGAGGACAAGCAGGTCGGCGCCGAAGCTGGTGAACGTGTTCGTCGGCCCGGTCACCACCGCCGAGTAAACTCCGGCTTCGTTCGTCGTCACGCTGCTCAGCGAAAGCGTGGGGGAGGCCGCGCCGGAAACCGCGCCGCCGTCAGTCAAGTTGCCGCCGTCCTTCCGCCACTGGTAAGTGAACGGGCCGGTGCCGCTGACCGCGACGGAGAAGCTGGCTTCCGAACCCGCCGCCACCACCTGTCGCGCCGGCGTGGCCCGCAGATGCGAGTACGAGTCGAGGCCGAACAACTCGATCCGGCCGTTGTTGGCGGAGGCGACACAGAGGCGGTTGAGCGCGTCGATGGCCACGCCCACAGGCGAACTGAGCTGGCCCGGTCCCCGTCCGAACTGGCCGATGGTTTTCAGAAACTCGCCCTGGGCATCGAACACTTTCACGATGCCCTGGAACGCGTCCGCGACATAGAGACGGCCTTGCGCGTCGCCGATAAGGCCTTGCGCGCGGCCGGAGGCGCCCAAGCCCATGCCGGAGGTCTTCAGCGCAAAGCCGCGCCGGAAAGAACCGCTACGGTCGAACACCTGCACGCGGTCGTTGTTCTGGTCCACGACAAAGACCTCGTCCGCCGCGCTGACGAACACTCCGGCGGGGAAATCGAACTGGCCGTCGCCGTCGCCCTGGCTGCCGAAACGCAAAGTGCGCGTGCCATCGCGATAGACCTTGATCTCATTCGCGCCACCGTCGCAAACAAAGATCGTGCCGTCATTCGCCGGATCGACGGCGAGATGGTTGGCGAGGATGAATTCGCCGTCGCCCGCGCCGAGCTTCCGCTCGAAGGTCCAATGCGAGTCGAAGACGGAAACGCTGCGGGTTCGCTCGTCACTCACGAAGATTCTGCCCTGCGCATCAATCGCGATCGCCAGCGGGCGCGCCAGGCTGGCGTGCGCCGCGATCTGCCGGCCAAAGGCGTCGAGCACCAGCACGCGCCCAGCCTGGGGATCGGTCACGTAAAGGCGCCCTGCTGTGTCCGTGGCCAGACGCGTCGGCGTACGCAGGCCCGCGTGGAACGCGCCCAGTGGCGTGGCCGACGGCGGCAAGGCGGCCAGCATCGTTCCGCACACCAGGAACAACGCCGTCGCGAGGGCCGCAAGAGAGAGACGGCGGCGCGGCAAGGGTGCATCGAGCTCGGTCCAGCGGCGTCCGTAGCGCAGGTTTTCAACCTGCCGTATCGCCGGTTTTCCAACCGGCAACGCGCTCGAATGGAACCGGCTTTGGACTCGCTTGGAGCGTCCTGAAGCATCGCTGGCTTCGCCGACTGGAAAGTCGGCGATACGGCAGGCTGGAAAGCCTGCGCTACGGGGGGTGCGGCTGGGCCGAAACTGGAGGCGGCCCTGAGCGGCAATAGAAACGGTGCGGCGTCGCGTGCGAGCGGAAGTTGAATTGCCTCCGCCCCGCTTCCAGAAAATGAGTTTCGCAGACATGGCTTCTGTTCGGAGGTTAGCGCGGGTAGCTGATGAGGTAGCTTTGAAACGCCCCGTTCTCGTGGCAGCCCGTGGTGGAGGTGGAACAATTGCCGCTGGTCGGGAACTCGGTCCAGAAGACGATGCCCGGGGTGCGGCCCGTCACGATGTTGTGCGTCTGCGACGGCGCGCCGTGGCTGTCGTGACAGGTGTAGCACGGGTAACGCCGGCTCCCAACGTGGAAGCCGTGGCCGTCACTGCCGCCGAAACGGCTGTAGGCCTTGACGACGGGGTCGGCGGCGTTGTTGGCGTAGGTGTCGTAGCGATGACAGTCGAAGCACAGTTCGCTGCTCGACATCGGGCGGCTGACGAGATTCGTCGGGTAGCTCTTCTTGAGGAGGGCCGGGAATTGCGAGCCGTGCGGGCCGCGGATCGTAGGATCGTCGCTGCCGTGGCAGTCCGTGCAATACATCGTGTTCGTGGCGCTCCAGCCGTTGACGAAGGCGTTGGGGTTGATGTTCGTGTTCTTGCCGGCGGCTTCCACGGGATGGAAGGACGTGTTCAAGGTGTTGAACTTCGCCGCGAGGTCGCTTTGCCCGGCAGGTTGCGTGGTCCAGGACGAATGGCAGAGGAAGCAAAGCTCGTGCTCCTTCACCGGCGTGGGGTCGGACGCCGGGCGGAAAGTGAAGCTGAGGTTGTTGCCGGCGCCGAGGTTGGTCACGGAGACGCGGTTCACTCCCTTGAGTCGGGCCGAGGCCAGCGGCGCGACCGGCACAGAGCCGTCGGCGCCCAGCGCATGAACGTTGTGGCAGTCGGAGCACTCGGCGTGGCGGTTGGTCGCGCCGTAGGAGAAGGGGTCGCCTGCCTCGCCCGCGACGTGGCGTCCTGTGAGTTCCACCGGATGCCGGTAGGTCTTGGTGAAATTTGTTTTCAGGTCGAAGGTGGCCGGACTGCCATCGTGACAGGTATAGCAGAGGTTCTCCTCGCGGTTCACAAGCAGGGTCGGGAAGTCGTTGGTCGGCGACGCGGCATCGGGCCAGCCGTGGGCCTGATGGCAATTGCCGCAGGCGCCGCGCCGGGCGGTGTTGGTGATGGCGGGGAAAGTGGAGCCATACTGCCCGCCAGGCCAGAGCACGCCGATGGTGCGGCTGAAGTGAAGCGCCGGTGTGGTCGTGTCTGCCAGCGTGTGGCAGTCGGAGCACAACGCGACCTGGTTGGTCATGCGGAGAAGCGTGCCGTCGTCTGCCGGCGAGAAGTGAACGCGGTGACAAGTGGAGCAGCGCATCTTGTCCTCGGTCTTGTCCAGCGGGAGCGACACCGGCCGCTTGAAGTGCGCGTTCGTCGGCACGAGCAGGCCGACGGGATGCGAGCCAGCCAGCGCGCTGGCCACGTTGCGCGGCGCGTGGCATTCGAGGCACATCTGGTCCGTGTCGTTGTCGAGGCGCTGGAAATGCCGTCCATAGCCCAGCTCTGGACCGGGGTAGCCCGGCGCGGTGGGATCGAACGGCGTCTTGGCCTGGCTGTGCGGCTCGTGGCAGGTGGAACACGTCATCTGGCCGTTCGTCATTTGCGCGAGCAGTGTGGCGTTGGTAGTGAGCTGCAGGTCGGTTCGCACGTGCAGATGCCACGCGTCGTTCACCTGAAAAGAGAGATTGGTTCCATCCACGAATGCCACCGACACGCCCTCGTCCAGCGGAACGCTCGCGCCCGTGAGGAGGTTGCTCCCTGTTCCGCCGCTTGGCGACGTGGCCGTCCAGTCAAACGTGGCCGTGCCCACGTTGCCGGCCGTGGCGATGGTGATCGTGTAAGTCTTGGCGTAGTGCCCGGTGAACGCGCCGTGCGGCTCGACCGTCCCCGTCGAAGGCGTCGTCGCACCGCCCAGGAAGACGGCGTGGCCCGCGGGGCCGGAATCCCATCGGTGCGAAGTGCCGCTCGCCGCGACGCCGGGCGGCAAGCCCGGTGCGGGCAAGGCTTGATCGCTGCTGGCGAACGGGAACCCCGACGCCCGGCCGCCCGGCGAATGGCAACTGATGCAGAGATTGGCATTGCCGGCCACGGTCGTCAGTGTCCCGCCCGGCGCGTTGTGGGCGATGTGGCAACTGGCGCACTGCTGGGATCCGGAGTGGGGCGGATCCAGAGCCAATCCCGCCAGCGGAAAACCCAAGGCCACGGTCGCCGCCAGCCACCGCGAAAGGCAAAGGATGAACGAAGGCGCGGATGAGACTCCTCGGTCGCGCCACTTCCTCTGCCACCGGAGGACGCGATGCCCCCTCCCCCGCGTGGAGCGCGGAACTCGCAACGGCGACTGAACGGCGCGTTTCATCACGGGCCTAGATTACGTCCGTGTCCACAAAGAAAGTCAATCCCATGCTCGCCGTGAGTTGAGCCTCTTTCAAAACCCCGGTGGGGCGAGCGTACTCGCGAGCCGAATGCCGTGTGTTTCCCCGGCTCGCGAGTACGCTCGCCCCACCCACCAAGAGGTTCTGAAAGAGCCTCAATTGATCTTGAATTCGCCGGGCCGGACCGCATCTTTCGCGCATGACCACAACGATTCATCCTGACTCTCACGGCAAGGCTTCCACCGCGGCTTCGCGTCAGTCCCGGCGCCGCTTCCTCCAGACGGCCACCCTCGCCGGGCTGGGCGCGCCGCTCATTTTGCCTTCAGGACTCCTCGCCGCGTCCCCGAACAGCAAGCTCAGCCATGCTTGCATCGGCTGCGGCGGCATGGGCGTGGGCGACCTCGACAATTTCAAGTCGCACGCGAAACTCCAGATCGTCGCCCTTTGCGACGTGGACGCCAACACGCTCAAGGGCACCGCACCCAAGGTTCCCGGCGCCCGGCTCTATCACGACTGGCGCGAGCTGTTGGAGAAGGAGGGCGACAAGATCGACTCCGTGAACGTCACGGTCCCGGACCACATGCACTTCCCCATTGCCTACTCGGCCATCCAGCGGGGCAAGCACGTCTATGTGCAGAAGCCGATGTGCCACGACGTTGCCGAAGTCCGTGCGCTGACCGAGGCCGCGGTGAAGAAAGGCGTCCACACCCAACTCGGCACTCAGATGGCTTCCGGCTACGGCGACCGCGCCACGGTGCAACTCCTCCGCGCTGGTGTCATTGGCAAGATCAAGCACGCCTACCTTTCCGCGAACCGCCCTGGCGCTGTGGAGAACTACCGCCTTGTCGGCCCACGCCCGGCCCAGGGCGAACCGCCGCCCGCGCACTTGGATTGGGACTCGTGGCTCGGCACGGCGCCGGTGCGGCCGTTTGCGCCCGGCATTTATCATCCGGTGAAGTGGCGCGCTTGGCTGGACTTCGGCACCGGCTGGTCGGGCGACATCGGCTGCCACATTTTCGACGCCGTGTGGAAAGGGCTGAAGATGCAGCCGCCGATCTCGGTGAGCGCGCGCGTCCAGGAATCCTGGAAGAACTCACCGGAGCGCCGCGCCGACACCTGGCCGCAGGCCAACCACATCACCTGGACCTTCCCCGGCAACGAACTGACCGAGGGCAAGACGTGGACGGCGGAGTGGTTCGACGGCGAGTTCTGGGCCCCGGAAGAAATCCGCGCGCTTTACTCCGTGAAGGATTATCCCACGGAGTCTGCGATGGTCGTCGGCACGGAGGGGGCGCTGCTGTCCACGCTGGGCCGGGCGCCGATACTGTTGCCGGAGGAGAAATTCAAGAACGTGGAGAAGCCGAAGATTCCGGCGCGAAACCACTACCACCACTTCGTCGATGCCTGCCTGGGCGGCGAGAAGACGGAATCCCATTTCGCCCAAGCCGGCCCGATGACCGAAGCCATCCTGCTTGGAACTGTGGCCGTGCGGATGCCGGGACAGACGTTGGAGTGGAACTCCAAGCGGCTGAAGTTCGCGAACGCGCCGGAGGCGGACAAGTTGCTGAAGCGGACTTACCGGAAGGGGTGGCGGGTGTGACGGGCTGGGGGAAGTTGAAGAGTTAAATGGTTGAAGGGTTGAAAAGGATTCAGGCGACGGCTTCAGCCCTCCGTTCACCACCCAAAATGCACGGACGAAGTTCTAGAATCTGCCTGGTGATTTGGGCTGTGATGTTTGTCCTCTCGCCTTGTCTGATGTCTCCGCCTGGCTATCGCTGGCCTTGGTTTGCAGTGATGGCGATGGTCGCCATCGTGCCTCTAGTTTTCGTTGGTCCGCTTTGGCAGCGCATCCTGGGCGCCACATTCTTGCTCGCCGCAATTGGCTTTGTCGTTATGGATATCAGAGCGGGGAAGTTACGTGAGGAGGAGCGCCGCCGGTTACGGACACACGTGGCGAATGCTGTAAGGTGCGAAAGGCGAGCAAGCCGGGACGTTGGAGCTTCTTCAACATTTCAACCCTTCACCCTTCACCTTCCCCCACTCACACCTGCTTCACCGTGCCCCAATACACGTCCAGTCGCTTGGCCAGGTAGAGCTTGACCGCTTTGAGCAGCGTGGCCGCTTCCAGGCGCTGGCCGGCGGCCACGATTTCCTTGAGCGACATGTCGGGCCGCGTGCGGAAGCACGCTTGTGCGATGATCGGCCCTTCGTCCAGGTGCATGGAGACGAAGTGCGCGGTCACGCCGATGATCTTCACGCCGTGTTCGTAAGCCTGGCGGTAGGCTTGCGCGCCAGGGAAGCTCGGCAGCAACGACGGGTGGATGTTGATGATCTTGTTCTTGAACCGCCAGACGACGTTCGGCGACAGGATTTTCATAAACCGCGCCAGCACCACGAAGTCGATCCGGTGCTCGTCGAGAATCTGAATCAGCTTCGCCTCCGCCTCGGCGCGCTCGTTCCACGGGACATGCACAAACGGGAGCTTGTGTTTCCGGGCCAGCGGCTCCAGGTCGGCGCGGTTGCCCACCACCACTGACGGCTCCGCCCGGCGCAACGCGCCTTTGCGGAACGACGCCATGAGGACCTCAAAGCAATGCGTCTCTTTGGTCACCAGGATGGCCATGCGCTGTCGGCGATCCGGCTCGGTGAACCGCAGCTTGATCTCCATGCCGAGGGATTTGGCCAGCCCGGCGAGGCCGTTCTCCACCGCGGGCACGTCAAACTGCGCGGTCTTCCACGAGGCCTGGAGCGTCATGCTGAACTGGCCTCGTGTGACCTGTTCTTCCAACGCCTCGATGTTCGCCTTCTGCTCGAAGAGGAAGTTGGTGACGCGCGCGATCACGCCGGTCTTGTCCCGCCCGATCACCGTGATGGTGGCAAACTGTTTCATGCAGGCGGCGGCTTACCCGCTTTTCCACACTTCATCAACCACTCGTTTGCACTTCAGGCAGGCGTCGTACGGATCGGGCACTTCCCATTCATCGACCATGATCCAGCCGCGGAAGCCGCCGGCCTTGAGCAGGCGCAGCGCCTTGGCGCAATCCGTCTTGCCGTCGCCGCAACCCAGGTGTGTCGAGGTGCCGCCGTCGCGCAGCGTGCTGTCGGTGTCGCAGAACTGCAGGTAGCCGATGTTCGGCACGCCCACGCGGGCCAACAATTCCTCCGGCCGGCCCGTGCGCCCGTTCATCTGGTCGAAATGGCTGGGGTCGTAAATGCCCTTCAAGTTCGGATGCGCCGCGCCGTGCAGGATGCGCAAGTAGTGATCGGCGGTGTTGAAGACGAACACCGGCTCGATCTCGAAACAAGCCATGATGCCGTGATCACCCGCAATCTTGCCGGCTTCGTGGAAGGATGCGGCGAGGCGCGCGAGGGCTTCATCGAGGGTCTGCCCGCGCAAGCCGCCGCCGGGCCACATTCCCACGCAGTCGCAGCCAAGCTGCTTCGCCAGTTGGATGCGGTCGCGGAATTCCTCCAGCCACTTCTGGCGAGCTGCGGCGTCGGGATCGAACGCGCCGCCCGCGCCAAGCTGGATCGAGAAGATGCGCAGACCGTATTGGTCATAGAGCCGCCGCAGCGCCCGCGCGCGATCCTGCTCCGCCGCCGCCGGATAGCCGCCCTGCGGCCAGTCGCCGACGAGTTCCACGCCTTCAAAGCCGTGGCGCGCGGCGAAGTCGAGCACTTCCCAGATCGGGTAGTTCTTTTTGTATTTGCGCGAGCCGGACTGAAAACCGTTCAGGCCAATGGAGGTCTTCCACTTCACCTCTTTGGGCTGCAAGGATTGCGCGCGCAGGGCCGGCGCGAGCAACGAAGCGGCGGAGGCCAAAGCGAGAGTTTTCAAAGCGTCGCGTCGATGGATGGCGGAGATCATGGCGGCAGAGTCGAGAAGGAGGCACGACCTGTCAAGCAGGCAGGCAGAACTCTGATTTGCGCCGCTCCTTGACGCTTCGCAGCCTACTTCGCGTCGAGGCAAGCGCGGACGGTCTTGGCCAGGACGGGTGGACGATACGGCTTTTGCAGGAAAGCCGTGCGGGCGCCAGCGCCGAAGTCCATGCCCGACACGTCGGCGCTGTAGCCGGTGGACAGGATCACGCGCAGTTCCGGCTTGTCCGCGCGAAACCGCTCACTGAGTTCGCGCCCGGTCAGGCCGCCGGGCATCACCATGTCCGTGAACAGCAGGTCGATTTGCTCCCGATGCTGCTTCCACAGGATCACCGCTTCAAGGCCGGTCGTGGCTTCAAGGACTTTGTAGCCGAGTTCTTCCAGGCTGGCGCGGCCCAGTTCACGGAGCAGCGCCTCGTCTTCCACAAACAAAATGGTTTCGCTTCCGCCCCGAGGCGCGTCGGGCGATTCGGTTTCCACTTTCGCCACTGCGACTTCGCCGGCCACGGCGGGAAGCAGAATGGCAAAGGTGGTACCGCAGCCCACTTGGCTCTCCACTTCCACCCACCCCGCGTGCTGTTGGACGATGCCATAGACGGTCGCCAAGCCGAGGCCTGTGCCCTTGCCGGGGCCTTTGGTGGTGAAGAACGGCTCGAAGATGCGCGACAGGGTGGCCGGGGCCATGCCGCAGCCGGTGTCGGCCACTTTGAGGCGAACGAAATTTCCGGGCCGGGCCTGAGCCACTTTCTCTGCATACACGGCATCCACCGAAACCGCGTCCGTTTCCACCCGCAATTCTCCGCCCTCCGGCATGGCGTCGCGGGCGTTGACAGCGAGGTTGAGGAGCACCTGTTCCATCATGCTGGCGTCGGCGTTGACCGCGGGCAGCGTGTCCGGCCGCCGCACTTTGAGAGAGATGTTTTCGCCGATGAGCCGCTCGAACATCCGCGACATGTTGGCCACGGTTTCGCGGAGATCAAGCGGGCGCGGCTGGAGGGTCTGTTTGCGGCTGAAAGCGAGGAGTTGCTTCGTCAAGGCCGCGGCGCGCTCGGCGGAGTTGAGGATTTGCTCCATGTCGTCGCGCTGGTCTTCGCGCGGTGTCTTGGCGAGCAGGCGCGAGGCGTAGCCCTGCATGATGGTGAGGATGTTGTTGAAGTCGTGCGCCACGCCGGACGCAAGCTGGCCGATGGCCTCGAGCTTCTGCGACTGCCGCAACTGCCCTTCCAGGTTCACGCGCTCCGTGATCTCGACCGCGTAAAGATGCACGCGCCCAATGGCTGGGACCGGATAGAACGACCACGAAATTGTGCGCCCGCTGTGCTGCGTGTCCAAGCCGAGCCGGCTGGCGCCGCTGGCGAGGCACTCGCTGACCAAGCGCGGTGTTTCGGGCGGCAACAACTCGGTGGGATGGGCCTTCTTCAACGTCAGCGCCATGGTGCTGGCCGCACCGTTGAAATACGTGAGTTGGCCGTCGGCGGCAAATTCATAGACCGGGTTCGGGTTGAACTGCGGAAAAGCAGCGAGTTTCTCCTTCTCCATGTCCGAGAGCCGGCGCGCGTGCGCGGTGCCCAGCACGCTGGCCACGGCCTGAAGGAAACTCAGATCGTCCTCCCCGAACCGGCCTTCGCGCATCGTGTGGGCGCCGATCAATCCGATAGGCGCGCCCTGGCCAGGAATCACGACCAGGATGCCGCCGGCCACGTTGTGCTCCTTGAGAAACGCCGGCACGGCGAAGTGCGTGATCGAGCGCAGATCCTTCACGATGACCGGCTCGGGCGAGCGCAGGGCGTAGCCCAGCATCGAATCCTCCGTGGCCTCCACGCTGAGGTGGCCCACGAGCCCCGACTTCCAGCCCACGCCGGCGCGCATCAGGAGCGTCCGGCCATCCTGCTGCAACTCGAAAACTTCGCAGCAGTCCACGGCCCAGGTCTGCGTAATGAACGTGACCGCGTGGTCGAAGAGCACGCGCAGGTCCGTCCCCACCAACGCGGCCTGGCTGAGCGCGGCCACGGCGACCTGCTGATGCGCGCGAAGCAACATGGCCGATTCTGCCTCCTGCCGCTCGGTCAGATCCTGCACGCTGACGGTGAAACCGGCGACCTTGTTGTCATCGTCGCGCACCGTCGCAATGGAAATTTTGGCGCGGAACCGTCCGCCGGTCTTGCGGACGCACCACAGTTCGCCTTCAAACCGGCCCTGATCGGAAGCAGCCTTCAACTGTTTCTCCGGCGCGCCATCAGTGATTTCCTGGGCGTCGAAGCAACGCTTCATCGATTGGCCCGTCATCTCCGCGCTGCTCAAGCCGAACACCGCGCCGGCACCCGTGTTCCAGCTTGTGACGTTGGCGTCGCGATCGAGCAGGATGACCGCCAGGTCCGGCACGCTCTCGGAGGCAAGGCGGAAGGGCGCGACATTGCCGCGCCACGGTTTGAACTCCTGTTCGCAGGCGCGCCGGTGCAAGTAGCCGGTGAGCAGCGCCACCGCGGGCAGCGCGGCGGTCCACACGATCCAATTCGGAAACCAGTTCCGCACCGGGAGCGGCGAGGTGAACAGGTAGAAGCAGAGGAAGACCCACGACAATCCCGCACTGATGAAGCCCTGCTGGAAGCCGCCGACGTAGGCGGAAAACGCCACGGCCAGCAGAAGCACGATGGGGAGGTAAAGGACGTTCGCCTGCTGCCAGGAGGCCAACGCCAGTCCGGCGATCACCGCCGTGGTGACGAGCGGGCCGATGAGTTGGTCAAGCTGTTCGCGCCAGGGCATGGTCGTTCCGGGCGCGGGGGCGCGGCCTGACCGGGGGGCCATCCGCGCGGACAGGAGAGGCCACCAGGGCACAGCCTGTCCCGCCGGTCGCCGCCGGGTCTGTTGTCCGATGAAGCTCAACATCGAAGTTGGTGAGAGCTACATCGGCACTTTGGGGAAAGCGGTGAAGGGGAACCGGACGGGGCCGAACGGAGCGGAGTGTTGGAGTAATGGAGTGTTGGAGTAATGGGTCACAGAGTTTGGCGCCAGCACTCCAACACTCCATTACTCCATCACTCCGCTCCGCCGCCCCCCGTCAGGTGAGCAACTCCAGTTGCCACTTCATCAACGTGCCGTTGGTGGCCTTCTCCCCTTCGCGGGCCAGCGTCAAGAGAGTGGCCCGGCTGGCGATGAGCGAGGGATCCAGGCCCAGTTCCGTGGCGCGGCGGTTGCGACGGCGCTCGTAGTCGTGGTAGCGCCGGGCCTGGGCTTCGGTGAGACGGCGGCTGTAATGCTTGAGCGGGCCGGGCTTGTGCTCGCTGGCCAGCCCTTTGGCAATCGCCTCCGTCACACCTTGACGCCGGCGCGGGGAAAATCGGCGCGGGATCAGGTCCTGGGTCGGCTGCTCGTCCACGGCGGCCTGGGCGAGGGCCACCATCGTCTCCGGCATCAGCACGAAAAACGGCGGGCGATTGGCCGACAAGGCCTCGGCCTCGCGCCAGCGCCACAACTCACGCAACACAGCCAATCCTCGCGGGCCAAGCCCGTGGCTGCCTTTGACACGCCACTCGGTTTCCGGGTCCGGCTGGGCGATCACGGCACTGTTGCGGATGAATTCACCGCAGTACTCCTGGTGCCAGTCGAGCCGTCCCTTGGCCGTGAGTTCCGCGGCCAGCGCGTCGGCGAGCGGCTTCAAATAATGCGTGTCGTGGCGGGCGTAGGTTTCCATGCGCGGCGTGAGCGGCCGTCGCGCCCAGTCGGCCTTCTGCGGCCCTTTCTCCAGCGTCACGCCGAGGTAGTGCGAGACGAGATTCTGCAGACCGACTTGGTGCCGCCCCAGCAGCCGCGCCGCCAGCATGGTGTCGAAAATGTGTGAGGGAACGAACTCGAATGTCTTGAGCAGCAGCCGGAGGTCGTAGTCCGAGCCGTGCATGATGAGCGTGTGGTCGCGGAGAATCTGCAGCGCAGGCGTGAAATCCACCGGCGCGAGCGTGTCCAGCAACACGTCAAGCCCGTCAATGCTCACCTGCATGAGGCAGAGCTTCTCCGGGTACGCGTGCAGGCTGTCCGCCTCGGTGTCGAGGGCGATCCAGTCTGCCGCCCGCAGCTTGGGCAACAAGGCTGCCAGTTTCTCTTGTGCATCGATCACGGCTCCAAGATAGGGGAAAAGCGGCAACCGGAAAGGGGAAATCAGGGGTGGAGGAAACACATCTCGGCGCCACCACCGGCGGACCGCGGCCCGTCTCGGGCCGCCGCGGCTCCGACACCATTTCCGTGTTGGAACCAGTGAGGGGGCCGGTTTCTTCGTGGCCGCTGCGGACGGGGACCGTCCGCGATCCGGCGGTCGTATCAAGAGGCGCCCCACACCAGAAACGCGGGTGGTGGCCTCCGTCAGTTTCGCGTGGGGAGAGGTCGCACCGTGTTAGCCCAACTTTCGCAACTCAACCCGTTTTCTGATTTTTTCCGGGGCATCGATCCTGCAAATCGCCCCATTTTCCCCAGTTTCCACCTGCCAAAGCGCTTTGGGGCAGACCTGCCCCATTCCCACCGCCCCCGCGG
>JACRJZ010000115.1 GCA_016219875.1 Verrucomicrobiota bacterium | reverse complement strand
CATTTCGGAACCGGAGCAGGTGGCTCGTACCCAACCGACACGGGAACTCTCTCCGACGATTTCGGCCGGGGCGCAACGGTGAATTTCGGATTACCGCTGGAGGACGTAACGCAATACCACTTGGTGGACGTTTCTTCCGACTCGACCGCCTGGTGCTTCCGGCACAACGGCATCATCCGGCGCATCGTCAGCCCCAACGCCCCCAGCTTTGCTTTGACCCCGACCCTCGGCTACAGCGGCCAGTATTTCGATGGGGACATCGCCGAACTCCTCATCTACACGCGCACGTTGACGACGGCGGAACGGCAGTCGGTGGTGCAGTATTTCAATGACAAGTATCAGTTCTTGAGTACGCCGCTCTCGCCTCAGAATGTCCACGCCTCGGCAGTGTCTGCTAACCAAGTGAGCTTGTGGTGGGACAGCGTCACCTGGCCGGCGCAGTTGAAGACGCGCGTGGAACGCAAGGTTTCAGGAGGCGTCTTCAGCGAAGTGGCGGTGGTGACGGGCGCTTCGTACCTCGATCAGGGCCTCAGCCCGAGCACTGATTACATTTACCGACTCCGGGCCAGTGCGGATGGGGTGGTGGATTCCGCCTACTCGGCGGATTGCCCGGTGACGACGGCCAGTTCCGGTCCGGGCATTCCGTTCGGGAGTCTGCGCATTTGGCTGAAGGCGGACACGGGGGTGGTGCGCACGGGGGACATCCCCGGCCGAGTGCCGCAGTGGTTCGATCAGTCTGGAAACGGAAGGCACGCCACGCGGGCCTTGACCGCTTATCCGGGACCGCCCCGAGTGGCGAACGCCATGATTTCCGGAGAGAGCCGGCCGGTGATCTATTTTCCGCCCTATCCAAATGGTGGGATGTTCGATCTGCCGAGCCTGGAGAATTTCTCGCAGGCGGCGGAAGCGTTCATCGTGCTGAGATCTGATGTCTCCTTGGGTGGGAATGGCTACGGAATATGGCAAATGGGAGGGGGCGCTACATGGTATCCGAGGTCCGATGGTGCAATTGTTGACTTCTTTGGCTCGCCAGGGAGCTGTCCACACGAGTTCACCCCAGCACTTGGCGCTATCCTGAACTACCACCTCTACTCGGTCTCGTGTCGCCCGGTAACGGGCGGCTTGGAATGGGCGGCATGGATGAATGGGTCGCAAGTTCTGTCCGAGCAGAAGCCATGCGCCGTGACGTTTCCTTCTGCACCCGTGTTGGGCTGGGGAAACAACTGTTTCGAAGGAGACCTTGTCGAATTCATGCTTTTTTCGCGCGCCCTGTCGGAGGCTCTGGGCAACGATGAGCGTCAGACCGTACGTGAATACCTCCGCGCGCGATACGACCTGTGGTAGAGGGTGCGCAGAGCCAACAAGTTGACTTGGCTACCATAAACATGTGAGGCATCTATGAATGTCGATTTGAACACCCTCTGGCCGAGCAAAACCAGGATCTTGCGAACTGGTGCAGCACTTCTTGTCTGGCTGGCAGCCAGACAAGTCGTCCAAGCCGACACGATCTACGACACATTCGGCCCGGATCCTTATGTGCCCAACATCAGACTTTATGGCATCAGTTGGTCTCTTGGCAGTGGTGCTAGCTACGCGACTCGGTTCGTTGTTGGAGGACAGGACTACTTGCTCAACTCCGTCACTCTGGACATTGGACGAATCTACGAAAACAGCCCGAACTTGGGGATAGCGATTCTGGCCGACAACAACGGGACGCCCGGCGAGACGGTCCTCGATTGGATCGCGCCTAACCCCACAGGCATTCTCACGCAAGAACGACAGCCCCACACGTTCTCCTCCTCGCTGAACCCCATCCTGTTGGCCAACACGCCCTACTGGCTTTCCGTGCAGCCCGCGATCCTGAATCATGCGAACGACGCGAACAATGTCGAATACCTCATCTCAACGCCGTGGGTGACGGGGCTGAATGCGATACGGATCTTTGATCGCGCCACGGGCGATTGGGGCGCGTGGCAATTGTCCCCGGAGACACTCCCGCTCCCGCCAGTCTATCGCCTGGACGGCACCGTCGTGCCAGAACCCGGCGTGCTGGCGCTGGCCGGCCTCGGTCTGGTCCTCTTCGCCCTGGCCCGCCGCCTCCCGCGCCAGCCGTGAAGGGTGGGGCGGTTGAACAGATGAAGAGTTGAAGGGCTGAAGAGGCCACGGCGTTGGACTGAAGCCATCCGTGAAGCTTCTTCCATTCTTTGACCTTTCACCCCTTCAGACCTCTCCCAAAGCGCCCGTGCCTTTTCCTTGGTCCTGGTCAATCCGCGCCAGAATCGCGCTCCAAAGTTCCCGCTCCGCGTCCGTTCGCATCTCCGGCACGAAACCGAACTTGAGGTAAAGCCGGATCGCAGCCGGCCGCTCCGCTGCGGTGCGCAGGAAGGACCGCTCCGGGTGCAAGGCGCGCATCCGCTCGCACACGACCGAGAGCAACGGCTTGGCCAGACCGCGTCTCTGGAACTCCGGGACGATGGCGACCCAATGCAGCCGGCCCCACACTTCGCCGTTTTGTCGGAGGCCGAGCCACGCCGTCGCCGTGCCGATGGGCTGGCCGTTCACGTCCAGGAGGAAGCACTGGCGGCGCGGCAGTTCGGCGGACGCCTCCCCGAAGGACTGATGGAACAGTTCCGACGTAATAGGTGTCAGCTTGTCGGCGCGGTGTTGGATGTCGTGCCACCAGGCTTCACAACCGGGCCGATACCACGCGAACGAGAACTCCGACGGCAGCGCGAAGATCGGAAACGGCTCGCGGCTGACGCGAACCATGCTGACGGGGCGCGGGGTCACGTTCACTCAGGAGCCTCTTTCAGAACGGTAGCAGCCGACGTGAGGAGGCTCTATCTGGATTGCAGATTGCTGATTGCGGATTGCAGATTGCCCGCCCGCCTCACCACCGGGCACGCTTCCGGCAATTTGAAATTCGCAGTTTCCAATTCTCATTTCTCAATTCTCTGCCGCCCACGCTTACCACATCCGGCCCGGTGGAGCGCGGCGCGGGGCCGTCACTCGCGGAGGGCCGGCACAGGGCGGATTTCCGTGTGCCGCACTTCGCCGCCCAGGTTGGCCGTCCACGCCATGAGCGCCGCGGCCGTCAACGCCACGGCGAGCAGGATCGCCGCAAACCAGTTCGGCATCGGCCCGCTCCGGCGAAACAGCAGCAGCGCGGACACGCTCAATCCGCCGAGCACCAGCGCCGCGCTGGAGGCGAGTTGTGCCACTTCCTCGTGCTTCGCGTTCACCTTGCCATCGATGCCCGGCAGCCCTTGCACGGCTTGCTCCGCCGGCGCGCCGGTCAGATAGGTGGGGATGACGAAGACCGCCGCGACGATGAAGAGCGCCAGGCCCGCGCGTTTCCATTCCTCGCTGCCCCTCGCCAGGCCCAGCAGCAGCAGCAGCAGCCCCAGCGTCGGGCCGAGCACCGGAAGATGGTTCAGCATCAGATGCAGGTGCGTCAAAGTCATAGAATCAGTGGCCAGGCCGCGCGTTTGGGAGCGTCGGCGTCTGGCGAGACGCATTATTCCGGCGGCACGGACGTTGAAAAGGTTTTTCGATTCAATCGACGGCGGAGGTGGCGCGTCCAAACCCCGCATGAAAGTCAATCTCTGGCTCGCCCTGCAAGTCGTCTTGGCCGCCGGCCCGCTCCAAGCGGCCATCGTCACTAACGGCGGCTTCGAAGCCGGCCTCGGCGGCTGGCGTTTCTGGACCCGCGATGCGAACGCGGGCACGCCCTCCCTCGATCAAAAGGTGGTCCACTCCGGCCGCCAATCCGCGCGCGTCGAACATCGCGGTGAAAACGACTGGAGCTTCGAGCCGTCGGGGCGCGTGCCAGCCCAACCGGGCGATGTGTTTGAGTTGGAAACCTGGCTCAAGCTCGAAAGCCAGGGCGCGAGTGCGACGCTCTGCGCCTCCACGCACGATGCGCAGGGCAAGGCCGTCGAGTGGTCTTACGGCGCGCGGTCGCTCCACGACACAGGTGATTGGCAGCGGGTGCGGACGCGCTTCGTCGTGCCGCCCGGAGTCGCGCAAATCCAGCCGCGCCTCATCGGCCACGGCCCGCTCACGGCCTGGGTGGACGATTACTCCGGGGAGAAGAAGGCGAGCGTGAGCTTCCTGCATCCCAAAGACCTCGCGCCGCTGCTCACCATCCAGAACGCCGCGCTCGCCGTTTCGCTGAACACCACAAACGCGACACTCTTGGTGCTGGACCGCCGCACCCGTCAGAGCTTCGAGCAGAAGCCGCTCTCGGAAGACGTCGTCCTCACCGGTGCCACGGCGGGCCGCGACCAGATTGAACTGTCGCTGCTCCACGCGGCTTCGGGGCTGGAGATGAAGGGCATTGTGCGCCTCGACGGCGAATTGCCGGAGTTCACTTTCGAGCTGGCCGCGCAGGGAGAATTGCCGAACTCACTCCGCTTTCCGCATCCCTTTGCGTCGCGCGCCGGCGAATACCTGGTGGTGCCGATGAACGAAGGCATCTCCTATCCGGTCGAGGACAAGTCCATCGAGCCGTTCAGCCTCGTCGCCTACGGCGGCCACGGCATCTGCATGGCGTTCTGGGGCGCGACCGACGGTCAGCGCGGGCACGGCGTCATCATCGAGACGCCTGACGATGCCGCCATCCGCCTCCAGCGCCTCGACGGCAAACTCGCCATCGCGCCGCAGTGGGATCCGCAGCGCGGCCAGTTCGGCTACGCGCGGCGGCTGCGCTACGTCTTCTTCGAGCAAGGCGGCCACGTCGCCATCGCCAAACGCTACCGCGCCCACGCGCAGAAGATCGGCCTGCTCAAAACGCTCGCCGACAAACGCCGCGAGAACCCGAATGTCGATCTCCTCATCGGCGCTGTGAATGTCTGGTGCTGGGACCGCGACGCCGTCGGCATCGTGAAGGAGCTTCAGTCCGCCGGCATCGAGCGCATTCTCTGGAGCAACCGCCAGCCACCGGAAAACCTCCGCGCGCTCAATGACCTCGGCGTGCTCGCCAGCCGTTACGACATCTACCAGGACGTGATGGCGCCGACCAATTTCCCCAACCTCCGCGGCACGCACGCCGACTGGGTCACGGCGGCCTGGCCTGACGATATTATTCGCAAAGCCGGCGGCGACTGGCTCCGCGGCTGGGGCGTGAGGGGCAAACAAGGCGAGTGGTATTACTGCGGCGTCATCTGCGACAAACGCGCCCCCGACTACGCCCGCCAGCGCATCCCTGCCGAACTGGCCACGTCCCCCTACCGCTGCCGGTTCATCGACACCACCACGGCCGCGCCCTGGCACGAGTGCTACCACCCCAACCACCCGATGACCCGCACCGACAGCCGCGAATGGAAGATGAAGCTGCTTCGCTACGTTTCGCGCGACTGCAACCTCGTCACCGGCTGCGAAACCGGCCACGACGCTTCAGTGCCGTTCCTCCACTACTTCGAGGGCATGATGAGCCTCGGCCCGTATCGCGTGCCCGATTCCGGCCGCGACATGGCGCGCATCTGGACCAACGCTCCGGAGCGCGTGGTGAAGTTCCAGCTCGGCCACGAGTATCGCCTGCCGCTCTGGGAACTCGTCTATCACGACTGCGTGGTGGCGCAGTGGTATTGGGGCGACTACAACAACAAGCTCCCGATGCTCTGGGACAAGCGCGACCTGTTCAACCTCCTCTACGCCACGCCGCCGATGTTCATGTTCAACCGCGCGCTCTGGCAGGAGAACAAAGCCCGCTTCGTTCAGAGCTACCAGAACACCTGCCCCCACGTCCGCACCGTGGGCTACAGCGAGATGACCAACCACCGTTTCCTCACGCCGGACCGCAGCGTCCAAGAAACCGCGTTCGCCAACGGCACAAGCATCACGGTGAACTTTGGCTCCTCCCCGCACCGGCTCCCGGACGGCACCGTCATCGGGCCGATGGGCTATCGGGTGAAGTAGGACTGGGCGCGGCGCCGGGCCACAATGGCGGGGATTCGCTTCGTCTTGTCGAAAAGGTTCGCAGGCCGAACGACCGATATAGGTCATCCAAACTGAGCCACAGCCGCTGGCAGCGCGCTCGCATCTGCAACTCCAACATTGTAGCTGTCGTTTATGATCGAACTGAATCGCATCGTAAGTTTTGCCTCCAGCGATCTGGTTAGGCGTTGTGGGGAGCGCTCATGGAACAATTTGGACCTCTGCTTCTTTGATGACGCAGAACTATCTGAGAGGCCACCGAATAGCAGAAGAACGATGCCGACGTATGCCACAACTATGCCGAACATATACCACCACCTCCACGCTCGAAACTTGCTGGTGGATGACAATAGAGGCTCGGAAGGCAAGTAAGCGCCGACTTCAGTGAAGCAGAGCGCCGCGTTGATATTCTTGAACGTTGCGGCGACTTCGGCGCGTCGCTTGTAGCTGTTGTAGATCAGCGCGGCAGCAATGAGCGCCAAAGCCCCGTCAATAATGGCTACGCCAGCCTGCGAAGCAGTCGTGTCGGGCCGATGCTCGGCCAGCCAACTACCTAAAATGAGTTGGAGCGTGATGTAGCCACCAAAAATCCGAAAATCGAGTGTCGTCATAAAGCGCAGCAACTCGGCCTGATTGTCATGAAGCATCTTTAGCGCCTCGAACTTCTGCTCTGGTTTCAACGGCAGAGCCTGTTTTGTGCTTTCGTTCATGGTGTGTGGGTCGTGACCGTTAGCATTCAGATGAGTAACGGACGGAAGGGGTGTTGGTCGCTCTGTTCATGACGCGACGAGTTTGCACAGGCCGAGGGCGTTGTCCAGCATGGAGTCGCACAGGGGCCGTTGCCGCAGGACTGCATCAAGCTCAGTTCGGGAGCACTCGTAGCACAGACTTTCCAGTCTGCCGTAGCGTCGGTTTTCCAACCGGCGAGCGTTGGACGAAGCCAGCCGGCTGGAAGTTCCACGGCCTTGCCGACTGCAAGTCGGCGCTACGGCAGGTTGAAAACCTGCGCTACCCGGTGTGCCGGGCGGGAGCTTGATGCAGCCTTGCCATCTTCATCGCCGAATCGAAGAGTGATGAGCGATCTGATGCACTCAATCCCAGCAGTCTGCGGCCGAACTGATGGTCCAGGCTCAACCGCAGCCACGTACCAGATTTGAGAAGGTCTGGGCCTTGCGACACTGCCGCCAACTGAAAGTCTCTCTGACCGGCAAGTTGGAGAACTTGCTCGGCACAGCCAACGTCACCGCCCCACTTCTGCTTCGGGTTCTGTGCTTCAGCGGCATTGGAATCATGGGGCCGACCAGGTGAAGTCTTTCCCAGCGTTTCACCACCCTTCCGCCCGCAGCCTCAGGATGCCCCTCGCAACCGGCGCTCGAATTCCCGGGGCGTCATCCGCTTCAAGCGCCGGAACTGGCGATTGAAGTTGGACAGGTTGTTGAACCCGCACGCGAAGGCGATGTCCGTGATTTTCCGATCCGCCTCGGCCAGCAAACGGCAGGCGCGGCCCACGCGCAGTTCATTGACGAACTCTGGAAACGTGCGCCCGGAGTGCAGGCGAAAGAACCGGCTGAAGGCGCCGGCGCTCAACCCGGCGCGGCGGGCCGCCTCGTGAAGATGGAGAGGCTGGTCGAGTCGCTCGTGGATGAATTGAAAGACGCGGTCCATCCGCTCCTGGTTGAACGGACTGAGTTGCGGACTGTAGCCCGGACTGGAGATTGGGCGGCACTCTGAACTGGACGAAAGGGTATCGAGCACGCTCAGGAACAGAGCCATGCGCCGAAGGCCGCGCGCCGCGCGCATCTCCGTCATCAGCTTGGCGGCGCGTTCGCGGGTCTTGCCGTTGAAACCAAGCCCCACCGCCGCGCGCTTGAGCAATTGGCGCAGCGGCTGGACCGCGGGGAGGGCCCAGAAGTCTTGACCCAGAAACCCCTCCTCGAACTGCACGAGCAGAATCCGCACGGGCAGGGAGCGCCGTCCGCGGCGTGCGTCAAGCTGCCAGATGTGCGGCAGATTCGATCCCACCAAGACCAGGTCCCCTGGCTCCAGCGGGGTGATGTTGTCGCCGATCATCCGAAAGCCGGGGAATTGCAGCGTGAGGATCAGTTCGTTCTCCGTGTGAAAATGCCACGGGCAAGTGAAGTGGCCCGTGCGGACCTCCTTGAAGGTGAACCCTTCTTCGGAGCCGAGCGTGAGCTTTTCGTAGATCAGTTTCATGTCAGGCGCGGCGCATGGAACGTGGCCGGCGTCGGCTCACAGTCCGCCTTGCCGCTCATCCAAGCCCAGCGGAAGCTGTCATGGTGAAAAGGAGCGCGACGCGCGACATGCCGCCCAACAGGTAGTCAAACGCGTGCGACCGTCTTCGGCGGAAGCGTTGCATCCCAGCCTGCATCCTGGCCGGGAGTGTGGCCCGCGCGGGCATCTTAGCAAGCGGGAATTGGGCAGGGATTGAGCACGCAAGGGCTGCGTCGCGGTCCAGAGCTTGATGCACCGCCGCCGATGAAGCAGGCAGCACGGAATTGCTTCGACACCGATCCTGCCGATGGCTAGCGTCCACCTCCATCAAGCCATGAACACGGAACGGTCCAAGAGGCGGGCGAACACGTCCTTGCCGGCACGGCCTGACAAGCCGATGCCGGCGTGGAAGGGGTTCCTGTTGACGATGCTTTTTCTGGCCGCGATTCTGGCCATCCTGTTCCACCAAAGTTTCAAGCCGGAGCAGGTGATTTTCGCCAACGACGGGCCGCTGGCCGTGATGATGACTCAGGCCATTCAGGTTCCCGAATCGTTCACGGGCTATTGGCCGGACCTGAACTGGGTCGGCTCCAACGGCGGTTCGGTGCTGGTCAGCATCACCTACTTCATCTTCTGGGCCTTGGGGCCGCTGGGGTTCGCGAAGTTCTACGCTCCGCTCGCGCTTCTGATTCTGGGCGCCGGCGCGTGGGTTTTCTTCCGGTCCCTCGATCTCGAAGTGGGTTTCTGCGGACTGGGCGCCATCGCCGCGGCGCTGAACATGAATTTCTTCTCGAACACCTGCTGGGGGCTGGGGACCCGGTCGCTCACGCTGGCGGCGGCCTTCCTGGCGCTGGCCGCGCTGAACGCCCGCCGCCTGGGCCATCCTTGGCTGAACGCGGCGCTGGCAGGCGTGGCCGTGGGCCTCGGCATAATCGAAGGGGCGGACAACGGCGCCATCTTCAGCCTCTTCATCGGTGCCTA
Organism: Verrucomicrobiota bacterium; assembly: GCA_016219875.1. Taxonomy (GTDB): domain Bacteria; phylum Verrucomicrobiota; class Verrucomicrobiia; order Limisphaerales; family JACRJZ01; genus JACRJZ01. The sequence continues at coordinate 5,014 of JACRJZ010000115.1, read as the reverse complement.
CGTGGTGTTCCAGTCGGTCGTCACACAACCCTCTTTTGGGCGCAAGCTTCTGGCGTGTGGCCGGCTTGTCTTGATTGTCGGCTTCGCCGGGGCCGTCGCAGTGCAGGCGCTGGGCAACTTGGTGGGCCTTGGCATCAAAGGCGTGGCCAGCGCACAACAAGATGCCCAGACGAAGGCGGTGCAATGGCACTTCGCCACGCAGTGGAGCCTGCCGAAAGTCGAGACGCTGCGGGTGATCATTCCCGGTTTGTTCGGCTACCGCATGGATGCTCCGGCCGGAGGAGAATACTGGGGCGGCGTGGGCCGGTATGCGCCGACGCCTGAAGCCTCATGGCGCTCGTCTGGCGCGGGCGAGTATGCGGGAGTGCTGGTGGTGCTGATCGGATGCTGGGCCGTCTGCCAGTCGCTGCGGAGATCGGAAAACGCATCGCGCGTTTTCTCCCGGAGCGAGCGCCTGCACATTTGGTTCTGGGTCGCGATGCTGGCGGTGGCAGTGGTGCTCTCGTGGGGACGCCACGCTCCGTTTTACCGGCTGCTGTACGCGCTGCCGTTCTTTTCCACCATCCGCAATCCGAACAAGTTCATGCATCCGGGCCACATGGCACTGCTGATTCTCTTCGGCTACGGATTGCTCGGACTCAGTCGCTGTTACCTGAAGAACGCCTCGGCGCGGGTGGGTGGGTTCAAAGTCTGGTGGGCGAAGGCTGCGCTGTTCGAGAAGCGGTGGCTCGTCGGGGGCGCGCTGACAGCCGGCTTGGCCGTGCTGGCATGGCTCATCTACGCGGCGGCGCGCTCCGACTTGGTGAAGTACCTGGCGACGGTCGGCTTCGAGGACGTGAACCGCGCCACCCTGATCGCCCGGTTCAGCGTGAACGAGGCGGGGCTGTTTGTGGTCGTCTTGTTGGCCTCGCTGGTGATCCTGGCGCTCATTCAAGCCGGCCGGTTCGCCGGACGAGGATCCAAGTGGGCGGTGGCGGTGTTGGGTTTACTCCTGACCTTGGATCTGGCGCGTGCCGATGCGCCGTGGATTCTTGCTTACAACCACGTCGAACGCTACGCGAACCACCCGCTGCTTCAACTCCTCAAGGACCGGCCGCACTTGCAGCGGGTCACCGTGCTGCCCTCTGCCCTGCTTCCAAACAACGCGCCACTCCGCACCTTGGACCAGCTTTACCGCGGAGAGTGGCTCCAGTACCAGTTCCCATTCTATGGAATCCAGGCGCTCGACCTGCCGCAGGAACCGCGGCCTCCAGCCTACAAGACCAATTACCTGAAAGCCGTCGGCTGGACAGGCGTGCGCTTGTGGGAACTGACCAATGTGCGCTACATCCTCGGCTTGGCCGGTTTGGCCGACGCGCTCAATCAACAGTTTGACCCGGTGGAGAAGCGGTTCCGCACCCGGATGGTTTTCGATCTGGTGCCCGCCGGGAATACCGCGGCCACCGCTACCAACAACAGCGGCGCGTGGGCGCTGCTCGAATTCACCGGCGCCCTGCCACGGGCCAAGCTCTACTCGCAGTGGCAAGTCGTCACCAACGTGGAAGCCACGCTCGCTCGACTCGGCGCCCCGGCGTTCAGACCGGCGGAAACCGTGCTGGTAAGCGAGCCGATTCCGCCTCCTGCCTCCGACACAAACGTCCCAACGGCCGGTTCGGTGGAGTTCGTCCGCTACGCGCCCAAGCACATCGAACTCAAGGTCAGCGCCTCCGCTCCCGCGGTGCTGCTGCTCAACGACCGTTGGGACCCAAGCTGGAAAGTATGGGTGGACAACGTTCCCGCTCCACCGCTGACCTGCAACGCCATCATGCGCGGTGTCCAAGTGCCGGCCGGCGATCACGCCGTCACCTGGCGCTTCCAGCCGCCGCTGGGGCGCTTCAAGATTTCCTGCGCGGCCATGGCCTTGGGCGTCGTCCTCTGTGGACTGCTGTTCGTTGTTCGCCAAGAGGACCCGGAGAAGCAAGCGCGCAGCGCCTCCCAAGACGTGGGCTGAAAATGGAAAGCCTTCCTGCCTTCGCGGATTTGAATTCTTGATCCGCCGCGCCGCCTGGCCGACACTGGCCCCACTTATGAAGCACCAGTTCTCACGCCGCGATTTCCTGGCCCGGACCGCGCTCGTCGGTTCCGGGACGTGGCTGGCCCACGCCGCCGTTCTCAATTCCTTGGCCGCCGACAAGTGGTCGCCGCCGATCAGCGTGTTCAGCAAGATTTACCAGGAACTCAAACTCGATTTCGATCAGGCCGCCGAACTCACGGCTGACGCCGGCCTTGATGGCGTGGATTGCCCGGTGCGGCCCGGCGGCGAAATCCTGCCGGAGCGCGCCGCGGACGACATGCCGCGTTACGCCGAAGCACTACGCCGGCACAAGGCGGACATACTGTTGCTGACCACGGCCGTCCTCAGCCCAGCCACGCCGCACACGGAGTCGATCCTGCGCACGGCCAAGAAACTCGGCGTCCGCTACTACCGTCTCGGTCCCGTGCAAGTGCCGCGCGAGTCTGCCGGCGCGAAACAGATCACCGAGATCAGGGCCGGCTTGAAAGACCTCGCGGCGATGAACAAGGACCTCGGCCTGACCGCCGTTTTCCAAAACCACTCGCCGTCGGCGAAAAGCCGTTTCATCGGCGGCGACCTCAAGGAACTTCACGAGATCGTGAAGGACTTCACGCCGGAGCAGATTGGCGTGGCCTTCGATCTCGGCCACGCGCTCGTCGTGCATGGCGATGACTGGCCCGCGCATTTCGAACGGCTGAAGAGCCACGTCAAGGTCGCCTACGTGAAGGACGTGAAGAAGGGCGCCCGCTTCACACCCTTTGGCGAAGGCGACTTCAAGACGACCGGCTGGTTCAAGCAACTGAAGGCGATGAACTGCACGGCCCCGTTCTCACTCCACATTGAGTTCGACTGGTCCAACAAAGGCCAGGACAAGACCCGCGCGGCGCTGCTGAAGGCGCTCCGGCACAGCGTCGGCGTGCTGAAGCAGTGGGTGGCGGAGGCGTGACGCGACGGACCATCCGCCGCGAAACGTTACTGCCGTTTCGCCCGATAGAAACGCCGTGGCGCAGCGAGGACGTTAGTGTCAGGAATGGACAACTCGCCGAAGGTGTTGGCGGGAGCGACGTTCGTTCGGAACGGCGCCCAGAGCATGTTGGTGGCGAGAAGATTGGTGGCGACTTCGAAGACGTAGTTGCTTCCCACCAAACCGCGGAAACACAATCCAACGGTGTTGGTGCTGGTGCTGACGATGGCGAGGCGGTTCGTCGCCACCAGTCCCACGACGCGCACCGTGACCACTGCCGAGGTGACGCTGTGGCCCAGCCCGTCTGAAGCGACGGCGGTGAGCTTGTTGGTGGCGAGGCCGAAGGTGGCGAGTGTCAAACGGTAAGGCGGAGCAGAGAATGTGGCCAGGAGGTTGGTGCCGTGATTGAAGAACTCCACCGCCGACACGGTGCCGCCGGAGTTTGCGGCGATGGCCGCGATCACGGTCCCGCAACAATCGAACACCGTCGTGTTGTCAGCGGGAGCAGTGAGGGCCACCGAGAGCACCCCGACCGCCGGGTTGGTCACGACGACCACCACTGGAGCGGACGTGGAACTCAAGCCGTTCCCAGTCGCCACGGCCGTCAGCACGTAAGCGCCGGCCGGGAGGCTGTCCAGCGACACCACATACGGCGACACCGCAGCAATCCCCGCCGATACGCCGTTGGTGAAGAACTGCACCTGGTTGATCGAGCCGTTCGTCTGGATGGCGCTGGCCACGACATCAAACGATGCTGGCGCGGCAAAGCGGGCATTTTGTTCGGGTGCGGTGATCGTCACCACCGGCGGGTTGAGTCCGCCGGTGAATCCGCTCACGACGTAAAGATGCACGCCGTCAAAACTGCTGAACACGAAGTCCCCGGTGACCGGATCGGCGGCGCCGCCTTCGGGCGCGAATAGGTCGGAGATGAACACTTGTTTCGTCGCCGGGATTGGATCGCCGTTGTTATTGACCTGGTAGCTGACCACGGCACTGCTGCCGTAGTCGCAGATCAGCACGCTGTGATTGGCGAAACGGGGATTGCCGGCCGGCACGTAAAAGGCGCCTTCGCAGCCAATGTTGAGTAGAATCGGCGCAGAGAAAGCGCCGAGGTTGTAGGTGCCGGCCCCGTCAGGAATGGTCGTAGTGTCCCACCAATTGCCACCCCAGTAATCCAGAATCTTGAGCCGTCCCGCCCCCGGCATGCCCGCCGGGACGAACACCAGACTGCCCACGCCTCCGGGAAGGCCGGACAGGTTGTCGGGGTTAAGCCGAATCAACTTGCTGACGTTGGTGCTGCCCGGTTTGACCTGGCCCACGCTGTTGTCATCGTAGGTGGTGTAGAACAGCACATTGCCAGGCCCAACAGCCAAGCCACCGTCAATGCCGCCCGTATCCGGACCGTAGGCGTCGGCGACAACGGTCGCACTGCCGCTAAATCCAGTGATGTGGCCGCCGGTTCCCCGGACCACCGTGACCTGATAGATCTTCGCGTCATGGGTGTTTCCGTCACCGCCGATCAAAAGCGTGTTCGTGGTTCCAGCCTTGAAAGCCAGCCCTCCGTAACGACCGGGCACGTCGGGAGCGGCCCCCACATCACGGATGGCGTAGGCGCCCGCATAAAACGGCGCCACGGTTTGGGCGGCCAGACGTTCGCCGGGGACGGCAAGCAGGGAAGCCAAAGCGGCAAGGATGAGGAGACTCGATTTATTCATGTTGTTCGCTGTTCTGATTCAACCGCAAATGTGACGGCAGCCTTGATACCGTCAATCAAAGCGTCCGCTCAAGGACATTCTTGGACGATTCATCGACTGCCAAGGTTGCCTCAAGCTCGGTTTGAGAGCACTCATAGCGCAGACTTCCAAATAACACTTACGCAGCGGGCTTCATCGCAACGAGTTCCCAGCCCAGCTCTTGGGCTTCGCGTCGCAGCCGTTTCATCCGCGCTTCGGCCGCTTTCAACTCATACACCGCCACGTCCAAGGGGACATAGTCCT
>JACRJZ010000116.1 GCA_016219875.1 Verrucomicrobiota bacterium | reverse complement strand
GGTCAGGGGACCCGGCCTACAGGAAAGGCGTGCCTTGTAGGCCCGGTGCCCTCACCGGGCGGCCCAGGCGCGTTCCACGGCTCTGGATGTCTGAGCCTGCCGGTTCGCCGGACTTCCAGTCCGGTGTCCATGGAGCCTCTTTCAAAACCGTAGCCGCCGACGTGAGGAGAGTGAGACCGTACGTTCGGCGCGGCGGCGCGACCCTCGCTTCTGAAAACGCCACAGGCAGGCTCAGACATCCTGAGCCGCCCGCACGGTTTTGTGGAGGCCAGGAATCGAGATGAAGCGGCGTTCACCGGGTCAGGGGACCCGGCCTACAGGAAAGGCGTGCCTTGTAGGCCCGGTGCCCTCACCGGGTGGTCCAGGCCAATCCCACGGCTCAGGAGTTCTGAGGCTGGTTCCAGCCTGCCTGTCGTGCAAATCAAATGCCGTCGCGCCGGTTTACTTGGCGGCTTTCGCGGGCTTCTCGGCCTTCTTGGCTTCGGGTTTGCCTTCGGGTTTGGCTTCCGCCCTTTCGGGGCGTTCCGGACGGCGACCGCGCTTTTCGCTGACCCGGCCCGGCCGCTCGCCCTCTTTCGCAGCCAGTTCTTCCGGTTTCGGGGCGGGGGTGGTGCTTTCGACGCGCACCTTCATGCTGGTGATCACGTCCGCGTGCAGGCGCAACTCGACTTCGTACTCGCCCGTCGCGTGGATGGGCTTTTCGAGATGAATCTTCTTCTTGTCGAGGGTGATGTCGAACTGGGTCTTGAGCGTGTCGGCAATGGTGCCGTTGGTGACGGAGCCGAACATCTTGCCATCGTCGCCGGTTTTGACCTGGATGACGGCGATGAGCTTCGAGATGCTCTTGGCCAGTTCGGCCATGCTGTTGAGGTCGTGCGCTTCGCGCTCGGCCCGGCGCTGACGCAGCGCTTCCAGCCGGCGCTTGTTGGTCGCGGTCTGGGGAATGGCCAGCCCTTGGGGGAGGAGGAAGTTGCGGGCGTAGCCGGCGTTGACTTTGACCAGATCGGATTCGGCGCCCAGGCCGACGATGTTGCTGGTGAGAATGACTTCGGTTTTTGGCATAGGTTCGGAGAGTAAAAAATTGGACGGAGCGAATCTCAGAAGGGCACGTCGTCGCCTTCGTGCGGCGCGGGGTCTTCCTCCGCCTGGGGCGGGGCCGGGGCCGGCTGAGCCGCCGGAGCAGGCCGGGCCGCCGGCGCGGGCGCGGGGGCGCCTTCCGTGGAGCGGGTGCCGCTGCCGAGGAACTGGAAGCCTTCCAGCACCACGCCGAGTTTGCTGCGCTTCTGGCCGGTTTGCTTGTCGTCCCATTGGTCCAGGCGCAGCCGGCCTTCCACGAGCAGCGGGCTGCCCTTCTTCATGTATTGACAGACGGTTTCGGCCTGTTTGCCGAAGGCGTCGATGTCCACGAACGTGGTTTCCTCACGCTGCTCGCCGGTTTCAGTGGTCCAGCGGCGGTTGACAGCCAGCCCGATCTTTGCGACCGCCAGGCCCTTGGGCGTGTAGCGCAACTCCGGGTCGCGGGTCAGGTTCCCGACGAGGATGACCTTGTTGAAGCTGGCCATAGGAGGAGGGGTTACTTGGTTTCCGCCTTCTTGACTTCCGGCGCCACGGTGAAGATGGCGCGGAAGACATCTTCGTTCATCGCAAAGCGGGAACGCAACGTGGTGATGGTGCCCGGGGTCGCCTCGAAGATGATGTTGGCGTAGTACCCGGCGGTGTGCTTCTTGTCGGCCACGCGGGTGAACGCTTTCTTTTCCATCTTCTGCAGCGTCTCGATCTTGCCGCCGGCAGCGGTGATCTCGGCTTGGACCTTGTCGAGGACATCCTTGATGCCCTCTTCCTTGCCCGCCATTTCCAGAATGAAGAGACCTTCGTATCGTTTCATTTTACTTTTCTTCGCCGGAGTCCACGACTCCGTTAAATTCGTTCATCGCTTTGGCCAGGCCGTGGTCCAGCCAGCATTCGGCTTGGTCCGCGGCCCGGGCCAGCACTTTCTCGAACAAGTCCGTTTCCGCGCGGCTGAACTGGCCGAGCACGTGCCCGGTGATCTCGCGCCGGCCATCCAGCGTGCGCCCGATGCCCAGCCGCTGCCGGGCGAATTCGCGCGATCCCAGGTGCTGGATGACCGACTCCAGCCCATGATGGCCGCCGCTGCCGCCCTGCCCGCGCAGGCGAAGCTCGCCCAGCGGCAGGTCTGCGTCGTCCACCGCCACCAGCATCCGCGCCGGTTCGGCCTGATAGTAGTCCGAAACCGCCCGGACGACTCCGCCGCTGGCGTTCATGAACGAGAGCGGCTCGCACAACCAAACCCGTTTTCCATCCCGCTCGGCCTTCGCCATCCGCGCGTCGAACTTCTTCTCGAAGGTCCAGCCTGCGCGCCAGCGTCCGGCCAGCGCCTCGACCACGCGGAACCCGGCATTGTGCCGCGTGCGGGCGTATTCCTCGCCCGGGTTCCCCAATCCCACAATGAGATGCACGTTCTCCATGCAGGATCCGCCCGCCGAACCGGAAGAAGGTCACTTCTTCCCGGCCGGCTTCTTCTCTGCCGCGGGAGCCGCTGCGGCCGCCGCCGGGGCCTTCTCGCCGGGTTTGGCCGGCGCCGCGCCTTTGACGGGAGCGGCCGCGCCTTTGGCGGGGGCCTTCTCTCCCGGCTTGGCCGGGGCCGCGCCTTCTTCGCCCTCTTCCTTCTTCTCTTTGATCATCTCCACGTCAGCCGCGGTGGTTTCGGTCGCCGCCGCCACGAGGGCCGCTTCTTGCTCCTCGGTGATCGGAGCAGCGACGGCCAGGACGGAAATGTGTTTGTCGCCCAGTATCTGGCAGCCCGGAGGCGGCGTGACTTCCCCGATGTGGACGGCCTTGCCGATTTCCAGGTGGCTCACATCCACGTTGATGGTGGCGGGCAGGTCTTTCGGCAGGCAGCGAACCTTGAGCTTGAACAGCACGTGTTCGAGGATGCCGCCGGCCTTCACGCCCGCGGCCTCGCCGATCGCTTCGACCGGCACCTGCACCGTGACCTTCTCGTCCTCTTTGATTTCGTGCAGGTCGATATGGAGCGGCTTGCCGCTGAGGGGGTGATGCTGGATTTCCTGCACCAGCGCGAGGCGGGTGGGCCGCTGGTCGCTCTCGACGGTGAGGTTCAGGAGGATGTTCTCCGAGGCCGCGTGGTGGACGAGGTCCTCCAGGTCCTTGCTCTTGATCTCCAGGTTCTGGGGCGTGATGGTGCGTCCGTAAATGACCGCGGGGACGCGACCGGTTTCACGCAGTTTCTTCGCTCCCGCACGCCGGGTGGCGGTGCGCGGATAGGCCGTCAATGGTACCGATTTCATGGCTCAAAAAAAATCACGGCGGCGCCGGCCTCAGGCCACGCGCTCGCCCTTAAACTGAAACAGCGAAGTCACGGACAGATTGCCGTGGATTCGCTTGATGGCTTCGCCCAGCAAACCTGCCACAGAGAGGGTCGTGATGTTGACGCCTTTGATGGCAGGGCGGGAGACAGTATCAGTCGTTATCAGTTCGTCAATATCGGATTTTCGCAATCTTTCGATGGCCAGATCGTTCAAGATCGCATGGGAAACGCAGGCCAGGACCTTGCGCGCGCCCTTCTTGTGGAGCAGCGCCGCCGCTTGCGTCAAGGTGCCCGCCGTCTCCGTCAAATCATCCACCAGCAACACGGTCTTCCCGCGGATGTCGCCGATGACGGCCAGGCATTCCACGTCGGTGGCATTCCGGCGGCGCTTGGCCACGATGGCGAGGCCGGCCCCCAGCGTGTTGCCGTAGGCGTAGGCCATTTTGACGCCTCCGATGTCGGGACTGGCCACGACGAGGTTCTTCAGGCTCTTGCCCTTGAGGTACTCGTACATGACCGGCGCCGCATACAGATGATCGACCGGGATGTCGAAGAAGCCCTGGATCTGTTGGGCGTGCAGGTCGATCGTGAGCACGCGGTTCGCCCCGGCGGCCACGAGGAGATTGGCCACCAGCTTGGCAGTGATGGGCACACGCGGCTGGTCCTTGCGGTCCTGTCGGGCGTAGCCGTAAAACGGCAGGACAGCCGTGATGCGCTTGGCGCTGGAGCGGCGCAACGCGTCGATCATGATGAACAGCTCCATGTAGTTGTGGTTCGTCGGCGGGCAAGTGGATTGCACCACGTACACGTCCTCGCCGCGGACGTTCTCTTCGATCTTCACGAACGTCTCGCCGTCCGGGAACGAACTGACGGCGCATTGGCCCAGTTCGATGCCAATGGCCTTGCCAATGGCCTCCGCCAGGGGACGATTCGAGGTGCCGCTGAAAATCTTCATGATGCGCAAAAGCCCGACGCGGCGCGTGCCGCGGCAAAGGCCGGGAATCTAGACAGGCAACCCGGCCCCGCAAGTGGAAAGTATTCACAGGAGACGGGCCAGCGCGGAGCGATGCAGTCGTCGAAGCCAGAATCCGGCGCGCGTGGGCGCGGGCGGGGGCCAATCGCCGTTGAATTAAGGCCAGCGGCACAGCCAAGCCGACAGGTTCCTGCTCTTAATCTCGACCGTCATCTTAATCTCCCCAGCACTTCAGCGAGTAAGAGTAAGATTATGATTACGAGGAAGAGCCTACCGCCGTTGCTTGATTCAACGGCAGTGGGGCTGGGGCCAACCCATTCATGGCTGGCCTTTCCCCGGCGTTTGCGGAACGGTCACGCCGATTGAACTACGACGCCATCATCATTGGCGGGGGTGCCGCCGGGCTGTTCTGTGCCCGTGTGGCCGGCGCACGCGGACGGCGCGTGCTCTTGCTCGAACACCAGCCGCGGCTTGGAAACAAGATCCTCATCTCCGGCGGCGGACGCTGCAATTTCACCAATCTCGGCGCCACGGCCGCGAACTACGTCACGAGCGGCAGCCCTCATTTCCTGAAGTCCGCCCTCGCGCGCTGCCCGCCGCAAGATTTCCTCGCGCTGGTCGAGCGGCACGGCATCGCCTGGCACGAGCGGAAGCATCGGCAGCTTTTCTGCGACCACAGCTCGAAGCAGATACTCCAACTGCTCGAGGACGAATGCGCCGACGCAGGCGTGGAAGTGCGGTTGAACTGCCGCGCCCTGCGGCGAGAGAATGGAGAATCGTGGGCGGTGGAAAGAACTGCCGACAGCGCGAACCCAGCTTCCAGCCAGTACCAACTTTCCACCACCGCCGGCACGTTCACTGCCCGCTCGCTCGTCATCGCCACGGGCGGATTGTCCTTTCCCAAGCTCGGAGCCACGCCGTTCGGCTACGAGATCGCGCAGCAATTCGGCGTGAAACTCGTTCCCGTGCGGCCCGGCTTGGTGCCGTTTACGTGGTCAGCGGGGGACGGCGAGCAATTTGCCGAACTCAGCGGCGTCGCGTTTGATTGCGTGGCCAGCCTCCGCCCGGACGCGCCTTCCTTTCGCGAGGCGGTGCTCTTCACGCACCGTGGCCTGAGCGGCCCGGCGATTCTCCAGATTTCCAACCACTGGCGTGCGGGTGAGACGGTGCGGCTGAATCTGCTGCCCGACCATTCCGCAGCGGAGTTGCTTGCGGCGAACAAGTCCGGCGGACGCGACGTGAAAACGGCCCTACGCCAAGTGCTGCCGGAACGCTTTGTGCAGGCGTGGTGCGCGCGACATGCGCCGGCCAAACCCATCGCACAGCTTTCCCGCGCCGAAATTGAGAGCGTGTCGCGGAACCTTCACGCCTGGGAGATCACGCCGGCCGGCGACGAAGGCTATGCGAAGGCCGAAGTCACGGTCGGCGGCGTGGATACGGGAGAACTATCTTCAAAGACTCTCGAATGCCGGAATGTGCCCGGCCTCTTCTTTATCGGCGAAGTGGTGGACGTGACCGGCTGGCTTGGCGGCTACAACTTCCAGTGGGCCTGGGCCAGCGGCCACGCCGCGGGACAGGCGGTTTAACACGCTGGTCCTCCAACCGCGCGTTCACCCGAGGCGATTTCAAAACTCCGTAGCAGCCGACGTGAGGAGGCTCAAACTTCAAGGGAAACAGAGCCTCCTCACGTCGGCTGCTACGGTCTTGAAAGAGGCTCACCCCAACCTCAAATAGATCGCCTTCAAGTACTGGGCTTCCGGGAACGTCGCCGGGTGATCCGGTGCGTGGCTGGTCGTTTGCCATTCCGCGAACGGTCGCCCGTTGGCGCGCGCGGCCTGACGCACGGCACCGAAGAATTCCTCCGTCGAAACATGGGCTGAACAGGACGCCGCCACGAGCACGCCACCGGGGGCGAGCCAGCGGAGTCCGTCGGCGTTGAGTTGCCGATAGGCACCGATGGCGCGGGCGCGCTCGGCTTCGCGTTTGGCCAGAGAGGGAGGATCAAGCACGATCAAGTCGAACTTCCGCGCCGGTTTTGCCGCCAGCCAGGCAAAGGCGTCCGCCCGGACACAATCATGGCGACAAGCCGCCACGCCGGGAACGGCTTGATTCAAGGCGAAGTTGCGGCGCGCTCCCGCGAGGGCGTGCGCGCTGAGATCGAGATCGGTGACGGATTTCGCCCCGCCTCGCGCCGCGTAGAGCGAAAACCCGCCGGAGAAACTGAAGGCGTTCAGCACGTCTCGGCCGCGAGCCAGCGACTCGACGCACCGGCGGTTCTCGCGTTGATCCAGGAAGAAGCCGGTTTTCTGTCCTTGCCGCACGTCGGCTTCGAAGCGCAGGCCGGATTCGAGAAACGTCACCGGCCCGTCGGGCTTTTCACCAAAAAGGAGTTCGCCGTCGTCGCGGCAAAAACGTTCTTTGGCGAGGGCTTGAATATTCCGGCTGAGACGGAGAACAAGCCGCGGCGGATGCAGGGCGGCCCGAATGCAGCCAACGACTTCATCCAGGCGCGGCAGCCACGCGACGGTGTAGAGTTTCAGCACGAACGTCCTGTCGTAGCGATCGAGCACGAGACCCGGCCAACCGTCGCTTTCGCCATTGATACAACGGTAGCCGTTGGTCTGCGCGTCGAACAACCCTTCCCGGCGCGCCAGCGTTTGCTTCAGCCGCCCTTGCCACCAAGCCGGGTCGATCGTTGCCGGCTTTCCCGTGTGCAGCACCCGGACGCGGATGGGTGACTCGGGATCAAAAAGTCCGAGGGCGAGAAACTTGTCGTGACGATCGAACAGGACCGCAAGTTCGCCGAGCCGACCGGGACGGTTTGCCGCGCGGACGCTGTCGGCAAACAGCCACGGATGACCGGCGCGGATGAGCGTTTCCGCGGTCGCGGTGACGCGCAGTCGCAATCGTGGGATGGGCAAGCTTTCCATCTTCGGCGCAGCCTGCGCCAAGCCCCATTGAAGTTCAAACTCGTTCCATACGGTGCGGAAAAGAACTTGAGGTTGGGCAGGTATGACCAGCCAGGATCAAGGTTTCCGGCGTCCCGCCCAGATCAGCCAGGCCGCCAGCGCCACCAGCAGGATGAGCCACCAGAAGTAGCGGAGTTCGCGCGCCGCCATCTCGACAAAACCCAGCGCGCGGGGAAACACCAGCAACAGCCCCACGATGACGAGCACCAGGAGTCCAAGCTGGAGTGCGGCGCGGGTGCGCGGGTTCATCGACTGCCCGGGAGCGGCGCCGTCCGGATGGGACGGTTGGTGGCCGGCGTGGCGTGACGATTGAGTTGATCGACGGACATCAGGAGATTGGCGCCGCCGTCGGCTCCCACCACGAGCGGAGATTTGCCGTTCCAGTTCTGAACGACTTGCAGGCGGATGAAATCAGGACTGGCGCGCAGCGCCTGGCCGCGCACTTTGATCGCGTCCGCTTCGCCCCTCGCCCGAATGATGGCGGTGTCGGCTTCGATCTGGGCCTTGGTCTGGGTGAACTTGGCCTTCTCGGCCTCTTGTTCCTGGACCATTTTGAGTTCGATCGCGTGCTCCAGTTCCGCCGTGAGGGCGATGTTGTAGAGGACCACGTCCACGATTTCGAGGAAGTTGGTGCCCACCTTCAGCCGCGCCAAGTCTAGCGCCTTGAGTTTCACGTCCTCACGCTTCTTCACGATCATCTCGGCGCTTTGGGCGGCGGCCACTTCCTTGAGCGCCTCCTGCACACGTGGGGCGATGAGGCTGTCGAACGGATCGCCCGCGTATTCTTGGAAGATGCGCACCACGGACTGTTCGGGAATCCGGTAGAGGATGTTCACTTCCATCTTCACCTGCTGCAAATCGGAGGAGTAGCACTCGGCGGGCATGGTCCGGGTCTGCTGCCGGATGGACACCGGCTGAATGTGGGTGATGAACGGTTGCTTGAAGCCGAAGCCCTCGGACTTGAACTTGGGCGTCACTTTCCCGAGCGTCACTTCCACGCCGCGAAAGCCCGGCTGCACAATGTAGGTGCCGGTGGAGCCGAAGATGATGACCACGAAAACCAGGATCGCCACGCCCAGCGGGCGCAGGAGCGCCTTCGGATTGATGTTAATCTCGAACGGTTGCTCGTAGGGCGGCTGTTTCATGGCTTCGAGGCCGGTGCCGGTGAGGCTCGGAGGTCGCCCAGCGGCAGCAGCATGTTCGCGCCGGTGGCGCCGGGGCCGACTACGATGGGCGTCACGCCGTCCCACTGTTCGACCACCTGGAGTTCCAGCACGCTGGGGTTCTCGCGGAGCGCCTGGCCGCGGAGATTGATCGACTCGGCTTCGCCCGTAGCTTTGATGACCACGGTTTTCGCTTCGGTTTCCGCCTGCTGCTGGGCGAACTTGGCCCGCGCGGCTTCCTGCTGCTGGACCATTTTGGCTTCGATGGCGTTTTCCAGAACCTGGGTCAGCTTGATGTGCTCCACCACGACATCCTCCAGCATGAGCAAGCCGCCCAGTTTCTTGCGGGCAATTTCCAGGGTGCGGCTCTTGACCTCTTCGCGTTTCTGCACGATGGACTCGGCGTTGCGCAACGCCACGATCTCCTTAAGCGCCTCGGCGACGCGCGGCTTGATGAGCGTGTCGAAGGGCTGGCCCTGGTAATCGCGGAAGAGCGCCACCACCGAGGCTTCCGGGATGCGGTAGAGCACTTTCAGCCCAATCGTGATTTGCTGGAGATCCGACGAGTAGCACGTCTCGTCCACCGTGGCGGTCTGCTGCCGGATGGGCTGTGCGATGACCGTGGTGACGAAGGGCATCTTGAGGCCAAAGCCTTCGGGCTTGAAGACGGGAGACACCTTCCCCAGCGTGACCTGAACGCCACGGTGGCCCGGCTCCACGACGTACGTGGAAGAGGAAGCGGCGAGGATCAGGATGAACACGATCACCGCGCCGGCAATTAATCTGGTTATCAAACGTGGCGACATGGCCTGGCGAATATCGGGCGGTATCATACGACTCCCGCCGGTTCTGGCAAATGGAAAGACGAGTCAAGGACGAGTCAAAGGCACGGTTGGGCGCAACCGGACGCCCCCGCCGTAGCGCAGGCTTTCCAGCCTGCCGTATCGCCGACTTTCAGTCGGCCGGGTCCGGTGTCACCCGATGCGCTCGCAGGTTGGAAAACCTGCGATACGGCAGACAGGAATGTCCGCGCTACGGCGGCAGTGCCAAGTTACGCCCGGCACGGTTGGCGTGCGGTCGCCCGGCATGGTCGCAGCACCCGCTTGACGAGGCGGCGTGGCTTGCCTTCTATTCGTGCTGGCCGCGGCCCGGAACGAGTTCGAGCGGGCGCGCGCGGAAAGAGCTTATGCCGATTTACGAATACGGATGTCCGAAGTGCCGGGTGATCTTCAACTTCTTGTCGAAACGCCTGAATCCTGACCGCTTGCCCGTGTGCCCCAAGTGCGGCAACAAGAAAATGGAGAAGCAAGTCAGCCGCTTTGCCGCGCCCCGCGGCGCCCAGGAACCCAAGCCCGCCCCGGAACCTGGCCCCGGCGGAGAGCCGATGCCGGATTTCGACGATCCGCGGGTCGAGCGCGTGATGGGGGAGTTGGAGCGCGACATGGAGCACCTGGACGAGAACAATCCCAAGCACATGGCGCACTTGATGAAGAAGATGAAAGACATCATGCCTGCCGGCTCCGTGCCCAAGGAACTCGACGTGGCCATCAAGCGTCTCGAAGCGGGCGAAGATCCGGAGAAGATCGAAGAAGACATGGGCGATGTGCTCGGTGACTTGATGGGCGGCCCGGAGGATGAAGATGGCATGGGCGGTTACGGCGGCGGCGGCGGTTACACGCGAGACAGCGGGCTTTACGATTACTGAGTCGGGAGCCGCGACGCGAAGAAAGTGGGGAACCTTTGAGGGCGGCCATTCATCGAACGAGGGAACGCGACACGCGGAAGTCAATCCGGCAGCGGGCCGGATCAGCGGTGAGTTCGCGCACCGGCTGCCGAATCCGCGATGCCGATAGTCTGCGGCAGTGTGCGCTCCAGGCCAAAGGCCGGACGCCGATCGCGCGTTGAGTTTATGTTCCGACGAAACTTCATCCTGGGGGTGGGTTTGTGCGCCGTCACAGGCGCGGTCCTCCTGTCCTGTTCGACCGTCGAACGCACGGTGGTCGTGCCGGTGGACATTCCCGGGGCCACGTTCGTGGGCAACGGCGCCTGTTACGAGTGCCACACGAATTTCGTCCGCGCCTTCCCGTTCAGCCCGCACGCGCGGGTGCGCGTCGAGACGGCGGACCTGAAGGCGTCCACGGGCTGCGAGTCCTGCCACGGGCCAGGCAGCAAGCACGCCGCGGTCGGCGGCGGACGCGGGCAGTTCATCGTCAATCCGGGCAAGACCGCGTCAGCTTGCTTCGAGTGCCACCTGCAAACGCGCGCGGAGTTCGCCCTGCCGCAGCGCCATCCGGTCGCGGAAGGCAAGATGAACTGCGTCCAGTGCCACGACCCGCACGGGCGGGACATCCTGAAACCCGCCCGCGGCCTGGCCATGGCGCGGCTCAATGAATCCTGCGCCGGCTGCCATCGCGAGCAGACCAAACCGGTGGTCTATGAACACGAAGCGATGCGCGAAGGCTGCACCGTGTGCCATCAGCCGCACGGCTCGATCAACGCCAAACTCCTGCACCAGCCCGATCCGAACCTCTGCCTCCGGTGTCACGCGCAAGTGCAAGGCCCCGGCGTGCGACCGGGCGACCTCGTCATCGGCAAGGTGAACCACACGCTGCTGGTGTCGCGCGGCGCTTGCTGGGCTTCCGGCTGTCACACCGCCGTGCATGGCTCCAACATCAACCCGCACTTGCTCTACTGAGGAGCCGCGATGAAACCGAAGCGCGAAGCGATTTCAAAACTCCGTAGCAGCCGACGTGAGGAGGCTCAAACCTCAAGGGAATCAGAGCCTCCTCACGTCGGCTGCTACAGTTTTGAAAGAGGCTCGCGGCGGGCTGGAAAGCCCGCGCTACTTGGGTTGCGGCTCGGCCGTGCTCCACTGGCGTTGCTCGTGGCCTTCACCGTGGCGGGCGCGGCCGTCGATGAATCGAAGTTGCCTCCGCCAGCCGAGACGAAGATCGAATTCGCGCGGGACATCAAGCCAATCCTGGACCGCTGCCTCCGCTGCCACAGCGGGGACCGGCCCAAGAGCAATTTCCGCCTGACCGACCGCGCGTCCGCGCTCAAGGGCGGCGAGAACGGCGTGGCCATTCTCTCCGGCCAGAGCGCCAAGAGTCCGCTCATCCATTTTGTCGCGGGCTTGGTGGAAGACATGGAGATGCCGCCGCCGGACAAAGGCGCGCCGCTGACTACCAACGAAATCTCCCTCCTCCGCGCGTGGATCGATCAGGGCGTGCCGTGGGACGAACCGAGCGCCAACAACCGAGCGGCCCCAAGCCTGAAAGTCACGCCCGGCCTGAGCTGGACCACCGTGCGCGGCAACGCGGCCAAGTTTCGCGAACTGGAGTGGCAGCCCGTGGGCTGGAACGGCGGCGCGGAAGACTTCCAACTCCAACAGCGGCTTGCCGACGGACGGGCGGTGGTCATCGAGGGACGCGCCTGGCGCGACGATTACCGGCTAAGCCTCGAATTGCGCAAGCCGGAGCTGGGCTTCACCCGCTTTGGCTTCGAGCAGTTTCGCAAGTATTACGACGACTCCGGCGGTTACTCCGCGGCGTTCTCGCTGGGCCGCGACCTGCACCTCGACATCGGGCGCGCCTGGGCCGAAGCGGGCCTGACTCTGCCGCACTGGCCGCGCCTCGTCGTCGGTTACGAGTACCAGTTCAAAGACGGCGACAAGTCGATGCTGACCTGGGGGCCAGTGCTTCCGCCGACAGGCAACCCGCGGGGCATTCGGAGCCTTTACCCCTCGGCCAAGCACATCGACGAAGACACACACATCCTCCGCCTCGATGTCAGTCACGACGTCGCCGGCTACCACTTGGAAGACAATCTCCGGACGGAGTTCTATCGCCTGACCACGAGCCGGACGGATGCGTTGTTCGTCCTGCCGGGCCAGACCAAGCCCGCCGCTCTCCTGCGCGTGGACGAAGGCCAGGACCACGTCCAGGTCGCGAACACGCTGCGGCTGGAGAAGGAGGTGGCGGACTGGTGGTTCGTGAGCGGCGGCCATCTTTACTCGTGGCTCGATGGCGACGCGTCGATCCGTCTGTCGCCGCAGGATGGGACCGGGCAGCCCGGCGCGGGCAGCGCGTGGTCCGGCAACCGAATTCTGCTGAACGAAGTTTCGCAGGTCTTCAACTTCAACTCGCAGTTCCGTCCCGCGAAACCGCTCACTGCTTCCGTGGGCGTGCAAGCGGAATGGCGGCGGCAGGAGGCGTTCGGCGACGCGGACTTCCTCGAAGTCCTCGATCCCAACGATCCTTCGCAGAATGTGTCGGCGCCCGCGGTCCTGCGCTCCCAATTGGACCAAACGTCGGTCGAGGAGAACGTCCTGCTCCGTTACACCGGCCTGCCGCTGACCGCGCTGTTCGCGGAAGCGCGCTTGAAGCAGGACGAGTTCACCCAGTTCAAGGAGCAGGACGGCGGGCCGCACGACTTTCTCCTGGGCACTGAGGCGTCCACCGCCTGGGAGGAATTCCGCAGCGGCTTCAGCGTGTCGCCTTGGCGGCGGGTCAGCTTCACCGGCCAATACAAGCATCGCGATCACCGGACGGATTACGACCATCGCCGCGACGAGCATCCGCGCGGCACGCCCGGTCCCGGCTATCCGGGCTTCATCGGCGACCGGCGCATTGCCACGGACGAGCTTCAGGCGCGCCTGACCACTCATCCCGCGACGTGGCTCAAGACCACGCTCACCTACCAGTGGAGCACCACCCAGTATCGGACCACCACGGACGCGACTTCGCCGGCAGACGCCTTCAACGACGCCACGCCGGGTGGCGCGCTGACGGCCGGCCAATATGAGGCGCACGCTCTGAGTGCGGGCGTCACGCTCAGCCCGTTCCGCCGGGTTTATCTCACGACCATGCTCTCGTACCAACGGACGCGCCTCACGACCGCCGACAACGGCAACCGCTCCGTGGCGCCCTATCGCGGCGACATTTATTCGGCCATCTCCAGCTTGAGCTACGTGCTCGACAACCGGACTGACTTGGTCGCCAGCTATGTGTTCTCCCGTTCCGGCTACGGACAGAGCCAGCAAGCGGACGGCTTGCCACTCGGCATCGACTACACGCGCCACGGTGTTCAGGTCGGGATCGTGCGACGATTCAGCCAGCGCGTGACGGCCCGGCTCCAATACGGGTGGTTCGACTACCGCGAGCCGTCCAGCGGAAGTTTCCGCAACTACACCGCGCACCAAGTGCTGGCGGCGCTGCACGTGACCTGGCCATGAATTCTCTGCCTGAATTTCTGCTCTTCCTGGGGCGCCTGCATCCGATGCTCGTGCATCTGCCGATCGGGTTCCTGGTGTTGCTGGCCGGCCTCGAAGTCCTGGCCCGGCTGCCGCGCTTCCGCAACGCCAATGCCTCCGCCGGCTACGTGCTGGCGCTGGCCGTGCCGGCGGCGGTCTTCAGCGCCGCGTGCGGCTGGTTGCTGTCGCTGGAGAGCGGCCATGACCCGCAGTTCCTCGCCGTCCACCGCTGGGCGGGCACGGCCACGGCGGTGCTCAGCTTGGCCACGGCGGTGTGCTACCGGTTCAACTGGCGGCGGGGCTATGGCGTGTGCCTGGCCGTCACCGCCGGCGCACTGGCCGTCACCGGGCACTTCGGCGGCTCGTTGACTCACGGGAGCCGCTACCTCATCGAACACGCTCCTGGACCGATCCGTGCGCTGTTCGGAAGTGGCGATGCAGCGTCCCGCACCTCGGCGCGGGTGGATGACATCATGGATCGGCCCCTGTTCAGCGGCATCGTTCAACCCCTCCTCCGCGAACGCTGCACCACTTGCCACAATCCCCAGAAACGCAAAGGCGGACTCCAACTCGACACCCTCGACGGCATCCTCAAAGGCGGCGAGAGCACTCCTGCCGTGGTGCCGGGCCGCGCCGGCGAGAGCGAGATGATCCGGCGCTTGCTGCTGCCTTTGGACGATGACGACCACATGCCCCCGCAAGGCAAACCCCAGCCCACACCGGAGGAAATCGCGTTGCTCCGTTGGTGGATCGACGCTGGCGCGCCCGCGACGGGAACCGCGCGCGACCTCAAGCCGCCATCCAACATCGAGCAATTGCTCCGGGATGGGCGCCAGTCTTCCAAGTGAAACTCTGCCGCTTCTGCGCGCCGCTTTCTGCTTGTGCTTTGGCGGCCCGGCGGGCACAACCAGCCCACTGGCTATGAACTCGACGCGGCACATTCTTTTTTTGGCGAATGAGAGCGGAGGAGTTGTCTTCAGGCCACGGGACGGATTTGATTTGAATTCCCATCCGGCCCAGATCATCCAACAACAACATTATGAATAACAACAACACCATTCCCAGCAAGCCGGCGGTTTCCCGTCGGGACTTTCTCAAGAGCACCTCGCTCGCCGTGGGCGCCGCCGCGGTGAGCTTCCCGGCCGTCCTCAGCGCGCAAGACAAGCAGCCCATGAACGCCGTCATCATCGGCATGGGCGGACGCGGCGGCGGCGCAGGCAAGAACTTCCTCGACGCCTGCAAAATCGTGGGCGTGGAGGGCAAGATCGTGGCCACGGCGGACATTTTCCCTGAACAGGCCGCGCGCGGGAAACAGAATTTCCAGGTGCCGGAGGAAAGGTGCTTCAGTGGATTTGACTGCCACATGAAAGCTCTCGCGGTGCCCGGCGTGAACTACGCCATCATCGCCACCCCGCCGGGCTTCAAGCCGCCGCAGTTCAAGGCCGCGGTGGAAGCCGGCAAGCACGTCTTCATCGAGAAGCCCGTCTCCGTCGATGGCCCCGGCTCCCGCATCATGTATGCGGCGGGCGAACTGGCCAAACAGAAGGGCCTGAAAGTCGCCGCCGGCACCCAGCGCCGCCACCAGGCCGGCTACATCGATACCATCAAGCACATCCAGGATGGCATGATCGGCGACATCGTCTCCCTGCGCGCCTACTGGGTGAACGGCGGCCCGATCTGGCACCGGGGCGACAACGGCGCGACCGCGATCGAGAAACAGATTCGCAACTGGTATCACTTCATCTGGCTCTCCGGCGACCACATCTGCGAACAGCACGTCCACAACATCGACGTCTGCAACTGGGTGATGAACGATCATCCGGTGAAGGCCTGGGGCATGGGCGCCCGCCAACAACTGGGCAGCAAGCCTGGTGAAATCTGGGACAACTTCGCCGTCGAGTTCGAGTACCCCGGCGGTGTTCGCATGGCCAGCTATTGCGGCCAAGTCAAACGCTCCTGGTCGTCCGTCAGCGAGTTTGTCGTCGGCACCAAGGGCACGTCCAATCCGGGCGGCAGCATCTCGGTCAAGGGTGGCGACCGCTGGCGGGCCAGCCTCAAGCTGGAGAGCGGCGACGCCTACGTGCAGGAACACGTCGATCTCATCAAGGCCATCCTCAACAACACGGAACTGAACGAGACGAAGAACGTCACGGACAGCACGCTCACCGCGATCATGGGCCGCGAAGCGGCTTACAGCGGTGGCGCGGTGGAGTGGGACGCGATTCTGGAGTCCCCGTTCCAGTACGGGCCTGAATTGCTCTACACTGACGCGGCCAAGATGCAGTACGGCGACTTCCGCACTCTCGTCCCGCCGATGCCCAGCAAGCACGACGTTCTCAAGAACCCGCCGGTTGTGCAGACCGCGTGACGATCTGTTTCACCCCAAGGGCGCGGACGGCAACGTCCGCGCCTTTTGTTTGGCGCAAGGACAAGCTTCGGACTGCGCGCGGCAATCGGGCCGTCGATGCCCTCACCCCAGCCCTCTCCCATCCGATGGGAGAGGGAGGAGCAAATCACGCGTTGCGACGAAACAGGCGCTAGTTCTCATCGAGTGCGTGTCGTGGGTTCCCTCTCCCGTCGGACGGGAGAGGGGCAGGGTGAGGGTTGGGCTGGCCCTCCCATCCGATGGGAGAGGGAGGAGGCGACCCCGCGCCTTGCCAAAGCAGGATTTGAGATTCGCCCGGAATTCCGGGGAGGACCAAGAGAAGGTCGTGCCAGTCGTGGGGACTCTCACTTGAGCCACAGCACCGTCACGCCCTCGTTCCCCGCGTTCACGTCCGGGTCACCGCGCAACTCCGGCACGGCTTCGAGCAACGCCAGCGTCCGCTGGTTGAAGATGGAGAACTCTCCGCCCGGAATGAAATCCTTGATGACTCCTTCCTTTTTCCGCAACACGAACGACTTCCTCAGTCCGACGCAGAGTGTCCCGCCCTGGCCTGACGAGCCGTAGCCGTGAATGATCTTGAGCACGCGCACCCTCTCGCGTTTAGCCCGGCGGAGTTCGTCCAACACCCGCCGCCGCGCTTCGTCGAGCGAGGGCAGGTCGGCTTCCACGTTGTAAGTCTTGATGGCGGCCATGTGTTGCGGCGTGAGCTTCGGGCCAAGCGTTTACCCTCACCGCGGCGGCGTGACGAGCGGAATCTGTCCGCCGCACCGTCAGCGGCAGCTCGACTTCTTGCTCGCTCTTTTGCGGACGGTTGCGGCAGATTCGTCGCATGAAATTCCGCTTCTGTGATTGGCGCGCCTGGCTGGGCGGCCTGCTGGCTTTGGTCTTCACTCCCTTCGCCGCGCAGGCAGCGGGCGAAGCCGGTCTGCGCGCAGGCGCGGCCAGGGCTTGCATCACGCCCGCACTGGGCACGCGCATCAACGGTGGCGTCGGGCCTGGCCTTGCCCGGCACGTTCACGACGATCTCTTCGTCCGTGCGCTGGTGCTCGATGACGGCTCCGCACGCCTGGCATTTGCCGTGGTGGACACGTGTCTGCTCGACCGCCCGGTGTTCGACGCGGCCAAGCAACTGGTCCAGCAGCACACCGGCCTCGCCCCGGAACGCGTGATGATGTCCTGCACGCACACGCACTCCGCCGGCGCGGGCTGCGGCGCGCATCTCGTGGAGGCGGACGAAACCTACCGCTCCTGGCTGCCGGGACGCATCGCCGACGCGGTGCGGTGCGCCGCCAACAACCTCGCGCCGGCGCAAGTCGCTTGGGGCAGCGGCGCTGTGCCGCAACATGTCTTCTGTCGCCGTCTCCTGCTCAAGCCGGGCGTGATCTACACGAACCACCTCGGCTTCACCAACGAACTGGCTAAGATGAACTGGGACTCGCCCCATCCCGCCGACGGCGAGCCGGCCGGCCCGACGGATCCCGAGGTCTCCGTGTTGTCCGTCCAGCACGCGGATGGCCGTCCGCTCGCGCTGCTGGCCAACTATTCGCTCCATTACGTCGGCGATGTCGGCCCTGGGCACATCTCCGCGGATTACTTCGGCGCGTTCGCCGACCGCATCCAGCAGCTCCTCGGCGCGGATCGGTTGGACCCGCCGTTCGTCGGCATCCTCTGCAACGGCACCAGCGGCGACATCAACAACGTCAACCCCCGACAGAAGCGCCAGCCCGCGCCACCCTACACGCAAATCCGCCGGGTGGCCGACGACGTGGCCCAGGAGGTCCTGACCGTGACGCGGCGGCTGGAACATCGTCGTGAGGTGAAACTCCGCGCGGCGTTGCGCGAATGTGTCGTCAACACGCGCCGGCCCACGGCGGCAGAAGTGGAGACGGCCCGCGGGATCGTGGCCGGTCGTGCCGTGGACCAATTGCGTGGCTGGAAAGACAACGTAGCTCGCGAGCAACTCATCCTGGCAGACTGGCCTGCCGAAGTTTCCATGCCGCTTCAGATTTTCCGCATCGGTGATCTCGCCGTAGCCGGCTGGCCGGGCGAAATCTTTGCGTCGAGCGGACTGAACTTGAAGCAGCAGACGCCGCTGAAGCCGTTGTTCAACGTGAGCTTGGCCAACGGGTGGTACGGCTACATCCCGCCGCCGGAGCAGTTCATCGTGGGCGCTTACGAAACGTGGCGGATGCGCACCAGTCCGCTGGAGACCAACGCGATTCCCAAGATGACAGCGACCTTCCTCGGACTGCTGGAGGCGCTGAAGTGAGGAGGGCCAGTCCGCCTACGCCGGCTGATACCAAGTTCCGTTGTTGGCTTCCTGGATCGCCTCGACGCAATGGAAGAACTTAAGCACGCAGGGGGTGGTCAGCCGGTAAAAGACCTGGGAGCCGCGCTTTTCGTCGGCCACGATGCCGGCGTGTTTGAGCAAACTCAGGTGCTTGGAGACGGTGGACATCTCCGAGCCGACCAAGTCGGTCAGCTCCCGCACGCTGCGCGGACCGTGGGAGAGTTCATCCACCATGAAGAGGCGCGTCGGGTGGGAGAGGGCCTTGAGAATCTTGGCCTGCGCCCGGTAGCGAGTCTGTGTGTCGGCGTTCCTGAGACCTGCGGTGGTCATGTCGGCGCTGGTTTACCGGAATCAGGAGAGGCGGTCAACCTTTGGAAAAGGATGGACGCGTCTCCTGTCACGGAATCGTAACCTGGCAGCCTTTGATTTGTGACATTGGCAAACGTCAGTATCTTCGGATATGAAAAGATGCATTGAACACACGGTTCAACGAAACTGGCACAGGGCCAGCCCGAACAACATGACAACCGAAAACGCCGCCACGGAGAACGACGAGCAGATCAGTCTGCCTCTGGATCTGACGGAATGGGTCGAGAAAACCACCCTGCTTGAGTGGATCGAGGAGGAAGTGGACAAGTTCGACTGGAAGCACCCAGAGTTGGAAGCGTACCTGAGCCGGCACCCGGAGTATCGCCCCAAGATGCTCCTTTGCCTGCTCGCCTACGCGTACGCCACTCAGGTGTTCACGGCCGACGAGATCGTGGGCAAGTGCAACGCAGAAGTGATCTACCGGCTCATCTGCCAGGACAATCCTCCGACCCAGAAGGAAGTGACGCGGTTCCGCCGGGAGAACCGGGGCTTGCTGAAAGGGTTGCTCGTGCCGGTCTTCATCCGCGCGCTCAAGTCGAAATTCCAACTGGGAGACATCCTCCTGCCGCCGGGATTAAAGCGCTACTTGCTGGACCAAGCGGTGGAGCGGCTTGACATTGCCCGGCACATGGACCGGGTGGAGGTGTAAACAAAGGTCAGAGGTCAGACAACCATCCGGGCCTACGAACTCGGCTGGGCCGTTTCGTGGCCGGGGTGACGGATGTCGCGGCCCTCGAAGAGGAAAACCACTTCCTCCGCCACGTTCTTGGCGTGGTCGGCGATGCGCTCGATGCTCTTGGAGACGACCATGAGGTGAAGGCAGCGGGTGATCGTCTTTGGGTTCTCCACCATGAAGCTGGCCAGTTCGCGGTGGAGTTGTTTGTTGAGCGCGTCCACGTCCTTGTCGCGCGGGATGACGGCGCGGGCGCGGGCGGTGTCGCCGCGCACAAAGCTGTCAATGGCCTCATGCAACATCTCCAGCGCCATGTTGGCCATGCGCGGGACGTCCACGTACGGCTTGAGTTGCGGCTCGGCGTTCAGTTCGATGGCGCGCCGGGAAATGGTCGTGGCTTCGTCACCCACGCGCTCCAGGTCGCGGGAGGCCTTCATGGCCACGGTGATGAGCCGAAGCTGAGACGCCAGTGGCGCTTTACTGAGGAGGTTGATCCCCATCTCGTCGATCTCGATCTCGATGTGGTCAATGACTTGGTCCTCGCTCTTCACCCGCCGGGCGAGCGCTTCGTCCCGCTCGACCAGCGCTTTCAAGGCGGTCCGGACCGATTGCTCGGCGTGGGCGGCCATGGTGAGGAGTTTTTGCTTGAGGGCGTCTAGTTCTTGCTCGAAGTGGATCATGGGAATTGCAGATTGCAGAGTGCGGATTGGCAGATCAACCAAAGCGGCCGGTCACGTAATCCTCCGTTTGCTTCTTCGCCGGGTTGGTGAAGATCTTGGCCGTGGGGTCGTATTCAATGAGTTCGCCCAGATAGAAGAAGGCCGTGTAGTCGGAGATGCGCGCGGCTTGCTGCATGTTGTGGGTGACGATGACGATGGTGAACTCCTTCTTCAAGTCCAGGATCAGGTCTTCGATCTTGGCCGTGGCGATGGGGTCGAGCGCCGAAGCCGGCTCGTCCATCAGGATGATCTCCGGCTTGATGGCGATGGCGCGGGCGATGCACAGGCGCTGCTGCTGGCCGCCGGAGAGGCCGAGGGCGCTTTCGTGGAGGCGGTCTTTCACTTCGTCCCAGAGCGCCGCGCCGCGCAGGCTTTGTTCGATGATGGAGTCGAGATCACTTCGGGCCTTGACCCCGTGGAGGCGCAGCCCGTAGGCGATGTTCTCGTAAATGGACTTGGGGAACGGGTTCGATTTCTGGAAAACCATGCCGACCCGCTTGCGCAGTTCGATCACGTCCACGTCGTCGCCGTAGATGTTGTGGCCGTGGATGGTGATCTTGCCCTCGATGTTCACCTCATCAATCAGGTCATTCATGCGGTTGAGGCAGCGGATGAGGGTGGACTTGCCGCAGCCGGACGGGCCGATGAAGGCGGTGACGAGCCGCTCACGGATGAAGAACGAGATGTCCTTCAGCGCCTGGCTCTCGCCGTACCACAGGGAAAGCCCCTGGAGATCAATGAGCGGAGTGTGCCGCGTCTGCTCCTCAATCGAGAGCGACGGCTGCATGTCTTTGGCCTGAAGTTTGGGAACCAAGTTCGTCGGCGTCATGGATAATCGTGTTGACCCAGCTTCAGAAGTGGAAACCACGAAACACACGAAACACACGAAAGAAGAAAGCCGCCTGGCGCTACCGAGTTGCATCTGCCCCGTCGTTGTTGCCGGAACTGAAGCGGCCTCGGTTTTTCGTGTATTTCGTGGTTCATCTCTTTCGGCGTTCAGGTTTAGTGGGCCGCCCGCATCCGGCGCCGCACGCGGGCGCGGACGAGGATGGCCACCAGGTTCAAGGCGAAGGTCAGGAGCAACAGCACCAGCACCGTGGCGTAAAGGATGGGCCGGGTCCGCTCGATGTCGGGCGATTGCGTGGACAGCACGAAGACGTGATAGCCCAGGTCCATGAACTGGTCGCTGAGCGATTTCGGCAGCGTGGCCATGTAGTAAGCCGCGCCGGTGAAGAGGATCGGGGCCACCTCCCCGGCCGCGCGGCTCACAGCCAGAATGCCGCCGGTCAGAATGCCGGGCAGGGCCTGGGGCAGCACGATCTGGATCACGGTCTGGAGCTTGGTCGCGCCCATCGCCAGGCTGGCCTCGCGCAGCCCCGGTGCGATGGCGCGCAGGGCTTCTTCGGTGGCCACGATCACCACCGGCAGCGTCATGACCGCCAGAGTCAGGGAAGCCCAGATCAGCGCGGGTTTTCCCCATTTGGGGGAGGCGTTGCCGAAGAGCGTGTCCAATCCGCCGCCGACGAACGCGATGAAGAAGCCCAGGCCGAACAAGCCGAACACGATCGACGGCACGCCCGCGAGGTTGTTGATCGCGCCGCGAATGACGCGGGTGGCCAGCGAGCCGGGCCGGGCGTATTCGGAGAGATAGATGGCGGTGATCACGCCGACCGGGATCACGAAAATCGTCATGATAATCACGCGCGCCGTCGTACCGAGAATCATGGGCAGCACGCCGGCCTTGTTCACGTCGAACATGTCCTTTTCCGTGCCGGCTGTGATGAAGCGCCACGAAAAAGCCGGCCAGCCGTGATAGACGATGTTGGCCAGGATGACCGCCAGCATGGCCAGGATGAGGAACGTCGCCAACCCGGTCAGCCCGCTGAAGAAGAACGAGGCCACGTCAAACTTCTCGGCGCGGAAGTGCCGGCCCCGTGCCGGAGGGCCATTCTGCATTCTGCATTCTGCACTCTGCATTGGGTTCACGCCTTGCCCTCCAGTCTGCTCTTGAGGCGGTGGATGACCACGTCGGCCACCAAGTTCGACACGAAGGTCACGACGAACAACAACGCGCCGATCAGGAACAGAATACGATAGTGATGGCCGTCCACCACGGTTTCGGCCAGTTCCGCCGCGATCGTCGCCGTCATGGTGCGGGTGGAATCAAACAGGTTCCACGAGACGATGCTGGCGTTGCCGCTGGCCATGAGCACGATCATGGTTTCGCCGATGGCGCGGCCGAAACCCAGCACCACGGCGGCAAATACGCCCGGCAGCGCGGCGGGGAGCACGATCTGCCAGGCGGCCTGCCACTTCGAGGAACCCAGCGCCAGCGCCGCCTGGGTGAAAGAGCGGGGCACGCTGGTGAGCGCGTCTTCCGCAATGGAGAAGACGACCGGAATGATGGCCAGACCCAGCGCCAGGCCGGCCACGAAGGCGTTCAGGCGGGACTCGTAGCCCAGCAACTTCTGGCAGAGAGTGGCCATCACGATGAGCGCAAAGAAGCCCAGCACCACCGACGGAATGCCCGCCAGCATCTCGATGCCGGGCTTGAGCCATTCCTTTAGGCGAGGCCCGGCCAGTTGGGAGACGAAGATGGCCGCGCCCAAGCCGAAGGGGACGCTGAAGAGCAGCGCCACGAGCGTCGCTTTCAAGCTGCCGATGATGAGCGGGACGATGTTGTACTTCGAGATCGGTGAAACCGGCTGCCAGATGTATTCCGGCTTGTCGTAACCAGTCCACTGATGGGGCCACAAGAGGTGACGCCAGGTCGTCGTGTCGAGGCCGGCGTCTTTGTCGGTCGGGTTCTCTTTGGCTTCCTCGACCTTGACCTCCATAAGCGTCCGGCGGGCGGTTTCATCCATCTCGTTCCACTCCTTCTCCGTGACGCCCAAGTAGGCCTGAAGTTCCTTGGGCGTGTGCTTGGCCATGTCTTCCACTGGGATCGCCTTGAAGGCCCTGCTGCTGTCGGTCTGGCCAATCAGGACGGGCCAGGCTTTGTTGCCGACGAACGCGAAGATGAGGAAGATGACGACGATGGCGGATAGAGAGACGAGGAAGATACCGCGTTCGACCAGCCATTCGCCGGGCCGGCGCTGGCGGCCCTTGCGGATGGCGGCCCAGCCGGTCAACTGTTTGGAGGTAGGGTCAGGCATGGCATTGATCGCGTGACGCTCCGACGAACATGGGCGGAACGAACGCCGTTTGTGTCGCTCGCCCGCCCATGGATGATCGGGAGGAACCGATGATCAAAACTCGCGCCTACTGGCGCAGGTGCTTCGGCAGCGGGAAATAACCAATGTCTTTGACCAACGCCTGGCCTTCGTCACTCATGAGCCAGCGGAGGTAGGTATGCACCTCGCCCTTGTCCAAGGCAGGATCGATATAACAATACAGGTAGCGCCAGATCGGATAGGTCATCTTCACCACGGTTTCCTCGGTGGGCGCAATGGCCGGGGAACTCTCATCAAACTTGACCGCCAGGCTCTTGACCCCGTGGGCGTAGGCCGCGCCGCCGTAGCCGATGCTGTTCTTCTCTTTGGCCACGCCCTGGATCACGGCCGCCGTGCCCTGCATGGTCTTGGCCGAAGCGGTGAAGTCGCGGCCCTTGAGCACTTTCTCTTTGAAGAACTCATACGTGCCCGAGCTGTTCTCGCGGCTGAACACGCTGATCTTCGCATCGGGCCCGCCGACTTCCTTCCAGTTCTTGATCTTGCCCGTGAAGATTTCCTCCAATTGCATCAAGGTCAGTTCCTTGACCGGGTTGTCGGCGTGGACAAAGACGGTCAGCCCGTCCATCGCGACCCTGTATTCGGTGGGCCGCCGGCCAAAGGCCTTGACGCAGTTGGCGATCTCCGCGCCCTTGATCTTGCGCGAGGCGTCGCAGATGTCGGTGGTCTTGTTCTGCAGAGCGGCGAAACCGGTGCCGCTGCCGCCACCGGTGACCTGGATTTTGACGTCCGGGTTCTTCTTCATGTAAACCTCGGCCCATTTCTGGGCCAGGATGACGAGGGTGTCGGAGCCTTTCACCGTGATGGTGCCGGCGTGCGCGGTGGCCGCCAGGCCGCCCACCGTGACGAGGAGGGCGAGTTTGGAGAATGTCGTTTTCATAATCATGTTCGTGTTTTTGTCTTCTGTAGTTTGACTCAGCCTCGAGGCGGGGAAATGTGACAAGGAGGTGAAACCGGTTCAGAACTTCCAGTTGGCGTCCACTTGCAGCCGGCCCATGCCGCTTTTGCTGCCGGCGGGACTCGGGTTGATGAGGTCGGTCATGAAGTAGGTCACGGCGAAGGTCAATGAATCGTACGGCGAGTAGCTGGCTTTGAAGATGTGGCCTTCGACGTTGGTGCCGGCGCGGTAACCGGAAGCGCCGCCAGTCTGGCCGGCTTGGTAGTAGGCGCCGAAGTCCGAATCGACGAACTCTTCGTACCAGGCGTCGGCTTCAAGGTGCTTGAAGCGGTAGCCGACCTCCCAGGTCCGGCGCTTGCCGGCCTTGCCGAACTGCACGCCCATCCACCAGCCGGTGTTGTTGTTCGGGGCGGCAGGGTTGTGCATGTACTCGCCGGCGAGCTTGACCGGGAAGACCCCATTGTAGAGAGGCATGCCGGGCAGGTGATAGGTCAACGCGGCGTCGATCACGACGGGGTTGTAGTTGTAGGCGAGTGGATTGCTGCCGCCGCCGCGCGTGTTCCCCACGTTTACGTTCGGCACGGCGCCGTTGGTGAGCGAGCCCGCGGTGTTGATGCCGTACCAGGAGGCGCCGAGCGCGCTCTCGATCAGATAGTACCCTTCGCGCTGCAGGTATTTCCCGTCCCAACGGGCCTGGGCGCCGAACATGAACGTGTCGGCGCGCAGGCCGGAGAGTTCATTCAGCACGAAGCCGGCGCCATTGAACTTGAGCGTGTGGTGGTCGTTGAGTTGGTAGCTGGCCTGAAGCGCCGCGCCTTCTGGGGTGTAGTCACCGTCGAACACCATGTCGGACACGACGAAGGGATTCTCCATCTTGCCGACGGTGCCCGAAAGCGTGAGGCCGCCGCTGTTGATGGGAGTCCACTTGCCGTAGGCCAGATCGAGATAGACGAACTTCTTGGAGCCGTTGCCGGAGAAGGTGGTGTTCCCGGAGATCGGGTCGCCGCCGAAGCTGGCGGACGGCTCGCTGGAGGAGAGGCGCAGCCCGGCTTCGACGTTGTCCAGCATCGTGATGGTGACGCCGAGACGCATGCGGTAGCGGTAGCGGGTGCGGTCCACGTTGGCGGTGTTCTCGCTGATGAAATGCTCGGCGCGCCCGCGGATGTCGCCGCCGATCCTCATCTGGGCGACCCAATCAGGAAGACCGGTTTTCGCGGCATGGGCGCGGGCGAAAGCGTGGTCGGCCTCTTCGCGGAGTTCCTTGGCTTCCTGCTGGGTGAGGATGCCTTTGTCCACCAGTTTGTCGATGATCGCGTCGGAGGATTGCCCGAAGGCCGTCGGGGCGAGCGCGCTGGAAAACAAAACGCCTGCCAGGACCGAGGCCCGTGTGAGGAGGTGCTTTTTCATTCTGAAGTCTGTAGATGTTCGTTTCATCGGGCTAACCGTTACGGCAGCTTTGTTACGAATCAAGGGCGGAAACGTTACTTCTGTGTGACATGCCGCCAAGGGGAGGGCGGGGCAACCGCACGCCGGCCACTTTGCTCTTTGCTCCCGCTGCTTGGCTCTTAGACTGGCCGCACTATGTCTGAACACACCGCGCCCAGGATCAACAAGGTGCCGTTTCTAGCAGGTGATGCCTTGTTGCTGGCCGTCGCCGCCTGGCTCGCGCTGCGGCCGGGTCCGCCGCTGGACTTGCTGCACAGCGCGCTTGTGGCCGCCTGCGTCGCCCTCGCGGCGTGGTTGGGCGCGTGGCCGTTCATGACGGAGTTTCGGGCGGCGGTGCAATTCGCCGAGTCGAACCAACTCGCCTGCGCGGTCGAGCAAGTGCAGCACCTTCAAGCCGTAGGCGAGCAGGTTTCCGCCGCCACAGCCCGCTGGCAGACCGTCCAGGAAGCGGCGGACCAGACCGCCAAGTCTGCCAAGGAGATCGCCGATCAGATCGCGACGGAGGCGCGCAACTTTACCGAGTTCATGCAAAAGGCCCAATCGGCCGAGGTCCGGCACCTTCAGTTAGAAGTGGAGAAACTCCACCGCGCCGAAGGCGACTGGCTGCAAGTGATCGTGCGGCTGCTCGACCACACCTTCACGCTTTACACGGCGGGTCTGCGCTCGGGACAGCGCGGCCTGATCGACGAGTTGGGGCTTTTTCAGAACGCCTGTCGGGACGCGGTCCGGCGGATCGGCCTGGTGCCGTTTGAGGTCAAACCCGGCGCGGCGTTTGACGAGAAGCTGCACCAACTGCCCGAGGGCGCTCCGCCCGCCGCCGGCACGCCGGTCGCGGAAATGCTCGCCCCCGGCTTCACGTTCCAAGGCCAGCTTCTGCGCCGCGCCTTGGTGGCGATCCAGTCCACGAGCGCGGAGGCGCCGTCAGCTCAAACCCAGCCCGGTGGTCCGGGGTGAAGAGCCTGGGCCGTCGGGCGCAACCGGACACCACCGTCGTAGCGCAGGCTTTCCAGCCTGCCGTAGCGCCGACATTCTTGTCGGCAGGCCGGCCGCCACGAGGCGGACGGCCGAATTGCTCGCACGCCCCGCAGACTGGAAAGCCCGCGCTACGGCAGACAAGAATGTCTGTGCTACGGCGACAGGGCCAAGTTGCGTCCTGGGCCGTCCGCCTCGGTGAACAGGCATTGCTTCCGCTCCGCTTCTTCACTACGCTGCGGCCCACTGACAACACCGATGACTTTCTTGAAACATGCTCGGCTCGGGCCGCGTCCATGAACCATGCGGCCGCGATGGGCCGAAGTTGAACCAGCTTATGCGCCAGACCTTTTCCCGACGGCCCCAGTCCGCCTTCACGTTGATCGAACTGCTGGTCGTCATCGCGATCATCTCCATCCTCGCGAGCATGTTGTTGCCGTCCCTCTCCCGCGCCAAGGCCAAGGCCCAACGGATCAATTGCGTCAGCAACCTCAAGCAGATCGGCTTGGGTTTCCGCATGTGGCATGACGACAACGAGAGCCGCTATCCGTGGCAGGTTCCCCTGAGCGAAGGTGGCGCCAAGTCCTCGCCCGAAGCCTGGCTCAGCTATGACGCCGCCGGGGCGGAGTTCAACACGCCCCGAATCCTGGTTTGTCCGCCGGACCGCGCCCGCACGAAGGCCATCGATTTCACGGACAAGCCCGACGGCTTCAAGACCCTCCAGAACGAGGCCCTGAGCTACACCATCGGGACCGAAGCCCGGGAGGACCAGCCGCAAATGCACCTGGCCACCGACCGCAACGTCATCAGCGACATGGAAAGCTCCACCTGCCCGCCGGCGACGATCATGGATCCGGTCATCACGCGCCTCGATCCGACCCGGGACAATCCCCGCTGGGGCAGTGATCTCCACACCTATGCGGGCAACATGCTGCTGACGGACGGCAGCGCCCACCAGTTCACCCGGTCGGCGTTGGTTAACCATCTCCGCACCCCCAGCTCGGCGGACACCAACTTGAGCAACTGCACGCTCAAGCCGAGATAGGGTCAGGCGCGTTCCCAACGGGCCGGCTGCGGAGGCGATTTCAAAACGCCGCGACGCTCGCGAGGTCAAGGCTGCATCAAGCTCCCGCCCGGCGCTACGGCAGACCCGAAAGTCTGCGCTACGAGTGCTCCCGAACCGAGCTGGATGCCGCCTTGTCGCGAGGTTCTGCCCTTGGCTTGAATCAAAGGCTGGACCGGGCGTTGCAGGGAGCGGTTGCGAGCACCCGTCGCGAAGAGGAATCTGAAGAGCCTCTTTCAAAACTGTAGCCGCCGACGTGAGGAGGCTCTGATTCCTTTGCAGTTTGAGCCTCCTCACGTCGGCTGCTACAGAGTTTTGAAATCGCCTCGAGGGAAGGGGTTGCCGCGCGCTCCATTTCCCTGGAAGGCCCGGCTAGGCGTTCCAGTACGAGCAAATCGGGAGAAGTCCTATTGTGTTCAATCCGCTTGGCGTTGGAAGATCGGGTTCGATGCGGAAGCCGGATGCAAACGGAAGTCTGACCCGCGGCGGTTTTGTCAACGCGGTCCTGGATACGGTCGCCGCGCTGGTCGTGGTGCGCGATCGGACGGGCCGGATCGTGAAGTTCAACCGGGCCTGCGAGGGCGCTACGGGCTACGGTTTGGCCGAGGTGACGGGCCGGCCATGCTGGGACGTGTTCCTGGCGCTGGAGGAAGCGGCGGCCGGCGAAGCTGCTTTTCAAGCCTTGATCACTAACCCCAAGCCCTCGGAGCACACGAACTTCTGGCGCACGAAAGACGGCCGCCACCGCCGCATCCACTGGTCGGACACGCCGGTCTTCGGCGCCCTGGGCGCGGTGACCCACGTGGTCAGC
The DNA here is from genome assembly GCA_016219875.1 of Verrucomicrobiota bacterium. Classification (GTDB taxonomy): domain Bacteria; phylum Verrucomicrobiota; class Verrucomicrobiia; order Limisphaerales; family JACRJZ01; genus JACRJZ01. Next base: position 51,170 of record JACRJZ010000116.1, on the reverse strand, counting down.
ACCGGCATCGACGTGACCCAGCGGTGCGAGGCGGAGGACCAGCTCCGCATCCTGACCCGCGCGATCGAAGCCGGCCCGGCCAACGTCGTCATCACCGACGCCGCCGGCGCCATCATCTACGTGAACCCGACGTTCGTCCAACTGACCGGCTTCACCCCGGGCGAAACCATGGGGCACAAGCCGAGTCTGTGGAAGTCCGGCTGTCATTCCGTGCAGCACTATCAGCAGCTCTGGGCCGCGTTGAGCCGGGGCGAAGAATGGCGGGGCGAGTTCTGCAACCGGAAGAAGAACGGCGAGCTGTACTGGATTCACTCCTCGATTTCCCCGGTCAAGAACGACGACGGCGCCATCACGCACTTTGTGGCGGTGACGGTCGATATCACGGAGCGCAAACGTTCCGAGCAGGCGCTCAAAGAGGCGCATGAGAATCTGGAGCGCCAGGTGCAGGTGCGCACGCGCGAACTCCGCGCCAGCGTCGAGCATCTCCACGCGGAAGTGGAGGCGCGCAAGACGGCGGAGGCGGCCTTGCAGGCCCGCCTCGGCTTCGAGCGCCTCATTGCCGATCTCTCGGCCGGCTTCGCCTGTTCCGGCGGCCGCAGCTTCGAGATCGCCCTGAAGGAGGGCCTGCAACGGCTGGCCGACTTCGTGGGCGCCGACCGCGCCGCCCTGATTGAGTTCGTGGGAGAGGAAATCCGCCTGAGCGTCCACTGCGAAGCCGAGGGCGTGGCGCCCGCGGCGGACCGGTTGCTCCGGGAAACCCTGCCCTGGACCTGGGAGCAGTTGCGGCACGGCCAGGCGGTGAGTTTCGCGCGGCTGGGGGACTTGCCCGCCGCAGCGGAGCGGGACCGCCAGACGTTCCACCAGCGGGGCGTGCGGTCGCTGGCCGGCCTGCCGCTGGTGATCGGCCAGGAAGTGATCGGGGCGCTGCGGTTCACGACCTTGCGGGCGGAACGATCCTGGTCCTTCCAGACGGACACGCGGCTGAAGGTGGTGGAGGATTTGTTTGCCAATCTCCTCCTGCGCTGGCGCACCGAGCAGGCGCTCGACGAAGCCGAGCGGCGGTACCGGGCGGTGGCCCAGTTCACCCGCGACTGGGAGTACTGGCAAAGCCCGGACGGCGCGCTCCGCTACTGTTCGCCCGCCTGCGAGCGCCTGACCGGCTATCCCGCCCAACAATTCCTCGTCCAGCCCGGCTTGATTGGCGGGATCGTCCTCCCGGAAGACGAACCGCTCTGGCGCGCCCACCGGTGCGTGGCGTTCGGCGAGCCGGCCCTGCGCGTCTTGCAGTTCCGCATCCGCGCGGCCCAGGGCGAGGTGCGCTGGATCGAGCACACCTGCCAGCCCATCGCCGACGAACAGGGCGTGTTCCTCGGCATTCGCGCCAGCAACCGGGACATCACGGCGGCCAAAGAAGCAGAGTTGGAAACGCAACGGCTGCGCGAAGAACTCACCCGCATCACCCGCGTGACCACCGCCGGCCAACTGGCCGCCTCGCTGGCGCACGAACTCAACCAGCCGCTCACGGCCATCCTCAGCAACGCCCAGGCGGCCCAGCGGTTCGCGGATCATCCCTCGCCCGATCTGGACGAAGTGCGCGCCGCCCTGCACGATATCATCCAGGACGATCAACGCGCCGCGCAGGTGATCCAGCGGTTGCGGGCGCTCTTCCGCAAAGACCGGCCGGAGCGCGCGGCGGTGGACCTCAACCGGCTGATTGAGGAAACCCTGGCCTTGCTCCGCAGCGAGTTGGTCCTCAAAGGCGTCCGGCTCCACCTGGACTTGGCCCCGACGCTGCCTCCGGTGTTGGGCAATCGCGTCGAACTCCAGCAGGTCTTGCTCAACCTGACCATGAACGCGGTCGAGGCCATGACGGCCACGGAGCCGGGTGCTCGGAGCTTGGGCGTCACCACGGCTCGAGTCGAGCCGGCGCGGGCGCAGGTTTCCATTCGGGACACCGGTCCGGGCCTCGCCGCCGCGCACCTCGAGCGCCTGTTCGAGCCGTTCTTCACCACCAAGGCCGCCGGCATGGGCATGGGCCTGCCCATCTGCCGTTCCATCATCGAGGCCCACGGCGGGCGCTTGGAGGCCGCCAACCATGCTGACGGCGGCGCCCTCTTTGGCTTCACGCTGCTTCTGATCGTTGGAAAAAAAACATGACCGCCAATGACGCCACCGTTTTCGTCGTGGACGACGATCCCTCGATCTGCCGCGGACTGTCGCGGTTGCTCCGGTCGGCGGGATGGCACGCGGAAACCTTCTCCTCGGCCCAACAATTCCTGAACCACGCGCTGCCGGACGGGCCAGGCTGCCTCGTGCTCGATGTCAGCATGCCGCGGCTCAGCGGGCTGGACCTGCAAGCCGAACTGGCCGCCCGCCAGAGCGCCATCCCCATCGTCTTCATCACCGGCCACGGCGACATCCCGACCAGCGTCCGCGCCATGAAAGGCGGCGCGGTGGATTTCCTGACCAAGCCGTTCAACGACCAGCAACTCCTCGGCGTCATCCAGCAGGCCATCGAACGGGACCGCCGGCGGCAGGCGGTCGAGGCGGAGAAGGCCGCGCTCCTGGACCGGCTGGGAACGTTGACCGCGCGCGAGCACGAAGTCCTGCGTTGGGTCATCAAGGGCTGGTTGAACAAGCAAGTCGCCGCCGAACTCGGCACCTGCGAGAAGACCATCAAAGTCCATCGCGGTCGCGTGATGCGGAAACTCCAGGTCGCCTCGGTCGCGGAGTTGGTGCAGCTCGCGGCCAAGGCCGGCATCCCGCCCGCGGAGCCGCGCCCGCCGCCACCCCAACTCGGACCCGTCCCTCGCCTTCCGCTGGCTCCAGGCGCGGCGGCGCCGGCGCGGGCCGTGACGTTGTCTGCGCCGTGCGCCGGGCCGCCTCGGCCCGTGGGTTGGCCCAAGGTCCAATAGCGGCGCCGGCTGCCCTCGCGTAAAAGTGGCGCATGAAGTCAATCACATCAGACCGTTGGCTCGTGACCGACACCGGGTTCTCGCCGGTGCCTCTGCGGATCGTGGGCCGTTTCTGAGGGCCGAAGCATGGAACCCAAGCTGTTCATTGCGATTGTCGATGACGATCCTTCGGTCCTCAAGGGACTGGCCCGGCTGCTCCGTTCCCACGGCTGCGCGGTCGGGCCTTTCGCCTCGGGCCACGATTTCCTCAAGTCCCTCGCGGCGGCCAAGCCGGACTGCCTCATCCTGGATGTCCAGATGCCGGAGATGAACGGGCTGGAACTCCAGGCCCGGCTGGCGGCGTTGCGGGTGGCGCTGCCGGTCATTTTCATCACCGCGCACAAGGATGAAGCGACCCGCCAACTGGCGCTGCGCGGCGGGGCCGCTGCCTACTTGCACAAGCCGGTCAGCGACGAGCCGCTGTGGGCAGCGATCTCCGCCGCCTGCCAGAATGGGGCAGAGACGGCAGTTCGCGCTGGGTGAGCAAGGGTTGGCGAAAGACTTGGCGGCGTGCCGTGCCGGAGCGCCGGCCTCCGGCCGGCGCGAGCGGAACGTGAAGACTTACCAAGCACCGCTGGCGACTCGCCGGTCCTGTTTAGATCCCAAACTCTTTTTTGTTCTGCTCGCACGAAACGAGCACGGGCCTGTCAGCAAGCTTTGACTTGAGCAGCGCTTGCTCGTCAGCGCCAGAAGTGAGAGGGAGTGTGACCTGGCCACCTTCCGCCGCGGACCGCTGGAGGGCCAGCATGATTTCCGCGCCCAGACAGGCGTGTTCGAGATTGCACTGGTGGACTTTCTTGGCGTCGTCCAGCCAGTCAGCCATTTCCTGGATGTAGGGCGGCATGTCGGCGTCGTAATTCATCGCGCCGTCGCCGCACTGGTAGCCCCCGCTTTTCGTCACCGCGCGCCAGCCGCCGTTGGTCAGCACTTCGGCGAAGCCTTCCGTCCCTTGCGCGCCGAGGCGGTTCTTGCCCCACCACTTGGCGACTTCCGGCTGGTCGGGCGCACCCGCGCCACATTCGTAGATGCCGCGCACGCCGTTGGCGAATTGCACGAAGCCTCCGATGTAGTCGGGCGAGGGGTGGTTGTCCGCGAGCTTCACGCGGCCCGCGGCCTGCGCCATCACCCACACGCCCGGGGTGTAGTTGTTGAACCAGCAGGTGTAGTCGATCAGGTGCGAGAGCATGTGCGTCATCCAGCCGGTGGCGCTGCCATAGACGGTGTGGACGCGGCCCAGCGCGCCGCTGGCCACGATCTCCTTCACATTCTGGTAATGCTGGCCGTAGCGGTGCTGGTGGCTGACGACAGCCTTGGCGCCCGCTTGGCGAATCATGTCGCGGAGGCTGAGCATCTCGGCACTGGTGAGCGCGACGGGTTTCTCGAAGGCGATCAGCTTCGCGCCGCTGTCCAGGGCGGCCTTGATCATCGGCGTGCGCAAGTTCGGCAGCGTGCAGAAGCAGAACACGTCGGGCTTGACCGCTTTGGCCAGGGCCGCGGCGTCGGTGCCCTTCTGCGGATTGCCGAGCTTGGCCGCAGCCGCATCCAGACGCGCGGCGTCGATGTCGCAGAGGCCGGTGACTTGGAACTTGGGATTGGCATTGAAGGCGGTGGCGTGGTGCATGCCACGCTTGCCCATGCCGACAACGAGAACGGAGTATTTGCTCATGGCGGAAGCTTAGGCAGGTCGCAGCAGCGAGGCAATCCCGTGGCGTGTGGCACAGTCCTGGAGCTTGCTAGCACGGCGACAAAGAAGTTTCGACACATCGTAACATTGCCGGCAGGGCGCAAGACCCGGGGCCGAGCTTGATGCAGCCCTGCGGCATCACCGCCCGAGCGGCAATCTTGTTTGCATCGGCTCCGCGAGCTGCCTAGGATGCCGGCCACAGCGATGATCACAGACCAGATGGGCATTTTGCGCGCAGTCCGCAGCTCCAACTGGGCCGGCGATCCAAGATCGACATGAATGGACTCGACGACAACGGGCTGCCCCGGCGGGCCGAGTTTCCGACCACGCACTGGAGCGTGATTGTGCAGGCCGGCCAGCACAGCACGGCCGAGGCAACGGCGGCATTGGAACAGCTCTGCCGGACCTACTGGTATCCCCTTTACGCCTATGTCCGCCGGCGTGGCTACGGGCCGGAGGAAGCGGAGGATTTGACGCAGGAGTTCTTCGCGCGGCTTTTGCAGAAGGAATTCCTCGCCGGCGTCGCCCCCGACAAAGGGAAGTTCCGGTCCTTCCTGCTCGCCTCGTTGAACCATTTCCTGGCCAACGAGTGGGCACGGGCGCAAACGGCCAAGCGCGGCGGTGGCCGGGAGTGGGTCTCGCTGGACGACACCGAGTATGAACACCGCTATGCGCTCGAACCGGCGTCGGAAACCACCCCGGAGAAGCTGTTCGAGCGACAGTGGGCGCTCACGCTGCTCGACCAGGCCCTGCAGCGCTTGCGCCAGGAATCGGTGGCCGCCGGCAAAGCCGCGCAGTTCGACCGGCTGAAAGGGTTCCTCTCGTCCGAAGGGAGCGAGCCGTCGTACGCCGGGCTGGCGGCGGAGTGGCAGATGACCCCCAACGCGGTCGCGGCGGCCGTGTACCGTTTGCGGCAGCGCTACCGCGAATGTGTGCGCGAGGAGATCGCCCAGACCGTCGCCGGACCGGAGGAACTCGAGGAAGAACTCCGGCATTTGTTTGGCGCGCTGGGGTGAGTGCGGTCGCGGCGTAGCGCAGGTTTTCCAACCTGCGGACCGTCCGCCGCGGGAAGCCGATGGGAAAGCTCGAAGGGTATTCGGGCGACGAGCGGTTGGCCGACTGAAAGTCGGCGATACGGCAGGTTGAAAACCTGTGCTACGACGAAACCCGCGTTGGCCGCGTCATGGCGCCGAGAATTTCCGGTTGTACCGAGTGGAACCGAGCATGGTTTCGAAACCGACATGTCCGCAATGCGGCGCGGAAGTTCCCACCGCGTTGATGATGGGGCTTTGTCCAAAGTGCGTGGGCAAGGTCGTCTTCCAGATTGATCCAGCCGCCCCGCCGGCGAACCAGCCGGGCGAGCGCATCCGATACTTTGGCGATTACGAGTTGCTCGAAGAAATCGCCCGCGGCGGCATGGGCGTCGTCTGGCGCGCCCGGCAGGTGAGTCTCAACCGGCCCGTGGCGTTGAAGATGATCCTCGCCGGTCAACTCGCGACCCAAACCGAGATGGACCGCTTTCGCCGCGAAGCCCAAGCCGCCGCCAAGCTGGACCACCCGAACATCGTGGCCATCTACGAAGTGGGCGAGCACCAGGGCCAGCAGTATTTCGCCATGCAGTTGGTCGAGGGCCAGAGCCTGGCGCAGCGGCTTCCTGGTAGCAGCCGACGTGAGGAGGCTCAAACCTCCAGACTCTCAACCCTCAACTCTCAACCCTCAACGGCGAAGTTGGAGCCTCCTCACGTCGGCTGCTACGACCCGGGTGACGCCGCAAATCTCCTGGCCAAAGTCGCCCGCGCCGTCCACCACGCCCATCAGCGCGGCATCCTGCATCGCGATCTCAAGCCGGGGAACATCCTTCTCGATGCCCAAGGCGAGCCGCACGTGACGGACTTCGGCCTGGCCAAGCAGGTGGATTCGGCCCTCGACCTCACGCGCTCCGAAGCGGTCCTCGGCACGCCGCACTACATGTCGCCGGAACAGGCGCAAGGCCGCAAAGACCTGACCACCGCCACCGACATCTACAGCCTGGGCGCGGTGCTCTACTACTTGCTGACCGGTCGGCCGGCGTTTCAAGCCGATACGCCGCTGGGCGTGCTGAAGAAGGTGATCGAGGAAGAGCCCGTGCCGCCTTCGGAAGCCCTCGGACCGGTCGGACGAGTCGGACCCGTCCGACGCAAAACAACCAGCCCCATCGACCAGGACCTGGAAACCATCTGCCTCAAGTGCCTGGAGAAAGACCCCGAACGCCGCTACCACTCCGCCGAAGCGTTGGCCGATGACCTCGACCGCTGGCTCCGCCAAGAGCCCATCCTCGCCCGGCCGACCACAACGTTCCAGCGGTTGGCGAAATGGGTCCGACGCAAGCCGCTCGTCGCCTCGCTCGTGGCCGCGATGCTCGTGTCGGTCGTGGCCGGCACCGGCGCGCTCACACTGGCGTTGCGGCGGGCGGTGCGCGCCGAACACAACGTGACCGAAAAGCTCCGCGACGCCTACCTCGCCCAAGCCCACGCCAACCGCCTCACCACCGAGCCAGGCCGGCGCTTTCACTCGCTGGAAATCCTGGCGAAAGCCGCCGCCATCCGCAACGGGTCCGACCTGCGCGACGAAGCCATCGCCTGCCTGGCGCTCACCGATGTGCGGTCGGTGCGGCAAGTCCTGGTACCGGGCAGCGACGGCACTACCGCAGTTTCAAATGGTGAGTGGGACCGCTACGCGACGAGTCTGCCCGACGGCGCGGTGAGCGTCCGCCAGTTGAGCGATGAGCGCGAGTTGTTCCGTCTGCCGCCTGTGGGCGCGAAGATCAAGCACACGATCCTCTTCAGCCCCTCCAACCAGTGGCTCGCCGTGGGCTACACCGACAACCGGGTTCGCCTCTGGGATCTCAATCGGCGCGCCGTGACCGCCACGCTTCCTGCGGCCGGAGAGATGAACTGCTCGGGCTTTCATCCCACCGAACCGCTCGTGGCCGTGGCCGATGGCCGGGAGACCGTCAACATTGTCGAAGCCGCTACCGGCCGAATCGTTCGCACCGTCGCGGTGCCGAAGTGGCCTCGCCTCGTGGCCTACAGCCCGGACGGCCGTGCGCTGGCGGTGAGCACCGACTCGAGATCCTCCATCGTTGTCGTCGAGGTGCGGACTGGAGAGTCGATCTCGATGCTGCCTCATCCGGGAATGGAGGTCGCCTCCCTCGCCTGGCACCCGGACAGCCGCCGGTTGGCCGCGACGGCGTATGACCGTCAAGTGCGGCTGTGGGATGCGCTCTCCGGCAAGCTGCTTCACCCCCTCACAGGTCACGCTGAGGAACCCCACGGCGTGGCATTCCATCCGGATGGCACGCTGCTGGTCAGCGGCGGCCACGACGGCTTGATGGTGTGGAGTGTTGCCTCCGGACAGCGCCTGCTCTTCCTGGCGGGAGGACGCTTTCATCCGAAGTTCTCGCCCGCGGGCGACCGGTTTGTTGTGCTAGGTGGGTCGATTGGCGGCTTTGAGCTTTGTGAACTGGCGCATGGCGTTCCCGTCCGCACCTTGGGCCGCAATGAAGCGCACGCCGCCAAGAGGACCGCCGCCTTCCACCCGGACGGGCGCTGGCTGGTCTTCGCCGACGGCACGGGCGTGCGCGGCTTCGAGTTCAGGACGGGACGCGAGCTGGGCCTGGCCGCTGGGTGGGGCGAGTTGGTTCGATCCCTGAGCTTCGACAGCCGCGGCCAGCTTTGGGCGGCCGGCGACAAGGGCCTGCTCTGTGGCGCGCTCGACGACGGCCAGGAGCCAATCACCTGGCAGCCCACACCGCCTCGCACGATCGACCCGCGCGCTTTGCCCAGCGCGTGTTCGATTTCAGCCGACCGACGCTTGCTGGCCGTGCCCCCTGGCGATGGCAATTGCCGTGTTCTCCACACGGAAACGGGCACCGAAGCGGCCCGCGCGCGCACCGGCCCGTGCAGTTACGCTTCCTTCAGCCCGGACAACCGCTGGTTGGCCACCGGCGGCTGGCACCAAAAGGAAGTTGTCATCTGGGAATTGCTCTCCGGCCAGACGAACCTCCAGAAGCGTTTCACGCTCCGCGAAGACAAGGCTTTGTTTGGCCTGGTCGCGTTTTCACCGGATGGACGCCGCCTGGCCGTGTCGTGGGGACCTTTCCTGAAGCTTTACGACGCTGCGAACTGGCAACCGGTCTGGAGCCGCGCCGTGACCGACAGCCTCTCGGAGATGGCTTGGTCGCCCACGGGGGACGTGCTGGCGCTGCGCGATGCGAACAAACTCATCCGGCTGCTGAATCCCGAAACCGGCACCGCCCACGCGTCGCTTGAAACGCCCAACGCTTTCGCCGTGCAAGACCTCACGTTCAGTCCCGACGGCGCCCATCTGGCCGCCGTCAGCGCCACCACGCGCGAACTATTCGTTTGGGACCTCGCTGGCATCCGCCGCAAACTCACAAGTCTGGGCTTGGATTGGTAAGTCCTGGTAGGGCGCGTCAGTCCCCTGCGCGCCCTACCTTCTGCCGATCTCGGTCGGCGGCGCCAAATATCCTCTAAAACCCGCGTCATCTTCGGCTGGCGTTCCTGTTGTACCCGGTGAACGCAATGAACGCGTGAGCACGAAACCCATGAAAAACAAAGTCCTGTTCCATTCACTCCTGGCGGCCGGGTGTTTCGCAGTCAATCTAACAACCACCCTCCACGCCGCGCTGCTGGGCACGGCCTTTACTTACCAGGGCAGGTTGTCTGCCGGCACGAATGCGGCCTCTGGAACCTACGATTTCCAGTTTGCCCTCTACGATTCGCTGAGCGGCGGCGCGCAAGTCGGCTCCACGGTGAGCCGGCCGGCCCTCGGCGTCACCAACGGCTCGTTCACGATCACGCTCGATTTCGGCAACGTCTTTCCCGGCGAGGCCCGCTGGCTGGGCGTTTCCGTGAAGACCAACGGCGCTGCCAACTTCACCGCACTCACCCCGCGGCAGGCCCTCACCCCAACGCCCGGCGCCATCTACGCCACCACCGCTGGCTCAGCCGCGACGGCAGGCGTGGCCAGCACGGCCAGCACCGCGACCACGGCCACCACCGCCAACGCCGTAGCCCCGAACGCCATCGCCAGCGCCGGCCTGCAGAACGGCGCGGTCACCGCCGCCAAAATCGCTTCCGGCCAGGTCGTCAAGAGCCTGAACTCGCTGAAGGACGACGTGTCTCTGGCTGCCGGGGCCAACCTCACGCTCACGCCCAGCGGCCAGACCCTGACCCTGGCCTCTCCCACCGACTGGCACCTGGGCGGCAACACCGGCACAACGCCGGGCACGCACTTCCTCGGCACGGCGGATGACCAACCGCTGTGCCTGGGCGTGAACAATCGCACCGCGCTGCGTCTCGAACCGGGATTCAACACGGACAACATCATCGCGGGTTCGTCCTACAATTCAGTGGCGGCCGACGTGGCCGGCGCGGCGATCGGCGGCGGTGGCCGCTATCTGCCGTCCTTGCCCCCGTTGCAGCCCGTCAACGAACGCAACGCCGTGAACGCCGACTACGGCACCATTGCGGGCGGGAAGGGCAATACCATCTCCAGCAACGCGGTGTGCGCCACGATCCCCGGCGGCCACAGCAATACGGTGAGCGGCGCCTACAGCCTGGCGGCAGGCCAGCGGGCCAAGGCCCTGCACAACGGCACCTTCGTCTGGGCGGACTCCACCAATGCAGACTTCGCTTCCTCCGGCAGCAACCAGTTTCTCATCCGGGCCTCCGGCGGCGTGGGCATCGGCACCACCACGCCACGCAAGGCCCTGGACGTCGCCGACGGCACCGGCACCAACCACGCCGGAGGCAACATTCACATCGGCGGCTACGTGAACAACGGCGACCCGAAGCTGATCCATTTCGGCGACCTCCGTTCGGATGGGTTGGGTTACGTGTATCTCGGCGAAAACGGAGCGGATGACACGATGGAATTGCGCGCGTCGCGCTTCTTCTTCAACGTCGGGAGAGTCGGCATCGGCACCAACAACCCTCAGGCTCCGTTGCATGTCGTCGGAACCGTGCGCGCCGACGCCTTCATCAGCGGCACCAACACGCCGGCCAGCTTCGGCAGTGTCGGCATCGGCACGGCGACGCCGCAAGACGCGCTGCTGGACCTGGAGGGCGACATGCACCTCAACGACCATGACCTGTTCCTGCGCGGCGGCGCGGATCGCAATCACGGTTTGGGCTGGTATGGCAGCGGCAAGTCCTTTGGCGGACTAAACGTGGATGGACCGGTGCTCTTCGGTTGCGCGGGCGGTGGGCTGGGCACGGCGTGTACCGGTCCGAAACTGGCGCTCGGCTGGAACTACGAGGGAAACGTCATCATGGACCCGCACGGCACCAACGTCGGCGCCCTGACTCCGGGTTTGATCTTCGGCCCCGGCAGCGGCGAGGGCCTGTCCTCCAAACGCACCGCCGGCCCCGGCCAGCATGGACTGGATTTCTACACGGGTTTTAACAAGCGCATGACCATCGCCAACGATGGCAACGTCGGCATCGGCACGGCCGAGCCCGGATGCGCGCTTCAGATATACCACGACGTGCCGGAGGTGCGGGTAACCAGCTCGGCTGCGGGGGCCGGTAACTGGGGTCTGGGAACAGGCTGGACCGCCGTCGGCCGGGAGAACTTCTACCTGTATGACTATACGGCGGGCGCAACGAGATTGGCGGTGGACAGTAGCGGCCTGATCGTGCATGGCAACCTGAGCGTCAACGGTGTGGCGGCGGTGAATGTGCTCCAAATCCTGGGCGGGTCGGATATCGCGGAGCCCTTCGACGTGTCCGAAGGCGAGGTTCGTCCGGGCTACGTGATGTGCATTGATGCGGATCGGCCGGGCCAGTTGCGTCTCGCCACGCGGGCCTACGATTCGACCGTGGCGGGGATCGTGAGCGGCGCGGGCGGCGTGAATCCGGGACTGACCCTCACCCAGGAGGGATCTTCCGCCAGTGGCTCGCACCCGGTGGCTCTGTCCGGGCGTGTCTATTGCTGGGTGGACGCTGAAGCAGGCGGGGCGGTGCAGCCGGGCGATCTGTTGACCACCAGCGACACGCCGGGGCACGCCATGAAGGTGATGGATCGCGCCAAAGCTGGCGGCGCCACGTTGGGCAAGGCCATGACCCGCTTGGAATCCGGCCGCGGGTTGGTGCTCGTGCTGGTCACCCTTCAGTAAAACGGAGGCGTGCCATGAAATTATCGATCCCTCCCAGCCATGGCTGGGGCACTCTTAGCCTCGCGCTCCCGCTGTGCGCCCTGCTCCTCCCCGTCGCGTCGTCGGCGGCGCCGCTGACCGAACCGCAGGTTCGTGCCGCGGTCGAGACTTGGGTCCGGCAGGTCACCGCCGAGGCGCGACCGGACGCGGTGATTGCACGCCTGGACGCCCAGGTCGTTGACAAGCGGACCGTCGGTTACATCGCGCACCTAAAAACCGAAGGCTTCTGCCTCTGTGGCGCGGATGACCTTCTTCTGCCGGTGTACTTCTACAGCCCGCAAGGCCGGTTCGATCCGGCCAACCCGGGCCTGCAGACGATTCTGTTTGAGATTGGAGCGCGTCTGGAACAGGCCTTAACGCAGAAAGGTCCCGTCAATTCCGAGATGGAAAAGCTGGCGAAAGCCCGCTCCGCCGACTGGCAGGAACTGCTCGCGGGACGCTGTCCTGTCGCCAGCGCTCCGAAGGCCGCGCCCACGATGATGACGCTGCCGTTGACCTCGCATTGGCATCAGGGCCATCCCTACAACCAGCGTTGCCCGGCTGTTGCGTCGTCCCCGCAAAACGAGCGGACACTGGTCGGCTGCGTGGCTTTGGCAATGGCCCAGATCATGTACTACTGGAAATGGCCGGCGCAGGGCCAGGGCATCAGCAACGTCGTGGTTCAGTACCGGGCTCGGACCGATTGGGACTACTGGCCCTTGGCGTCAGCCTCCGCCCCCGCCACGGTCAATTCGTGGGATCCGAACAAGCTCCGCTGGACCAACCTCAGTGGCGGCTTGCTGCTGATGAATGGCTACTGGGACGACAGCATCAAGAACTCCGCAAAAGACATCGCCGGGTCCACCACGGCCTACCGCTTGGCCATCGACAATCTCATCCACCGACTCCCCCTTCACACCAACACCCACGCGTGTGACCTGAGCGTGCCGATCAACTGGGGTCTCATCGGGGATGCGCATGCAGATCCTGCTGATTCCGGAGATGAGGCGGTGGCGGACTTTTGTTGGAGAGCGGGCGCCGCCGCCTCGATGGGCTACGCGCCAACCATGACGGCAGGCTGTGTCGGCAACGCAGCCACCGCTCTGCGCAACAACTTCTTCTATGCTCCCGAGGTCGTCGGCGTCCCTCCGGCCGGCAAGAACATCGATGAAATGACGCTGGAGATTCAGTGGCTGCGTCCGATCCAAATGGATGGATGGAACGGCGGGAGTGGTCACGATTGGGTGGCCTACGGCTATAATATGGGCACCGATCCGAACCGGCAATTCAGGATCAACCTCGGCTGGGGCGGCAGCTCGGACGGCTGGTATTCGTGCGACGCGATGCCGTTTCCCGACGGTCAGAATTACATCAAGAACATCGCCCCAAAAGATGTCGTGAAGTTCGTGGGCGGATTCACCTTTCCGGGCACGGGCGGACCGGCCAGCCCGTACACCACCTTGGCCCAAGCGATCGAGCTGGCACCCGACAACGCCACGCTCATTTTCAAGGCGGGGTCGGTGAATCCCGTGGCCGCGAGCGGGATGAGGATTACCCGGCCGTTGACGCTGAAAGGCTGGAACGTTGCGATCCGACCTCAATGACCTTCCATTCTGAAACCCTTCAGGCCTAATGAAAGCATTCCAACTCAAACCCCAGAACGTGGGGCATGGGCACTACAGCCCGGCAGCCCTGAGTTCTTTTCCCTTTCTATTCCTCCAGTCAAACAAGGTGGTCTTCGCGCTCTTGACCGCGCTGACCACGTTTGTTCAGGCGCAGTCTTACTCAGTTGATTGGTTCACCATCGATGACGGTGGTGGCGCGAGCACCGGCGGCGTTTACTCTCTGAGCGGCACCATCGGCCAACCCGACGCTGGCACGATGAGCGGCGGCAACTTCACCCTTGAAGGCGGGTTCTGGGGCCTCATTGCCGCGGTGGTCACGGACACCAACGCGCCCAAACTCATGATTACCTGCCCCGCTCCAAACACCGTCGTCATCTCCTGGCCCAGACCCGCCGAGGGTTGGGTGTTGGAGCACACCGATGAGATCACCAGCGCGCCCGGTCCCTGGCCTCACGTGCAGCGGCCGTGTCAAACGAACGCCACCACGATCTCGGTCTCCTACCCGTTCACGCCGGAGACTGGCAATGTCTTCTTCCGGCTGAAAAAACCGTGAGTTCACGTTCGGAAAAACCGCATCCCATGAGGCGATTTCAAAACCCCGTAGCAGCCGACGTGAGGAGGCTCAAACCCCAACGGAAACAGAGCCTCCTCACGTCGGCTGCTACGGTTTTGAAAGAAGCTCCCATGAAAACCTCCAATCGCCTGGAATCGCCCAGCCAGTTCACGTCCCCCCGGCTTGGCCACGAGACAAGCTTTCGGCAGGCCTTTTGGCGCCTTTGCCGATCGCAAAGCACGCGTCTCTTCGCGCTCCTGCTGGCGGCCGGATTGGCGCCGTGCCCGGCCGCTGGCGACGACGACACAATTGTCGTCAGCGTTCTCTGCAGCACGAACGGCCATCTCAGCCCCCAGGGGGTGTTTGTTTGGGCAAACACAGATATGGACGTTCGGGCCTTCCCTGACCTCGGTTACGAAGTCGAAGACTGGTACGTGGACGGAGCCTGTGCTGGCTGGGGCGGCATCCTCGAGCAACACTTTGCCTTTGGCGACAGGGACGTGGACATCTACGTCCAGTTCCAGCGGATCACGAACGGGGTGTATGTGGAGAGCCGAGGGTGGGGCAGCGTGACGCCCACCGGCAATATGGGCTGGCTCCAGATTGGCTGGAATGACGATGTGACGTTCACCGCGACGCCCGATCCGCATTTCCATGTCGAGGCGTGGACGGTTGATGACGTTGTGGCACAGACCGGCGGGAGTGAGTTCACCCTGACGGACGTTCAAGCCGTGCGGCGGGTGAAGGTGTGGTTCGCGATTGACGTTTACACGATCGACGCCAGCGCCGGTTCGTGTGGCAGTCTCACCCCGGCCGGCGCCGTGGCCGTGCCCTACGATGACAACCAGACGTTCACCGCCACCCCGGCCGCCGGCTCGGAGGTGGAGGTGTGGTGGCTGGATGGCCAGCGGGTCCAGACCAACGGCACCACGTTCTGCCTGTTCGATGTTCAGACCAATCACGTGCTCCGGGTGACCTTCAGCGCACCGGTGCTCTCCATCCTCGCCACTCCGACGAATACGATCGTCGTGTCCTGGCCCGCGTCTGCCGAAGGCTGGGTGTTGGAACAGGCCAACGTGCTGACCTCCACGCCAGTTCCGTGGGCGCAAATCCCGCCGCCGTATCCAAGCCACGACGGCAGGCTGTGCATGACCTTCACCAACGCTCCTCCACTGGGCCACCACTTCTTCCGGCTGCGCGGGCCGTGAATTCCCACGCGCCAATGGAAGTGAAACCCGTGCGGCCCGCCGGCCGAGTTTAGTCCGGACGGTGAAGCCACTGTGGCCAGCCTCGGCAACCACCTTGACGGCATTAATTCTGTGAGTGGCGCGAGCGGGCCGCAGCAGGGCTGCATCAAGCTTTCGCCTGGCGCACTGCGTAGCGCCGGTTTTCATCCTGCCGTAGCGCCGACTTGCAGTCGGCCAGGCTGTGAAACTTCCAGCCGGTTGGCCACTTCCTACGCTTCAGGCTGATGGAGAGAAAGGCGGATCAGTCCGCGAAGTTGAGTTGCACGTAGTCCAGGCGGGCCGTCGCGCTCTCGGCATCAACCCGGATTTCGTCACCGAGGCGGATTTCCACATCGCGAAGGACCTGGCTCGTCCAGCCGCGCGCGTTCCCCGCTGATTCCCATGCGGCTCCGCGTGCTGCCCCGTTGACAAACAAAGCATATCGGCCGCGGCTGCCCTCGTCGTCCCGATGCCGGATCACCACGTCGCAGCGTCCGACGGCGCGGGCGAACGGCTCATCGAACGTCGTGCGGATGCGCCCGCCGGTGCCGCCGCGGCGCTGGACGTTGAGCTGGTGCGACGCGGTCTTGTCCTTCCGGTCCTCCAGTGCGAAGCCCTCGAGGTGCCGAAAGTTCTCGGCCTCAAGGCGGATTTGGCTTCGCGCGACAACAGGCGATGCGGGTCGGTGGTCTTCGATCAATCGTCGGAGCTTGGCCGGATCGCAGTCCTCGTCGCCGGTCACGAGGAAGTAGGCCATGCCGGCGTCGGACGGATCGGGCCGCGTCGAAACCAGCGTCCGCTCCCACAGGAACCGCACCTTCGGGTCGCACGAATCACGCATCCAGAAAAACGCCGCGAACTCCTCCGGCCGGGCGGGCCGCTTGTAGGGACTCAGGCTCAAGAGCGGGTTCTGGTCCCGGATTTGCACCCAATGCACGTCCTGCTCGATCACGGTTCGTTTCGTGAAAGTGAACTTGTAGCCGGAGGCAAAGCCGTCGTTCCACCGGCTGTGCGAGAGGCAATACACGAATCTCCGCTTGGCCGGGTCCGACTTTTCGAGGCCGCGCGCCGGCACTTCCATGGGGCCGGCGATCACGAAGTAGAGCGGGTTCGTCGCTGAAGACTCGTTGATCGCGGCAGTGAGGCTGGCGATGGCTTGGTCGAGGTTCTTGCGGCAATCGAAAAACCGGGACCGGTTGAAGCCATAGCGTTCCGCCGCGCCCAGCACGCTCTCGGCGTGTTTTCGCTCATACTCCGGGTCGGTGAGCGGGAGAATGCAGTTGTAGTCGAAGTGGACCAGCCGGTCCTTCACGCCGCTCTCGGCGAAGATGGCCAGCGCCACGGGCGAAGCGGCCCAATCATCTGGATCGTTGTGATTGCCGTCCGCGCTGTAGGCGATGCGGCCCACGAAGCGGCCATCTTGAAATGGTTTGGTCTGGCCAAAAACGGAATTGGCCATGAGCAGTGACAGCAAGGCGGTGGCGACACAGGTCGTCAAAAAGGTGTTTCTCATAGCTGTTTCAAACTACTTGGGGTGAAGGATCGCGGCACCCAGGCGATACCAGGCGTCCATCTGCGGATTGAGACCAGACGTGCGGCGCGGGTGATACAGGTTCGCGCGGCCCACGCGGCGCGTGGCCGTGAGAAGTTGCGGCCCGGTCCCGGTGCGGGCAACCAAGTTGGCGGAGAACGGCGAGTACACTTCCACGGCGCCGGTATTCGGCCGCGGCAGGCCGCGCACCTCGGCGCGCCGTTCTTCCAGGTCGCGCAAATCATCCCAGATCGCGCTCCCGACAACATTCGCCGCCACGCTGAAGGTCTGGAACGACGCGAAGTTCGCCCAGACTTGCAGGCGCCGCAGATCCGCCTCGGGACCGCTGGCCGAGTCGTGTTCGAGATGAACGTGGATTTGCGCGCCCGCCACCGCGGCGAGTTCCGCCAGTTCCGTCCAGAGCGCGTCGCGCCCGATGGTCACCACAGCCGGCACGCCTTTCACGCGAAACCACATCGCCGCCGGATCGGTGCCGGCCTGAAACGGACTTGCGGCGGAAAGCTGATCGTAGCGCGTGAGCACGCCGCCGTCGGGTCCGAGGACGAACGCGGCGTTCCGCAGACCGCCTGCGCCGGGATGCTCCATCCCGACCACGACGGTGATTCGGTTCACGCGGGCGGCGGCTTGAAGCCGCTCCAGCGCGGTTGCGGCGATGGCCCGCGCCGGGAACACGATCAGGTCCGCGTGCTTCGCGTGCGCCTGGCCGATCATCGCCTCCATCGCCATGAGATCGTTGGTGACTTGCGCGACGGCAACGGTGATGTCTGTTTCCGCTGATTGAAGAGCAAGCAAGGCCGGCGCTTCGACGGCTTCCCCTCGCTGCAATTTCACGCCCGCCTCCCAGAACGGCCGCAACACCGGGTGCGTCGCACGGGCCAGGGCTTCAGCGCGCGTCGCCTCGCCCACCACCAGATCGGCGACGACGATCGTTTCCACGTCGTCGCGCGCCGCCGCGACGATCCGGCCATCGGGCGCGATGATCGCGCTGTGCCCGTGGCGCAGTTCGCGCGGCGCGGCGGCATCATCGGGCACGCCCGCCGCCCGGTTGCCGGTGTTGGCGAAGAGAACCCAGACGTTATTGCGCAACGCGCACGGCACATACCAATACCACTCGAACGGCGCGACCCATTCGCTGGCGAAGTTGCACGACAACTCGAAACTGATCCGCGCCCCTTGTTGGATGGGGACCTCCTCCACGCCGCGCAGCCAGCGGTCGGCGCAAATCATCGCGCTGCACGGGATGCCGTCGATGTGGAACACGCCGGGCATTCTCGCGTTGTGCTGGTCGTAGATCTTGTCGTAGCGGAACACCTCGCCGCCGTCCGGTCCAGCCACCCGCATCCAATTCCGCGCCCTCCTGTCGCCGGGCGAAGCCGTGGCGCCTCCGAACACGACATACAGGTTGGCGGCGCGGGCGGCTTGGCGAATGGCGGCGACCGCCTCCTCGACGAGCGCCGGGTCATCGCCGTTGTTGCCTCGCAGCGCGCCTTCCGGAAACACTGCGACTCGAACGCCCAGCACGGCGGCCTTGGAAATGCCAGAGACGATGCGGTCGCGATTGTCTTGGATCGTCGGCCCGAGCGCCATCTGCACGAGGCCTGCCTTCAGCCGAGATGGCGTCGAGTTCGTCTCCGCATCCCGCGCGAGGACTGCGGAGCCGACGACGAGAGCAACAAGGAAGGCGAGCAGCGAGCGCGTGACGCCCAGCGCCGTGCGCCGTGCGCTTCGGAGAAAGCCGGATTCCCGGCAAGGCTCGCACTCGAAGGCCATGGCCGTAGGGGTAAACACTCCGCCGCCGTTGCGGCAAGGTTTATCTCGCCTCGACAGGACCTCGTGCAACCCCGTAGCAGCCGACGTGAGGAGGCTCTGTTCTTCTGGCTGACATCTGACTTTTGAATGGAGCCTCCTCACGTCGGCTGCTACGGGGTTCTGCTATCGCCTCGACAGCCGCGCGCCTTTCGGCTATGGGCATGGCCATGATTCGCCGTTGCCTTTGCTGGTGCTTGCTCACTCTGGTTTCCGTGGCCCACGCGGGCGGCGTCTTCTGGACCGACCGCGGCGCCAGCCAACTCAAGCGGATGAACTTTGATGGGACCGCCCTCCAAACCATCTCGCTCAGCGGCGCGGTGAGTTCGCCCGGCAGCAACATTCGCGGCTTGGCCGTCGATGTTCCCGGCCAGCGGATTTACTGGGCGGACAACGGCGCTGATCGGTTGCTGCGCGCGAACTTTGACGGCACGTCGAGCGTGATTCTCCACACCGTCACGGGCGGCAACTCCTTTCCGGCGGACGTGCGGCTGGACCTTGGCAACGCGGAATTCTATTGGTGCGACCAGTTGCGCAATCGCATCCAGCGCTCGACGCTCGGCGGAACGTCCGTCACCGAAATCATCACGACCGCCGCGCCAACCGGCCCGTACTTCATGGACCTCGACGTGGCCGCCGGAAAAATCTATTGGGGCGATTTCGATGGTGGGGCCATCTACCGCGCCAACCTCGACGGTTCCGGCCGCGAGACACTGTTGACCGGCAACAACAAGACGCGCGGCGTGGGCGTGCATCCGGCGGAGGGCATGCTTTACTGGATCAACCGCGACGACAAGAAAGTGCATCGCTGTCCGCTCTCGGCTTTTGCTAGCGGCGCCATCGCACTGACGGACCCAGCCGTGCAGACGCTCTATACCGGCCTCGATACGCCGCACGGCCTGGTGTTGGACATTCCCGCGCGCAAGCTCTATTGGGCCGACACCGGCGGCAACGCGGGCACGGGCAACGGGGATCGGGCGGTCAGCCGCGGCGACTTCGACGGCAGCACGCCGATGGAAGTGCTCGCCACGGGCACGGAGCCGTGGGACGTGGACCTGGATCGGCGCTGTGCCAGCTATGCCGAATGGCGGTTGCGGTGCTTCCGCCGCGATGCGTCCGCGGCGCAGACCGATCCGGCCGCTGATCCCGATGACGACGGCCTTCCCAATGCGGTCGAGTACGCGCTCGACTCGCCGCCGCTCCACGCCAGTGGCTCGGTGTTCGCTGGGGGATTCCTGACCACGGGGCCGGTGGCGGGCGCGCCGTATCACGCGGTGAAGTTCCGCCGCCGCGCCGGCACGAGCGACCTCACTTGCGTCGTGCAAGTTTCCACGAACCTGATTACTTGGCTCGGCAGCGCGGCGGAACCGCAGACGACGGAAATCGAAGTTCGCCCCCTGGCCGACGGCATGGAGGAAGCCACCGTGCGGACGCTGAATCCCGTCTCCGGCTACACCAGCCATTTCCTGCGGATCACGGTGGCGGTCGGGCCGTAGATCGCTCCCCACAAAAAGATCTCAGCCGCCCAGTTGTTCGGGACTGCACACCTTGACTTCCAGATCACCGGACCGTTTCGCGTAAGCCCGGCCTTCCAGCGGCGTGACGAGGTAGTTGCTCCCCCCTTGGTACGTCGATCAAACCGCTGCCGCCAGAACGGTCTCTCAATCATGCCGGCGTAGTGCGCTTTTGGACGGACTATTTGTAAAGTACGCTTGCACGCGCGATCACTGCGCTGGTCCGGCTTTTCGGTTGGCGGGAGGGCTTGGTGTGGATAGTGTGGCGCGCATGAAAGTCGAAGACATCAAAGACGTGGCGGAACGTCAGCCGTTTCGGCCTTTTACGATCCGGCTGAGCAACGGCGCCCGATACACCTTTAGCAAACCCCGTCAATTCGGCGCCCCCACGGACTACCACATGATCTTCTTCTTCGGTGAGTCCAACGCGGTGCGCATCGACACGGAGAACATCGTGGAGATCATTGAGCCGTGACCACCCGTAGTGGCACCCTGTCTCCAGACGCCGGCTCAGCGTTATCAACGGTTGGTTGGGCTTGAACCGAACTTTGCCGCTACTGTTGCCACGCCCACGTCCCCCGGCAGCGTCACCCACTCGCCGTCGAACTGTTTCCACGCCGCGCCGTTCACCGTCACGCCGACGAGCGGGCGCGATTCGGGATGCCGGAAGCGAAGGCGGATTTCCTTGGGCGGATTGCGGCGCGGGCCTTTGAGCTGGCAGGTGATTTCTTTGTCGCCGCCAGTGAAGAGCACGCTCACGGGACCGAACCACGTCACCGCCTTCTCCATGCCGCAGTGCTGGCCGGGCCGCAGCCACTCGCGCGGGATGGCCTGGCCGATGAGCAGGGTGTCGGCGTTCTCTTCACGGACGAAAAGATGGCGCAGCCAGCCGGTGCAATTCGCTTCGTCGCTGCTCTTGAAATGGTCGCCGCGCCAGCCGTCGTAGAAGGGCGCAGCGTGTTCCGTGTTCATGCGCACGTCCGGGAAGTAGCTGGCGGCTTGCGCGTTGAAGAGGCCGCGCAGCGCGTGCTTGGGTTCGTCGCGGTAAAGATACGGCTCCACCTGGAACAGCAGGCACGCCTGCATGGAGATGCCACCGCGGCCGAACCAGTGTTTCTCGAAGTCGTCCACCGTGTAGCCGTATTGGTTCGAAAGATAGAGATTGTCCTCGTAGTCCTTGAGAATCCATTCCGCGAGTTGCGACTTCGGATCGAGCGCGCGGGTGATGAGGAGGTGCAAGGCGCCTTCCAGCGTCTCGCAGATCCAGCCGAACGTCCGCCCGCGGCGGTGGACGTGCGACGGAATCTGCGGAATGGCCGTGCCGTCGCGCAGGCGCACCACCGGCGAAAGCTCGGAGGCTTTGCGGAAGTTCGTGAGCAACGCGCGGTGATACTCGCCCGCCGCCTGGCGCACGCGCGCGGCGTCGGGATGTTGAAGTTGCTCCAGCGCCCATGCCGCCGTGTCGAGTCCGCGCCAGGAATAGCAGCTCGTCGAAAGCCACGTCCACCAATCGCCGATGTCCTCCAGGCTGCCCGCGGGCAGGAGGCCGCGTTCCAATTCGTGGCGGGTCGCGGTGCGCGCGGTTTCGCGGATGATCCAGTCGGCGCCCTTCACGATGCCGGGCGCGGCTTGACGCAGCCAGTTGGTGTCGCGCGTGGAGCGGAAATGTTCGCCCAGGCACCAGAGAATCCAGCCGTGATGCTGGTTGTAGCCGCCGGCCTCGTAGCCGCCCGCGCCGTAGAGGACGCCTTCCTTCGACTCGAACGTGCCTGGCAGCGCGACCGTGCTTTGGTAGTGGAGCCAGGCGTCGAGGCAATCCTGCGCTTCCTGGTGGTAGCCGCGGCGGTCGAGATCGACGACCATCATGCACGACTCATTGCCATACGCGCCGTAGCCGAATGAGCCGACGCGCGCGAAACGGCGGTCGCTGCCCGGCTCGCGCTCACAATTCACGAGCAGGTGCATGGCGTGCGAGCGGTAGAACTCGTTGAGCATCGGCTCCGGCGTGATGAGGCTGGCGCTCTCGTTCACGCGCCGACGCCAGTAGCCGGCGACGGCCCGGCGCTCGGTGTCGAAGTCGAGTTTCTTCAGCGCCTCGCGCTCGGCGGCTTCGGTGAGGATCGGGTAAGGCACCTTGAGCGTGACGGCGCGGGACTCGTTCGGAGCCAGGGTCCATTTCAAGTCAATGGGCCGGCGCGCGTCTGCCGGCGACCCTGAATGCGCAGCGACCGCCTCGCGAGACGTTGCGAGAACCCTCACCCCGGCCCTCTCCCGTCCGACGGGAGAGGGAGCGCCCTCCACGCCTTCGTCACTGCGCCGCGCCTGCTCTCTCACAAGGCGTGACCTGTTTCCCCCTCTCCCCTCGGAGGGGAGAGGGCTGGGGTGAGGGGGCGGCAGCACTTGTCCGCGCGTTTTGTCTTCCGCCCACAGGAAACCGTCGGCATCGACTTGCAGCGGCGTGCGCTGTCCGCTGACGCGATACACGATCGGCAACGCGAAATCGCGCGGCTCGCTCGTCGTGTTGGTGATCGTGAAGCGCGTCATGAACACGGTGAAGGCGTCGCCGGGCGGCACCGGACCGTCGGCCCGGGTGCCGTCGAGCGCGGTGGCGAAAGCGGTTTGCTTCACCTGCACGCCGTTGGTGTTCCACGTCGTGGTGCAGACAGGCAGAGCCTCTTCCTGGAGCGTGCGATGCGCCGGTTTGCCCGGCAGGACGAAGCGCACGTTCACGTTCGGCTTCTCCAACTCCAGCCGCGGCGTGTCTTTGCCGGGACGATTCTTCAGGTAGTGGTCGTTCGACCGGAACTCGATGCTGCCATCGGCGTTCAGGCGGAAGCGCTGCCGACCGCCATCGAGGCCGAGCACGAAATAGATGTCGGACTTCTTGCGCGGCATGCCGTCCCACGCACCCTGCCACGTCTGCTCGGGCCGTTCCGCAACGCGCTCGTAAAGCGTCTTCGTCCCGCGGGCTTTCACCTCAGCCGCCACCGCGGCGTAATCGCGCGTGTCGCTTTCCGGCAACACGGCCACGCCGAGGTGCGGCAGGAACAGCGGGCCGGACGCCAGATCGTCGAACTTGAAAGTGAACACCTGCTCGCCGCGGCGCAGCGTCACCAGCGTGCGGTCGAACGTGTTCGGATCGGCATTCACCACGGCGCGCAGGCGCACGCGATGGACCGAGTCAGTCACCTTCTCCACCGACTCCAGTTCGCCGTTGAACACGTCCGTCCTCCAATCGAAGACCGGCAGCGGCTTGGCCCACGCGAGGCGCGCGGCCCGCGGCTCCAGCGTGGAATCCGTGAACGCTTCGATTTTGCTCACGGCCGGCCGCGGCGCATCGGAAGCGACGCGGACCTTGAGCGTGTAGCGGAAGGTGGCGGGGTAGTTCTCGACCTTCGGGAACTCCTTCGCGTTGACGGGCCGGAACGTAAACGTGAGCGAGTGGCCATCGGCCTTGGCTTCGGCGTCGGCCGCGCGCCACTCGTACTTGTGCCAGTTGCCAAGTTCCATCCAACCGGTGTCCGCGCCGCCCGGCTCACGGTCCTTGGGCAAATGGCGGCCCGGCCACCAACTGCCCCAGTATTCGAGCCGCACCTTGTCTGCCGCCGGGGGCGCGTCTTGGAAATGCACCACCACACGGTGGACCTCGCGCGGGTCTTCCCACATCACGCCGTTGCCTTCCGGCAAAGGGAGGCCGAATGGCGCGGAGTCGAATGAAGCAGCGGACGCCCGGAGGCAAAGCGAAACCATCACCACGGTCAAGCCACAGCCGGCGGGAGAGGCGAGGAAATGGATGAGACGTTTCATGGACTTGTTTTCTCAATCGCGGCGCCGCTTGTCGAGCGGGATTCCGGCGCTGGCCGGTGCCTCCGCAACTTGTCGGTCGCGGCGGGCATCGCTGCCGGGTTGTGTTGGCCGTGGGTAGCATAGGCAATCCGCCTGTGCCGTCGGGCGACTTGCCCGACGGAAGGTCGAGCCTCTGAAGTCGGAATCCAAACTTGAATCACCACGAAACACACGAAAAGCCTGGCCTCACTCCATCATCTTTCCTCGCGCGACTTCTGTGCGAGGCCAGCATAGCGGTTCTCGTCTGCATTCGTGTGTTTCGTGTCTTTCGTGGTACCCACTTCGGATTCCAGACCAAGGAGGAACCACGCGAGACAATTGCAGAACCCCGTAGCAGCCGACGTGAGGAGGCTCTGTTCTTCTGGCTGACTTCTGACCTCTGACCTCTGAATGGAGCCTCCTCACGTCGGCTGCTACAGTCCTGCAGGAAGCTCACGCGTTGGAACTTTGCCGGGCGTCTTCCCGTTCCGCCCGGCGGGTCGCCGAACGGGGCGGGCGAGTCGCCCGCGCTATCAGCCGGCTGGTCGTCGGTGATGGCCTGGACGACCGAAAAGCAGACTTGCTTTCTCACCGCCTTTCCGCCTCAATGCCGCGCGTCAATTCGCCAAGCTGCACAAGGCCATGCACGCACCGAACAACTCGCGTGGAGACGAGCCAACTCGCCGGGCGCAGCTTTGCTCTCGCGGCCCGCTGAGGCTCGGCGCCTCTTCGACGCGCAACGGACGACCACAGACCACAGACCACAGACCACGAACCACGAACCACCAACCCGCCATGCCCTCTCCTTCCCTCCGGCGCTTCCTGTTCTTCTTCGCCGCCCTCTCTCAACTCTCAACTCTCCACCCTCAACTTCTCCACGCCCAGCAAGCGCCGCTCATCACGGTGCAGCCCACCAACCAATTTCCAGCGGCGGGCGCCACGGTTTCGTTTAGCGTAGCGGCCACAGGCGATGAACCGCTGAACTACCAGTGGCGCAAGGACGGCACCAACCTCGCGAACGGCGGCAAGATCAGCGGCGCCACCAACGCCACCCTGACCGTCTCTAACCTGCAAACCGCCGAGATGGGTTTCTACTCCTTGGTCGTGACCAACCTCTACGGCGCCGCCACCAGCACTGTGGCCACACTCCAGTTGGTGCCGGTGGTCGCGTGGGGTTACTACGGCTACCATCAGACGACCATCCCAAGCTCATTGAGCAACGTGGTGGCGATTGGAACAGCAGAGCGTTACAGCCTCGCGCTGACAGCCCAAGGTCGAGTGATTGGGTGGGGTAGCCCGCCGTTCATTCCCAGCGGCTTGAGCAACGTAGTAGCGATTGCCGCGGGAGGGACTCACTGTCTGGCATTAACACTCGAAGGCCAGATAGTCGGATGGGGCGTAAATGCCGCCGGTCAGACGACCGTTCCGACCGGCTTGAGCAACGTGGTAGCGATTGCCGCGGGTTTAGGGTACAGCTTGGCGCTGACATTCGATGGCATGGTAGTCGGATGGGGGAGTTCGACCGTTCCGGCTGGGCTGAGCAACGTAGTGGCGATTGCGGCGGGAACTTCCCACAGTCTGGCGCTGACGGCCGGTGGTCGGGTGGTGGGGTGGGGTCAGAACAATCATGGCCAAGCTACCATTCCGAGCGGCTTGAGCAACATAGTGGCGATAGCGGCAGGATGGTATCATAGTCTGGCGCTGACGGCCGATGGCCAGGTTGTAGGTTGGGGAGATAATGCGCAGGGGCAGGCGAGTGCTCCGAGCAGTCTGAGTAATGTGGTAGCGATTGCGGCGGGAACTTCCCACAGTCTGGCGCTGACGGCCGATGGACGGGCAGTCGCGTGGGGCTCCAACTGGGGGGGGCAGACAAACATTCCGAGCGGTTTGGCCAACGTAGTGGCGATCGCGGCAGGTTGGGCGAATAGCTTTGCACTGACGGGATTGCCGGGCAACTTGAGGCCGCCTTGCGTGCTGAGTCCGCGGACGATTGTGGGGACTGTGGACAGGGCTTTCTTCGGTCGCATCGTCGTGCTCAATGGAGCCTACGGTTTTGGCGCTAGCGGCCTGCCGCCGGGGTTGACTGTGAATCCGGCCACTGGATTCATCACGGGCCAAAGTTCATTGCCCGGTGATTATGCTGTGACCCTGTTCGCGACCAACACTTCGGGTATCAGTCAGACCAACTTGACCTTGCACATGAACCTGCCCTTGCCGGGAATCGAAGCGAACGGACTGGTGCAGGCGAACCTGGCCAGCGAGTTGAACTACGACATCGGCTTGGTGAATGATGTGGACTACCTTCACGCGTCGGGGCTGCCTTTTGGACTGACAGTCGATCCCAGAACCGGGTTGGTTTCTGGAGTGCCGCTAGAGACAGGCGATTTCAGAGTGAGCTTGGTACTGAGCAACCGCCATGGCTTGGGAGGAGGTTCATTCATGATGCGGGTGAGTCCGGTCGTTGGTTGGGGTTCAAACAATTACGGCCAAACAAGCATTCCGGGTGGGTTGGCTGACATTGTGGCGATAGCGGCGGGCGGGAGCTATAGCCTAGCGATGACGGCCGCAGGCCAAGTGCTCGATTGGGTCTCCAGCTATTCCGAACAAACCAACTATCCAAGCGGGCTGAGCAACGTGATAGCGATTGCAGCAGGATCTTCTCACTGTCTGGCGTTGGCAGCCGACCACCGAGTGGTCGCTTGGGGTGACAACCTTTACGGCCAAACAACCATCCCGAACGGTCTGAGTAACGTGGTGGGGATTGCGGCAGGATGGTATCATAGTCTGGCGCTGACGGCTGAGGGCCGAGTGCGTGGGTGGGGCGCCCCACACTACGGGCAAACAACCATTCCAAGAGATCTGAGCAACGTGGTGGCGATCGCAGCGGGAGCAGATCACAGCCTGGCTTTGACAGTGGAAGGCCGGGTGATCGGTTGGGGCCGGAACGATGCTGGCCAACGAACAATTCCGAGCGGACTGAGCAATGTGGTGGCCATTGTGGCAGGCGAGTACCACAGTCTGGCGCTGACGGGCGAAGGCCGGGTGATCGGTTGGGGTGGCAGTTATTCTGGCCAAACCAATGTTCCGAGCGGCTTGAGCAACGTGGTGGCGATTGCAGCGGGAGATTGGCACAGTCTGGCGCTAACAAAGGAGGGCCGCGTGGTTGGATGGGGTGACAACTCTCGGGGCCAAACGACCATCCCACTGGAGTTGAACAACGTGGTGGCGATTGCGGCGGGATCAGTTCACAGTCTGGCGCTGGTGCGGCCACCAGGGCCGAGGTTGTCGGCCAGTAAGCAGGGAGCGAACGTCTTCCTGAACTGGACCGGCGGACAAGCGCCTTACCAATTGCAGCAGTGCCGGGAACTGGGCGCTTCCAACGCGTGGGAAAACGTGGGCGAGCCGGTGCGGACCAATTCCCTGTCGCTGCCTCTGGACTCCGGCCACCGCTTCCTGCGCGTGCGCGGGCCGTGAGGCAGGGCAGGCCATTCCGATTGCAGATTGCAGATTGCAGATTGCGGATTTCTTGATCAGAGCCTCGTGACCTCGGCGGCTACGAGGTCTTGCACACGGCCCTTGAGGGCGCGTCTTTTCGCTTCCCGCTGGGCGCCTGCCGCCTACTCTCTCGGCCATGATTATCGCGCGTTCACCCCTACGCATCAGTCTGGGCGGCGGTGGCACGGACCTGCCGTCGTATTACGAGCAGCACACGGGTTTCCTCATCGCCGCGGCCATCGACAAGTACGTCTATATCACCTTGCACGACACCTTCGTGCCGGACCTGATCGTGAAATACTCCAAGCTGGAGCGCGTGCCGGGAGCGGCCCAGCTTGAGCATCCGATCATCCGCGAAGCCTTCGCCGCGCTCGGCATGGACGGCCATTCGCTGGAACTGACCTCGATGGCCGACATCCCGGCGGGCACGGGCCTCGGCTCTTCCGGGAGTTTCACCACCGCGCTGCTCAAGGCGCTGCACGCTTACAAGAAGAACCTCGTGCATCCCGCCGAACTGGCGGAGCAGGCGTGCGACATCGAGATCAACCGCCTGCGCGAACCCATCGGCAAGCAGGACCAGTACATCGCGGCCTACGGCGGCTTGACCTGCTTCAAGTTCCTGGCCGGCGGCAAAGTCGAGGCCTGGCCGCTCAAAGTGTCCGAGGAGACCCGCTACAACCTCGAGGACAACTTGCTGCTCTTCTTCACCGGCTACTCGCGCTCGGCGTCGTCGATCCTGAAAGAGCAGAACGACCGGAGCAAGGCCGCCGACGCGGCGATGATCGAGAACCTGCACTTCGTGAAAGACCTGGGCGTGCAGAGCCAGCGGGCGCTGGAGGCGGGCGACCTGCCGGAGTTCGCGCGGCTCATGGACGTGCATTGGCAGCGCAAGAAGCAGCGCAGCGGCAACATGAGCAACCCGAAGATCAACGAGTGGTACGACACGGCGATGGCCCACGGCGCGCTGGGCGGCAAACTGATTGGTGCGGGCGGCGGCGGGTTCCTCATGTTTTACGCCGACGACAAATCCAAGCTGCGCCATGCCATGCGCGAGGCGGGGTTGAAGGAAGTGCGCTTCCGGTTTGATTTTGAAGGGACGAAGCTCGTGAGTTCGTGAGGGAGGCGAAGGGCGAAAGGTTCGAGCCGTCAAGCGTTCCTGCGGCGGCGGCTTCTCACGCCGCCGCTTCGCCGCTTCCATCCTCCAGTTCTTGGTCAGGACTTCCTGCTTTCCACTCCACGCTTCCGAACTCCCGAGCTTCGGGAACCCAGAATACTTGTGGCATCGGGGCGCGAATCCTCATACACTCCCGCCATGCTAAGCCTCATATATGACTTGATGACTTCGGGCTTTCGTACCGGCCGCCCGGCCTTCTTGCTGGTCCTCCTTGCCTCAGCTTTGCCCGCCCTCGCGCAGCCCACTGTCACAGGCGTGGCAGACCGGTCGGTCAACACCGACGCCGCCACCTTCACCGTCGTCACGCAAGCCGGCTACTCGTACGCCGCCACGCTGAACGGCAATCCCGTCTCCGTCGGCGTGCCGGTCACTGTCACGCGGATGGATTACTACGACCTGTGGGCGTGGCGGACGAACTTGTCCGAGCCGTTCGAGGTCACGAGCCGCCTGGTGCGCTTCATCGTCCGCTCTTCCGAACGCGGCAGTCCCGAGCAGGGTCTGATGAAGTGGACGCCGTACCCGCTGATCAGTTCCACCGCCGCCGAGTTTGCCGGCGCGGTTCTGCACGTGACCGCACCGATGGATTATCCGCCGGGTCTGCCCATTCCGATCGTCGTCAGGGTGGACGACGGGCAGGACCGCGAGCGCCGAGTCAACGGCTGGGTGACCGCGCCGGGCTTTGAAGGCTCCGACGTGAAGTTGATGCGCGGCCACGGCTCCGGCTTCTTGCCGTCCGCGACCAACGCAGGAACGCTTTCCTACGCCGCACGAATCCAGTCCCTGTCCGCGCCGCGGCAAATCCACATCGACCAAAACCCCGTGTGGACGACGGTGGGGGCCGGCGTGTTGTCCGGCAACGTCACCTGGCCGGAGAACTCGCGCATTCACCTGAGCGGCAGCGTGGTGGTTCCCGCCGGCAGCACGCTCACGGTCGGTGCGGGCACGATCGTGAAGTTGAACCCGCTGGTCAACATCACCAACAACGGCACGGTCCAGATCCAGGGCACGGCGAACCGCCCGGTGGTGTTCACGGCCACGAACGTCGTCTGGCCGGAGAGGAACGCGGGCGCCTGGGGCGGCTTCGTCATGCGGCTCGGCAATGCGGTGCTGGAGGCCAACCACGCCATTCTGGCCGGCGGCGGTGGCGGCACCGGTTGGAACTTCAGCCCCGGTTCCAGCCACAAGTCCCAGCAGCCGGTCCTGTTCATCTGGTCCAACTCCGTGGCCCGCCTGACCAACTGCGCGATCCTCAATTCGGCCGGCCAGATGGGCAACGGCTACCGATCCGATCTCATCCTCGACCACACGCTCTGGCAGCGCGCCATCACCGGCGGCGAATACGTCGGCGGCACGATCATCGTCAACCACTCGGCCATCATCGAGTTTCCGGCGGACGATGGCGTGGTGGACGCCGCCATCGCCGATGCCGACTACGACGGGATTTATTTCACCGAAGGCACGCACATCCTGATGAACAGCCTGTTCGGCTTCGCCAAGGACGACGCCATCGATTCCGGCTCCGGCGGCGCAGGCACCGTTTGGCTGACGAACTGCTGGGTCGAGTCGGCCTTGCACGAGGCGCACGCTTGGTCGGGCAGCGGGCGCGTGGCGTCCAGCTACGACATCGTGCTGATGAACAGCGGGCAGGGTCTCGAGTGCGGCTGGAGCAGCAGCGACGGCAGCCCCGACGTGTTTGCCGAACGCATGTTGAGCACCGGCAACTCCGTCGGCGCGCGGTTCGGGGACAATTACGACTGGGACTATTGGGGGACGCTGCGGGTGACCAATTCGCTCATCCTGAATAACTATCGCGACATCTGGGGCCTGAACTGGGACAACTGGCTCTACGGCATCTACACGCCGACCGGCCCGTTCCGCATGGACTTGCAGGGCAACTTCGTGACGCAGCCCAACACCAACCATCCGAACAACACCCTCTGGGAACCGGTGGCCGAGGGCTGGCGGCTGGCCCACTGGATGACCACGCCGCCCGACGCGCCGGTCGGCATCGGGCTGGCGGTGCGCACGAATCGCCTCAAGTTGGCCGACCTCACCAATGGCGTGCCGGTGCGGCTGAGTTCGTTCACCACCCACTTCGTGTCGGTGGATTATCTCGTGAGCGGCACGAACGGCCCCGTGGCCAGCGGGACCGTGGAGTTCGCGCCCGGCGAAACCGTGAAGACGATTCCGCCCCTGTGGCCGGCCACCAACGAGCCGGTGCTCCAAGTTGCTTTGCAGAACCCGGTGCGCGGCGAGATCACGACCCTGCCGCAAGCTTGGTACTTCAAGCCGGTCCAGAGCACGGCGAATCCCGTTCCGTTCATCACGCGCGGCTCCCGCTGGAGTTACCTCGACACCGGCGGCAACCCCGGCACGGCCTGGCGCAACTTGGGCTACGACGACAGCAGTTGGTCGAACAACCTCGCCGAACTGGGCTTCGGTGATAGCGATGAGCGAACGCCGATCCGACGTTACGGCACCAACGGAGTCCAGACGATCACCTACTACTTCCGCCAGACCTTCACGGTCACGGACCCGGCGGCGTTCGGCACGCTGTCGATGTGGCTGCGGCGTGACGACGGCGGCGTGGTTTACCTCAACGGCCAGGATGTTTTCCGCAGCGTGAACCTGCCGCCCGCGCCAGCGACGATCACCTCCCAAACGCTTGCGAACTACAACGGCGCCGGCACGGCGGAGAACGCCATCGACCTCGCCACCTTGAGCGCCGCGAGCCTCGTTGCCGGCACCAACCTCCTCGCGGTCGAAATCCATCAGCACGACACCGGCAGTTCCGACGCCAGCTTCGACTTTGCCCTCACGGGCATCGTCGCCACGGCCACGTCGCCACCGATCATTCAGCGCTCGCCGACGAACCAAACCGTCCTGCTCGGCGGCACGGCCACGTTCAGCGTCGAGGCCACAGGGGGAACTCCGCTGGAATACGAATGGTGGCACAATCCGACGCGGCGGCTGGTGCCAGCGATCGGCCCCGTGCTCACCTTGACCAACGTGACTGGCGCCGACGCAGGCGAGTATCACGTTGTTGTGCTCAACACCGACGGTTCGGCTACCAGTCAGTCCGCCACCCTCTTCGTGCCGGATGCCGACAGCGACGGCGACACCATGTCGAACGGGTGGGAAACGGACCACGGCCTGGACCCATTCTTCAACGACGCGAACCTGGACGCGGACGGCGACGGCGTGGCCAACCTCGCGGAGTTCCTGGCTGGCACCGATCCGCAGGACCGGGCCAGCTATTTGAAGATCGACACTATCGCGCCGCCCGCCGCGGCCAGCGGAGCCGTGGCGCTCACGTTTGAAGCGGTCGCCGGCAAGAGTTACAGCCTCCGCTTCGCCGAGGAACTCCCGCTTCCGGCCACTTCCTGGCTGACCGTGACGAGCGTGGTGGCCGAAGCTTCGAACCGCGTGATCACGGTGCAAGACCCGTCGGCCACCAACAGCGCCCGGCGCTACTACCGCTTGCAGACGCCGGCCGCGCCGTGACGGTCCCGCTCGATTTCAGTCCTCATTAACTGTGAAATCCGGGATCCGAAATCCGAAACGCGAGCCAAGAGAGACGGGCTTCCCATCGGGTCCAGGGAGGAAGGGGATGAGCCTCTTGGCATCCCCTTCCTTCCTGAATCCGATGGAACCTCCGGGTTCAAACTTCGTCGCGGCGAACGCCAGTTCGCCGCTACGCCGCCAGGGTTTCGGATTTGTCGATTCGGATTTGAAGTACAAACCTATGCAAACTCGTACCCTCCTCCGCCTCCTGTGTCTCACTCCCCTGCTGGCCGGCGCCCTGCACGCTGCCACGGTCCAAGCCCCACTCGATGTCCTCGGCGTCACGGACAAAGCCTACAGCAGCTACAGCGGCTCGGCTTCGTTCCGCGTGCCCTCGACCAACGGCTACAGCTACCGCGTCCTGTTCGACGGCCAACTCGTGCCGACTGACGTGACGGTGCCCGTGACCAACATGGATTACCACGAGGTGTCCGTCTGGCGCACCAATCTCCAAACGAGCACGGTCACGAACCGCCTCGTGCGCTTCATCGTGACCACGCCGGGACGCGGCGTCACCGAGAACGGCATTCCGCCGCAAGTGCCGCTGCCAGCCATTCCTTCCGCCGCTGCGGAACTCGCCGGTTCGCATCTGCGCCTGCTCGTGCCGCCAGAGTTTCCCATCGGCTACGAGATTCCGGTCGTGGCCTGGGTGGTGAACGCGGAGGAACACGCCGTCCGCGTCAACGGCGCGCTCAGCGCCGAGGGCCAATCGTCCATCACCATCAAGCGTGGCGTCGGTTCGGGTTTCCTGGCCGCGACGAATCCTGCCGGCCCGCTGAACTACGGGCCGCAGATCAAGGGCGTGCAGACCAACAAGACGATCAACCTGGAAGCGTCCACGTCTTGGGCCGCCGTTTCCGGCGTGCTCAGTGGCGGCACGATCTGGCCCGCCGACGCGCGCATTAACGTGACCGGCCACCTCTCCATCCCGGCCGGCTCCACGTTGACCATCGGCGCGGGCGCGATTGTGCGCCTGAACCCCGGCGTCAACATCACCAACAACGGCGCCATCACCATCAACGGCACGGTGGAGCGTCCGGTGGTCTTCATGCCGAACTCGCGCAGCCAGCCTTGGGGCGGGTTCTTCATGCGGACGGCGACCGGTTCGATTGACGGGACCGGCGTCATCTTCATGGCCAGCGGCGCGGACCCCAACGGTGGGGCCGGCCATCGTCCAGAGCAATGTCTCTTCCTGGTGGACAGCACGCCGCGCATCACGCTCACCGACTCGGCGGCGATCTACATGGCGGGTCAACTTGGCCATGCTTACAACGGCGGCACGTTCACCTACACCCGCTTCCTCATGCAGCGGTGCATCACCGGCGGCGAATACACCGGCGCGAGCTTTCGGGTGAACGACAGCGCGTTCATTGAATGCCCGGATGACTCCACGAACTTTGTGGATGGCGACAACGACGGGCTTTACTTCGTCAGCGGCACGCACGGCTTCACCAACACGCTCTTCGGCTGGACCAAAGATGACGGCATCGACTCCGGCGGCAGCGGCTACGGGCCTTTGCGCTACCAGAATTGCTGGTTCGAGGCCACCTTCCACGAGGGCAATTCCCTCTCCGGCTACAAGGACACGCGCGCCTGGGACACCGTCTATATGGACTGCGGCCAGGGCATCGAAGACGGCTACAACGCGCCCACCGGCCAGGTGGCCCGCTGCCTGTTCGTCGGCAACAAAATCGGCGTCCGCCACGGCGACAATTACGACAACATCGGCAACTACGACGGCCGGATGACCGCGGTCGAGTCCGTCTTCCTGCAAAACCACCACGATGTCTGGGGTTACAACTGGCACACCGGCACGGGCAGCGGCTGGACCAATGCCGTGGGGCAGATGTTCATCCGCACCAACTGGCTCACCGTGGCCGACACGAGCTTCCCGGACAACGCCGTCTGGTCGCCCGCCGCTGACTTCTGGAGGCTGACCAATTGGATGACCACGCCGCCGGAGGCCGCCGTCGGCGTCGGGTTCGCCGTGCGCGCAGTTCAGTTCACCCTCGCGACCCTCTTCGATGGCGTGCTGGTCCGCTTGAGCCACTTCAGCACGAACGAGGTCCGCGTGAACTACACCTTCTCGAACACCGGCGGGCCGCTGGCCAGCGGTTCGATCACGTTCGCCCCCGGCGAAACCTTGAAGCGAATCCATCCCGCGGGCTTCGACGTTTCCGCGCAAGCCACCGTCCAGCTTGGCCTGGACAGCGCGGTGCAAGGCGAACTGACCGGCCTGACCAACCTCACCTTCGCGGGCAGCGTGCCGGCGCCGGTCCTTTCGATTTGGGGCGCCACGAACACCTTGCCCGGTGGCCGCCTGCCCGAAGGCTTGCTCGTGAAACTCAGCGTCGCCTCCGGCCTGCCCGCCAGCGTGGACTACGCTTACGTGGCCGGCGGTTCCGCGCTCGCCAGCGGCACGCTCACCTTCGCGCCCGGCGAAACCGTGAAGTGGGTTGACCCGACGGGCGTGGACGCCACCGCTTTTGAGTCAATTCAGTTCACGCTGAGCAATCCGTCCGGCGCAGCGTTGTCCGGCCTCACGAACGTCCTCTACGGCACCCCGCCGGCGCAGGTTGCGTTCGCCACCGGCGGCAGCCAGATCGATCTGAGCGCCTTCACCGGCGGCGTGCCGGTGGGCCTGAACCGCGCGGTGGCGGGCGGCGTGAGCGCGACCTTCCAGTGCGAAGGCGGCGGCCGCGTGCTGACCAACGGCACGATCACCTTCACCGCTGGCCAGACCTTGCAGACGCTCCAGTTTCCGTCCGTCAACCCGGCGCTCTACTCGTTGCTGCGCGTGAGTCTGGCCAACGCCGTGAACGCGCAACTCG
Source organism: Verrucomicrobiota bacterium (assembly GCA_016219875.1). Lineage (GTDB taxonomy): Bacteria > Verrucomicrobiota > Verrucomicrobiia > Limisphaerales > JACRJZ01 > JACRJZ01. The sequence continues at coordinate 16,169 of JACRJZ010000116.1, read as the reverse complement.
TGGCGCCCAGCAACGTCTTCTTCCTCCGCCTGGCCACCGCACCCAGCCCGGTGCTCGTGGCCAGCAACTCGATGTGGCGCTACCTCGACACCGGCGGCAACGCCGGCACGGCCTGGCGCAATCTGGATTACGACGACAGCAGTTGGTCCAACGGTGTCGCGCAACTCGGCGTCGGCGACAACCCGCGCGACGAAACCACGCTCATCCGCCGCCTGGGCACCAACGGGCAGTCCACCATCACCTTCTACTTTCGCCAGAAGTTCGTGGCCGCCAATCCAGCCCTCTTCACCAGCCTCGCGATGTGGTTGCTGCGTGACGACGGCGGCGTGGCTTACCTCAACGGTCAGGAGATTTGGCGCAGCGTGAATATGCCGCCCGCGCCGACGGCGATCACCTTCCAGACGACCGCCGACTACAACGGCGCGGCCACCGCCGAGAACACGGTGGATACCGCGACCTTGATCGCCACCAGCTTGGTCGCCGGCACCAACGTCCTCGCGGTCGAGATTCACCAGCACGACTCGGGTAGTTCCGACGCCAGCTTCAATTTCGCGTTGACCGGCCTGCCGACGCCCACGCTGCCGCCGGTGCCGGTGATCACCGAGCCGACCAACGGACAAGCCTTCGCCGCTGGCGCGACTGTGCCTGTGGCCGTGAGCGCAGCCGCGGCCTACGCGAACGTGGCGCTTTACGTGGACACCGCTCCCGTCGCCTCGCTCGCTTCGCCGCCGTACCACTTCACGCTGACGAGCCTGGCCCCTGGGACCCACGAGATCGTTGCCCTGGGGACCGACGGGTCCGGCGGCGATCTCGTTTCCGCGCCCGTGAACATCCTGGTCAGCCCGCCCGCGGACACCGACAGCGACGGCCTTCCCGATCAATGGGAAACCGACCACGGCTTGGTCGTCGGTGTGAACGACGCCGGCCTGGACAAGGACGACGACGGGTTCACCAACCTCGCGGAGTTCCTGGCTGGCACGGATCCGCAGGACAAGGCCAGCTACCTCAAGGTGAATTCCCTGGCCTCGACCGGCTCCGGCAACAGCTTCTTCCTCGAACTGAACGCGGTCGCCGGCAAGACCTACAGCGTGCTCTACGCCGACGTGTTGCCGACGAACTTCTGGGCAAAACTCCAGGACCTCACCGCCGCCGCCACGAACCGCGTCGTGCAGGTGACCAACCTGAACGTCCTCACGCCGTACCGCTACTACCGCATCGTCACCCCGGCGCAGTGACGTGAAGCTGCATGGTCCGCGCAAAGCCGAGAGGCGTTTTTTCGGCCCAGGGCTCTCGTTGTGCCGAACTGAGCGCCTGTCGAAACCAAGTAACTTCGTCTTGTTGCCAGCCTCTTGCGATGGTCAGGTTTCGGACTCTGCCCGAATCGCCTCCGCTTCGGCGATGAGTTGCGAAAGAGGCAGTTCCAGGGCCTTGGCAATGGCGTGAGCTGCATCCAAGCTGGGATTGCTCAGGCCACGCTCAATCAGCCCGATGTAGGTCTGATGGAGTCGCGCGCGTTGGGCCAGGGCCTGCCGACTCAGCTTCAAAGCTGTGCGGTGCCGCTGCAACACCAGGGCGAAGGCATCTGAGAATTCCAACCGGCCACGCGGCATAGCGCCAACGCTGCAATGCGCCGCCTCGCCATTTGGATAAGAATATACTCTTGACCAAGGCCGATGGCCCTCTACCCTCACGCCTGCAATCCCTGGCAGACGCGAACCACGCGTTTCCAGGCCGCAGGGCTACTGGGTCCACGTGCGGCTCGGAGGAGCCGAGGCCGTGGCCGCGGAACGCTTTGCGTTTGGGGTCGTGGGGCGATAGCCTCGCGCCGGATTCAGAAAGAACCAAAATGAAAACAAAACTCGGAGTGATGGTCACGGTCACGATCTTGGGGGCCTTGGGGATCGGTTTCAGCGGGCGAGTTGGCGCGCAAGTCGCCGATGTGCCGGAGGCGGCAGCAAAGGGAGCCGGAGTGCAATTGGTTTCCCCTGAAGCCGTCCCACGCTTTGGCACATTCTACTTGATGCAGCAGAAGACGCCGCCTTGGCCGTTCAATCCCTTTCCCGATTTGCCGGTTTATTGGTTTGGCGAGGGACCGCGGTTCTTGGTGGACGATTCGGCGGTGGACTACGTCACCTTGCGCGCGCCGGCGCTCGCGACGCAAGACGGCGACTCCCCAACGATGCTGCTGCTCTCCGATCCGCCGCCGCCGCCGGGAGGCGGGGGCGGTGGGGGCGGCGGGAGCACCAACTCGTGGGGCGAGGCCACGGGATTCGACTACGGCACCAATCTCTATTTCTGGTCCCTTGTCCACGGCATCACGAATCAAATCACCAATGTCATCGTCACCATCGCGAGCACGCCGACGAACGCCAGCCATGATCTCTACCTTGCCACGAACCTGGCTTACGTGTCTTTCTGGGAGGGCGCGACGCAGGGGGTTGCCTTCAGCTTTGTGACCAACTTGGCGGCGGGGCAGACGAACCTCACCCTGACGAACCTGGCGGCGGCGGTCAGTTTTTTTGGGCTGAGCCGACGGGGTGATGCCGACGGGGACGGCCTGAACGACGGGGATGAGTTCTACGTGCTGAAGAGCGACCCCACCGCTGGCGACACGGATGGGGATGGGTTCACGGATGACTGGGAGTGGCTCAATGGCATGAATCTGCGGCGCAACGAACTGGCGGCGCCGATCACCTACGGGCGGAACTACACTTACGACGCGGCGGGACGGCTGAACGAAGTGGGCAGTCGCTGGACGTTCCGCGCGGCTTACGACGCGGAAGGGAACCTGAAGAAACCGAGCCTCTGAGCCACCATGAAAACTCTTTTCACACCTTCTGCGGATTCGTTCGACGGAATTACCAAAATGGACAGAATTCTCCATGAAACTGGACCCACCGCCCGGTTCATCCGGTCCCAAAGTCTGAACCCCCTGTTTCGGGCCATGCTCCGCTGTCTTCGGAAAGCGGGGCCTACTCTGCGATCCTTCTTCCTGCGTGGGATGGCCATGAAACCTCTTCTCCACGCCTTCCTATTGTTGGTGGTCGCGGGTGGAACTTCGCTGCCGGGCCAGACCAGCTCTCGCTGGCGGCAAGTGAAGCCACTCCACGCGGAAGACTGGGTCGCCGCCGGGACCCTGAGCGCCGCGCGCTCCTTCTCCAGCATGACGCTGACAGAGGGAGGCGACAGCGGCGTTGGGACAAACGCCGACTTCATCACCCCGGAGATTCAGGCGCTGGCCAACGGGCTGGCGGCAGGCGAAGGCGGGCCGACCAATTTCCAGGGCGCGGCGCGGATTTTCGATTACGTGCGGAACCGCATCGAGTACGTGCATTATTTCGGATGCAAGAAAGGCGCGGCCCTCACGCTGCTGGAGGGCAGCGGCGGGGACTTCGACCAAAGCGCGTTGCTGGTGGCGCTGCTGCGAGCGGCGGGCTACACGGCCCATTACCGGTTTGGCCTATTGTCGATGCCGTACACGAATGTGGCCGGTCAAGACGTCCAGCACTGGCTGCGGCTGAGCGTCCCGGCAGAGCCATTCACCAACCTGGTAAGCTATCTGAAAAGCTTCAGCGACCTCCGCTTGTATCCCGATCTGGGCACGGGCGACTTCGTTCTGACCAACGCTCCCAACCAAGTCGCCTGGCCGCGGGTGTGGGTCACGCTGGTGTTGAACGGGGTGACAAACCACCTCGATCCGGCGTTCAAGGTGTCCGAACGGTTGGCGGGCACCAATCTCAGCGCGGCGATCGGTTGCACCAAGAGCGGCCTGCTGACAGCAGCGGGCGGCACGACCAATGGCGCGAGCATGGTGTCCAACCTGAGCGAGACGGGCCTGAACGCCTACCTCACCAGTTGCACGACGAACTTGCTGGGGTATCTGCACAGCCAGTGTCCGGCGGCCAGCCCGCTGGAAGTGGTGGGTGGCTGGCGCCTTGTGCCGGCGGTGACCACGGAGTTTCTCACGGCGCCGCTGTTCACCAACCTCACCGCGACCGGACTGGGCACGACGTTCGTGACGACGAACTGGATGACGATCCCGGAGGTGTTCTTGTCCACGCTGCAAATTCAGGCGGGGACGATCGACCGGACCTTCACGTTCGCGGAGTTGCGCGGGCGCCGGCTCTCGCTGACGTTCAGCAACGTGACTGGTTATCCGGCTCAACTCTGGCTGGAGGACACGCTCGTGGCCACGGAAAGCAATCCGTCAGCCGATGGGGTGGTAGGAATCCTGACCGCGAGTCACCCGCGGGGAAGTTGGGATTACGGAGCGCAGACGCTGAACAACTGGAACCAGGTCGTGGACGCAGGCAACGCGGCCTACTGGCGCACCGCCAAGGGCTACGCGCTGATTTACAGCTTTGAGCCGAACGGCGGGTTGCTGCGGCAGCGGCAGGAAAAGCTCAGCGCCTACAAGCGCCAGGGTTTCGCGGACACGTCCCGCGAAGTCCTGACCGAAACGCTCAACGTGATGGGCCAGAACTGGCTCTTTCAGACCGCGCTGGCGGAGGGCTTGCTGGCGGCCCAGAAGAACGTGTCGCTGGAGTACGCGCATCGCGTGGGGCGGGTGGGGCAGGAGGCAGCGTTTTATATCGACGTGTTCCTGCAACTGAGTTCGCATCAAAGCGCGCATGGCAAGGCGGCCGGAGACTTGCTGGACGACCAGGACGTGTTTGAACTGGGGGCACACTTCAAGAGCGCGATGGAGCATGGCGTCTTGGAGCAGATGCAAGGCGGCACCGCCATTTCCACCCTCAAGCTCGTCTATCTGGAGAGCAAGTCGCCCTACAAGCTCTTCCGCGCCGACAGCAACAACTGGGGCTGGGTGAGCAGCCAACTGGTGGACTACACTTTGGATGATCTCTATGCCATTGATGACCTCATCACGACCGGTAGCACCTTGCTCTTGGGGAGTGATGGGCGCCTGACCGTGGGAGCGTGGACAGGTCTTGGCTTCCCGGACTTGAGCGGTTCGCCGGAAGCGCGTTCCGCTACGATGCAGATTAGCGGCTGGTACAACGGCGGCTACAACAGCCAGAAAGTCACCGTCAGTCCCCCGCTGGTCTATAACGCCTACGCCAACTCGCCGGACTCCGTGAATCCCGGCGCGGTCACCGCGCCGTCCCCTCTGGTCGCCGATCCCGTGAACATTGCCGACGGCTCCTTCACGGTTGATGCCACCGATTTGGCCCTCGGCCTGCCCGAGCCGCGCGGCTTCGCCTTCGCCCGGCACTACAGTTCGGCGCGGCGGGACTTCAACCAAGCCAACCTGGGCTACGGCTGGACGCACCAGTACCGCATCCTGGCTAGCGAGCAATCCGACGTGCGGGCCGGGCTGGGCTTGACCACGTCGCCGGAAATGGCCGCCTGCCTAGTCGCGACCAAGGCCGCGCTCGATGTCTATACGAACAGCACCACGGCCAAGGAATGGGCGGTGGCGGCGCTGATCGTCAAGTGGGGCGTGGACCAGTTGCGCAGCAACGCCGTGTCGGTGGTCTTGGGGAAAGATGCCGTGCAATTCATCCGCCAGCCCAACGGCACCTTCACCGCGCCTGCGGGCGTGACCATGACGCTCACGCGGACCAACAACCTTTACGTCTTGCAACAGCGCCACGGGAACACCTTCCGCTTTGACAGCAACAACCGCCTCCAATACCTCGTCGATCCCCCCGGCAAGACGATGACGTTCTATTACCACGGCGACGGACGGCTGGATCGTGTGGTCGATGCCTGGACTTCGCCGCGGACCCTGACGTTCGGTTACACTTACACCACCAATCTGACGAGCCTCGCCGACGGCACCGGACGCACGGTGTTTTTCACCAACGCCAACGGGCACTTGACCGCGGTGACGGATGCCGAAGGCAAAGCCAATTGGTATCTCTACGACGCCAACCACCAGCTCACGGCCACGCGGGATGCCTTGAACCGGCTGGTGACGACGAATTTTTATGACGGCTTCGGGCGCGTGACGAACCAGTGGACGCAGGGCGATCCCAACAAAGCCTGGCGGCTTTACTACTCCGGCTTCTGCAATCTCGAGCAAGACCCCGCCGGCAGCCGCCGCTGGTTCTTCTATGATGACCGGACGCGCCTGACCGCCGTGCGCAACGCCCTCGGCCAAACGAACTGGACGGTGTATGACGGCCAGGACCGCGTGGTCCAAACCATCTCGCCGTTGCGGGAGACAAACCGTTTCGAGTACGACGCCGATCACAACCTGCGGCGGGCTTTCGACGCGCTGGGGCTGGGCCGGACCAACTACTACGACGCCCAGCACCACCTGACCAATGCGGTCGATGCGCGCGGCTTCAGCACTTACTTCGCCTACAATACCAATCATCAGGTGACGAAGATCACTGATCCGCTCAACCAGGTGACCGCCTTTGGCTACAACGCCGACGGCACGCTGCGTTGCACGACCAATGCTGCCACCAACACGGTCTGGTTCGGCTACGACAGCAAAGGGCAGGTGAGCGGCGTCACCAACCAAGGCGTGGCCACGAACGTCTTCATCCGAACCGCCTGGGGCGATGTGGCCACCAACCGCGATGGGCGCGGCCTGGAAACGGTCCTCCAGTTCAACAAACTTCGCCTAGTCACGAATGCGGTGGCGCCGGGCGTGGCGACGAACCGCTTTAGCTACGACGCCGCGGGCAACCTGGCCGGCGCGACCGATCCGCGCGGCCACCTCACGACCAACAGCTACAGCGCCACGAAGAAGCTCTTGAGCCGCACGCTTCCGCCCACGCCGCAAGGCACGCCCGTGCTCGGCTTTGGGTATGACGAACGCGACTGGCTTCAGCGCGCGACGAACGCGCTCCAGCGGGTGGCGCGGTCAGAGTATGACGCGGCGGGAAGAGTGGTCGCCGCGGTCGATCCGCTGCAACGGACCAACACCCTGGCCTACGATGACGACGGGCGGCTGCGCGCCGCGGCCAACCCGCTCGCCCAGTTGACGCAGCACGACTACGACGCGCGCGGGTTGACGACGCGGCTGTGGGACCCGCTGACCAACGGCGTCGGCTACGGCTATGACGCGAGCGGGAACTTGCTCACGCTGACCAACCGGCTGAACAACGTCTTCACGTTCGTCTATGACGCGGCCAACCGCTTGGTGACGAACGCCACCCCACTGGGCGTGGCCAACAGCCGGTTCACCCTCCGCACCTACGACCCGCGCGGCTTGGTGGAAACGCTGCGCGAGCCCTCGGGCGACACGACGACGAACCACTACGACGCGGCCGACCGGCTGGATCGAAGCTCGGACAGTCTGGGCACGCGCGCCTTCGCCTACGACGCGAATCATCATCTGTTGAGCGTAACGAACGTGGGCCAGGGTTCCGGTCTGACCTGGACCTATGGCACGAACAACTTGCCCGCCACTTACACCGACGCTGCCGGCAACCGCCTGCAATATTATTACGACCGCGCCGGCAACCTGACGAACCTGATTTATCCGAACATGAACCGCTGGGTGCGCTACGCCTACGACAGTCACAATCGCCTGACCAACGTGACCGACTGGGCGCAACGGCAAACGAGCTTCGAGTATGACTTGGGTGGGCAATTGAAGAAGATCACACGCCCGAACTTCAGCACGCGGAGCATTGACTACGACGCCGGAGGGCAGGCGACAAACCTCGTGGAGCGCCAGAGCAACGGCGTGGTGATCGCGCTTTTCACGCTGCGGTGGGACGCGGCAGGCCGGATCACCAACGAGTTCATGGCCCCGGTGCCCCACGCCTACACCGAGCCGGAACGCGACCCGACCTACGACGCCGACAACCGGATTGCGACCTGGAACGGCTGGACCCTGACGCATGACTGGGACGGCAACATGACCCGCGGCCCGCTCACGAACGCGACCCTGGCCGACTACACCTACGACGCGCGCAACCGGCTGACGTCGGCTGGCAACGTGCAATACGGCTACGATCTGGCGAGCCAGCGCGTGAGCCTGACCGCCACGAACAACGGACAACTGACGACGAACAAATTCGTCGTGAATCCCAACGCCGCACTCTCGCAAGTGCTGGTGCGGGTGCGCGGTGGCGTGACCAACTACTACGTCTATGGCCTGGGCCTGCTCTACGAAGTGACGGAGACAGCCACGAGCACCAACACCCTGACCTATCATTACGACTACCGCGGCAGCACCGTGGCCCTGAGCGATCCGGCCTCCGGCATCCGGGATCGGATGGAGTATTCACCCTACGGTTCCGTCACCTACCACTTCGGCACGAACGACACGCCGTTCCTGTTCAACGGCCGCTACGGCGTGCAGACCGACGCCAACGGCCTGCTCCACATGCGGGCGCGCTACTACAACCCGTTCCTGTGCCGGTTTGTGAGCGCGGACCCCGCCGGCTTCAGCGGCGGCCTGAACTGGTATGCGTTCGCGGATGGCAATCCCGTGAGTCTGATGGACCCGTTTGGATTGGGGGCCCAGGAAGTGGGAGGCCGGTCGTGGATGGATTGCCGGACAGGCTTGCCTTACACTGGGCCGCAAGGCTGGATTTACGGGGACCAAGTGTTCGCGAACCAACTGGGGACCGCGAGTGCGGGATTGGGTTTCGCGGCTGGCGGGATGGTGCCTGGCGTGGGTGACGCGCTGGACGTTTACACCATGGGCGCTCCCGACTCGTCCGCGTGGGATCGGATGTTGAGCGCGGCCAGCGTAACCCTGAACGTGTTGACGGCGGGCGTGGCTCCCAACTATGGCCCCATCCGCAATGGTGTCGCAAACCTCCTCGAAGCGTTCACGGATGCCGCAAAGACGATAGACCCGGCTGCCGTCCGCTTCAGCCAAAGCAGCATCAGTCGTAACTTCAGTTCGGGCGGCGCAATCGAAGACCTTGCTGCCGGACTTCGGAACGGTTCTGTCAATCCGGCCAACATTCCACCCATTCGACTCGTCGAAAGGGAGGGAAATCTGTTTACGTTGGACAACCGGCGGTTGTGGAGCTTCCAACAAGCTGAAGTTCCAGTCCCATTCCGCATGGCGACTCCACAGGAGACAGCGGGAGAAGCATGGAAATTTACGACGCAGAACGGTGGCACTTCTATTCGCGTGAGAGGACAATGAACTATGACGCTCACTGAACACAACAACTCGATACGTTCGCGTGAGGACTTTGTGGCGTTTGTAAAAGCGTTACGCAACGACCTTCACGACAATCCGGCAACTTGGGAGAACTCCAATTTGGAGCGTTTCCTTGAAGCCCTTGCAGCGTGGGTTGAAGACATGGATGGCTACTACACCGATCAGGGCAAGCCCGTGCCGCAGCAACCAGATTGGAAAGTTGCGGCGGACATGCTAATGGCTGCGAAAATGTATGAGTAAAGCATGAAGATGAACTCGCAATCCCCTTGGCGTCGCCGCCGCCCGAATCCTGTTCTTTACAGGTTCCTTGGCCGCCCAAGTTAGAGGTCAGATCGAGAATCAGGCACTCCTCACGTCGGCTGCTACAGTCTTGAACGCGCTTTGTGCCGTGAGCGTCTTCCAGGCTCCCGGCGCCAGGCCCAACTCGTGCAGCCGCAGTTGCCCGATCCGCACGCGCACCAGCCGCAGCGTAGGATGGCCGATGGCTGCGGTCATGCGCCGCACCTGGCGGTTCTTGCCCTCCACGAGTTCGAGCGCGATCCAGCAATCCGGCACCGTCTTGCGGACGCGGATGGGCGGATCGCGCAGCGGCATCTGCGGCGGCGGTTCGAGCAACCGCGCCCGGCAAGGCAACGTCCGGCGTCCGGCGGTCTCGACGCCGCGCTCAAGCTGCTGCAAGGCCTCGGCCGAGGGGATGCGCTCCACCTGCACCCAATACTCCCGCGCGTGGGCTTGCCGCGGCGGCAGCAGGCGCTGGTTCCATTCCGGTTCATCGCTCAAGAGCAACAGCCCTTCGGAGTCCGCGTCCAGCCGTCCGAGGGGATACACGCGCGGCGGGAAGTTGAATCCCGCCAGCGTGCGATTCGGTGACCCATCGGGCGTGAATTGCGACAGCACGCCGTAAGGTTTGTGAAACGCGATCAGCACGGACCCCGGCCTTTCATCCCAAAACTCGAAATCCGAAATCCGAAATCCGAGGCAATTGCAGAACCCCGTAACAGCCGACGTGAGGAGGCTCAAACTTCAATGGAAACAGAGCCTCCTCACGTCGGCTGCTACAGTCCTGAAAGAGGCTCATCCGAAGGGGCAAATTCGAAACCTTACCGGCCCGGGATCGTTTCGGATTGGGAACTTCGAGCTTCGGATTTGTTTCGGATTTTGACATTCGGATTTCGGGTTTCACGACGACTTGGATTCTCGCATTGCGTCCGCCACCTGCAGGACCACGTTCGCCAGCGTGATCAGCCCGCCCCCGATCAGCAGCCCGCGCGTGACCGTCTCGTTCGCGTAGTCGATGCCCGCCCACCGCGAATACCACCCCGGAAGAAACAGCGACATCAGGCTCGCGAACACCGGCTCCGCGCAATAGATCAATCCCGCCTCCGTCGCCGTCACGCGCCGCTGCCAGTGGTTCATCAGCATGTAGCCGCCCAGCGTGCTAAAGCCGACCAGCAGCGCCAACATGCCGATGGCCGCGCCGGACTCGTAAGCCCGCACCCAGGCCGCGGCGTGCGGCGCGGTCCCCACCACGAGGGGCACGCACAACGCCGCCATCATCAGGAACATGACGGTCGAGAACCGCTTCACGTCGTTCCCCGCGTAGCCCGGCCGTTCCAGCCAGAGGATTTGCCCGGCGAACAAGACCGAGGCGATGAGCGTTTCCACTTCGCCGCGCCCCAACCGGAACGCGTGGAAATCGACGCCCGCCAGCACCGCCACGCCGCAAAGCACGAGCGTGCAACCCACGAAGACCTGCGGAGCTGGCAGACGCCGATGCCGCAGCGCCATCCACAAAGGGATGAGGATGCAGTAGCATTGCGTGAGAAACGCCGACGTGGACGCCGACGTGTGCGCCAGGCCGTCCATCTGGAAGAGAATCCCGCCCACGCCGAACACTGCCAGGCCGCACCCTTGCTCCACTTCCAGCCGCGTCAGTTTCCGCAAGGAGGTCCCCGACAACAGCAACAGGATGACGCCCGCCGCGCCGAAGCGGTACATCACCCCCAGCGACGTGAAGAACCAGCTCCCCGCCTCCGGCACCAGCGGCTGTTGCGTCATGGACAGCGCCTTCATGGTGGGGAAACTCAAAGCCCATAGCACCGTGCAAAGCACGAGCATCTGGACGGCCTTGAGTCGGTTCCCATCGCGCAACATGGCGCGGAGCGTAGCGGCGGTCCCCCGAAGCTCAAGGCGCAATGTGGCGTTCGTAGCGCAGATTTCCCGTCTGCCGTAGCACCGGTTTTCCAGCCGGCGCGCGCTGGATTCGGCCAGCAGACTGGAAGCTTCAGGACCCTGCCAACAGCGCGTCGGCGAAACCGCAGGTTGAAAACCTGCGCTACGAAGGTTGGCGGATCAGAGCCTGATGCAGCCTTTCAACGCAACCACTTTTCCGGGAATTGCTTTGACAGCCGTGACGGCTTCCGCTTTATTGCGCCCGTCATCGTCAGCAGAAGGATTCGATATGAAACGAAACATCTCCAGGTTCCTGGCCGCGATTCCAGTTTTCTGCCTCTCTTGGCTCCCGCTTCACGCCAATCCTGTCGGCGAACACGTCGTCGCCGGCAGCGCCGCGTTCAACCGCGCCGGCAGCGCCCTGACGATCAACCAGGCCACGCCCAGGCTCATCATCAACTGGGAGGACTTCTCCATTGGCGCGGGCGAGCTGACGCGCTTCATCCAGCCCAACGTCAACGCCGCTGCCCTCAACCGTGTCATCTCCGCCAGCCCCACCACGATCTACGGCACGCTCCAGGCCAACGGCTCCGTGTACCTCATCAACCCGAACGGCATCCTCGTCGGCCCCGGCGGCGTCATTAACACCCACAACTTTCTCGGCACCACCCTGAGCGCGACCGATGAGAGCTTCCTCCGCGGCGTCGGCTTGACGCTCCGAGGCTCCTCCACCGCAGGCATCGACAACCAGGGCGCCATCCAAGCCATCGGCGGCAACATCTTCCTCATCGCCCGCACGGTGGAGAATTCCGGCAGCCTCACGGCGGCGCGCGGCACAGTCGGCTTGGCAGCGGGCACCGAGGTGATCCTGCAACAAGCCGGCGCTGATCGCATCGCCGTCCTGGCCGGCACGCCCGCGGGCCGCGACAGCAAAGGCGTGAACAACCTCGGCTCGATCCAGGCCGCGACGGCCGAACTCAAGGCCGCCGGCGGCAACATCTACGCCCTCGCCATCAACAACGGCGGCGTCATCCGCGCCAACACTGTCGTCAACCAGGGCGGCCGCATCCTGCTTCGCGCCGACGGCGGCAGAGTCGTCAACTCCGGCACCCTCGACGCTTCCGGGACGCGCGGCGGTGATGTGCGCGTCCTCGGCGGCCAAGTCGCGCTTACCGGCAACGCCGTGGTCGATGTCAGCGGCGCCAACGGCGGCGGCACCGCGCTCATCGGCGGAGATTTCCAGGGCAAGAACCCCCGCGTGCCCAACGCTCAGCAGACCTTCGTGGGCCGGGACGCCACCATCAAGGCCGACGCCACCCAGCGCGGCAACGGCGGCAAGGTCATCGTGTGGTCCGACCAAACCACCGTGTTCAATGGCAGCCTTTCCGCCCGCGGCGGCGCGCGGGGCGGCAACGGCGGTTTCGCGGAAGTTTCCGGCAAGCAAAACCTCGGCTTCAACGGGCGAGCGAACCTTTCCGCCCCGAACGGCCGCGCCGGCACGTTGCTCCTCGATCCCGGCATCCTGAACATCGAGGCCGTCGGTACCGAGGATGCCGAGTTGGACGTTAATGTTCCCGCGGGCGATCTGGCGGGCCAAATTCTGGCCGGACACGGCGGGGCTTCCACCTTCACCATATCCGCCGCCAAAGTCGTCCAGTCGCTCGATAGCCAGGACACGCTGCTGCAAGCCGGGATCTCTCTGAACGTGAACGCCGCCATCGACGCCACCCCCAACGCCAACGCGCACAACCTCACGCTCACCGCGCCGACCATCAGCTTGAACGCGCCGATCACCTTGCAGGCCGGCAGCGCCTTGACTCTGGACAGCGCCACGGCCGTGACCGGCAACGGGCTGATCACCGCGGGCACGCTGAACCTGAACGGGGCGGGCAGCGTCGGCACGCTGGCTTCGCCGCTGAACACGGCGGTGAGCACGCTGCTGCTGGGCACGAGCGGCGGCAACAGCTTCCTCAACGAAGCCGACGGCCTGAGTCTTTCCGGCGCGACGGGCGGCGGGAACCTTAACTTGCTCGACGCGGGCACGACGACCCTGAACGCGGCGCTGAACGCCGGTGCCGGCACCGTCACGCTGGACGGCGCGGTGGACGGCACGGGTCTGCTGACGGCGGACACGCTGAACCTAGACGGAGCGGGCAATGTCGGCTCCGCAGGGACGCGGCTGAACACGACGGTGGGGACACTGGCGCTGAACAAGCCGGTGTCGGGCGACACGTTCGTGAACGAGACGGACGGCCTCAATGTGCAAGGCACGACGGCGGGCGCGCTGAACTTGCAGGCGGGCGGCACGATCAGCCAGTTGGCCGCGCTGACGGTCGGTGGCACGGCCACCTTCGATGTGCCCGTGGCCGGCTCGGACGTGTTGCTGGCCAGCTTCGCCAACCAGTTCGCCGACGTGACGATCACCAGCGCCCGCAGCGTGGCGCTGCGCAACGCCGCCGCCACACCGGGCACGCTCGCTTTGCCGGCCAGCCTGACCGACCTGACGCTCCGCTACGACAGCGCGAGCATCACCCTGCCGTCGGGCGGAGCCACCGTGACGGGCACGCTGGACGTGGACGCCCAAGGCATCACGACCTCCGCCGACCTTGCCGCGGGCAATGTCACGCTGAAGACGACAACACTGGACTTGAACCACAACATCGGTGTCGGCGCGGGCGCGGTGACGATTGAGAACAGCGGCGCGCTGACGGTGGGAAGTCCAGCGACGACGATCACGGCCGGCACGCTCACGCTCAAAGGCGCCGGCGCGGTGGCCAGCGGCGCGCAGCGGCTGAACACAACGGTCGGCGCGCTGGTGCTGGCCAAGACCGGCGGCAGCAGCTTCGTCAATGAAGCCGACGGCCTGAACCTCTCCGGCGCCACCGGCGGCGGCAGTCTCGACTTGCTCGATGCCGGCCCGACCACGCTGAACTCGGCGCTCAGCGCGGGCGCAGGCACGGTGACGCTGGATGGCGCGGTCGATGGCACGGGTCTGCTCACCGCCGACACGCTGAACCTGAACGGCGCCGGCGACGTCGGCGCGCTCGCCACGCGGCTGAACACGGCGGTGAACGCGATGGTGCTGGGCAAGACGGCGGGGAACAGCTTTCTCAGTGAAGCCGACGGCCTGAACCTCTCGGGCGCGACCGGCGGCGGGAACCTCGACTTGGTCGATGCCGGGACAACGACGCTGAACGCGGCGCTGACGGCGGGCGCTGGCACGGTGACGCTGGACGGGGCGGTCGATGGCGCGGGCCTGCTCACCGCCGGCACGCTGAACCTGAACGGCGCGGGCGACGTCGGCGCGTTGGCCGTGCGGCTGAACACCGCGGTGAACACGCTGGTGCTGGGCAAGACCGGCGGGAACAGCTTCCTCAGTGAAGCCGATGGCCTGAACCTTTCGGGCGCGACCGGTGGCGGGAATCTTGACTTGCTCGACGCGGGCACGACGACGCTGAACGCGGCGCTCAGCACGGGCGCGGGCACAGTGACGCTGGACGGGGCGGTCGATGGCACGGGTCTGCTGACGGCCGACACGCTGAACCTGAACGGCGCCAGCGACGTCGGCGCGCTGGCCACGCGGTTGAACACGGCGGTGAACACGCTGGTGTTGGCCAAGACGGGCGGAAACAGTTTTCTCAGCGAAGCCGACGGCTTGAACCTTTCCGGCAACACCGCCGACGGCAACCTTGACCTGCTCGATGCCGGTACGACGACACTCAACGCGGCGCTCAATGCCGGCGTGGGCACGGTCACGTTGGACGGCGCGGTCGCGGTCACAGGCCCCGGCCATCTTACGGCCGACACCCTGAACCTGACCGGCAACGGCCACGTCGGCACGCTGGCCGCGCGCTTGGGCACGACGCTGAACACCCTGGTGTTGGCCAAATCCGGCGGGGACACTTTCATTGGTGAAGCCGACGGCGTGAATCTTTCGGGCACGACAGGCGGAGGGGACCTTGACTTGGCGGACGCCAGCACGACCCTGAACGCCGCGCTCAATGCCGGCGTGGGCAGCGTGACGCTTAATGGCGCCGTCGATGGCTCCGGCCTGCTCACGGCCGACACGCTGACCCTGAGTGGCCACGGCAACGTCGGGGCGTCAGCCGCGCGCCTGAACACCGCCGTGAACAACTTGGTGTTGGCCAAAACGTTTTGGAGCACTTTCCTGAGCGAAGCCGACGGCCTGAACCTCTCCGGCACGATCAGCGATGGCAGCTTGGATCTGCTGGACGCGGGCACGACGACGCTGAACGCGGCGCTCAATGCCGGCGCGGGCACGGTGACGCTGGATGGCGCGGTCGATGGCCCGGGCCTGCTCACCGCCGACACGCTGACCCTGAACGGCGCCGGCAACGTCGGCACGCTGGCCACGCGGTTGAACACCTCCGTGAACAACCTCGTGCTGGGCAAGACGGCTGGGAACAGTTTCCTCAGTGAAGCCGATGGCCTGAATCTTTCCGGCGCGACCGGCGGTGGGAACCTCGACTTGGTCGATGCTGGGACAACGACGCTGAACGCGGCGCTGTCAGCCGGCGCGGGCACAGTGGCGCTGGACGGGGCGGTCGATGGCGCGGCCCTGCTCACCGCCGACACGCTGAACCTGAACGGGGCCGGCGATGTCGGTGCGCTCGCCACGCGGCTGAACACGGCGGTGAACACGCTGGTGCTGGGCAAGACCGCTGGGAACAGTTTCTTGAGCGAAGCCGACGGCCTGAACCTCTCCGGCGCGACGGGCGGCGGGAACCTTGACTTGGTTGATGCCGGCACCACGACGCTGAACGCGGCGCTCAACGCCGGCGCGGGCACGGTGACGTTGGGCGGTGCCGTCGATGGCGCGGGTCTGCTCACCGCCGCCACCCTGAATCTTAATGGCGCGGGCAACGTAGGC
>JACRJZ010000114.1 GCA_016219875.1 Verrucomicrobiota bacterium | reverse complement strand
GTGACCGCCAGCGGTGTGGTCACGCACGGGCGCGCCGATTCACCCGGCGTACTCGAACTGGTCGGCGGCACGCTGAACGGCACGATGCTCGAACAAGGGCGGTTCACCTGGACCGGTGGCTGGCTGGGCGGCCGGTTCACGTTGACCAACGGGGCCACTGCCACTTTCAGCGGCGCGGGCGACAAGTGGTTCGACACCGGCGCGGAGTTCCACAACTACGGCACGATCTCGTGGACCGGCGGGCGATTGATCGGTTACTGCCGCTACGGCCCGGCGTCGGTGTTGAACCACAGCAACGCCGTCTTTCACGTGGCGGTGGACGGCACGCCCTTCACGCGCGCCTACGGCGACTATCCGTTCCACTTCGTAAACCAACCGGCCGCGCTGCTCCGCAAATCCAGCGCCGGCGTGGTGACGGTGAACAGTCTCTCGCTCAACCAACAAGGCGAAGTGCGCGTGGAAGTGGGGCGTTTGGACCTGAACACGCCGGTCACGCTGGCGGACGGCGGACGCATCACCGGCGCCGGCCTCGTGCGGCAAACCGGCGACACGATTTCACTCGTCGGTCTGCTGACTCTCGACGGTGCTTCGTTTCAAACGCAGGCCGGCACGCTGGCTTCCAGTGGCGGCGGCCGGATCGCCACCCTGAACAACGCGTTGTGGGAGTGGAGCGGCGGTTGGTTGAATGGCACGCTCACGCTGACCAACGGCTCGAGTGCCGCCTTCAGCACCACCGGCGACAAGTGGTTCAATACCGGCGCGCAGTTGCACAACTACGGCGCGATCACCTGGACGGCCGGCCGCCTGATCGCTTACTGCCGTTACGGTCCGGTCTCGGTCCACAACCACGAACCGGGGCGATTCATCGCCACAGGCAGCACGACCTTGATCCGTGACTATGCGAATTACTCCGCAGCCTTCACCAACGACGGCACGCTCTTCCTCGGCACTCCGGGCGCTCTGGTCAGCGGCGACTGGCAGTTCGTGCAGAGCGCTTCGGGCGCCACGGAGCTTCTCCTCGCCGGCACCACGCCGGGCACGCAGTTCGGGCGTTGGACAACCACCGGGGCGGGTTCACTGGGCGGTTCGTTGCGCGCCAGTTTTGCCGGGAACTACCGGCCGCTGACTGACAGCGCCTTCCCAGTTCTCTCCGCCAATCCCCTCGCGGGGAACTTCGCCTCCGTCGAGTTGCCGCCGCTCTACTCCGGTCTCCACTGGACCGTCGAGCGCACCAACAACTCGGTGACGCTTCACGCCCTGGGCCAGGCGGCCTGCGACTCCAACTGCCCGCCCGCCGACCTCGCGCTCACCATGAGCGCCGCGCCGCAACCCGGCGTCATCGGCAGCAACCTCGTCTTCACGCTTACGGTCACGAACGCCGGCCCAGGCGACGCCGCGAACGTCACGCTCACCGATCCGTTGCCCTCGTCCGTCTCCTTGGTCTCCGTCGTCCCCAGCCAGGGCGCGCTGACGAACTTCGGCCAGCGCGTCATCGCCCAACTGGGCGCGCTCCCGGTAGGCGCTTCGGCGACCGTCGCGATTACGGTTACGCCGACGGCCTTTGGCCTGTTGACCAACACCGCGAGTGTGGCGGCGGGCGAAGTCGATCCGGACCTGACGAACAACGTTGCCAGCGTCACGCTCATGGTCGAGCCGCCCGATCAACCGGTGTTGTTCGTCAACGTCTCTGGCGCCGACAACACCGACGGCTCGAACTTTTTCCACACGCTGCTCTTGGCGGGCGCGCGCGCCACCTGCCTGAACCTCGCCACCAACGGTCAAGCCGCGGCGCTGCTGGCCACGAACACTTACGACCAAGTCTGGGTCTTCGACGTTTCACCCGGCGCGGATGATTTCTCCGCCGATTGGCAAGCCATCGCCGACTGGTTCACCAACCGCACGAGCCAGGCAGTCATCTGTGACGCGCGCAGCCGCGCCTCGTTCGTTGGCGAGCGCTGGCAAAGCGAGGGCCGGCTCCTGACCGAGAATTACTACGAAAACCTCAAGCGCGAAGGCGGCGGGCTGGTGCTGGCCACAGGTTCGTCCGCCGAGCAAGGCGGCCTCAACAGCCTCAACGATCGTCTCGGTCTCCAGCCTTTCACCGGCACGTTCAACCTCACGCGCCTCCCAGCCAATGCTGGCAACCCGCTCTTGTCATATCCGAACAACATCGGCCTGGATTTGCCTGACGACGTGGCCGCGGGCCAGGCGCCGTTTGGGCTGCAACCCAACGGGCTCATCCTCTACGGCGCGGCGTGGCACGGTGGGAATGACAACACGCCCGGTATCTCCTCAACCATCCGCGGCGGCTCAAACTTCCGCATCGAAATCGCGATGCCCGGCGACGGCAGCCAGTTCAACGAAGAAGCGCCCATCCTGTTCCGCGCGCAACCAGTCGAGGGCCTGGCCCCGTTCACCTTCCAGTGGAGTTCAGACCGCGACGGCGCGCTGGGCACCGACCGCGAGTTCACCCTCACCACGCTTTCGCCCGGCGCGCACACCCTGACCGTGCTGGCCCGCGACGGCCTCGGCTCGGCTGACAGCGCGACGGCACAGATCACCGTGCTCTTCGTCCAACCCGCGATCGCGATCACGCTGCAAGCCGGCAGCGACACCGGGCAATCCAGCAGCGACCGACTGACCACGAACACCACGCCCACCTTCGACGTCACGATCAACAAGCGCGGCAGCGTCGAAGTGAGTTGCAGCGGCGGCGCGTTCACACCGGCGCTGACGAACCTCGAAGCCGGCACCTACGCCCTCACCGCGCCCACGCTGGCAGACGGCGTGCGTCCTGTCGCGGTCCGCTTCGTGCCCCAACGCGGGAATCCGGTGACGAACTTGATCACCGTCACCATCGACACCCAAGGCCCGCGCGTGCTCAGCACAATTCCCGCGGCAGGCAGCAGCGTGAACTCGTCCCTCGGTCAGGTGGATTTCACCTTCGACTCGCCGATGTTCGCCGGCACTTTCACCACAGCCGACGCGGCGCTCGTGGGACCCGCCGGTCCGGTGACGATCAGCGGTGTGAGCGCGCTGGCGAGCGACCGCTTGCGGGTCGGCTTCCCGCCGCAGCGCCTCGACGGCCCGTACACGCTCACCATCGGCTCGGAGATCGCCGACGCGGCCGGCAACTTCATGGACCAAAACGCCGACGGCTCGAACGGCGTCGCAGGGTCGGACGAGTTCTCGATCGCGTGGACGCTCGGTTTGCCGGACTTGGCTGTCCTTGATCTGACGGCGCCCGTCAGCGGCCTCGCAGGTCAGCCGGTGAGCGTGAGTTGGATTCTCACGAACCAGGGCGTGGCCGCGGTCACCGGCTCGTGGAAAACGCGGCTGCAACTGGCGACCGCCGCCGATGGCACCGGCGCGAGCACGTTGGCCACGTTCACAGCCACGAACTCGATCCCGTCCGGCGCGTCGCTCTCCGTGACCGGGCAAGTGATTCTGCCGGCGGGCATGGCTGGCCAACGTTGGGTGCGGGCGTTGGCTGATTGGGACAACACGGTCTTCGAGTCCGTCGAGACGAACAACTCGTTCCTCAGCGCGCAATCCATTGAACTGCTCGCGCCAGACTTGGAAGTGAGCCTCCTTACGTCGGGTGCTACGGCACAGTTTGGAGACTCGCTGCCGGTGACGTGGGCGGTGCGCAACGCCGGCACTGCGGACGCACAGGCGAATTGGAGCGACCGGGTTTATCTCTCGAGCCAGAGCAATTCGATCTCCGGTGCGACTCCACTCCTCGCCGTAGCAGCGGGCGTGAGCCCGCTCACTTCGGGCGCCAGCTACACGAACACCCAACCCGTCACCTTCCCGCTCACGACTTCCTCCACGCCCGGCGATTTCTTCTTCATCGTCGTCACCGACACGACTGGTGTGCAGTCCGAATCGTCCGAAGCCAACAACCTGCGCTCGACGCCGATCACACTCACGCTGCCGCCGCGCCCGGACCTGGCGATTGAAGAAGTGCTCGCACCGGACTTCGCGCGGGCTGGTCTGCCCGTGGAATTGGTTTGGACCGTCACGAACCGCGGCAGCCTCACACTCATCGACGTGGCGTGGACCGAGGCTATCTCCCTCTCGAACGCCAACGGCACTGTCACCGCGCTGGCCGAGTTCCGCGCCACCAACTCGCTCGCGAGCGGCGAGTGGCTCAACCGCACGCAAACCGTCGTGCTGCCGTCGAGCCTGCTCGCCGGCGACGTGCGGTTCTTCGTTCGCGCTGATGCGCACAGTCAGGTCGTCGAGGAGAACGAGGCGAACAATGTTTCTTTCGCCACGAACTTCACAACCTTGCCCGCCGAACTCACGCTCACTCTCGCGCGCGGCGAAGTGAACGAAGACGGCGCGGCCTACACCGGCACGGTCACGCGCAACGGCTCGCGCGCGGCGGCGCTGGAAATCACGTTGACCAACTCCCATCCCAGCGAGCTGGCAGTCACCAACCTCGTCGTCATTCCCGCCGGCGCCGGCTCGGTGAGCTTCAGCCTCACCCCGTTGCTCGACGGTCTGATCGACGGCGACCACCTGGTGACGATCGGCGCCAGCGCCGCCGACTACGCCGGTGCCAGCGCCGCCGTCGTGGTCCGCAACATCGACGTGCCGCAGCTCGCGCTGGCCTTCCTGGTACCGACCGTGCCTGAAGGAAGCGCCGTCATGGCTATCGTCTCGCGCGATTACGCCCTCGAGCAGGACCTCGCGGTGAACCTCTTCACCGGCGATCCGGCGCAGATGCTGTCGCCCGTTTCGGTGATCATCCCGTCGAACCAGCTCAGCGCCGTGGTCTCGGTGTTCGCCGCGGACGACCTGTTGATCGAAGGCATCGTCACGAACCGCTTGACCGCCTCCGCCGCCGGGTTCGCGTCCGCCAGCGCCACGGTTGCCATCCTCGACAACGACTCGCCAAGCGTCGTGCTCACGCTGACCGCCGATCGTGTCAGCGAAGGCGGCGGTCCGCTGGCCACGCGCGCCACGCTCACCCGCTCGCCCGTGACGGAGAATCCGCTCGTGCTCGTCCTCGTCAGCAGCAACACCACCAAGGTCCGTCTGCCCGCGACTGCAGTGATCGCCGAAAACGAGGCGTCGGTTTCGTTCCCCGTCGCCACGGTGGACAACCAGATCGTGGATGGCGACACGGTCGTTCCGCTGGCCGTGTTCATTCGCGCCAGCGGCTCGCAAGTCCTCATCGGCCAGGGCACCGGCGCGGAACTCACGGTGCTGGACGACGACGGTCCCACGCTGCGGCTCGATATCGCGCGCGACGTGGTGGGCGAAGGCTTGAACCCCGCCACGACCGCGAGCGTCACGCGCAATACGCCCACGACCAACGCGCTCGTAGTGAACCTCAACAGCAGCGACACGACTGAAGTCACCGTCCCCGACACGGTCACAATTCCTGTGGGCGCGACCACCGCGAGCTTCCTGCTGAGCACGCCGGCCGACTCCACGCCCGATGGCAACCGCAGCGCCCGAGTCACGGCCAGCGCGCCGGGCTTCACGTCCGGGCTCGATAGCGTGGTGGTGAGCGACGCCGATTTGCCCGACCTGAGCATCGCGAGCCTGACCGTGCC
Organism: Verrucomicrobiota bacterium; assembly: GCA_016219875.1. Taxonomy (GTDB): domain Bacteria; phylum Verrucomicrobiota; class Verrucomicrobiia; order Limisphaerales; family JACRJZ01; genus JACRJZ01. The sequence goes on along the minus strand of JACRJZ010000114.1, from coordinate 60,297 downwards.
GACGAACGGTTTTACCGACGCAACCTTCGCGCTCGGCTATCGCATCGAGAACCGCGGCCTCGCACCGGCCGGCCCGACGGTGCTAACGCGTTTCTTCCTCAGCCGCGATCCGATCGTGGGCGGCGACACGTTGCTCGGCGATTACACCTACAGCGGCACGCTCAACGTCGGCCAGTTCTTCGAGCAGACGCTGCAGTTCCGCTTGCCCAGCGTGGCGGGCCAATACTGGATCGTGGTGGTCACGGACGCGGGCGGACAGGTTCACGAGTTGCTCGAAGACAACAACACCGCCGTCGTCGCGGTGCCCATTACGGTGGACTCGGCTTACACCGCCACGGTGCAAACCGCCACGGAGACGGCGGTGATTCCGACCAATGTTCTCTTCACCGGCAGCGCAGTGCGTCGCGGCAGCAGCCAGCCTGCGGCCGGTGTGCCCGTGAGCGTTCACGTCACGGTGCGCGGCACGCGGCGTATCTATTCCGCCTATACTGACGACAGCGGCAATTTCTCAATGCCCTTCTGGCCGCTGCCGAACGAAGCCGGCAACTACTCGATCGGCGCGGCGCATCCCGGTGACGCCACCGCGCCCGTGCAAGACACGTTCAGCCTGCTCGGCATGAAACTCTCCTCGACCAGCGTGCCGGTGCGCGTGCTGGAAGGCACGACGGTCACCGGCGCCGTGCAGGTGGTCAACCTCGGCGACGCGGCGTTAAACGGTTTGGCCGCGGGCATCGTCGGCGGCGTGGGAAACCTGAACGTGAATCTCAGCCTTAGCGCTACAAGCGTCGGCGCGCGGGGGCGGGTGCCGCTCACATACGTCATCAGCGCGAACGACCTGAGCCAGCTTCGCACCGAAGTGCGCCTGCGCGTCACGAGCAGCGAAGGCCCTGTGGCCGAGGGCTCGCTCTACGTCGGCCTCGAGCCGCAACGCTCGCGCCTCGTTGCCTTCCCGGATCGTCTCGAAGCCGCCATGCCCATTGGCGGCCAGCAGCGCGTCGAGTTCACCGTCGTTAATCAAGGCGGCGCCACGTCCGGCCCCGTGACCGTCTCCGTGCCGAACCAGCCGTGGCTGAGCGTCGCGAGCACGAATCCGTTGCCGGTCCTTGCGCCCGGCGACTCGAACATCGTCACGTTGCTTCTCACGCCGGCGGCGGATTTGTCGCTCGGCGTCTATCGCGGCTCGGTCGGCGCGAGCGCGGCCGACTCGGCGGTCACGTTGCCCTTCGAGTTTCTGGCCGTGAGCGAGGCGCGCGGCGACTTGCTGGTCGAGGCGGTGGACGAATTCACTTACTACGCCGAGGGCGCGCCGCGGATCACCAACGCGCTGGTCACGATCACCGATTCCATCACGCGCGAGGTGGTGACCAGCGGCTACACCGACGCGACCGGGCACTTCTTCGCGCCGCAAATCCCGGAGGCCTTCTACAACCTCCAGGTCACCGCTCCGCAGCACTTCACCTTCCGCGGCACGCTGCGCTTGAGCGGCGGACGCACCAACACGATCACCGCCTTCCTCTCGCGTGAGACGGTGCAATACCGCTGGACGGTCGTGCCCACGACCATCGAGGACCGCACGCGCATCACCATCGAGACGACCTTCGAGACGCACGTGCCCGTGCCGGTGGTGACGGTGTCGCCGGCTTACGTGGACTTGTCCGAGATCGTCGATGACGTCTCGCAAATCACACTCGAGATCAGCAACCACGGCCTCGTGGCGGCGGAAGACGTGGAGATTCAAGTCGAGGCGAACGATTACTGGCGCGTCGAGCCGCTGGCCAACGAACTGGGCCGCTTGCCGGCGCTGAGTTCCATCACGGTGCCGTTGACCATCACGCGCCTCGGCCAGGAACCGAGCGGCGGCGAAGCAAAGTCCGTTTCGGCCAAAGACCGTTCGAGCGGCGGCGGTCACGGCTTCCTGGCGCTGGTGATTTCAAAACTCGTTTGCCCCGGCAAGACCAACACCGACGCCAAGCCGGTCGTCTTTCACGATCCGGACAAGAGTCCCGCCGGCACGGTCGGGAGTGGCAGTGGCGGCGACTCCGGTGGTCCCGGTGCGGGCGTGGGCGGCGTAGTGTCGGGTTACCTCCCCGAAGCGATCGTGCGGGCGCCCGCCTGGCCGTCCATTTCGTCGGTCAACACCAACCTCGACCTGGATGCTCACGTCACCGTGCCGCACGCGCCGTCGCTCGTCGTGTGCGACTGCAAGAAAGCGAAGTTCCAGTCGGTGTGCTATCCCGTGCCACTGGTGGGCTCCGTGCTCGAAGCTGCGGCGGGAGCTCTAAAGGGCGCCATCGATGCCGTCCCCGGCCTCGACCAGGTGGAGATCGAGCCGACCAGCGACATCAAGATTTGCACCTGCTGCGACGAGGGCGGCATCGGCACGCAGTTCGAAGCCGATCTCGGACTGGACTTCAAAGCGAGCCTGACGGTCCCCCTCGCGGGCTTGCCGCCGCTCTCGGGGCACGTGAACATCCGCGGTTACGACCTCGAGTATTCGCTGTCGATGGGTTGCGCCCTGAAGGCCGACATCGAACTGGGAGGCCACATCACTGGCAAGACCGACTGCCACCTGACCAACCTGCAGGTCTGCGCCAGCGCCCACGCGGGCGCCGCTCCGCTTGTCGTTTGCGAACTGGGCGGCTCGGTCACCCTCAAGCGGCCGGGCACCAATGACCTCACCATTGAGGCCACCGCCGCGGCAGGCGTTCGGACCTGCGTGAGCGGCGAACTCAAGTACTGCTTGGGGCAAGGCTTCTCCGGCGAAATCAGCATCTGCCCCGTCACCCTCTTCGCCGGCGTCTCGGTGGTTTTCCCCGGACTCGAGCCGTTCCAATGGGAAATCTCCAAAGACGTCACGACTAACCTCTATTATCCGCCCCGGCCCACGAACCAGGAGCTGGCGCTCATCGCGAAAGACGCCGACGAAAAGACGCTCGCCGCATTCGGGCAACTTCCTGGAGTCAAACGAGCGCCGTCTCGCGCCAAGAGCGGCCCCGCCGGCGATGGCGTTTGCGCGCAGGTCAAGCTGCGGCTCGACCAGGACCTCGTCATGACTCGCAATGCCTTCGACGCCACGCTCGAACTGGAGAACCGTTCGCAGACCTCGATCCTCGAAGACATCCAAGTGGTGGTGAACATCACCGACACGAACGGCCAGCCCGTGAATCATCTCTTCGGCATCCGTGCGCCCGTCGTCACCGGCCTGGGCGCGGTCGATGGCACGGGCTCGCTCGCGCCCAACGCCACCGGCTCGGCCTCGTGGATCCTCGTACCCACGCGCGACGCCGCGCCGCTGGGGCCGACGCTCTACGGTGTCGGCGGCCTGATCATGTACAAGCAGGATGGCCGCGAAGTCACCATCCCGCTCTACAGCGCGCCGATTACGGTTTATCCCGACCCGCTGCTCGTCGTGAAATACTTCCACGAGCGTGCCGTGTACAGCGACGATCCGTTCACGCCGCCGATCGAGCCGCCCGTTCCGTTCAACCTCGCCGTCATGATCGAGAACCGCGGCTTGGGCATGGCCCGCGACCTCCGCATCATCTCCGGCCAGCCGCGCATCATCGAGAACGAGCGCGGGCTGGTGATCGATTTCAAGATCATCGGCACCGAAGTCGCCGGGCGGATGCGCACCCCGTCGCTCACGGCCAACTTCGGCCACCTCGGTCCGCACCAGCGCGCCATCGGACGCTGGTTCTTCACCTCGACGCTGCAAGGTTTGTTCACGGAATACAGCGCGCGTTGGGAACATCTCGACAGCCTCGGCAAGACCAACCTGTCGCTGATCGACGAAGTCACCATCCACGAGATGATCCATCTCGTGCAGGCCCAAGGCGCGTTCGAGGACGGCCGGCCCGACTTCCTCGTCAACGGCGTGCCCGATTCTCAAGACCTGCCCGACACGCTCTATCTGAGCGACGGCACGACGAACACCGTGCAATACGTCAATGAGCGAAGCCTGGACGCGCCGCCCGGCCCGACTCACCTGACCGTGCAACTCACTTCGCCCATGCCTGCCGGCTGGGCTTACCTGCGCATCTTCGAGCCGAGCGACGGCGCGTATCGGTTGCGCCGCGTGGTCCGCTCCGACGGCATGGAGATGTACATGAACACCAACGTGTGGATCACCGATCGCACCTTCCTGGGCGCGGGACTGCGTCCGCTCAAGCAAAACATCCTGCACCTGCTCGACTACGACAGTCCCGGCGCCTACACGCTCTACTACGAACTTCTGCCCGAGGCCGACATCACCGCGCCCAGCAGTACCATGGCCGCGCTGCCAGCCGCGAGTTACGAGCAGTTCAACGTGAGTTGGACCGGCACCGATGGTCCGGACGGCAGCGGCCTGGCGTCGTTCGACGTGTTCGTCTCCGTGAACGGCGGCGCGTTCACGCCCTGGCTCCAGCGCACGACGCTGCGGGGCTCCGTCTATCAAGGCACGCTGGGCAACACCTACGCCTTCTACACGCTCGCCACCGACACTGATGGCAACCGCGAGGAAGCGCCCGGCGAACCCGACGCGCAAACCGCCGTCAACCTCGTCAATGTCGCGCCTGCGCTGACCGCGGCTGGCCCGATCGCCGTCAACGAAGGCACCACCGTCCTCATCACGAACCTCGCCACCGACGCCGATGCCCCCGCGCAAAGCCTGACCTTCAGTCTAGCGCCCGGTGCGCCTGCTGGCGCCACGATCAACCCGTCGAGCGGCCTGATCTCGTGGCCGACGGCCGAAGCCAGCGGTCCAAGCACGAACCAACTCACCGTGATCGTCCGCGACAACGGCACGCCCAGCCTGAGCGCGACCAACGCCGTGACCGTGGTGGTCAACGAAGTGAACGCGCGCCCGACGCTCACACTGCCGCCAAGCTTGACGGTCAACGAAGGGCAGATCGTCACCTTCACCAACCGCGCCACCGACGCCGACCTGCCGGCGCAAGCACTCACGTTCACGCTGGGCGAAGGCGCGCCCGCCGGAGCCGGTGTTCACCCGAGCAGCGGCGTGTTCACCTGGCATCCCGCCGAGTTCCAAGGGGGCACCACCAACCGTCTCGCCATCATCGTCACCGACAACGCGACGCCCACGCTCAGCGCCACGCAGAACTTCACCGTGATCGTGCGCGACACCCGGCCCGACTTCACGCTCAGCGTCGGCACCACCAATCTATTCGCCGGCGAAAGCAGCTTCGTCCCCTTGCGCCTCAACGCCGGGACGGACCTCACCAACGTGAGCTGGCTGATCGAAACCGACTTCGCCTGCCTGACGAACTTCTCCCTGCAATCCCTGGCGCCCCAAGTGGCCGTCACTGAAGTGCGGCTCGGCTCGAACCAGCTCGCGCTGCGTTGCGAGAGCTGGCCCGGCGCGGCGTTGCAGGGCCAGTTCCAACTCGCGCGACTGGCGTTCGACGCTCTGCCGGTCGAGCACTCCGCCATCGTGCCGCTGCGCGCCTCGGCGCTGACGGGCGGACGCGACGGCACACCGCCCGCCTTGCGGGGCGCGGTTATCTCGGGCCGCGTGTTCCTGGTCGGCCGCGAGCCGCTGCTCGACGCGGCGCTGGCGACCAACGGCGCCCGCTGGTTCACGCTCTACGGCCAGATGGGCCGCCGTTACGTGATCGAAGCCAGCACCAATCTGCTGTTGCCGGATGGCTGGGGCGAAGTCAGTCTGGTCCAACTGTCAGCCCCGCACGAAATCGTAGGTCCTGTAGCGCCCGTCGCGCCGGCGGTTTTCTACCGCGCCCGCGAAGTGGCCGGGCTGGCGCTGAGCATCCAGCAGCAGGCCGGCACGGTTTTTATCGAATGGCCGTCCGCGTGTGCCGACTGCCGCTTGGAAGAAACCGCGCAGCTCGGTTCCGGCACGAACTGGACGCGCTGCGCCGTTCAACCGGTGCTGCGCGACGGCAAGTATGGCGTGGAATTGCCCCACGCCGGAACGGCCCGGTTCTTCCGATTGGCCGGCCCTGGCGCCAGCCCCCTTCCACTCACAAAACCCTGATTCAAATCCTATGAACAAAACCACCCTTGCCCGGGCGCAGGTCCTTTGGCCCGCGCCGTCACACCTCGAACTCGTGCTGCTCCTCGCCCTCGCGTGGGCCTGTCCGCTTCAGGCGGAGCCGACGGTGTATGATCTCGCCGCCGACTGGAGCACCAATCAGAATCCATTTGGCGCTTGGTCGCTCTACAAGTCCGAGACGGCGCTGTTCACCACGTACCAAGCCGGCTACGGCTGGGCGGACGAGCCGGCCGGCCTCAACGCGCATGTCCCCGTCTGGGGGCGCACCGCAGGCGAAACAAGCGTGTGGGTGCATGGTGCCGAGTTGGACCGGACCGGCAGCGACGTCACCAAAGCCCGCTGGACCAGCCCCACCAACGGACTGGCCACGGTCCAAGGCGCGGTGTGGATGCCCGCCGACCAAGGCCGCCGCATGGGCTGGCAACTCCGCAAGAACGGCGTGGCGTTGTCTGCGGGCGAGGTCTTCAGCGGCGATCCCTATGACCAAGCCAATCCCTTCCGCTTCGAACTCGGCTCGGGCGGCGTGGCGGCGCTCACTCAGCCGGTGCTGGCTGGCGATTTCATCGAACTCGCCCTCATCTCGCTCAGTGAAAACGGCAACCTGGGCGAGAGCGTGGGCGTGAACGTCCGGGTGGAGTTGAATCTGGAGGGTTCAGCACCGCCGCCCCCTGGCCTCATTGCGTGGTGGCCCGGCGAGGGCGACGCTCGCGATGTGACCGGAAACCATCACGGCACGCTCGTCGGCGGGACCGCGTTCGCCTCGGCCCTCGTGGGACAAGGTTTCGTGTTCGACAGCGACGATGACCATGTGACGGTTCCGCACAGCGACGAGTTGAACATCGGCTCCAACGGCTTCGCCTGCGCCTTGTGGGTGCGCGGCACCAAGGACCAGCCCGGCGCCGGCACGGAGGGACAGACCGTGCTGGTGGACAAATCGCACGGCTTTGTGGACTCGGCGGGTTGGGTCATCGAAGCGATCCCCTCCGATGGGCACATCCTCGCGTCCATCGGTGCGGGCGGGCCGTGCTGCAACTTCCCCGTCGTGGCCAGCACCATCGACGTGCTGGACGGACAGTTCCATCAGGTCGTGCTTCAATGGGCGAACGGCACCGAAACCCTTTTCGTGGATGGCCGGTTTCAGGCTTCCGCGGCGGTGGCCACGCCGGCGAACAACACGCGCCCGCTGAACTTCGCCTACTCGTGGGGCAACGGCACGCCGCGCCGTTTCTTCCGCGGCACGCTGGACGAGGTGGCCGTGTTCAACCGCGCCCTGACCACGAACGAAATCGTCGCGCTCTTCGTCGCCGGCAGCGCGGGCATGAGCCAGCCCCGATGCGCGCCGATGCCGGTGGGGCTGACTCACTGGTTCGCCGCGGAAGGTGACGCTCGTGATGCGCAGTCGGCCATCACCGGGACGCTGGAATACGCGGCCACCTTTGCGCCCGGCCGCGTCGGGCAGGCCTTCAGTCTTGGCGCCAGCACCGACTTTGTCTCGTTCACCAATTTCCCCAACCTGGGCACGAACAGTTTTTCGGTGGCCGCGTGGTGCAAGCGCACGTCCGATGCTGAGGGTGTGGTGCTGATGAAGGGGCAGACGGCCTATGGCACACCGCCCAACGCGGGCTACGGCCTTTATGTGGCGTCCGGCGAGTTGGTGTTCAACGTGACCGACGCAACGGGCCCGGCCGTCCTCCTGAGTCTGCCGGCGCCGGCCCCCGGCCTTTGGCACCACGTTGTCGGGGCCCTCGATCGGCCCAACCGCCAGTTGCGCCTCTACCTGGACGGCTCGCTCGTGCGCACTACGAACTACACGGCCCTGGGCAGTCTGGACACCAACATCCGCTTCGCCATCGGCGCGCTGGACCGCCGGCCGGGCGTCGTCATGATCAGTTCGTTCTTTCAAGGCCAGATTGACGAAGTCGTGTTCTTTGACCATCCGCTCACCGCGGAGGGAGTCGCATCTCTTTACGCCGCCGGTGGCACGGGAATGTGTCCGCCGTCTTGCACCCCGTCGCCGTCGGGCCTGGTTGGCTGGTGGCCGGCCGAGGGCAACGCCAACGACCTGGCCCAAGGCGATCACGGCACCCTTCAGAACGGCGCGACCATCACGAACGGCGTCGTCGGGCAGGCCTTCAAGTTCAGCGCCGCAACGACGGACTCTGTGCGGGTGCCCAACTCTCCGGCGTTGAACCCGACCAACATCACCCTGGCTGCCTGGGTGAAGCCGTTCAGCTATCCCGCGTTGGGCTGCGCCATCGTGCGCAAGGAGGCCGGCAGCGCTGTCCAATACCTCCTGCAGCTTGGCGACGGCAACACGGCAGGCGTGCCAACCATCAATTGCGGCCTCAATGCGCCCCAGCCGCACGGCAACACGCCCGTGCCGCTCCATCAGTGGTCCCACATCGTCGGCACCTACGACGGCGCGCAGGCGCGGGTGTATGTCAACGGTGCGCTCGTGGATTCCCGGCCGATGACGGGTCCGATGCCGGTCATGGCGAACGACCTCTTCATCGGCCGCCGCGAGAGTAACACGACCCGCAACTTCGACGGTCTGATCGACGAGGTGGCTATCTGGAACCGCGGTTTGTCGTCCAACGAAGTCGCCGCCCTCTTCGCCGCCGGGAGCCTCGGCATGTGCGCGCCGCATTGCACGCCGCCGCCCTCAGACCTTGTTGCCTGGTGGCCTGGAGAGAACAACGCCATGGACCGCACGGGCAGCCACCACGGTGCGTTGCAGAACGGGGTGGCCTTCACCAACGGACTGACGGGCCAAGCGTTCGTCTTTGACGGTGTGAATGACCATGTCCAGGTACCGGACGAACCCTCCCTGCGGTTGACCAACGCGCTCAGCATCCAGTTTTGGGCTAGGCGGGTGCGGTTCGGGGTGGACATCGCGCTGGAAAAGGGCGGGGACTGGACGGCTGGCCAGTGCAACTACGGCGTGGGTCTCCACCAGATCAACAACAACATGTTCTATTTCTACTTCAACGGGGGCTGGCGGGGCACGGATGGGCCCGCGGATGCCGCCTGGCACCACTATGGGGTGGTGGCGCGCCACGGCGACGCCAACCCGCAGCTCTACGTGGATGGAACGCAACGCACCGTCCTGCATTCCGGCGGTGCGGGAACGATCAGTCTCCGCGACAGCACGCTGCCGTTGCATCTCGGCGCCCAGCCGGGCGTTCACCCCAATTACGGGAAGCTCGTCCTGGATGAGCCTGCGATCTGGAGTCGCGCCCTCGCGGCGCAGGAAATCGCCGATCTTTACGCCGCCGGCAGCGCCGGGATGTGCCCGCCCGCCTGCGCTTCGCCGCCCGCCGGCCTCATCGCTTGGTGGCCCGGCCAGAGTCATGCGAATGACGTGTCCGGCCGGGGCCTGCACGGCACTGCGTTCGACGGCACCGCCTACGCGCCGGGCGTGGTCCGGGATGCCTTCGACTTCTCCGGCACGAACGTCGGCGTGCGCGTGGCCAACTCACCGCTGCTGCGACCGCAAACCTTGAGCGTGGCGGCCTGGATCAAGTCCGACGGCCCGGGTGATTTCGCCTACATTTTCAGCAAAAGCTACAGTGCCACTCGAGCTTCTTATGCCCTTTACACGACCTCCGGCGGCCAACTCGGGTTCTATATCGAGCGGACGGGTACTGCCGGCATCGCCCGCTCGGGCTTGGCGCCGCTCACCATCTGGGACGGGCGCTTCCATTTTGTCGTCGGCACCTACGACAACACCCAGGTGCGGCTCTATGTGGACGGGGTGGAAATTGGCACCGGCCAGACGGCCAGCGGCGCGCCGGCCTACAGCTCAAGTTTCTTCAACGGCGACGTGTTCATCGGCACCTACGAGCCCTTCAGCAGCGGAGAGCATCCCTTCCATGGCATTGTGGACGAGGTCTGCTTGTGGGACCGCGCGCTTTCGTTCGGCGAGATTCAAAGCCTCTACACCGCGCGCAGCGCCGGCCTGTGCCCGCTGGTCTGCACTCCGCCCGCGCCCGGCCTCGTCAACTGGTGGACCGGCAATGGCGACGCGCAGGATCTCGCCGGTGACGTGAGCGGCGCGCTCCAAGGCAACGCCACCTACGCGCCCGGCAAGGTGGGCCAAGCTTTCAGCCTCGATGGCGACGGCGACTGGGTGCGTATCCCGCGCAGCGCACCGACGGGCGCGCACACGATCGAGGCCTGGGTGAAAGGCACGGCCAGCGCCTGGAGCGGGCGGGGTAACGGCTGGAACACCATTCTCGCGTTCGGTTCTGCCGCGCCCACGTTCGGCGTGCGCGACGATGGCCAATTGAACCACTGGCCCGCCATCCAGGGTGGTTCCGTGCCGCTCAACCAATGGGCGCACGTGGCCTACACCTGGGACTTGGCCAGCAGCCGCCTCTTCATCGACGGCTCGCTCGTGGCCTCGAACAACACCGCGCCCCCGACCAGCGGCACTGAGATGGGCCTGGGCTGGCACGGCACCGACACGCCCTGGTTCGGCTTGATTGACGAGGTCAGCATCTACGACCGCGCGCTGAGCGAGGCCGAGATAGCAGCCCTCGTGGCCGCCGGCAGTCTGGGCAAATGTCGGGCCACGCCGCCTTCGTGTGTGAGCGCGCCCGCGGACCTGCTGGCGTGGTGGCCGTTGGACGGCAGCTTCAACGATGCCCTGAGAAGCCTGAACGGTGTGGCGGTCGGTTCACCGGGTTTTGCCGCCGGCGTGGTGCAGTCCAGCCTCCAACTCGACGGGCAGACGCAATGGGCCAGCGTGCCTTCCAGCGGAATTCTGAACGGTCGAAGTGAGGCCACGATTGAGGCGTGGGTGCGGCCCCAAGGCCGGCACGGCTCCTTGGGCAATCCCGGCGCGGTTTGGTTCGAGGGCGCCTCCGCCTTCGGCTACACACGTTTCGGACTCTACGTGCTCAATGACGGCCATGTGCGCGTCGGTGGGCGCGATTCCGAGAGTGGCGCGTTCCAGGGCGTGGACTCAGTGGCCATGATTCCAACGAACGTCTGGACGCACCTCGCCGGCACCTGGAAAGCCGGTGAGGGCCTCAAGATTTTTGTCAACGGCGCGTTGAACAACACCCACACCGACGCCGGGTTGGGTGCGTTCACTGGCAGTTCGGCTTACGCCGTGGCCATCGGCAGCAGCGGCATGGGGCCGGGCACGAACACGTTCAACGGCGGCTTGGACGAAGTGGCGGTTTATGGCCGGGCGCTGTCGCCCGAGGAGATCGCCGCCCGCTACACCGCCGGCAGTGCCGGAATGTGCCGCTCCAGTGTTCTCAGCGACTTCAGCGCGTCGCCGGAAGGCTGGACCGTCCTCGAACTGGCCAATCCACCGGCCGGCGACTTCACCATCGCCACGCCGCCGACCGCCATGACCTGGCAATCCTCCGGCGGCAATCCGGGTGGATACGTCCGTGCCAGCGATTCCGGCAACTATGCCGGCTATCTGTCTGCACCGTCGCAGTTCCTGGGCAACAAAGCCTCGTTCTACGACGGCAAGCTCGCGTTCGATCTCATCGTCAGCTTGTCGGGCGGCACGCAGGGCGGCGCGGCGGTGGACGTGATTCTGGCCGGCGCGGGCCAGCACCTCGTGGCTAGTCTCGGCGTTCAAGGCAATCAGCCGTGGCGGCATTACGAAATCGCGTTACGCGAAGGCACGGCGTGGCGCAAGGAAACGCTGGCCGGCCCGGCGCCCACTCGGGCCGACCTGCTGGCCGTGCTTTCCGAACTCACGGCCATTTACATCATGGCCGACATTTACAGCGGGGCGGACGTGACCAGCCTCGACAACTTCGCGCTCACCGCGCCCGGCGCAGTGGACCTCCCGCCCGCCATCACGCGCCAGCCCACGAACCAGATTGCCCTCGTCACACGTGACGTGACGTTCGAGATGGCCGCGGCGGGAGCAGCGCCGCTGCTCTACCAGTGGTTCTTCAACACCGCGCCGCTGGCCCTCGCCACCAACAGCTCGCTCACAATTGCGTCCGCGACGACGAATCATGCCGGTGCGTACTTCGTGGTGGTGAGCAATCCGTTCGGGGCCGTCACCAGCCAACTCGCGCACCTCATCGTGCCGCCTGATCTCGCGGTCGCCCGCCTCGCCGCGCCGGCCAACGCGCTCGCGGGACAAACCGTCAGCCTCACGTGGACCGTCACGAACCTGGGTCCAAACGTTCTGCAGCAGCCCTCCTCGCTGCGGTTGGCGCTGGCCACGGACAGCGCGGGCAATGGCGCCGTTTCGCTTGGGACGTTCCGGCTGACGAACGCGCTCGCGGTGGGCGCCTCGCTCACCAAGACCAGCGCGGTGATTCTGCCCAACCGCGTCGCGGGCGAGCGCTGGTTGGTCGCCACCGCGGATGCGGACAACGAAGTGTTGGAAGCGAACGAAGCCAACAACACGCTGATTGCGGTCGCGCCGCTCACGCTGCTCGCGCCCGACCTCGAAGTGAGCCTCCTCACGTCGGCTGCTACGGCCAATTTCGGCGACAGCATCACCGTGACCTGGATCGTCACAAACCGCGGTGGTGCGACGGCGTCGGCGACGTGGAGCGACCGACTCCATCTCTCGTCCACCAGCAATTCGCTGGCGGGCGCGGTTTCATTGGCGACGACGGCCGCTGGCACGAACTCGCCGCTGGCCGCAGGTGGAGTTTATTCGCGCATCGAGTCCGTCACGCTGCCGCTGAGTGCTCAATCCACGCCGGGCAGCTATTTCCTGCTGGCCGCCGCCGACCACGCCAACGGCCAGCCCGAAAGCGACGAGGCCAACAACCTCCGCAGCGTGTCCATCGCGCTCACGCTCCCGCCGCTGCCGGACCTCGCCGTGATCGACATTCTCACGCCAGGCCGGGGCGTGCCGGGCCAGCCGCTCGAAGTGGTTTGGACCGTGACCAACCAAGGCAGCGCCGACCTGACCGCGCCTTGGACCGAAACCGCTTCGCTCTCGACCGACGAAACCATCGGCAGCGACCAACGGATTGCCACGTTCGTCTTCACAAACCACCTCGAAGCCGGCGCGTTCCTGGTGCGCACGCAGCAAGTCACGTTGCCGACCGCCGTGCCCGGCACGTTGCTCCACGTGGTCGTGGCGCTCGACACCGAGGACGTGTTGCTGGAACAGAGCGAGACGAACAATGTCGCGCTCGACGCGCAATTCTTGATGGTGCCCAGCGCCATTCGCCTGAGCCTCTCGGCGGCGGAAGTGCGCGAGGACGCCGTCAATCCGGCCCTGCGCGGCATGGTCACCCGGAGCGGCAGCGTGGCGTCGAACTTGGTCGTCAGCCTGGCCAGCAGCAACACCGCGGAGTTGCGTGTGCCGGCAGCCATCACCATCCCCGCGGGCCAGACGGTCGGCTGGTTCGACCTCACGGTTGTCCCGGACGGAATCGTCGATGCCGCCAAAGACGTCATTATCGCCGCCAGCGCCCTGGACACGGCCGGCGACCTGGCCGTCGTGCGAGTGCTGAACACCGACCTCTCCCGCCTGACGCTCACGCTCCACACCAACGCCGTGCTCGAGGGCCTGGGCATCGCGGCGACAGTCTCTCGCGACGGACCGTTGACCGACAGCCTCGTCGTCTCGCTGGAAGCGCTCGGTTCGACCCGCCTGATTGTTCCACCCCAGGTCACCATCCCGGCCGGCACGAACTCCGGGACGTTCCTCGTTCTGGCCGGCGATGACGCGCTGGTGCAGGCGCCCGCTGAACAACCCTTCGACGCCTTCGCGCCCGGCTTCGCGCGCGTCTCTGCCACTGTAGTGGTGCTCGATGACGACGTGCCGCAGGTCACGCTCACGTTGGGTAGCGGCACGGTCAGCGAAAACGCCGGCCCGCAGGCCACGCACGCCACGATCACGCGTCTTCCGGCCAGCGCCCGCGCGCTCACGGTCGAGTTGACCAGCAGCGAGGTCACCGCCGCGCAGTTGCCGGCGCGCGTGACCATCCCGGCCAACGAAAGCTCGATCAGCGTGCCGGTTGCCGCGGTCGATGACGCGTTGCTGGACGGCCCGCAAACCACCGTCCTCGGCGGCTACGTGTTGACATCGGGCAACAACGCGCGCGTCGCCGACATCACGGCGCAGACCTTGACGGTGACTGACGACGAAGGCCCGGCCCTGCAACTCATCGCTGCGCAGAAGCTGCTCCGCGAAGGACTGCCTGCCGCCACCACTGTGACCGTGACGCGCAACACACCGCCCACGAACGCGCTGACGGTCACGCTCGCCTCGGGCAACACCAACGAAGTCACCATGCCTGGCACGATCATCATCCCGTTGGGCGAATCAGCGGCGTCGTTCAGCGTCGCGACCGTGGCTGATGGCGTCACCGACAGCAATCAATCCGTCCGCTTGACTGCGAGCGCGCCGGGTTACGTGGACGGCGCGGACACCGTCGTGGTCAGCGACGTGGACTTGCCGGACTTGTTCATCGGCAACGTCACCGTGCCGGCGTCCGCCGAATCGGAGTCCTACGTCACGGCGAGTTATCGCGTGGCCAACCAGGGCTTCATGCCGGTCGCGACCAACTTCAGCACGCGCGTGTTCCTCTCGAAAGACGCGCTGGTCGGCGACGACACCCTCGTGAGCCAGTATCGCTTCAACGGCACGTTGCCGCCGGGTCAGTACTTCGAGCAGACGCTCCAGGTGCGCATCCCGCAAGCGGTGGGCGAGTACTGGATCGTCGTGCAGACCGACGCCGAACAGGCCGTCACGGAAACTCTGGAGGACAACAACACGCGCCTCAGTTCTGCGCCCATCCGCGTGGCCGCGGCTTACCGCGCCTTCGTGCAAACCGACATCGAGCAGGCGCTGGCGGGGACGGTCATTCCTCTGCGCGGGCAAGCCACAAACAGTCTCGGCATCGGCGTGCCGTTCAAGCCGGTCAGCATCCATCTGCGCGTGCGCAACACCGAGCGCGTGATCGCAGCCATCACGGACGCTGCCGGCCAATTCGCGATCACCTGGACGCCGCTGCCGGGCGAAGCGGGCGTTTACACGGTGGGCGCAGACCATCCGGGACTGGCGAGCGCGCCCGTGCAGGACAGCTTCACGCTCTTGGGCATGAAGGCCGACGTGAGCGCGATTCAACGCCGGCTCCCGGCCCTCAGCACGATCACCGGCGAGTTCACGCTGGAGAACTTGTCCGATGTGCCGCTCACGGGCTTGAGCGGCGTGGCCCCGTTCATGACGACGGTCGAAGCCCAGGTGGCGATGCCGGCCACGCTGCCGGCGTTTGGCCGCGCGACGGTGTTCTACTCGATCCGCTCGCTCGTGGACCAGGACGCGGCGGTGGCCTTCGACTTCCTGCTCACCGCGACGGAAGGGCCGTTCCTCGAATTGCCCGTGCGGCTCAGCGTCGAGGCACGCCGGCCGCGGATCGTGGTGACGCCCAGTTCGCTGCGTCTGGGACTCGTGCGCGGCGAACAGCGGCTGGTCGAGTTCGAAGTCGTGAACAACGGCGGCGCGCCCAGCGAGGCGCTGAGTTTGGTGACGCCCGCCGAGCCGTGGCTGCACGTGGCCTCGACCAACCCGATCCCGCCGCTGGCGCCGGGCGAGACGAACCGTTTCACGCTGCAACTGCTCCCGCCCGCCGACATGCCCATCGGCGAACTCAACGGCACGATGGGCGTGTCCGGCGGCGACTTGTTTGTGTCGCTGCCGTTCCATTTCAAAATCGTGTCCGCGGCGTTGGGCGACGTGAAGCTCACCGCCGTGGACGAGTTCACTTACTTCGGCGAAAGCCACACCAACGTGGCCGGGGCCGAGATCGTGTTGCGCGACCCGTTCAACGGCGAAGTGGTGGCGCGCGGCCAGACCGACGCCAACGGCGAACTGCTGGTCACCAGTTTGCGTGAGGGCACCTACAACCTCGAGGCCTCCGCGCCCCAACACGCCACGCGCACCGATGTCGTGACGGTCACGCCCGGCCAGGTGACGGAGAAGTCCGTGTTCCTGGCGCGGCAACTGGTGCGTTACACCTGGCGCGTCGAGGAGATCGAGATCGAAGACCGCGTGAACATCGTGCTGGAAACGGTGTTCGAGACGGTCGTGCCCGCGCCGGTCATCACGGTCGAACCGAGCCTGATCGATCTCAGCACCATCGTCGGCAACGAGGCGCAGGTGGACCTGAAGATCTCCAACCACGGCCTCGTCGCGGCCAACGATGTCACGATCGGCTTCGGCACGCATCCGAACTGGACGCTCACGCCGTTGATCAGCGACCTCGGCACGTTAGCGGCGCGGAGTTCGCTCACGGTGCCGCTGATGATCCGGCGCACGAGCAGCGGCGGGAAAGCGTCGGCCAAGGACTCCGCCGATGATTGCTCTGTGCCCGGCCACCTCGACTACAAGCTCATCTGCGGCCCGTTCGGCATCGCCTACAAAGTGCCGGTGTGGGTGACGGGAGCTTCCGGGCATTGCGGTTCGGGCACAAGCTCGGGGTCGCGGATGCCGTTCGCCGGAGACTACCCCACCGGCCGCGGCGGCGGGGGTGGGGGCGGCGGCGGTGGCAGTTCCGGCTCCGTGATTGTCCACAGCGTCACGCCTAATTACGCGCCCACCAATGAGTGCGGGTGCGACGAGAAGAACTTCACTGAAGTCTGCTTCAGCGGCGAAGGCGGCTTCAAGATGGCGCTAGGCGGGGTGCTCCTGGCCGCCATGAACGCGCCTCTGCCGCCGTACTTGCGCGTCCGCGCCGTCGAGACGTCCATCAGCGGCTCGACCAAGATCTGCACTTGCTGCGAAGACGGCGTCCAAGGCTTGGAGGCGGAAGTGGTCGGGCAGCTCAACACCTCGATCACCGTGGGCCTGGGTTTCCAGCCCGAGTTCGAGACGACGACGCCGGACGCGACCTTGGGGGATGTGACGGCCAAAATCGCGGTGTTCCTTGGCGCCGAGCCAACGCTCTCCGGCTCCTACAGCCTCACCATCTCCACCGACTGCTTCTTCAAGAACCCGAAGGCCTGCATCTACGGCACGCTGACCGGCACGTTGTTTGTCGGGGCCAAAGGTGGTGTCGAACTCTCCGCCCAAGTGGGCACGCCGCCCAACACGATCAAGTGGGGCGGCGCGGCCGAGGCGGTGGGCGGCGTCGAAACCGGCGTCAGCTTCAAGATCGGCGGCTGCAGCGACGGCACGTTTGGCGCGCAGGCCTGCTTCAGCGGCGTGGTGCTCAAGCTCGAGATCAGCGGCACCATTTTCGCGGGCGCCGGCGACACCAACTTCGATGTCAGCGCCTACCGGAAGATGACTTTTGGCGCCAGCCGCACCCTATTGGAAGGGTCATGTTACCCGCCAGAGGCGCCGGCACCGGTGCCGTTCAAACTGGACCTGTCGCCGGCCCAAATCGCCGAAGCGTTGCAGGTTTCCTTCGCCACCAATCTGAGCGGCGCATCGGCCCAGTCTCAAACCGCTGCCACCGCTGTCTCCAGCCGGACCAAGGCCGCCAATTCATCGCTCGCGTCGCGGCCTGCCGGCACGCGGAAGACGACTTACCTCGCGCTCCCGCCCCGGCCTGCGTCGGAAGCCGATCGTCCCGCCCCGGCGGGTTGGACGCGGCTCAAGTCCGGCGGCGACGGCATCTGTGCCCAGGTGCGGCTGCAGATTGAGCAAGAAGCGACCTTCACGCGCAAAGCGGTGGGCGCAACGTTGGAGGTGTTCAACGACTCGAACACTTCGCCCCTCGAAGATTTGCACGTCGCCCTCACGATCTACGACGAAGCCGGCCAAATGGCCAACGACCGCTTCGTCATCCTCGATCCGGAGTTGAGCGGCATCGTGCTGGTGGATCCCGGCATCCCCAGCACCAACGAACTGAGCGTCACCCGCCCGCGCTGGCTCGTGCCGCCCGCCAGCAGCGGCCGCGCGCGCTGGGTGATTCTCCCGACGGACGACGCTGCGACCAACGGCATCACGCGCTACTTCGTTGGCGGCTTCATGACTTACACGGCGGGCGCCGTGCCCGGCTCGGCCATCCTCGTGCCCGGCCCCGTCAACGTTTATCCCAACGCCAAACTCCGGCTGAAATACTTCCACCAGCGCGACGTGTTCAGCGACGATCCGTTTACCGAAATCGTCGAACCGGCGGTGCCGTATTCGCTGGCCGTGTTGGTGCAGAACATCGGACACGGGCGGGCCGGCAACTTCAAGATCACGTCGGCGCAGCCCAAGATCATTGACAACGAGAAGGGGCTGCTGATCGACTTCAGCATCATCGCCGCCCAGGTCGCCGGCCAAAACCTCACGCCGTCGCTCACGGTCAACTTCGGCGACCTCGAGCCGGGCGACACGAAGATCGGGCGCTGGCTGCTCACCTCGACGCTGCAAGGCTTGTTCGTCGATTACTCGGCGCGCTTCGAGCACGAAGACTCGCTGGGCGGACGCGCCACGTCGCTGATCGACGACGTGGGCATTCACGAAATGATCCACCTCGTGCAGGCGGGCGGCGCCTTCGAGGACGGCCGGCCTGACTTCCTCGTCAATGACCTCGCCGACGACCGCGACTTGCCGGACACGCTCTACTTGAGCGACGGCTCGACCAACCCGGTCCAAGTCGTCGAACAAGCCACCCCGGATGGCGCGCCCTCCGCCGGCGATTTGCAGGTGCAACTCGCCGCGCCCATGCCGGCCGGCTGGGCGTACCTGCGCGTGTCCGATCCGGGCCAGGGCCAGTTCCGCTTGAGCCGCGTGCGCCGCTCCGACGGCGTGGAAATCGCCTTCGGCACCAACGTCTGGACCACCGACCGCACCTTCATCGGTCTCGGCCACCGTCCGCGCAACGAACACCTCCTGCACATGCTGGACTTCAACAGTCCCGGCACTTACACGCTCACCTACGAAGTGCCGCCGGCGCCGGACACCACTGCGCCGGCAAGCTCCGTCGCGATACTGCCCGCCAACAGCTACGCGCAGGTCCCGTTGAACTGGTCCGGCGGCGACGAGAGCAATGGCAGCGGGCTGGCGTTCTTCGATGTCTTTGTTTCCACCGACGGCGCGCCCTTTGTGCCGTGGCTCCAGCGGACCACGCTGCGCAACGCGGTGTTCAACGCTCAACTCGGCTCGCAGTATGCCTTCTACACCCTGGCCACCGACCAGGCCGGCAACCGCGAAGCCGCCCCCACCAGCCCGGACACCGAAACGGTCGTCAGCCGAACCAACGCGGCCCCGCATCTCGCGATCAGCGGCCCCGACACGCTGAACGAAGGCGACACGCTCGCGTTGACCAGCGCGGCGGACGACGCCGATGCGTCGGCGCAAGTGCTCACCTTCAGTCTCGGACTGGACGCGCCGCCGGGGGCGCTCATCGATCCCGTCACCGGCGCGATCTCGTGGCAGACCGGTGAAGCCAACGGCCCGAGCACGAACCAGTTCACCGTCATCGTGCGCGACAACGGCGTGCCCAGCCTGAGCGCCACCAGCATCGTGACGGTGGTGGTGCGCGAGTTGAACTCCGCGCCCACGCTGGCGCCCGCGCCGGACTTCACCGTTTCGGAAGGCCAGATCGTCACCTTCACCAACCGCGCCACCGACGGCGACCTGCCGGTCCAGGCGCTCACCTTCAGTCTTGCGCCGGGCGCGCCGGCCGGGGCGGGTGTTCAAGCCGGCAGCGGCATCTTCACTTGGCGTCCGGCCGAGTTCCAGGGCGGCACCACCAATCGCCTGGCGATGATCGTGACCGACAGCCCCGGCTCCGGCGCGGGCCTGAGCACCACACAATCCTTCACCGTGATCGTGCGCGATACCCGGCCCGATTTCACGCTGAGCGTCGGCACCACCAACCTGCTCGCGGGCGAAAGCAGCTTCGTGCCGTTGCGGCTCGAGGCGGGCACCGACCTCACCAACGCGAGCTTCCTTCTGGAGACGGACCTCGGCTGTTTGACCAACTTCGCGCTGCAGAACCTGGCTTCCGAAGTGGCCCGCACGGAGTTCCGCCCGCTGGATTCCAACCGCTTTGAACTGCGCTTTGAGAGCTGGCCCAACGCGACGTTGGAAGGCCAGATCCAATTGGCGCAACTCGCCTTCCTGGCCCTGCCCACGGAACACTCGGCCGTCGTTCGTTTGCAGAGCCTGGACTTGACCGGCCGGCGGGCCACTCCGCCGTCGCTCCTCAGTGGCGGCGCCTTTTCGGGCCGCGTCTTCGTGGTCGCCCGCGAACCGATCCTCGACGTCAGTCCCGCGACCAACGGCGCCCGCTGGCTCACGCTCTACGGCCACGCCGGGCGGCGCTATGCCTTGGAAGCCGGCCCCGATCTGTCCGGCTCCGGCGCCTGGCAGGTCATTCAACAAATCCAACTCACCGGTGAGCACGCCCTCCTGGGTCCGCTTCCAGAACCAGGAGCGGCGGCGTTCTATCGCGTGCGGGAAGTGACCGGTCTCCCGCTTAACATCCAACAGCAAGCCGGCTTGGTGATCGTCGATTGGCCGGCGGGTTGTGCCGAATGTCGGCTGGAAGAAACCTCGGCGCTTGGACCCGAGGCCGTCTGGACGCCCGCCGCGGCCCAGCCTGTGCTGCACCAAGGCGGATACCGTGTGGAGTTGCCGTCCAACGGCCCCAGCCGCTTCTATCGCCTGATCAAGCCGTGAACCTGAACTCCGAAAGGGAATGGGGAGCGCGCCCGCCACGGGCGCTGTTTTCCGCGCCCTCGCGGAAAACTCTGGGGCCGTGGAAAGATTCCCAGCGCCCCCATCCCTTCGTCGGCCCACGGAACTGGACGCGAGGGCGCGTGTATGTGTTTGGAGTAGCGCAGGCTTTCCAGCCTGCCGTATCGCAGGTTTTCAACCTGCGGGACGTTACCGGGCGAAGGCGGGTACGAACTCGGCGTGTTTCTAGACTAGCCACGCCCTGCCGACTGCAAGTCGGCGATACGGCAGGCTGGAAAGCCTGCGCTACGACGCTCAACACATACGGGCGCGTGCAGCTACGCCCAGGGCGGGCGCGCTCCCCGACTTCGGAGTTCAAGATGATTTGGCCCTCCCTTGCTTTGCCGCTGCCGTCGTCTCCGCGCAGCGGTTTGGATCCTCCGTTCAACCAAAGCCCACCCCCAAACCCATGAAAGCAACACCCCTCCTCCAGACAGCCACGCTGCTGGCCGCACTCTTAACCCTCAACCCTCAACCCTCAACCTGCCTCGCCGCGCCCTTGGGCACCGCCTTCACCTACCAAGGCCGGCTCACCGACGCCGGCGCGCCCGCCAACGGGATTTTTGATTTGCGATTGGCGATTTGCGATTCGGCCGGCGGCAGCAGTCCGCTGGCCGTAACGACGAACGCCGCGGTCACCGTTGCCAGCGGCCTGTTCGCCGTCACGCTTGACTTCGGCCCTGAAGTGTTCACCGGCGAGGCGCGTTGGCTCGAACTCGGCGTGCGCACCAACGGCAGCGCGAGCGACTTCACGCGACTGGGGCCGCGCCAGCCACTCACCCCCGCGCCGCACGCACTCTTCGCGCCCAACGCGGGCACGGCAGCCAACCTGCCGGCCAGCGGCTTGACCGGGACGGTGCCTGACGCGCGGCTCTCGACCAACGTGGCGATGCTCAACCGCCCCGCCGCTTTCTCCGGCGCGGTCATGGCTCTCGGCTTCTTCGGCGGTGGCGTCCAGCTTTCCAACCTCAACGCCTCACAACTTGCCTTCGGCACCGTGCCCGACGAGCGCCTGAGCGAGCGCGTGGCCCTGTTGAACGGCGCGGCGAACTTCGCCGGCGTGGTCAGTGCGCCGGGGTTCGCCGGCAGCGGCTTTCTCCTGTCGAACCTGAACGCCTCCAAGCTGGCCTTTGGCACCGTGCCTGAGGTGCGGCTCGGCCCCAACGTGGCGCTGCTCAACACCAATGCAGCCTTCAACGGCTCGCTCAGTGCTGCCGCCGATCTGTTGGCCGACCGCTTGAACATCGGCGCCGGCCACAGTCTCGCGGGCGCCAAGACCGCCATCGCGGGCGGGCAGAGCAACGCCATTCTGTCCAGCGCCGACTTTTCGGCCATCGCCGGCGGCGCCAACAACACCATCGAGCCGAACGGCGATTACTCGAACGTCGGCGGCGGGCGATACAACACGCTTCGCGACAACGCCAACTACGCCGTGATCGCCGGCGGCTACAGCAACGTTATCCAAACCAACATCTCCTACGCGGCCATTCCGGGCGGCAGCGACAACCTGGTCGCAGGCAACTACGGTTTCGCCGCCGGCCGCCGCGCCAAGGCCCAGCACACCGGCACGTTTGTCTGGGCGGATTCCACCGATGCCGATTTCAGCAGCACGGCCACGCGGCAATTTCTCATTCGGGCGGCGGGCGGCGTGGGCATTGGCACGAACAACCCGGCCGGGGCCGCGCTGAACGTGGCGGGCGTGGTGCGGGCCGCGGGCTTTGAAGGGCCGGCCGGTGTCGGCAACACCATCGATGCCACGGCCGATCAAGCCGCCGTCGGCGGTGGTTTTCAGAACACCGTCGAGGACGACGCGGATTACTCAGTCATCGCGGGCGGCTCTTCCAACACCGTCGCCAGCGGCGCGGCCCACGGCGCGATTCTTGGCGGCTCGCAGAACGCGATTCGGCCTGACGTGGTTTGCGCCGTGATCGGCGGCGGCAGGCTCAATACCAACGCGGGCCAATACGCCGTCATTGCCGGTGGCAGCGGGAATGAGATCCAGACCAGCGCCAATTACTCGACCATCAGCGGCGGATCGGGCAACGAGATTCAGGCCGACGCGGATTACGCGGTGGTCGGTGGCGGTTACGCGAACCAGATTCAGTACGGCGCGAACTATGCGGCGATTGGAGGCGGCTCCGGCAATCAGATCACCACCAACGCCACCGTGGGCGTCATCGCCGGTGGCTTGTCCAACGCGATCCGGGAACAGGCGCACCACGCCACGATTGGGGGTGGCTTCCAAAACATGATCGAGCGATTGGCCACCGACACCTTCATCGGCGGCGGCAAGCTGAACCTTATCCAGGACGACGCGGATTTCTCGGTCGTGGCGGGTGGCGAAGAGAACTCCGTAGGCAGCGGGGCAGCCCATGGCGCCATCCTCGGCGGCGCGGAAAACGCCATTCAGCCGGACGTGTCTTACGCGACGATGGGCGGCGGCTTCGCCAACACTAACCGCGGCCATTACGCCGTCGTGGCCGGCGGCTACGCGAACGAAATCCGGGCGGACCACGCCGCCATCTCGGGCGGACGCGACGCCCTGGCCGCCCATTACGGGCAGTGGACCCATGCCAGCGGCCGATTCAGCCAGCCCGGCGACGCCCAGAGCTCGCTGTTCGTGCTGCGCTGCGCCACCACCAACGATGTGCAGAAGGAAATGTTCCTGGACAACGCCGGCCAGCGCATGACCCTGCCGGAAGGCGCCACGTGGACGTTCGACATCCTGGTCAGCGCCCGCAACACCACCGCCGCCAGCGCCGGCTACGAACTGAAAGGCGTGATCGACAATACGGGCGGCGACGTTCACCTGATCGGCCCCCTCTCCAAGACCGTCCTGGGCGAGGAAGTAGCCGGTTGGGATGCGACGGCCGAAGCGGACGACACCTCGCACGCCTTGGTCATCAAAGTCACGGGCAGCGTTGGTTCGACGGTGCGTTGGGTGGCCGCGGTGCGCACGGCGGAAGTGATTCAGTAACGGACTGGGAACCTGAGAACAATCCGTCCTCAACGTCTTTCGGAAGCGTTGTTCTGACCGCTCTGGCTTTCCCGCGAAGGCGACATGGCCTGCGCCAGTCTGATTCGACTGGAGTTCAAATGACAAACTTCCGCTCCCCTTTGTCGGGAACAATCTGACCGCGTTCCACGACCACCGTGCTCTGGCGGCCGAGGAACTCCATCAGCACCGCAACCCGCTGCCGGCCCGGCATCACTTGCTGGACGACGGCTTCCAGCCCGTGGAACGGACCGCCGATGATGTGGACGGAATCGCCGGGCTTGTACTCCTGGGCGACAAGGTGGATTTCCTCGTCGCCGAGGGTCGCCCGCAGGTCCGCGATCACCTCGTCCGGGATGGTCGGGTACTGGAGGCCGAAGTGGACCAGGCCCCTGACTCCGTGGGCGTGATGCACTTTGCCCAAGCCCAGGTTGAAGTCGAAGCGCGCGAAGAAGTAGCTGGGAAACAGGGCCTCGGTGAACGTCATCTGCCCCCGGCGCGTCGGCCGCTTGAAGCGGATGCGCGGCAGGAAAACGTCGATGTCCGCGTCCTGGCGCAAATGGGCCGCGGCGATGTGCTCATGCTTGGGCTGGGACCGCACGCAGAACCAAGCGGCGCGGATCACGGCCGGAGGCGGAAGGGACGGACCCTCGGAAGCCGAAGGCAACGGAGGCCCGGCGGGGGGCGCGCTCGCTGGCTGCGAAGTGATCGGATCGGGGTTCATGACAAGGTTTCGTCGTGTGAGCGTTCCCTCCGGCTGCGGCCAAGATGGGTCAGGGCGGGCGACAAGTCGTGGTTGGAGGCGGACAGCAGGTTGCCTGGCCCCGAGACGAACCTCGCGGGGCCGTGACTCCAGCCGGAGTGCCTGCTCGAGATGAGTGATACCAGCTTTCGCATGGGAGGAGTGTTCAGAATTCGTCGAAGAACTCAAGATCAAGCTTCGGCTCCCTGGTCCCGCGGGGCGCCCGATTTGAGTTGCCCTTCCAGCCTGTAACCGCTTTACCTTTCGCGCCGTCTGAACAGCAGACTCTGAAACCTTGTTGAACAAAACAGCGACTGAACAATTCAAAACGAACCGTATGAAGATGACACGATTCCTGAAATGCACCCTGGCCATTCTGATTGCGACGGGCGCCACCGCCTTGGTCCGCGCCGCCGATGCCCCCGCGGAACCGGAAAAGCGCCCCGTCCGCCCCGCGGTGCAGCAGATGACGCCGGAGCAGCGCGAAGCCCAGCGCAAAGTCTGGCGCGAGCGGATGCAGAAAACCGTGGATGAACTGAAGAAGAAAAAAACGGACGGCACCATCACGGAGCAGGAAGCCAAGCGGCTCGAGAGCATGGAGAAATGGCTCCAGCGCATGGAGCAAGGCCCCCAACCGGCCACCCCCGCCAAGCCCGGCGACAAGCCGGCTGAGAAGCCCGCAGAGAAGCCGGTTGAGAAGAAGTAGCCTCCGTTCGGAGGGAGTGGGAGCACCTTCCCTCGGTGGAGCCTTCCTGCGGCCATGTTGGTAGCCTTGCCGGGCAGCGCGCTGTGGGTCCGCGCCCAGTGGCAGGATTCTGAGCACGGCGAGTGACTCAACCCTGGCACTGACTCAATTTGGCGAAGCCACTGCTTGACGGCGGTGGCTTTCTCCTTTGGTCTGGATGCGGCCCAGTTCATAGTTCGCGCCGATGGAACGAACCGATGCCGAGCTGATTGCCGCGGTCCTCAGTGGGGAAACCGCGCCGTTCGAGGTTTTGGTTCAGCGGTATCTGCCGCGGGTTTTCGCCACCGCCCGGCGTTACGCCCGCCGGGAGAGCGAGGTGGAGGACATCGTGCAGGAGGTCTGGCTGAAGGCGTTTCAGAAACTCCGCACGTTTCGCGGCGACGCTCCGTTCGAGCACTGGCTCATGCGGTTGGCGGTGCGGACGTGTTACGATGCCCTTCGTGCCCACCAACGCAACCGCGAGGCGACCTTCACCGACTTGAGTGACGACGAAAGCGACTGGTTGGAGCGGTTCGGCGCCGCGCCGGAGAACGCGAGTGAGTCTGCGGCCGCGGCCCGGGCGCTGGTCGAACGCTTGCTAAGCATGTTGTCTCCACCGGCGCGTCTCGTCATCACGCTGCTGGAGATCGAAGAGAAATCGGTGAAGGAAATCTCCAAACTGACCGGCTGGTCGGTCCCGCTGGTCAAGGTCCGCGCTTTCCGCGCGCGGGCCGAAATGCGGAAATGCCTGGCGCGCATCACGCGGGGCAAATACCTGTAACTTGCCGTCCGGCGCGGGCGTCTGCCGGACTGAACGGTTTATGAAACTGAATGCCTTGGAACAAAAGCTGATCGCGGTGGCGCGAGCGGCGGCTCCGTCAGATCGCGTGCCGTACGCGTTTGAGCAGCGCATCATGGCGCGGCTGGCGGAGACATCGCCGTTGGACCTCGCGGCCCTGTGGGCGCGGGCGCTGTGGCGCGCGGCGGCGCCCTGTCTGGTGGTGGCCCTCCTGTGCAGCGCGTGGCTGTTGTGGCAGAACGACGCCGCCTCGGCAGACGACTTCTCCCAGAGCTTTGAGTCCGCGGTCCTCGTCATGGCCGACCAACCCCAGGATGCTTGGTGAGATTCTGGAAGATCATACTCGCCACCTTGATCATATACGGCGCGGGGGTCGTCACGGGTCTGGTCGTGCTGAAGAACTCTTCGCGGGCTCCCATGTCGCCGCTGGCTGGCCCGATGGGGTCGCTGGCTTCCCAGCAGCGGTTTCTGGAGCGCATGAAGAAGGAGTTGCGTCTCACGCCCGACCAAATCAAACGGCTGGAACTGATTTTTCGCGAAAGCGGCCAGCGGATGCGGGCGTGGTGGGAGATCATCGGCCCGGAAATGCAGGCCGAACTCAAGGACGTGCGGGAGAAAATCCGGCACGAACTGACGCCTGAGCAGCGGGAGAAGTTTGAGCAACTGCTCAAGCGGCGTCACGCCCCGGGGGCCAACCAACCAGGGGAACAACGTCCGTATGAGCGCCGTTCTCAAGGAGGTCGAGGCGGGGCGCGTTCGGGTGAAGCGCCTTCAGCAGGGAAGCTGCCGGCGACCAATCCGGCCGCCGGAACACCGGCGCCAGCGTCTCCGAACCGGTAGCTGGCCGGCTTGGCATGGGGATGGGGAGGAACTGAACAGGCAAACACGCCGCAAGCCTTGCCTCCGATCTTGACTCTTCTCCGATCCATGCAAGACTCGCCCCGCACGACGAAATCGGAGTGCGTGTTGGAAGCCGGGTCGGATGTCGCGAGGGCGCAGTGAAAGCGGGTGCGTCCCAAGCGAGTCCCATTCTGGATTCAGCACGGCGTCCAACTGCCTGCCGCGGGTTGTTGACGGAGAGGTGGCTGAGTGGCCTAAAGCGGCGGTTTGCTAAACCGTTGTACGGGTAAAACTGTACCGGGGGTTCGAATCCCCCCCTCTCCGCCAGTTCGATTCTGGCGAATTCGGCGAGTCCCCATTGGCCGCTACGGCAACGTCACCGCATTACCACGCCATTCCGGCGTCACACCCCAGAGGTTGACCGGAGCGAGCGCGCGGCCGTAGCTCAGGTAGCGGACGCTGCCGTCGGCGAAACCGTAGTCCGAGCCGCCCCACTTGGCGCGGCGTCCACCGGAGTTGTGCTTGGATTGGTCCACTTCCTCAATGTCGTTGCCGTAGCCTTGCCAGAAGTCCATGTGGACGTGAAAGGACTCGCCCAGCTTCTCTCCGAACGTGATCGTCTCGCTCGGCTCGGCAATCAGGGACTGCTTGAATCCGTGGGGCCACCGGTGGGCTTCGAAGAGGGCGAAGTCATCCGCGCTCAAATTCTTTTCGTACCAATCTCCCCAGCCGTTGAAAATGAAAGTGCGCTGCTCCCGATTCCAGGGGATGGAGTCCGAAGGACACTTCAACAGCTTCCGGTCCACGTAATAGGACTCCAGGCTTTCCACCCAGCGCGGGGCGGGGGTGCGCGTGCGCGGCGGGAATTCCCCTTCGAAGTCGTCGGCGTACATCCCCAAGGCCAGGTCCAACTGGCGGACGTTGTTCACGCAGGCGATGCGTCGCCCTCGCTCTTTGGCGCTGGACAGCGCCGGCAGCAGCATCGCCGCCAGAATGGAGATGATGGCGATCACGACCAGGAGTTCGATCAGCGTGAAGCCGTCCTGCCGGCCTTGCGGGTTCGCGTCGGTTCGGGTCACAGGATGTTTTTGAAAATGGGTCGTCATAAAACCACGGTCTTATCGGTTGCTCTCAGACGGCGGCGAATCTCTCAGGCCCGACTGGAGCGGCACAACTACAAGCCTTTTGTCATTCCATAGTGAGTCAGCACTCGCATCGACAACACGGGCTGGCCCGCGGGGCCGAAGTCGCCGCGGACGCGCACCGTTTCGTTCGACTTGGGCGAAGCGGCAGTCCGGCCATCCAACTTCAGCCGCAGTTCTCGGCGGCTGTGCGCTGGGATGTCCACCGTGTCAAACGAACTGGTTTTCCATCCGTCTGGCGCGGTCACACGCAGAAGGCCCGAAACCGGCACGTCGCCGAAGTTGTACACGAACAGCGGAACCGACTCAGCTTTCTCGGACGACAGCCGATAGGCGGAGTCTTTCAGGATCACCTTCTCCGGCGGCCAGAGCGCCTGCAGCGCCACGGGCGAGGGCGCGCCGGGCAAGCGCGGAGGCGCGGTCGGTGGAGGCTCCAGCGCGAAACGCTCCGCGCTCCCCGCGGGCAGCACCACGAACTGCGGCGCCGTGGACAGCGAAAGCGAGGCCGAGGACTTCAGCGATCGGCCCAGATGATCGAACACCGCCGCGGGCTTCGCCGGGAGGTCGAGTGACGCCGTGCCCTTCGTGGCCCAGGCCACAAGCATGTCGCTGCGCTGGCCATCCGGTTGCGCGTGGAACAGCAGCGCCTGGATTGGTTCTTGGCATTTCACCCGGCCCTTTGGTTTTGCATCCGCCAGCAGACGGCCGACCGCAGCCAGCGCCACGTAGCCGGGACGCGGCGTGAGGTCAGGCCGAAGAACGCCGAATTGCGTCTGGCCTTCGACGTAATGCGGCAGCATGAAGTAGAATGTCGTCACCGAGCCTTCGTACAGGGACAGGGCGAAGACTTTCACCACGCGCTCCGACAAGAGGCGCGAGTCCGCCACGGTCGGCTCCTTGAGTTTCTCGTCACCCGCCCACTTCACCGGGAGTGCGCATTCCGAGACCCAGAGGGGTCGTCCCGCCGACACCGAGCGGAACTCGGCGTAGAGCCGCGGATACTGCTCGAACGGCGCGTAGTGATGCAGATTGAACGTGTCGAAATACGGCCAGGCTTCGTTGTCGTGCAGGTCGTCCAACTGCGCGCGGTTGTGTGAGGCGAAGACGTTCAAGCCGGCGATCACGTCCGGGTTTCCTGCCTTGAGGCCGAGGTAAGCGGCCTTCTGCAGCGAGGCCATCTCACTTCCGGTGTGGCCGCCGAACATCGGGATGTCCGCTTCGTTCCACGGTTCAAAGGCCGGCACTTGTCCGCGCCAGCGCCGCGCCATCTCGCGGTGGAAGCGGAAGGTGTCGAGCAGATCGAGCGGGAATCGTTTGCCGGAGGGATTGGCCCAAGAGGGCGAAGAATGGTTCACCTGAAGCACGCGTAGGCCGGCGCGCGATTGCGCTGACGCCGACTGGTCGTATCGGTTCGGCTCCGCCCACCGTCCCCGCTTTGGCTCCATCTGTCCCCAGGCGAGCCGGTCGCGCACCCAGTTCACGCCGGCGAGCGCGCACAGGTTGGCGGCGGCGTCCATTTTCTCTTTCGGATAAAACCACGCCATCGCCACATCGAGGGCGACGGGCGATGAGAGCGGCGTCGGTGCTTTGAGCGGCGCCAGAACGGCGAACGAGATCCAATTCGATTCGCCCTCGCGGACCAGGCGATAGAAGCCGACGGGCAAGGAACCCAAGTTGAACTCGCCGTTCACGGGGCGCAGGCTGGCCACGATCTGATCGTCGTAATCCAACACGCGCCAGCCTTCCGACTGGCTCTGCGGCGCGGCACACCGCACCGTTTCACCGGCCACGAAGACGTTGCCGGGATGGTTTGCGAGAGGCTGGGGAATGGGCCGCGGCGCGGCATCGCCACCCGAAGTGACGCCGACTCCGAGAGCCAGGAACGAGGCCAGACCAAGCAATAGGGACTTCATAGAGCCGTCAAACTTGTAGTAGTTCCCACCCGGAACAGCAAGAACGGAGGCCGCGTGGCGGAGGATTTTACAACTTGCCAGTGGCGGGCATTTCGAGTCTAACCGGCCCGTGCCTGACTGGGTCGCCGTCATTTTGCTGGGGCTGGTGGAAGGGATCACGGAATTCATCCCCGTGTCCTCGACGGGCCATTTGCTGCTCGCCGAGCAACTGCTGCGAATCCGCCAGAGCGACCTCTTCAACGTGGTCATCCAGTGCGGCGCGGTGATGGCCGTGCTGCCCTTGTTCCCGGAGCGTCTTCGGCAGGCGGCGCACTGCTGGCGCGATGTGGCGGCGCGCGACTTTGTGCTCAAGGTGACGGCGGCGTTTGTGGTCACTGGCGTGGGCGGGTTGGCGCTGGAGAAACTTCATTTCAAGTTGCCTGAGACAGCCCTGCCTGTGGCCGCGGCCTTGATCGTCGGGGGAATCGCTTTCGTCCTCGTCGAGCATTGGTTGAAAGGTCGGCTGACGCGCGCGGAGGTGACGTGGACCATCGCGCTCGTGGTAGGGATTGGACAACTGCTGGCGGCGGTGTTTCCCGGCACGTCGCGATCCGGTGCCACGATTCTGCTGATGCTGGCGCTGGGCTTGAGCCGCACGGCGGCCACGGAGTTCTCTTTCCTGGTCGGCATCCCGACAATGCTGGCCGCCGGAGGATTGAAAATCTTCAAGGCTCTGCATCATCCCTCGCCGGGCGCGACACCGGAGAACTGGACTCTTCTGTTGCTGGCCACGGTGGTCTCGGCGGTGGTGTCGTTCGTGGCGGTGAAGTGGCTGCTGCGGTTTGTCCAGACGCACACCTTCGTCGGCTTCGGTTGGTATCGCATCGCGGTCGGCGGACTGATTCTGCTGTTGGCGTTGGCGTGAACGGGCGTCGGCCGGCCGCGGCTGGCGTTTGACCCGGAAGAGCACACTTTTAAAGGTGTGCTCACACCGCTCCGGCGCTCCTCCGCCCAATCGAGACGGCCCCTGTCGGCGTCCAGCAAAATGCTTTCCAAGCCGAATCTCCTCGCTACCTTCTCCGGCAACGTTTATGACTGATCCGCGTTACACGAAGCTGGCCCACCTGCTGGTGGCCTACTCGACGAAACTCAAGAAGGGCGACACAGTCCTGATCGATGCCATCGACATCCCGGACGAGTTCACCGTGGAACTGATGCGGGCCGCGCGCCAAGCCGGGGCCACTCCGTTGGTGGAAGTCCGGCACGGGCGCGTCACCCGTGAGGTCCTCCGCGGTACCGACGAGCGCCACGCCAAGCTGGTGCGCGACGTGGAGATGTTCCGCATGAAGAAAGCGCAGGCTTACATCGCCCTGCGCGGCTCGGCCAACATCAGTGAGAACGCCGACGTGCCCAGCGACCGGATACAGCTTTACTCCAAGAAGCTTCGGCCCGTGCTCGAGTACCGCGTGGCCAAGACCCGTTGGGTGGTCCTGCGCTGGCCCTCCGCGAGCATGGCCCAGAGCGCCAACATGAGCACCGAGGCCTTCGAGAACCTCTACTTCGACGTCTGCACGATGGATTATCCCAAAATGGCCAAGGCGATGGTTCCGCTCCACAAGCGCATGGCCAGGGCCGATCACGTCCATCTCAAAGCCCCTGGCACCGACCTCAAATTCAGCATCAAGGGCATCGGCGCCAAGATGTGCAAGGGCGACCGCAACATCCCGGACGGCGAAGTCTTTTCCTGTCCGGTGAAGAACTCCGTGAATGGCGTCATTCAGTTCAACGCGCCGACGATTTACTCCGGCACCAAGTTTGAGAACGTGCGGCTCGAGTTCAAAGACGGCAAGGTCATCAACGCCACCTCCAGCAACACTAAGAAGCTGAACGAGATTCTCAACACCGACGCCGGCGCCCGCTACGTCGGGGAGTTTTCGCTGGGCTTCAATCCCTACATCATCGAGCCGATGTGCGACATCCTCTTCGATGAGAAGATTGCCGGGTCACTGCACTTCACGCCGGGCCAGGCTTACGAGGATTGCGACAACGGCAATCGCTCCGCCGTCCACTGGGACATGGTGCTGATCCAGCGGCCGGAGTGGGGCGGGGGGGAGATCTGGTTCGACGACCAACTGATCCGCAAGGACGGGAGATTCGTGCCGAAAGACCTCACGCCCCTGAACCCGGAGAATCTGAAGAGTTGAGCGGCGGGTTCACTCCGCCAGTCGGCCCAACTCCGGGATTGCCCAGAGCGGCTTCAAGAAAACGGGGCGCCGGTTGAGGCGATTTCAAAACTCTGTAGCAGCCGACGTGAGGAGGCTCAAACTCCAAGGGAATCAGACTCTCCTCACGTCGGCGGCTACCGTCGTGAAAGAAGCGCCCTTTTCCGGCGTTGTTGCCAAGCCGGCCGCTTCGCCCCACATTCGGCGCATGACGAAGCGTTTCTACATCACCACCGCCATCGACTACGTCAACGGCCAACCCCATCTGGGCCACGCTTACGAGAAGGTGATCACCGATGTGATTGCCCGGAGCCGCCGCGGCCTGGGCGAAGAGGTGTTCTTCCTCACCGGTCTCGACGAGCACGGCCAGAAGGTCCAGCAGGCCGCGGCGGCGGAAGGAAAATCGCCGCAGGAATACTGTGACGGCTTGGCGGAAAGCTGGCGCGCCTTCATCGCGAAGCTTGCTATCACCAACGACGATTTCGTCCGCACCACGCAGCCCCGCCACCAGGCCGTCGTGTCCGCCATGCTGAACAAGTTGCACGCCCAGGGCGATCTCTACAAAGCGCCCTACCGCGGCTGGTATTCGTGGAAGGAAGAGACTTTCCTGACCGAGAAGGACCGCCGGCCCGACGGGACTTTCGATCCCTCATGGGGGGAAGTGACGGAACTCGTCGAGGACGCCTGGTACTTCCGCATGGGCCGGCACCAGCGGTGGCTCATCGACTTCATCGAGGCCACGCCCGACTTCGTCCAGCCGTCCAACCGGCGTAACGAAGTGCTGGGCTTCCTCAAGTCCGAGACGCTGGCGGACTTGTGCATCAGCCGGCCCAAGGCCCGCCTGAGCTGGGGCATTCCGCTGCCGTTCGCGCCGGAGTACGTGAACTACGTCTGGTTCGACGCGCTGACCAACTATTACAGCGTGCCCGTCGCGCTCGGCGACGCCGAAGCCACCGCTCCGCTCCGCGGCTTCTATCAACCTTCAACCCTCAACCCTCAACTCGCTTTGTGGCCCGCGGATGTCCACGTCATCGGCAAAGACATCGTGAAATTCCACGCCGTCTATTGGCCAATCATGCTCCAGGCTGCCGGTGTTCCTCTGCCGAAGAAAATCCTGGTCCACGGCTGGTGGCAGAAGGACGGCGAGAAGATGAGCAAGACCACCGGCAACGTGGTCGATCCGGTGGCGGTCTCCAACGAATGGGGCGTGGACGCTTTCCGCTACTATGTGGTCCGCGAACTCGACATCGGCTCCGACGGCAACTGGACCGATGCCGGCTTCCAATCGCGCTACGCCGCCGAACTGGCCAATGGCTTGGGCAACCTCGTCAACCGCTCGCTCTCGATGCTCAAGCGGTATCGCAACGGCGTCGTACCCGCGCGCCACGACGAGTTGGCGCCCGACGCTGCCAAGGCCGTGACGTCCACGGTGGACGAGCTGCGCCAGTATCACCTCCAGGGTGCGCTCGAAGCCATCTGGGGTCTGGTGAACCGCGCTAACCAATACGTGGACCAGACTGCGCCGTTCAAGCTGGCGAAAGAACCCGCCCAAGCCAAACGCCTGGACGAAGTGCTCTACAACTTGGCGGAAACCTGCCGCGTGCTGGCTGTGCTCCTGACGCCGTTCATTCCCGACAGCGCCGCGAAAATCGCGAAGCAACTTGGCTTGCCCGACGTGCCAAAGCTCTTCACCGAAGCTGCCTGGGGCGGTCTTCAGTCAGGCCAGGTGATCGGCGAAGTCGCGCCGCTTTTTCCGCGGAAGGACGTGGCGAAGTAGGCTCCAACGAGGCTACATCCTCAGATCACAGAGCGCGTCCACCATGTCGAACCGGGAGACCGTGTCCGTCATGTAGCGCGGCATATCAGCCGGAGAAACCCCGAGGATGCGGGTCGCTTCCTCATGGCTGCGCATGGAGAACGGCTGATGTCCAAAGCTGTGCCCAAGAAAGTGGGCCACCATGTCCGCAAGAAACACGCACGCAGCGAGGCGTTCGTGCGCCTGGGCCTTGCCTGGCTCGTGATGCCACGCCACCGCAGCGGTGAGTGAAGGCGGAAAATTCCAGCGTTCCAAAAGCCGCCCAGCGATCTCGGCGTGGTTGGCCCCGAGGAAGGCTTCCTCCGCGTCCAACAACGACTGCTGCTTGTCCGCCGATTCCTGCAGCAGTTCGGCGTATTTCTCCTGCAGGGCATCGGCCAGGACCAGCTTGCCGATGTCGTGCAGCAAGCCGGCGGTGAAGGCGCTCGTTTCGTCGTCGCCCCGGTCGCGCGCCAACCCTTGCGCGGCCAGGGCGGTGACCACGGAATGCTTCCAGAGCAAAGTGGAATCGATCCCATACTCTTGCCGGCCGGCGGCCACGAGGTGCGACCCGCTGATCGACGCTACGAGGATGAAGATGGATTGAAAGCCGAGCCGGTTCACGGCGTCGTGCAGGCTGTCCACGGGCGTGGCCAAGCCGTAGAAGGCGCTGTTGCAGAACTTGAGCGCCTTGGCGGTGAGCGTGGGGTCGTAAGCGATCAACTCCACCACTTCACCGGTGTCCGTGTCCGGCTCCGCCAGCTTCACGAGCAACTGCGGCAAAATGCGGGGCGCCGGCGGCAAGTGCTCCGCCCGATCCAGAAACACGTCGAGGTTCTTCACAGCCATGACAAAGTGGTCGGGGCGGTGAGATTTGAACTCACGACCTTCTGAACCCCATTCAGACGCGCTACCAAGCTACGCTACGCCCCGGCCGACTCATCCGCAGGGGAACTGCGAACGCGGGGACTATCCCGAAGCGCGCAGGTGAATTCAACATCTTTCGAGCCAATTGCACGAACGCCGTTGCAGCCGACGTGAGGAGGCTCACGCCATTGCAGATTGCGGATTGCAGATTGCGGATTTGAAGTTGGAGCCTCACGTCGGCTGCTACAGTTTCGCAAGAAGCTCATTCGTCGGTTGGGTCTTTTTCCGGGTTCAGTTTGGCTTCCAACCCTTGCCGGGCACGAACTCCCGGCTGCCCGAATGCGACTTGCAGCCACTGGCAGACAGGACGACGACCGCCGCCAAGGCCAGCACCAAAAAGAGTTTTGACATGGCGAGACGTTAAACGAGATTGCGCCGGGCGCAAGCGCGGCCCAGAGTCCCGGACGCATGGCCGTTCACAAAAAGTCTCTGCAAGGTCAACTGCTTCTCGACAACGGGAAACTGGGAGGTTCCTTTTTCCACCGCACGGTCCTCCTCATCTGCCAGCATGACGCCGAGGGCGCGTTCGGCCTGGTGCTCAATCGCAACACCGGCAGCAAGGTCGGCGACGCGCTGGTGGCCGACTTGCCGGACACGCTGAAGGGCCAACCCCTGTTTCTGGGCGGTCCCGTGCAACCGCAGGCGCTCAGTTACCTGCACTCGGAGGATTTCCTTCCCGGTGCCAACGTCATGGCCAACCTGAGCGTGGGCCACTCGCTCGACGAGTTGCAGGACCTCAGCGATTCCTTTTCCACCACGGCGAAGGTGAGGGTTTTCGCGGGCTACGCCGGCTGGAGTCCGGGGCAGCTTGACGACGAGATGAAGCGGGACACTTGGCTGACCCACCCGGCGTCGCTGGACCTCGTCTTCTCGCCGGAGCCGGAGAAGCTGTGGCAGTTCATCCTCAAGAAAAAGGGCTGGAAGTACCGGCTGGTCGCGGAGGCGCCGGAGGATCCAGCGGTGAACTGAACTGGGGCTGTGCCGATCGCGCTGGAAGGCGCAGGCGCCGGTCAGTGACCGCAATTGCAGCCGTGGCCGCAACTGGCTGCTTCCACGTCCTCCACGGTGGGCACCCGGCCCGATTCCAGCGTCATGGTCAGGAATTTGTTCACCGAGTGCTGCACGGCGCGCATCTGTTCCTGGGCATCGAGGAACCCGCAGGCCACGGGGTTCTGAAGCAATTGCTCGCGCTGGGATTGGAATTCCCGGACCTCTTCATCCGAGAGCGGCAGGGCATGTTGTTGTTTCTCCTGGAGGGCTTGGCCCTTGGCCACGAGGTCCTGGTACTGGGCGCGCGCCGCGTCGTCTCCCATGAAAGTGTCAATGCGCTGCCGGACCAAAACCATGCTGGGCTGGTCCAGGATGGTCTGGCAAAGCTCGCGGGTCTTTTGGACGACGGCGGTATCTTCGGTCTGGTTTGTCATAGTTTTCACGCTGCCGCTCGCGGAGCGCTCGTGGCGGCCGGCGGACGGACGCGCGGAATACAGCACACCCCGGAGGCGATGGCAAACAATTGATGACGTTTTGAAGCCGGAAGGGGCGGTTCGGCGGAGGCGCCGTTTCCGCCGGGCCACTTTTTTCGTGTCAGCCCAGCAGTTTGTGGCATTCTACCTCGGTGAATTTTCTGACCAAGCAGCAGCAGACGGTGTTGGCGTTCATTCTGGTGCTGCTGCTGGCCGGCTGGGCGGTGAAAGCGTATCGCACCGCGCATCCGCCGGCGCCGACGCCCGCGCCGGTCCGACACCGATAGAGCCGTTATGCAGACCGTCAATTTCGAAGAAGAACTGGAGAAGATTCTGGCCAAAGACGGCCGGTATCCGCGCGAGGCCTACCTCTTTGTGCGCGAGGCGCTGGACCACACCCAGAAGCTGCTGGGCCGTCCGCCCAAGAACGAAGTCCGCCACGTCAGCGGCCAGCAACTGCTCGACGGCACGCGCGATTACGCCTTGGGCCAATATGGGCCGATGGCGCTGGCCGTCCTCAACGAGTGGGGCCTGCGTCGCTGCGAAGACATCGGGGAGATCGTCTTCAACATGGTTGAAACCAGCCTGCTCGCCAAAACCGACCAGGACAGCCGGGAGGATTTCAAGGGCGGCTACCGTTTTGAAGAGGCGTTCACCGAACCGTTCCTGCCCGCGGACAAGGCTCCCCGCCGCTCTTCGGCGCCTCAAACCGCTTGAGGTTCTTCTTCCCATGAAGCTTCGTTCCCTGCCGCTCCGGCTCGGCCTGATTCTTATGTTCTCCACCGCCCACTCAGAACCCAACCCGCTTCCCGCCATTCCGCCCGGCGTCCGAGTTACCACGCTCGACAACGGCCTCACCCTCATCCTCCGCGAAGACCACAGCGCGCCCGTGGTGTCCGCGCAAGCGTGGTGCAAGGCCGGCAGCGTCCACGAAGGCAAGTGGCTCGGCGCGGGCCTCTCGCACGTCCTCGAACACATGCTCTTCAAGGGCACCACCAACCGCGCCCCCGGCAAGATCGACCAGGAAGTCCAGGACGCCGGCGGCAACATGAATGCCTACACCTCCTTCGACCGCACCGTCTATCACATCGACGTGCCCAACACCGGCGCGCGCGTGGCCATCGACATCCTGTGTGACATCGTGCAGAACGCCACGCTGCCGGCCGAGGAGTTGGTGAAGGAGAAGCAGGTCATCCTCCGCGAGATGGACATGAACCAGGACGACCCGCGCCAGCGTTCCGCCCGCCGCCTCTTCGAGTGCGCCTACACGCGCAGCCCGTATCGCTTCACGGTCATCGGCTACCCGGACATCTTCAACGAAGTCCAGCGCGAGGACGTCTTCGCCTACTACAAGGAGAAATACGCGCCCAACGACCTCTTCTTCGTCGTGGTGGGCGACCTCCAGGCCGCCGAAGTCGAGGCCCAGATCAAGGAAGCTTTCGCCAAGGCCAAGGCCCGCGCGCTCCCGCCGGTGGTATTGCCGGACGAGCCGGCCCAGGTCGCGCCCCGCGAAATCATCGAAGAAGGCTCCACCGAACTCGCCCATTGTCACGTCAGTTGGCACATCCCGGACGTGCGGCATGCCGACGTGCCGCTGCTCGACGTGTTGGCCACCTTGCTCGGCGGCGGGCGCAGCTCCCGGCTGTGGCAGGAAGTGCGCGAGAAACAAGCGCTCGTGAACAGCGTCGATGCCTGGACCTACAGCCCCGGCATGCCCGGCCTCTTCGGCATGAGTGCGATGGCCAACGCGGACAAATTCGAGGCCGCGCGCGACGCCATGTTCGCCCAAGTCGAGCGCATGAAGCAGGAGCCGGTCAGCGATGCGGAACTGTCCAAGGCCGTGAAGCAGTTCATCTCCGCCACGCTGTCGATGCGCAAGACGATGGCCGGCCAGGCCCAGGACCTCGGCGCGAGTTGGCTCGCGGCGAACGATCTGAGCTTCTCCGAGCGTTACCTCGCGGCCGTGAAGCGTGTCCGGCCCGCCGACCTGCAGCGCGTCGCCCGCGCGTACCTGACGGCCGAGAACCGCACGCTCTACGCCTACCTGCCCGTCGGGACCAAGCCCAAGCAGGTGGAAACCAGCGACCGCTTCACCGCCCGTCCCATCGAGAAGTTCGACCTCAAGAACGGCCTGCGCCTGCTGGTGAAGGAAGACCATCGCCTCCCGTTCGTGGAATTCCGCGCCGTCTTCCAGGGCGGCGTGCTGGCCGAGGACCGCACCAACAACGGCCTGACGCTCCTCATGGCCAAGATGCTCCTCCAAGGCACCAAGACCCGCAGCGCCGAACAGATCGCCCGCGAGATGGAATCACTCGGCGGCAGCATCGACTCCTACGGCGGCAACAACAGCTTCGGGGTGAACGCGGAAGTCCTGAGCGGCGATTTCGCGGCGGGACTGGAACTGGTTTCCGATGTCATCCTGGCCCCGGCGTTTCCGGGAGACGCCTTCGAGCGCGAGCGCAACATCCAACTCGCCGCCATCAAGGCCCAGCGCGACCAGTTGCTCCAGAGCGCCAGCCGCTTCATGCGCCGCGGCCTTTACGGCGACCGCGGCTACGGCCTCGATGTGAACGGCACCGAGGAGACGGTGTCGGCCCTGAACGTCGCCAACCTCCAGCGCCTCCACCAGAGCTTCGCCATCCCCAACAACTGCGTGCTGGCGGTCTTCGGAGACGTGGACACGAAGCAAGTCCGCGCCGCCGTGGAGGAGCGGCTCGGCGCATGGAAGGCGGCCGCCGCCGTCAAACTCACCAACAGCGAGCCGGCCGTCCACGAAGTCAAGCGCGTTGGCGAGCAGCGCGACAAGAAGCAAGCCGTCCTTGTCATTGGCTTCGCGGGCACGACGATTTACGACGCCGACCATTACCCGCTGGAGATTCTGCAGGAAGTCTGCAGCGATCTCGGCTCGCGGCTCTTTGTGCGGATTCGCGAGAACCTGGGTCTCGCCTACTACGTGGGCGCGCAGAACTTCCTCGGCCTCGCGCCCGGCTACTTCGGCTTCTACGCCGGCACCGAGCCGGAAAAAATCGGCCAGGTGGAAACCGAGATGCTGAAGGAAGCCGCCCTCCTGCGGGCCAGCGGCGTGACCGAGGAAGAACTCAAGCGCGCCAAGGCCAAGATCGTGGGCCAGAAAAAAATCTCGCGCCAAGACCTCGGCACCTGGGCCATGACCGCCGCGCTCGATGAACTCTACGGCCTCGGCTTTGCCCACAGCGATGAAGACGACGCCCGCTATGCAGCCGTCACGCTGGAGCAAGTCCGGCGCGTCGCGCAGCAGTACCTGAAGCCTGATGCCGTGGTCATTTCGGTGGTGAAGCCGTAGAGGGCGGGCTGGCGGGTCCATCGGATTCAGGCAGGAATGAAAGGAGGCCAGCCCGTGATGCGCGGGACAGGGCTTCGGCGGACCGCCTTCATCTCCTTCTGCTCTGAATCCGATGGCCGCACCCCGCCGCTCCGCTTTGCCGGCGCGCTCCCAATCCTTCGCCATCCCGACCGCGCCAACAACGGGTGAAGGCCCCGGACTCCTGATCCCGTGGAGATGGCGTGGCCCGCCCGGTGAGGGCACCGGGCCTACAGGGTCGCGCGAGAGCGGTAGGCCGGGTCCCCTGACCCGGCGATTGGGGATCAGCACACCCCCCCTCAGTTCTTGACGGACGTGCGGCGCGCGGCTAACAACCTCGCCGCAGAGCATCCTGAATCGACACATGAAGTCCGCCATCCTCGCCTTGGATCAAGGCACCACCAGTTCCCGCGCCATTGTCTTCGACCACGCGGGCGCCATCCGCACCGTCGCTCAGAAAGAGTTCAAACAGTTTTACCCGCAGGCTGGCTGGGTCGAACACGACCCGTTGGAGATTTGGCAAACGCAACTGGCCACCGCGCGCGAAGCCTTGGCCAAGGCGGGCTTGAAGGCTGCGGACATCGCCGCCATCGGTATCACCAACCAGCGCGAGACGACCGTCGTCTGGGACCGCCAGACCGGCGCTCCGATCCACAACGCCATCGTCTGGCAGGACCGGCGCACGGCGGGCTTTTGCGATGAACTCCGGCGCGCCGGCCACGCGGGCCTCGTGCAGCAGAAGGCCGGCTTGGTCATCGACGCCTATTTTTCCGGCAGCAAGCTGCGTTGGATTCTTGACCATGTCCCCGGCGCTCGTGACCGCGCGCGTCGCGGCGAGCTGGCCTTCGGCACCATCGACACCTGGCTGCTCTGGAACCTCACTGGCGGCGCGCTGCACGTCACCGACCCCAGCAACGCCTCGCGTACCATGCTTTTCAACCTGCGCACCGGCGCGTGGGACGACGAGTTGCTCCGCCTCCTCGACGTGCCGCGCGAAGTGCTGCCGTCCGTCCGTTCGTCCAGCGAAGTCTATGGCGAGACGGCGAAGGGATTGTTTGATGCTTCCGTCCCCATCGCCGGCATCGCCGGCGACCAGCAGGCGGCGTTGTTTGGGCAAAACTGTTTCACGCGCGGGCTGGCCAAGAACACTTACGGCACCGGCTGCTTCATGCTGATGAACATCGGCCCCACGCCCGCGCCATCGAAGCACCAGTTGATCACGACCGTGGCGTGGCAGGCGGGCGGCCAGACGGATTTCGCGCTCGAGGGCAGCGTGTTCATCGGCGGCGCCGTCGTGCAATGGCTGCGCGACGGTCTCGGCCTCGTGAAATCCTCCGCCGAGATCGAGGCGCTGGCGGCGACGGTGCCGGATTGCGGCGGCGTGTATCTCGTGCCCGCGTTTGCCGGCCTGGGCGCGCCGCACTGGGACCAATACGCCCGCGGCACCATGACTGGCATCACCCGCGGCACCACCGCCGGACACATTGCGCGCGCGGCGCTGGAGGGCATCGCGTTCCAGGTCGGCGATGTCCTCGACGTGATGAAGCAGGACTCCGGCATCGCGATGAACGAGCTGCGCGTGGACGGCGGCGCGTGCGCCAACAACCTGCTCATGCAATTCCAGGCGGACATCCTGCAAGTGCCG
Source organism: Verrucomicrobiota bacterium (assembly GCA_016219875.1). Classification (GTDB taxonomy): domain Bacteria; phylum Verrucomicrobiota; class Verrucomicrobiia; order Limisphaerales; family JACRJZ01; genus JACRJZ01. The sequence continues at coordinate 19,135 of JACRJZ010000114.1, read as the reverse complement.
GTGGTGCGGCCGAAAGTCATCGAGACGACGGCGCTCGGCGCGGCGTACCTGGCGGGCCTAGCCACAGGTTTCTGGAAGAATCGCGACGAGGTTCACCGCGCCTGGCAGGCGGAGCGCACCTTCGCTCCTCAGATGACTGCCGATGCCGCCGCGCATCGGCGCAGCCGCTGGGCCGAGGCGTTGAAGCGGGCGCGGGATTGGGAGGAACATTCAAGCGTGAAAGCCTCGGCGCCATGAACCGCGAGACTTTTCTCCAGCGCATCCGGGATCGCCGCGAGCCGTGGGATCTCGCGGTGGTGGGCGGCGGCGCCACCGGAGTCGGCATTGCCGTGGATGCAGCGGCACGCGGCTACAGTGTGGTGCTGCTCGAACAGAGTGATTTCGGCAAGGGCACTTCCAGTCGCTCCACCAAGCTCGTTCACGGTGGCGTGCGCTACCTGCAACAAGGCAACATCTCGCTGGTGATGGAGGCGCTGAAGGAGCGCGGTCTGCTCCTCCAAAACGCGCCGCACCTCGTTCACGACCTGCCGTTCGTCGTGCCCAATTACCAATGGTGGGAGGCGCCGTTCTACGGCATCGGCCTCAAGGTTTATGACATGCTGGCCGGCAAATACGGCTTTGGCCGCTCGCTGCTGCTGTCGCCCGATGAAGTTGTGGAGCGCATTCCGACTTTGGAGCGCGAAGGACTGCGCGGCGGCGTGCTTTACCACGACGGACAATTCGACGACAGCCGCCTGCTCATCAACCTCGCGCAAACTGCCGCCGAGCAGGGCGCTTGCCTCTTGAACTACGCGCGCGTGACCGGGCTGGCGAAGGACGCGGAGGGCTTCGTCACCGGCCTCACGTTCTGCGACCAGGAGAGCGGGGCGACTCACGCGCTGCCGGCCCGCTGCGTCATCAACGCCACCGGCCCGTTCTGCGACGAGTTGCGTCGGATGGATGACCCCAGTGCCGCCACGATGATCGCCCCTAGCCAGGGCGTTCACATCGTCTTGCCCCGTGATTTCCTTCCGCGCGACACGGCCATCATGGTGCCGCACACCCGCGACGGCCGCGTCATGTTCGCGATCCCCTGGCACGACCATGTGGTCGTGGGCACGACCGACACGCCCATCCCGACGGTGAGTCTGGAGCCTCGGCCGCTGGAGCATGAGGTGGATTTCATTCTCGAAACCGCCAGCGGCTACCTCGCCCGGCGCCCGACACGCGCGGACATTCTCAGCGTTTTCACCGGCATTCGTCCGTTGGTGAAAGCCGGCGACGCCAGCAGCACGTCGGCGCTGTCGCGCGATCACACCATCCACATTTCCAAGTCCGGCCTGCTGACCATCACCGGCGGCAAGTGGACCACTTACCGCAAGATGGCGGAGGACTGCGTGGATCACGCCGTCGTGCTGGCGCGGTTGACCGAGCGCCCGTGCGTGACGAGAGACCTCCACGTGCATGGCTTTCACCGGCAGGCGGAGCAATTCGGCGCGTTGGCTGGCTACGGCTCGGACGCCGTCGGTCTGGGCGACCTCATGCGTGGTCAACCTGAACTGGCGCGGCCATTGCACGAAGCGATGCCCCTCTGTGCCGCCCAGGTGGTTTGGGCCGCGCGACACGAGATGGCCCGCACGCTGGACGATGTTCTGGCTCGGCGGACGCGGGCGCTTTACCTGAATGCCCGTGCGGCCATCGCGATGGCGCCGGCGACCGCGCGTTTGCTGGCGGCCGAGTTGAACCGCGATGCCGCCTGGCAAGAGCGCCAACTCGCCGAGTTCAAAGAGATCGCCTCCGGTTTTGTCGTCAACCATTAACCCCAAATCGAACATGAGTCCCTACCTGGCTGAATTCATCGGAACCGCGCTGCTCGTCCTCTTTGGCAACGGCGTCGTCGCCAACGTCGTGTTGGCCCGCACCAAGGGCAACAGCGGCGGCTGGATCGTCATCACCGCGGGTTGGGGCTTCGCGGTGTTCGTCGGCGCGTTTTGTGCGAATCCGTTCAGCGGCGCGCACCTGAACCCAGCCGTTACCGTCGCAATGGCCGCGGCGGGGAAACTCGCGGCCAGCAAAGTTGCCGGCTACATCCTGGCGCAAATGCTGGGCGGCATCGTTGGCGGCACGCTGGTGTACGCGTTTTACCGCGAGCACTTCAAGGTTACGGAGAACGCCGATGGCAAGCTGGCGTGCTTCTGCACCGCGCCGAACATCCGCAACCTCGCCCAGGCTTTCTTCTGCGAAGTGGTGGGGACGTTCGTTCTGATCTTGCCCATCTTCCTCATGACAGACCCGAGCGTGAAACTGCCCGCGGCGGCTGGCGGCACGGAAGCGCCGATTGGCCTGGGCACCCTCGGACTGATTCCCGTGGCGCTGCTGGTCTTCGCCATCGGCCTGTCGCTGGGCGGCACGACGGGCTACGCCATCAATCCCGCGCGCGATCTCGGCCCGCGCCTCGCGCACGCGTTCCTGCCCATTCCGGGCAAGCGCGACAGCGACTGGGGCTACGCCTGGGTGCCGATCGTCGGGCCGATCGTCGGCGCACTGCTGGCCGCGCTGGTGAACTCGCTGGTGCATTGACGGGCCGGTTTGGCGAGAAGCGGCCACCGCAACGGCTCCATTGAGATTCATGGACTGCGCGACGCGAAGGCCGGATGCGCCGCGATCAGCCGGAGCGCGCGCTTCAGCAACGTCCGGCCCGGCTCCATCCGATGCCACGGCGACGCTCCGCTGGGATGCGGGAGCGGGATCAGATCGAACCGATGTCCGGCGCGTTCGGCCTCAAACTGGCGCCCGATGACCTCGTCGAGCTTCTGCGGCGGAAGAAACTGCTCAATGGCGAGCTTGCCGACGGGAACCACGAGGGCGGGACGCAGAATTTCCATCTCGCGCCTCAGCCATTCTGCGCAGTTGGCGATCTCGTCTGGAGCGGGCACGCGGTCGCCGCCGGAGGACTTCTTGCCCGGAAAGCAGCGGCAGACCGCGGCCATGTAGATGGAAGCGCGGAACTGCGTTTCAGTGATCCCTGCCGCCTCTTCAAACCAGCGGAAGAGCGTTTTGCCCGCCGTCCACGCGAAGGGCCGGCCCAGCTTCGGCTCCTTGTCGCCGGGCGCTTGGCCGACGAGCAAGACGCGGCTCACCACCGGCCCGCCGCTGACGACGGGCGGATGCATCTTCGGGCAGCGCCGGCAGGCACGCAGTCGGGCCACGTGTTCGGCGAGGCGCCGGGCGGTGTCCGCGTTCTTCCGCATTCCACTCACGGCTGCAACAAGGGCGTTCTTTCGCGGCGGAATCAAGCTAAACTCCGGCCATGAACGATGAACACACCGCCCGGCTGGAGCGGATTGAATCGGCCCTGGCGCATCTGGAGCGCCACTACGAGCAACTCAACGAGGTGGTGATCGAGCACGGCCGCTCGTTGGCGCGGATTCAATCGCTGCTCCAGCGCCTCGGCCAAACGGTGGAGAACATCGAGTTGGACCGGATCAAATCGACCAACCCGAAGCCGCCGCATTACCAGTGAGAACCGGTTGGAGAAACGGTCATCCTCAATCCGGCGGTGCGTCTCGCGCAAAGCCGCGAAGCCGCCAAGAGTCCGTGAATTCGGAGTCTCAGGACTCAAGTTCAAAACCGTAGCAGCCGACGTGAGGAGGCTCTGTTTCCGTTGGAGTCTGAGCCTCCTCACGTCGGCTGCTACGGTTTTGAAAGAGCCTTTTACTGCCTGGCACTGTTTTCTGTCGGCGCGGCTGCCGCGTAAGCGGCGGTGCGGTTTCGGCGGCGGCGCAGTTCGTTCGCATACTCCCGGCCCAAGGTGGCTGCGTGTTGGCGTGCCCATTCAGTCAGTTTCGTGGTTCCCGCGGGTGGAGCTTCAACGCAGAGCAAGCCCGCCATCAAGCCGGCGATCTCCTCACGCGTGATGAACTCGTCGCGTTGCCACCAGCCGACCAGCCGCCCGCACCAATAGCCCAGCGCCGGAGGCAACGAGATCAGCCGCCGCTCGCAGCCGATGATGCGGCCCAGTTCCGTCACCAATTGGCGGTAGGTGAACGTCTCCGGCCCGATGGCGTTGATGGTCCTGTTCTCACGCTGGTCTGCCTCGCGCACCGCCAACTCGGCCAGGTCGCTCACGCAGATGGGTTGCAGCTTGTAGCCGCCGTCACCGAAAACGCCGAAGACCGGAAAGCGCCTTAACGCCCAGGCAATGTTGTTGATGAGAATGTCCTCCGGGCCGAACAACACCGCCGGACGAAGAATGCTGTGGGGCACGCCCATTTCCCGCAAAGCGCGCTCCAGCCGTGCCTTGCCGCGAAAGTACGGCAGCGGCGAATCTTCCGACGGATTGGTGATGCTGACGTGAATGATCCGTCCGACACCCGCCCGTTGCGCGGCGTCGAAGAGCGCGAGCGTGTTATGCACCGCCTGGTCGTGGTTGAACGAGACGTGATCGAAACGCACCCAGTAGGTGTTGAACAGCGTGGCCACGCCTTCCAGGGATCGTGCGAGCACGTCCGGCGCATCGAAGTTGAAGGGCACCGCCCGAATCCGGCCAGCCAGAGAACTGGCCCGGCCAGGTGAACTGGTCAAGGTGATGACTTCCTCGCCGCGATCCAGGAGCAATTGGGCAATGTAGCGTCCAGAATACCCGAAGGCTCCGGTGACGGCATGGCGTCTGGATTTCATGGCTACGGCGTCTGGTCAAGAGCCAAGCTGGTGCGCACGAGAGGACTTGAACCTCCAACCCTTGCGGGACCAGATCCTAAGTCTGGCGCGTCTGCCATTCCGCCACGTGCGCAACCTTGCCAGGGCAATTTGTGCGGCGCGTGAAGCGGCCCGCACGGCGCGCAACCTACCAGAGCCTCGGAAACGGAGGCAAGCAGCCAATCAGGCCCAGAACGGCGGCGGCATGACTTGGCCCTGCCGCCGTAGCGCAGACATTCTTGTCTGCTTGTTTTGTAATGTTTGTTGGTGTTTGTGCATTATGGATAATTTGTGATTTACTTGTGAGCCACCTTCGCCGATAGTTGCGCCGGTAACAGAACGCAAGAGAAAGCGAGCGAACTATGGCCAAACATCGAACCGGTCATCTCTTCAAACGAGGCCGAACTTTTTACGTCCGTTGGGCGGTCAATGGGAAGATTTTCTCCAAGGCTCTCCACGATGCGGCGGGCAATCCGATCAAGAATCGGCGCGAGGCGGAGGATGCCAAGCTGAAGTGGCTGGCGCCGTTCGTGGTGGCCGACGAAGCGGCTTCGCTGGAAGCCATCGCGGCGAAATTGGAAGGCCGGAAGGCGGAGTTGACCCGGCTCAACGACGAACGGAATCCAGCCCTGACGGTCGCGCATGGCTGGTCGGAGTATCTGAAATCGGCCAACCGTCCTGACAGCAGCGAAAGTACGTTGGGCCAGTATGAAATTCAGTTCACGAAGTTCAGAGAGTGGCTGGCGAAGACGCATCCGGCAGTCGTGGCCCTACGGGAGGTGACGAAGCCTGTTGCCGAAGCGTATGCGTCTCACCTAGCGAGCCGCGGCCTGAGCGCGAACACCTACAACAAGCATTTGAACCTGCTGCAGTTGGTGTTCCGGGTGCTGAAGGGGAAAGCGCGGCTGACGGAGAACACGTGGAAGGAACTGCCGCGGCGTCGGCTGACGACGCAGAGCCGCCGGGAAATGACGGTGGACGAATTGCGGAACGTCTGCGGCGCGGCGGAGGGGGAACTGCGGAAGCTGCTGGCCTTGGGCATTTATTCCGGGCTGCGTCTGGGCGACTGCGCGACGCTGCGCTGGGGAGAAGTGGACCTGGCGCGCGGCATCATCCGGCGGGTGCCGAACAAGACGGCGCGGCGGAGTTCCCGGCCGGTTCTGGTGCCGATTCATGCCGTGCTACGGGAGATTCTCGCCGACACGCCGCCGGAGCAGCGCGGAGGGTACGTGTTGCCGGAGATGGCGGCCCTCTATCTGCGGCGGGTGGAATTGGTGACGGAACTGATTCAGGCCCACTTCAAGAAGTGCGGCATCCAGCTCTACCAGCCGGGCACGGGCGAGAATGGCAAGCGGGCGGTGGTGGAGATCGGGTTCCACAGTCTGCGTCATACCTTCGTGAGCTTGTGCCGGGAAAGTGGGGCGCCGTTGGCGGTGGTAGAAGCCATCGTGGGGCATAGCAACCCGGCGATGACGCGGCATTACACGCACATTGGCGAACTGGCGGCGGGCCTGGCCGTGGCGGCACTGCCGGCGGTGATGGGGAAAGCCGTGCCGGCGCCTGCGGTCAACGGAAACGGCCCTGTGGAAATTCTGCGGCAAGTGCGGGACCTCCTGGAAGGAATGAAGGCTGGCAATTGGGAAGGCAAGCGGGCGGAGGGGTTGGCGCTGCTCTCGAAACTGGTGGAGGTGCCAGACACGCGGCGGGAGTGAGGTTACTGGTGCAATCGCCGGTTTAAGTACTTCCAACTTCCCATCTTCAGCCGGGCCGCGATCCATTTCAGCGTCATTGTCGTCTCACGGCGCAGTTGCGCGGCCAGGCGCAACTTCACGGGATCGCTCTTGCGACTTTGGGCCAAGTCCTCCTCGTTCCAGCCTTGCTTGGCCATCGCCTCGCGCACCAACCGTTCCGCTTTCTGCTCGTCACTCTCCTGCCGTTCCGGACCGTAGTGGTGTTCGCCGAACTGCCCGGCGACCCGCGCCAGGAGTTCCTGCCGGAACGTCTCGTCCCCCAGACACCAGCCGCGCCGCACGGTTTTCCATTGCGCCGGAGTGTCTTCCTGGCGGCGCCGTTCCTCCAGGCGCAACTCGAATTGCCGACGGCCAGCCGCGCTGTCTTGCGTGATGCCGTGCTCACCCAACATGCGGTCCACGCGCAACCAAGTGGGGCGGCGAGAGGGTGGCAGGAGGTAGAGCGGAAAGCTGCTCCAGGCGAAAGAACGCAGCGGGGCTTCGGGTGTGAGCAGCTTGGCACGAACGGGATTGAGATGGACGTATTCGCTGAGGGTGCGGAGGTAGCCCGGCGTGGCGCCGTCCACGAGCAGGGCCTTGTACCGGCCGCTGAAGAGATGGCCAAAGAACTTGTGGCGGCGGTTGAAGCGTCCGGTGTAGGTGCCCAAGAGCCATTTCATGCCAGCAACCAGGTTGGCTTGGGGCGTTTCGATGACGAGGTGAAAATGGTTGGACATGAGGCAGAAGGCATGGACCTGCCAGCCGGTCTTGGCGCACGCTTCCGCCAGTGTGTCGAGGAAACGCCAGCGGTCGTGATCGTCGAGGAAGATGGGTTCGCGGCGGTCGCCGCGGTTCAGGACGTGATAGACGGCACCCGGATACTGGACACGGAGCTTGCGAGCCATGCGCGGGAACCTAGCCGACAGGGGAGAACTGTGTCAAGGTTAGGAACTGACCTATTTATACCCCAGGCGGACGGTGGTGGATTATTTGGTCGAGGCGTTCTGTTGCAGACCCTTCACGTATTCATGGATCTGCTCCGGAGTCCCTTCACGCACGAGCGTCCGAAATTTGTTCAGTTGTTCGCGCTTCTCTTGCTCGCTCGCTCGTTCTTGAAGTTGTAACCAGGCGGCAAACGTTGTCGCGTCGGTCGGCAGCTTGGCAAATTGATGATGCACGTGCTGAGTTTCGAACAAGCGCCTGATTCCCAATTCCGCTGAGTTGGCGGGCTTCCAGTCGGCGGGCAGTTCCTCGAAGCCGAACTTCTTTAGCAATTTGGAATACTCGGTTTCTTCAACGGACTCCCGGTAAATCCGACCGAAGCTGACGCATTGCACTTTCAATTGCCCGTTGCTCGTGTCGAAGTAGCTGTTGCGAGTCGCGGCAACCTGGGGACAACCAAACGCGATTACGATGGCCGCGACGATGATGGCGAGCAAAACACTGGCGATGATTTTCGTGCGCTTCTTCATTTGCCGGCCGGGTTGCATTTCTTGTCCGCGTCTTTCTTGTCCTTCTTGAAGATGATCCAGTTCTCCTTGTCGGTGTGCATCAAGCCTTCAATCAGATGAGCGTTATTGTAGTCATTCGAGGTTGCGTCGTCTGTTCCCTGGCCGTGAGAGATTTCGTGGAACATCGTCGAGTCTTGCCCGCTCGCTCCGTGGCCAAACCAACCTGGGTCTAGCGTCAACTTGTCGTCAAACCAAGGCACTGGTGAGTCCCAATATGTGGCGTCCACGCCGGGTGAGGATTCCTTGTAGATTTCCAAGTTCCAACCTGGGTCGTCGATTTCTTTGACCATGCCCTGAAGAACCTTTTTGAGACCTTCCAGCTTTTTGGCGAGATCGTCGTAAGCAGGACAAGGACATTTCTTCAGCGCCTTGATGTTGTCGTCCATCTGTTTTATCAGCGCGTTCGCTCTGTCCTTAACGCGCCCGATTGAATTCTGGATTGCCTGCTTCTCCGCGTCGCTGAAGTTGCCTTCCCACTCGTATTCGTAGAGACCAAATACATCGAAGGCGTTCAAAGGGTTGTTGCCCACGAAGCCGTAAAGATTTCCTCCCGCGCCATTAACTCGTGACCGCTTCCGACGCAGAGTTTCAAAGCCCAATTCTCCGATGGGGTCTCTGTTTAGCCACCGCCCCGTGGAGGCAGTGTAGCCGCGGTAGAGATACTTGATGTCCCCGGTCACATCATCCGCAAACTGGCTGCTGAAGCGCATGAGATTCACAGTGGCCATCGGCCCCGTCATCCGAATGGATTCGCCAAAGGGGCCGTATTCATACCGGGCGCTCACCGTTTCGTCCGCAGCTTTCACCAGCGCCGCCACGTTGCCATTCCCATCGAAGCAATAGAAATGTGTCCCGTTCGTGGCAGTGACAAGGGCTAGCAGTCCACCGGTCCCTCCCGCGCCTTGCAGGCTGCCGCTCAGGTCCAAACCGCGCACGAAGGCTTGTATCAATCCGTTGGTATGGTCCGCAAGAGCCGTGAGGATGAGCCCATCCCACACGAACCGGTTGGTCGCCTGCGGCACCCACGCGCTGCCGTTCCAAGTGGAAATCACCCGCTGGCTCCAACGGCCATCGCCGTAGTAGCTCCACGTCTCCTTGGCCTTACCCCCGGTGGGCACGGCGGCGACGGTCTCGCTGGCGGTGATGCGGTTCTCCGCGTCCCAGGTGTTCGTCCACACCCCGTCCGAGAGCAAGTTGCCGTCGGCATCATGCCAGAACGATTGCCCCCGCCGGGCGGTCAGCAAACCTCCAATCACCGTGTTCGTGCTGCCTGCCAGGACAGCTTGGTTCGTCACCGAGTCCCACGCCACCCCCACCGCATTCGTGGCGGCCAAATCTTTCCAATAGTACTCACCCTTGCGATAGGGACTTTGGCCGTTCACGGTCACGCTGGCGCTGGCGTGCGCGAGGCCCGTGATGTCATTGGTGCCCGGCACATCACGGCATGTGATTTGATTGAGCAGGTTGTTGGTGTAAGCGGCAGACCGGAGGCCCGCCCCGCTGGCATCGCCACCCGCTTTCGTTTGCTTGCGGTTGCCGATGTCATCAAAGGTGTACTCAAATTGCTGTCCCGCCACGGGCGTCCCGTCCCGCCAATACTTCTTCCCGGATTTCACCTGACCCAAGTTGTCATACTCATACCGCCAGTAGGAGCCGTCCGGACCGAGCGTGATATTGGTGCGCTGGTTCGCGGAGTTGTAGGCGTAGGCAAAAGAGTTGAGGGTGGAGAGTTGAGCGTTGAGGGTCTCAATCTTCGTCAGCCGGTTCAAGTAATCGTATGACTTCGTCGTCGTCATCCGCGTTGCGTTGCTCTGCGCGAACGCAATCTGTTCCACCAACGGGCTGTTGGCAAGGTAAGAATACGTGGCGGCAACGTCGCCAGCGGAAACGGTGTGCAGACGCGAGGCGGAGTCGTAGTCATAACCGAGGTTGAGAGTTGAGGGTTGAAGGTTGAGGGCCAGATTGGTGCGGCGCAGGAGCACGTCGTAGCGGTTTGACAGCATCACGCCGTTGAACGTTTCGGAGAGCAGGATGCCGGAGAGATCGTAGGCGCGGGTGAGCACATTGGGGCCGTTCGTCACGCCCACAGCCCGGCCCAGACGATCATACGCGTTCGTCACCCCGGCGGTCACTCCGTCGTTGTAGGTGACACGGACGATGTCACCGAACGAATTCGTCTCGTAGGTCGTCACGATGTTCCGCGCCCAGGTGCGCGTCTTCAATTTGCCCGCGGCGGTGTAGGTATAAGCAGGCCCCGTGTTGTCGTTGTAGCGTTTGTTTTGCAGGAACCCGCGGTCGGTTGTGTAGTTCCAGGTGGTCAGTGCTGCGCCTTGGTCACTGGCGAAGTTTTGCCAAGTCTTCATGGTTTTTATCCGTCCGGAGTGATCGTAGGTGTATTCCACCGGGAAAGTGCGGCTGCCGGAGGTCTTCTTCAACTCGCCCGTGTCGAACCACTCGTTGGTCACACTCGTATTATCCGGCAGGACCGTGCGCCACACGCGCCCAAGTGAATCGTAGAAGGTGGTCGTGGTCTGCGGATCGCCGTTGGGGCCGGGATCAGGAGAGATGCTGTTGGTGATTCGGTCCTGGGCGTCGAACTGGAAGGTGGAGGTGCCGTTGCGGGCGTCGGTCACGGTGCTCTGCCGCCCGTGCGGGTCATAACCGTAGCTGGTCTGGGAGAGTTGTTGGCCTCCGGCGTCCTTGCGCGTGACGCTCTGGAGCCTCCCGTAAAGGGAGTAGCTCACGGTGGACGATCCGTCCGGGGTTCTGTTCGTTTCATACCGCGCCCCGCTCCCGGCGTAACAGGTCTGGCTGGAGTTCGTCACACCCCATTGGCTCTGCCAGGAGCGCAAGCCGTCCGTGGACCTCTCCACGGAGCTGACCAGCGTGCCGTTGGTTGAGCCATTCGTGGCCCAGACGTAGGTCTGGGCCAAGAGCACGTCCCCGTGGGCGGTGTTGGTCACCACGCTCACGTTGCGAGTGATACGGTCGTTGGCGAAGTCGATTGTGTCGCCGCGATTGGCGCTGAGGGCGGTGGATTCCATCTCCCCTCGGCCGTTGTATTGATACAGCGTGGTCACGCCATCCGGATCCACCTGTTTTACCCTCTGCCCGCTGGCGTTGTAGAACGTCTGGCTGAAGCTGCCGTCGGCATACACCACTTTGTAGTTCCGGCCGACCAAATCCATGAATTCGATGAGCCACTCGCCGGAATCAGAGCCGTCGGGGTTAAGCTTGATCTCCTTTTTGAAGGTGCCGCTGTTCGTGGGGCCATATTCGTAGCGCACGGGATGCACTGCGCCTCCGGAAACACTCTGCAACGTTCCGTCGGGATTGAATTTCTCAATCCGAGACACGCCTGCCGTTGCGTTAGTCAGTTGGGTGGTAGTCACGATCCGTAGCCCCGATGGCTCGTTAGTCTCCGAGTATTGGGTGACATGGTTCAAGGCGTCGATCCGCTGCACCAATTTGCCCCCAGAATCAAAGACTCGCTGTTCGTTGGTGATCAGCGTGCCATCCGTTCCTTGGCGTAGCGTCGCGATGATCTGGCCAGCTTCGTCGAAAATATTGCTGTAGGTCACGCCAATACCGGAGACCCAGCTTGCGACCATCCGTTTCAGCGCATCGTAGGAATAGAGACTAATGGTGCCTTCCCGATTGGTGCTTACGGACAGGCCACAGCAATCAAAGGCGACGGTGTTCGACGTTCCGTCCAGGTACCTCGTGGCCCGCGCGCGGTTGAACTCGTCAAAACTGCTGTAAATCTCTTGCTCCGTAATCGTGTTTGTAGAACTGCCAATGTTCAGCGTGGTCCGCATCAGGGTTTCTCCCACCGGCCCCGCCACTGTGATGGTTTTGGTGCCCTCCGCAATGTTGGTTCCACTCGCATCCGGCTTGCCCACCAGCACGACATTCGTTGTATAGTTGGTGGCCACATAGCTGGAGCCATCGAATGTCTGCGAATACTGATACAGGACAACGGTTCCATCAGGTGGCTGGGTCCGCCAGAGCTTCCCGTAGAACAAGCCATTCGTGATGTACCAGTTGGTGCTGATGAGATTTGACGCGCTGTTCCAGGCGGCATTGGTGGAAAGGCATTGAACGTCGAGTGATTTTCCCGGAAGGAAAACTGCATAGTGCAACGAGACGAGCTGTCCAAACAGGTACTCTCTGGTCTGACGTGGTGAAGCGGGCTTCTCGGTCCCGTCGTCGCCCGATCCATTGACCGCGTTGGTGGAATAGTCGTACTCGATCAAGCGACACAGGGTCCGATTGGTGGTCGCAGCCTGATTGGTTTTGACCGACGAGAATACCTGCGTGGGGCGTCCAGCCTCATCGTAAAAAAACCATTGCCAATACCCATCGAAGCGCGTTTCCGACTTCACCAACCCGTTGGTATAATAGGAATAGCCGTTGGTCCTCATGTCGGCGCCAGTCCCGGTGGCCGCACTGACCAATCGCTCGCCAAAACTGAACGTCTCGAATTTGTGGGATGTGGCGAGGACCACCTGGGAATTGGAAGTCAGGATCGTCCGCGTGACAGTCCTCTCGGGATTGGCGTTTGTCGTCAGGGATGTGAGCAACCTCTCCTTTTTCGCATTGGAGGGGTATGTGACTTCCCAGCCGCAGCCGTTATTGGTGATCCAATAATAGTCGTAGACCCCTGTTCCTTCGGGCCTAGTCTCGGTCACGCGAATGTGGTTTGTCGCCGGGTAGTCTGGAGCGTCCGGGTTCTCGACCGCGACCGTCGCGATAGTAGGTGAATTGTCGATAATCGAATAACCTGACTGCGAGTACCCACCAATGTACTTGGCAGCATAGATAGAAATTTTGTAGCCTTTTCCGTCTAATTCAGGAGGTACTGACACATCGACCAGCCCGTCATGTGAACGCACTTGTTTTATGGCACCGTTGTCCGATGAGATTGGGATCAGTTCGACATCATCGCGCTTCCATAGATAAGCCAGGTCAGAGGTACTGGGAGGATTTACCGTGGGCTTGACCAGGAGCATCCCCGCACTTTGGGCATCGTCTTGAGCCGACTGGCCCAATGAAACACCCAACAGGACATTCTGACCCGGCAGATGATGCGTTCTTCCTTCGGAATCATACCAAGCCATGCAGACTGGTGGACGATGAGGCATGGGAGGTCTGCCTGGCGGACCGATCACACCTGGAGGTGTATTTCCTGATTGTCCTGTTGGGACGGTGGCATCTCCAAAGCATTCGATGTTGGGCGGTGGCGGCGGAATTAGCTCCAGTACGCCCTCATAATAGCACTCATGGTGGTCCGCCGGCGCCGCACGCACGCGGATCGTCCCCCCACTATCCCACCCTCTTGTAACAGCATTAACAAAGTTACCTCGTTCCGTAAATGGGAACATAAGCTGGCAACCAAGGGCGTCACCTTCAATCCACCAGTCAACCCTCCCCAGGTAAGGGCAGTTCACTTGGTCGAAAGGGCATCTGCCCACCGGAAAGGCATAGGCCGTGCGGTCTGCTACCGATAGGCTTGTCAGGGATGTTCCCCCGCATGCAGAGGACTTGAACTCAATGCGACCCGCCTGCGAAATGCTGACCCCCCACGTCAGGTAATCGGCGTCCCAGCCATTGTTGTCATATGCAACGATATTCCCGCTTCCCTCTGTGTAAACACAGTCGAGGCCATCATTGGTGCTGCAATTCGAGCATCCGCCCTCGACGGAGAGGTTGCACGGAGGGTTTAAAAACGTGATGGCCGTCCCGATAAATGAGGCTTGATTCCCCTTTCCATAGAAGAGTTCGTACGTTCTATTGGTTTCCAGTCGCGCGGTCAGAACAGGGGTGTCAATCGGCGCACAAGGATATTGTGCTGCAACGACCTTCGTTACTCCGGCGAGAGATACAGTCTGCTGGAGGTAGCCAGAGCCGTTGGTGGGAAACACGAAGTGGACCTTAAAGTCTATCCTGACGAGTTGAGCGTTTGTGAGCGGCACGAATAATAGCATCACCAGACTGGAAAGCCGTGCTTTCCGTGACACAAAGCGCAAGCCAGTGAGTGTGGCGAGAATCTTCGCGATGTAGGGCATGGAGTGTTTCATAGAGTGATTCAGGTAGATTGTACGATCCGTGCTATTTCAGGGGCGTGAAGACTTGCAGGAAAGCGGGTTGGTTGGTGATCGTCGTGTAAGTGTGCCAATCCGTTTCGGACAACGCCGGGGTGAGTTGCCCGTCTCCACTGCGGTCCTCTGAGTAGTCCGGGATTCCATCTCCATCGGTGTCCATCGGAACCCAAACCCCCGCAATGTTCGTCGCGGCCACGTAATGGAGTCCTCGGTCCACCTGGCTCGTGCCCTCCTTCACTTGGTTGGTTGTCGTCGTGAAGTGGTAGAGGCCGGCATTGGTGGCGTTCCGGCTGCCCGCATTCAGAAGGTTCGTGGTGACTTGGTAGAAATCACCGAGCGGACCAGCGGCGTAGGTGAAGCTTGTCAGGAGAATCTCGGTTCCGTTGGTGGGCGTGAGCGGATAGAATGACCCTGAGGAACTGATGTAGGCGGTGTGGCTTTGATCCACCGTGTCTCCCAGAATCTCTGTCTCGTCAAAGACATTGTCGCGGAAAAGGAAATTGTTGGTGGCACCAGGCCAAAAGGTCCAACTGGCCGACTTCCGACAGAGATTATTGAAGAAGTAGAGGTGCAAATTGGCCTCGATATTGGCGCAGGTCCGCTGGAACAGCGTGTTGGTCACCGCCAAAGTCATGGTGCTCGGAGCGGCCACGCTGAGGCCGGCCCCGTAAAGAGCAGAATGCTGAAGCGAACAGGTGACAAAATCCCAGGGATAGTCGATGTAGCTGACCAAATGGTAGGTCTCCCCGGACATGGCATTGAAATCGGTGAAACGGAACCGGGCGGTCGGCGGCGCGTTGCTGAAGTGGTAGGGATGAATGGTCAAGGTGGCCCAGGTGTTGACTCCCCAGTTGGTGGTCGCCTCCTGGACGGCGTTGTAGCGGAGGAACTGGTTGCGCTGGAGGGCCGTGCCTTCACAGACCAGAGTGGAGCCGTCCTGGAGCCAAATCCCGGTGTTCTCGAAGGCGGCGACCGCCACGCCCGCTTCGAGGGTCAGGGTCGAGGCGTTGCTGGCCGCGTACCAACTCATCAGGTAGTCAACTGAGGGGTAATGCCAACCAATATCAGGGCCCGACAGGTCGCGCCCCGCGACCTGTGGCAAGGTGGTGCTGGTGGTGACTTTGTTAGTGCGAATCAGGGGCGGATAGGTGGTGCCTTGCTGGATGATCTTGAGCGTGGCGGCGGTCAGGTTCGTCCGACCGGCATCACGGAACGGACTGTTATCGGCCAGGTAGTAGCGGCCCGCGCCGACGGTCTGGAACACATTCGAGGTGGCGGGCAGCATGTACACCGCCTGACCGGCGTAGTTGGTGTAGTTGGAGACGCCCACCAGCAGAGCGTTGGTCAGATTCAAGGAGCCCGTGCCGGCATAGAACAAGTTGGTCACGTAATGGAAGGTGGCGTGCTCCAAGGTATTCGTCACGGAACTGCTGTTGAAAAAGGCCGAGGTGCATTGGCTGAAGAGCAGGTTGCGCATGGTGTAATCAGTCGTGCAGGGTCGCAGGGCGACGTTGCAGTGGAGAAACTGGAGGTTGGCCAGGTCCAGGGTTAGGCCAGTGTCGCCCAGAACCGCACAGTCCGGACGGATGAACCGCAGATCATGCACCGAGAAGAAGTTGGTGGCGGTGGCGTAAAAGCACAGGCCGATGTAGCCGTAGTAGCCGACGAGGTTGCTGGTACAGCCGGTGATGATCTCACCAATACTTGCGTCGTCTTTTCCTGTGAAGACGGCGGGTCGGTATGGCGTGGTGCGGCAGTCCAGCGTGCCGTTGATGTTGATGCGCACCGAAGTGCCGTTGGTGCTCTTGATGACGCAACCGCCCTCAATCGTGGTATTTCCATAGAGGTTGCAGGTTCCTGACAGAAAGTAGGTTGTGTCTCCACGAAGGGTGAGGTTCGTGGTCGTCACCAGTTGTTGCCAGTCCAGGACGAAGCCCGGCGAGCGGCTCACAAACGCGAGGTCTTTGCTGGCTGGGACTTTGGCCATCCGCATCCTCTTGCCGGGAGTCTGCGCCTTGGCTTGCTGAGGCGGGGCCGGGAACGCCCGGCCCGGAACCACCGCAGCCGTCCGGTTCTTGGCGGGGGCCGCCGCTTGAAGACCCAAAGTCTCCAGCTTGGCCTTGAGCGCCGGATACTCCACGGCTTCAATGAGAAATTGCCGCCCATCGGCCGCCTGGTGCCAGGTCTTGCCCACGGGGATGGAGTCCTTCTCCAAGCCGCCTCCTTCCGCGCCGACGTCTTCGACAAAGGCCGTTCCCGGTCCAAACGCGCTGGCACCGAAGCTGATGTGGTCGTCGCTCAGCAGAGGCTCAGGGCCGCGGCCCAGTGGTCCGGCTTGATCGAGGGTCTTGAGAATGCGGGTCGTTCGTGTGGGCACTGGGGCGTCCAGGAATTCGGTCCACACCTCCAGACGGGTGGTGGCCGGGTCCAGTCCGAACTGGTCCGGCGATGGCGGCATTTGCCGAAGCGTGACGAATTGTTCAGTCCCCGAGCGCTGGTAAACGAAGCGCACGTCCGCCTTCAGGCCGTCGAAGGCGTCGCTGTAGGTGACTGAGTTCGGCGGAGTCAGTTCGCCGGCACAGTCTTTGACTTTGGCAATCAGGACGCTCTTTTGGCTGGCCACGTCGTGGTAGGCCAGTCCCAGGACATGGAGCGTCATGCGCTGGTTGAGAGGCGTGAAGAGCGTGATGGCCCCGCGGGTGTTCAGGTTCGGGGCAAAGATGACCTTCATCGGCCCCTTCATCGCGGCAGCCCCATCCGCCAGCAGTTCAATGACTTCCTGGCTTTCCTGCCATTGGCCGTTCTCCCAGTAATGCATCCCGGACGCCAGTTCCGTGTAGGCGTGCTTCTCCTCGATGGTGCGTCCGTTTGGCAACTTCCTTTCCTCGGTGCGTTGCCACACCCGGTGGTGCGGGCCGCGTGCGACCACGGCGTAGGCGGGTTGGTTGTCCTGGGCGGTGGTCCTGCTGGACGCCAAAAGCCCGGCAAGCAGGAGGAGGGCCAGATGAGGCATGGCAGATTGTGGGTTCGTCATCATAACAGTTTCAATGTCGTCATAGCGCGTTTGCACCGAGCATCCCCGGCTCCGGCTGGCTGACTTAGCCCTTTGGATAGCTCGGTGCTTCTACTATCCAATTCCCTCCGAGGAGGGGCGTTCTGACAAAAAAGTGATGCCAACAGCGGTTTTGTTGGCATTCGCTTCTCGCGCAACAGGATGCGGAGCTTGCTTTCCGTTGATCTCCGTCGCAGCCGAGGGCACGAGGCTCGGACTACAAGGGAAACGGCGCCTGCCAAGAGCGAATCCGCCCATTGGGGGGGTGCGCTCCCAAGAGAACACGACGCTTGGGGGGCCAAAAGCTCCCGAGACATTCCTTGGCCCGGGGCAGTCACCATCGGTGGCTCCGACTCTCTTGGCGCGATTGGCGGCGGAGTATTCCTTGACAAAATTAGTTGAGGCTGTGCTAAATGCACGTGCCATGAGCGCATCAATTACACGAATTGCCAAGGGTGCATCGCCATCCCGCCCAGCGTGCGATGTGGCCACGGACCTCGGACTGCTGGGGCGGCTGCGCAGTTGGAGCGACCAAGAAAGTTGGCGGGAGTTCTGCGACCTTTACACCCCGTTCATGCTGACCTACGCAAGGAGATCAGGTTTGAGTGAAGCAGAGGCGGAGGACGCGGTCCAAGAGACGATGCTCAGTGTGGCCCTGAAGATGCGGAGTTTTGCCTACGATCCGCGGAAAGGCAGGTTCAGAAATTGGCTGGGGCAGTTGACCGGTCGGCGGATCGCCGACCAGATTGCGACACGAGGCCGGCTTGGCTCTCGACACTCGGCGAAGGCCGAAACGGGCGGCTCTTCCGCAGACGAGGTCGGGCAGGTGTCCGATCCGGCGGCCCTGCAGGCCTTTCAGCGACAGTGGGACGAGGAATGGGAACAGTACCTCCTGGACAGGGCGGACCAGCGGCTGAGACGGCAGAAGGACCCACGCGATTACCAGGTTTATGATTGGTGTGTTGTGAACCAGCGACCGGTGGGGGAAGCGTGCCAGATGTTTGGACTGAACCACGCGCAGGTTTATCAGATTTGTCACCGGATGCGGGAGGCGCTGACTGAAGAGATCGCCCGACTTCAAGAGCGCGAATCACAGGCCGGTTTGGGCATTGACCCAACGCGGTTGCGCCTGCCTGCTGGCCAGTCGCGGGCGCGCTGATCGGGATGGGACGGCAGCGGATGCGATCTGACGGGGCGGACGTAGGGGAATGCAGATTGCAGATTGCAGATTGCGGCAAGGCAAAGGGCGAAGCGAATGCGGAGTGCGGAATGCAGATTTCGGAATGGGGCAAAAAGCGATTGATCCGTCAATCGTGAAGAAGAATTTCGCAGCGACGCTTGACCGCGGGACGCGGTTTCGTAACCTCGATGTCACATGAAAGCGGATGGGAGAACCGGGCGTTTTTGCCTTCGGTGGTCCGCGACGCGGGGAGGTGCTCCGTGCCGTGGTGCGCGCCGTTCCGGTCGCTCTCTTCCGCCTCATAGGCGGGTGGATTGGTCTTTGCTTCCGCCGTTCCCTTCTTCACTGGAACCCAAAACTATGCTTATGCTTTCACTCCCATCCTCGACTTCAGACACCGCCCGGCGAGAGGCCGCGCGCCAGGAATTCCCATGCCCACGAACCGTGGGCTTGCGCCTTGGCGGCGGGCCGTGCGCCTGGTTTAGGCCGGGCGTAACGGCGGACACGCCTGACGGGCCGACCTTTGGGTAGCCAGAGGTCGCCCGGATGGGCGGCCGTCTCCCTGCCGCCTTTGGACCCACGACGCCCCGACCCGGCGGGCCAAAAATTTCCGGTTCCGTGTGGAGTGTGGGGAGTGGTGTGTCCGCGCGAGGGTTCTCAGGGAGGCAGGCCGCCGCACGCTTCAAGTCGCGGTGCGCTCCGACGCATCGCCAGGGAGTTCAGGGATGCCCCACCCAGCCGTGCCCGCGGCGGGGAGTGGTGGGGTGTTGCCGGCAGACGCGGCGGCGAAAGTGGTCCTGGCCAGTTTGACGCCGGACATCCGCGCCGCCGTGGTGCGGGCGGTGGCGGCTGAGTTGAAGCTGGTTACGAGCGGGATGGCG
>JACRJZ010000113.1 GCA_016219875.1 Verrucomicrobiota bacterium | reverse complement strand
CTTGGCCAGCACTTCCGTTCGTGTTGTTTGACTCATTGTCTGTTCCATAGCTCGGTAACACCCCTTTTGAGTCAACGTATGGTTTCCTCAAACCATTTCTCCCCGCCTTCGGTAACAATCTTTTTGAGTCAATTCGGTGGTTTCTTCTGCCCCGGCCTTTTATTTGACGGGATCGCCACTTCGGGGTTTACTGCCCCAGCCTTTGCCAATGCACCGAGTCAGAGAGATCGACCGTGTCGCTGTGCCAGCTTGGACAGCGTCCCGAGCGGCGTGATTTGTCGGACTTGGTCGCTGGCGATGCAACCAAACAACACTGCGTATGTTGAAACAAGTTCTGCGGGCGGCCCTGCTCGTCCTGTTGGCGTCCACCTCCGTGACAGCCCAAGCCGAGATCATCATCGCCTCCAACTCCGTTTGGGCCTATTTCAAAGGCACCAGCGAGGCCTCGGACCCGTTCACCGCCTGGCGCGCGCCCGGCTTCGACGACTCGGCCTGGTTGCGAGGCGCCACCCCGTTCTACTTCGGCAAATTGCCCAACAGCACGAACCTCACCGGCAACACGCTGCTGAGCGACATGCACTCGAACTACAATTGCATTTTCCTGCGCCACACGTTCGTCATCACTAACGTCGCCCAGGTCACGAACTGCAACTTCGCCCCGGTCTATGATGACGGCTTCGTGGCCTGGATCAACGGCGTCGAGATCAAACGCAGCAGTTCGTTCACGAATCCCGTTCCCTACTACACGAACTTCGCGCGGAACGTGGTCAACCCCTCGGCGTTGCCGCCGGTCAGCCAAGTGATCACCAACTTCGCGACCGCTCTGCAAACCGGGACCAACGTGCTGGCCATCCAGGCCTTCAACTCTTGGTACACAAACACCAACAACCTGGATTTTTACTTCGAGGTCGAGTTCCGCGGCGGGTTCAAAGACATGATCGCGCCGCTGGTTACGGCCATCGACCCGGTGCCCGGCAGCACCGTCACCAATCTCGTCCAAGTGGCCGTCACGTTCAGCGAGGCGGTGGCCAACGTGCAGCCGCGCGATCTGCTCATCAACAGGGCGGCGGCCCAGTCGGCCGGCGGCTCCGGCAGCAACTGGGTCTTCTCCTTCCCCGTGCCACCCGAAGGGGCCGTCTCCGTCGGGTGGAACCCGACCAACGGCATCGTGGACCTGGGCGGGAACGCGCTCGTCACGATCCCGGACTGGCAGTACACCAGCAGCGTGGCCCCGCCCTACGCGGTCGCAATCACTCCCGCCTCGGACAGCACGGTCACAAACCTCACGCAACTCACGGTCACTTTCAGCGACCCGGTCCTGGGCGTGGCCGCGGATGACCTGCTCATCAACGGCTCGCCCGCGTTTGACCTCAGCGGCTCCGGCGTGAGCTACACGTTTTCCTTTCCGCAGCCGGCGCTGGGTCCGGTGTACGTCAGTTGGGATCCAGGCCACGCGATTCGGAACCTAGTGGGTCTGCGGTTCGTCTCCACCAACGTCTGGCAGTACTTGCTGATCGACCAAGTGCCTCCCACGCTCGCGTTCGTGCATCCGACGCCCGGTGCGACCATTGGCCAACTCACCCAGGCGGAAGTCACCTTCAGCGAACCCGTCACCGGCGTCGATGCCCAGGACTTGCTGGTGAAGGGCGCACCCGCGACCGCCGTGAGCGGCTCCGGGGCGGGGCCGTATCTGTTCCAGTTCGCACGCCCGGCGGACGGCTCGGTGGTGTTCAGTTGGGCGGCCGGCCACGGCATTCGGGATTGGTCGGCCACGCCGAATACCTTCGTGGGCGGCGGCTGGACGAACACCCTCGTCGCCTCCAACGCGCTGGGCCGGCTGATCATCAATGAGTTCCTCGCCAACAACGCCGCCGGCATCTCGAACGAATTCGGAGAGCAGGAAGACTGGATCGAAATCTACAATCCCGGTCCCGGAGCCGTGAATCTCCTTGGCTGGTCGCTCACCGACGACACGAGCAATCCCAGCCTCTGGACGTTCCCGGCGCTGATCATGAACGCCGGCCAGTACCTCGTCGTCTTCGCCGACGCCCGAAACCTCAAGGCGGTCGGCGGCACGAACCGGCTGCACACGAATTTCAAACTCAACGACCAGGCCGGCTATCTGGCGCTGTTCAACCCGAATTCACCGCGCGCCGTCGCCACCGAACTGGCGCCCCAATACCCCGGGCAGTGGCCCGACTACAGCTATGGCCTCAACACCTCGAATCTCTGGAGCTACTTCACGCCGCCCACACCCGGCGCGGCCAACGGCAGCAGCGCCATTTACGGCGTGGCCCCGCAGCCGCACGTCAACGTCAAGCGCGGCCTCTACGATCAGCCGTTCTCGCTCCAGGCCTCCTGCCCGCTGCCCGGCGCGACGTTGCGCTACACCACGGACGGCAGCGCGCCCACTGCGGCCACGGGCACGCTCTACAGCGGCCCGGTCACGATCACCAACACCACCATCTTCCGCATCGCCGCCTTCGCCACGAACGTCCTGCCGTCGCGGGTCGAGACGCACAGCTACATCTTCATCGACCAAGTGCTGCGCCAGCCGAACGACCCCGCCGGGTTCCCCGCCGGCCCGACGGTGTTCACGGGGTATCCGTCCGACTACGAGATGGACCCGGAGATCGTCACCAACAACCAGGCGAACGTGAAGGCGGCCCTGCTGGCGCTGCCCACGCTCTCGCTGTCGGCGAAGAACGACGATCTCTTCGGCCCCGTGAACGGCATCTACACGCACCCCGAACCGCCGGCGGCCCAGCGTTACTTGTGGGAACGCGCCTGCTCGGTCGAGTTTATCCTGACCAACGGTGAAACCGGCTTCCAGGTGGACTGCGGCGTCCGCATTCAAGGCAACGCCTCGCGCACGCCGCAGAAGACGCCCAAGCATCCTTTCCGTCTCATGTTCCGCGGCGCCTACGGTCCGGGCCGACTCGAGTACCCGGTTTACCCGGACTCGCAGGTGCGGAGCTTCGACACGCTGGTGCTCCGGGCTGACTTCAACAACTCCTGGGTCCACTGGGACGCCAACCAGCGGCTGCACGGCTCGAAACTCCGCGACGCCTGGACGAAGGAAACCGGCCGCGCCATGAGCGGCCTCTCCGGCCACACCCGCTGGTTCCACCTCTACGTGGATGGTCTTTACTGGGGCGTGTACGACTTTGGCGAGCGCATCGACGCCGAGTTCGGCGCGTCTTACCTCGGTGGCACGGCGGCCGACTACGACGCCATCGCCTCGAAGCCCCTCGAAGCCATCGACGGCACACTGACGGCCTACACGGCCATGACGACCGCTGGCCGCTCCACCGACATGCGGCAAATCACCAACTACAACCGCCTCCAAGAGTTGCTCGATGTGCCGGTCTTCATCGACTACATGCTCCTCAACCACTATGGCGCGAACCAGGACTGGGGCTACGACGGCAATTGGAACGCCGTGCGCCGCCGCTCTCCGGCCGGGACGTTCAAGTACATTCCGTGGGACGGCGAGCAACTCATCGTGGACGCCAATCACAACTTGGTGACAGTCGATGCCAACGGACGGCCCACCGGCGTGTACTCCAATCAGCCCTCCGGCCTTCACACCAACCTGATCAACAGCCCGCAATATCGGCTCGACTACGCCGACCGCGTCCACCGTTACTGCTTCAACAACGGCCTCCTCACGCCCGGCCCCGCCGCGGATCGCTGGATGACGCTGGCCCGGATGGTGGAGCCGGGCATGCTCACGGAATCGGCGCGCTGGGGCGACTACCGGCGCGACGTGCATTCCTACTCCAGCGCGCCCTACTACCTCTACACCACCAACGGCTACTGGTGGCCGGAGATCGAGCGTGTGCGCACCAGCTACTTTCCGCAACGCACCAGCCTCTTCCTCAACCAACTCCGCACGGCGGGCCTCTACCCGACCGTCTCCGCGCCGGTCTTCAGCCAGCACGGCGGGCGGGTCGCGAGGAATTACGCGCTGACCATGACCGCGACCAACCCGATCTTCTTCACCCTCGACGGCACCGACCCGCGGCTCTACGGCTCCGGCGCGATTTCCAACGCGGCCCTCTTCTACACCAACGGCGCGCCGGTCATCCTGACTGAAGGCACCACCGTCAAGGCCCGCGCCCTCTTCAACGGCACCAACTGGAGCGCGCTCAACGAAGCCGCCTTCGTCGTCGAGGAACTGGTTCCGTCCCTGCGCATCACCGAACTCATGTACAATCCCAGCGGCGGGGACGCCTACGAGTTCATCGAGATCCAGAACACCGGCAGCACGCTGCTGGACGTGAGCGGCTACAGCTTCGAGAATCTCACCTTCGCCTTCCCGGTCGGCAGTTTCCTCAGCCCCGGCGAACGTCTCGTCCTGGGCAACGGCTCCAACACCAACCTCTGGCGGACCCGCTATCCGACCGTGGCGGTGGCGGGCTGGTACGCCGGCAGCCTCAAGAACGACGGCGAACGCATCGCGATCAAGGACGTGACCGGGCGCACGATCACGTCCGTCACCTACGACGACCAGAACGGCTGGCCCGCCGGCGCGGACGGTCGCGGTTACTCGCTGGAGTTGGTCGATCCGTCTGGTGATCCCAACGCGCCGGCCAGTTGGCGCGCGAGCACCGCGCTCAACGGCACCCCCGCGGTCGCGCCGTCGTCAGGCCCGCCCGCGGCCGTGGTGTTGAACGAACTCATGGCGGACAACAACACCGCGGTGGAGAACGCCGGCACCTACCCCGACTGGATCGAATTGTTCAACTCCGGCCCCGCCAACATCGACCTGGCCGGCTGGAGCCTGACGGACGATGGCAACGTGCGGCAGTTTGTCTTTCCGGCCACGAATCTAGCGCCCGGCAACTTCCTGGTGGTCTGGTGCGACGACCCGACCAACACCATGCCCGGCTTGCACACCGGCTTCGCCTTGAACCGCGAAGGCGAGAACGTCTTCCTCTTCGACGCCCAGAGCAACTTGGTCGATGCGGTGTCCTTCGGCCTGCAAGCGCCGGATTACTCGCTCGGCCGCCTGGACGGCGCGTGGCAGTTGAACACGCCCACGCCCGGCGCGCCGAACAGCGCCGCGCCCGTCGGCCTTGCTACCAATCTGACGATCAACGAGTACCTGGCCGACTCCCCGCCCGGCGGCGCGGACTGGCTGGAGTTGTACAACCGCTCGACCACCCTGCCGGTGCCGCTGCAGGATATTTACCTCGGCACGAGCAACGCGTTGTTCCGCGTGAAGGCGCTCTCCTTCCTGCCGCCGCGCGGTTACATCCAGTTGTTCGCCGACGAGGAGCCTGGCCCGGACCACCTCGACTTCAAACTGCCTGCCGAGGGCGCCACGCTCCTGCTCTTCGACACCACCGGCTCGCTGGTGGACCGCATCCCTTACGGCCCGCAACTCCAGGGCGTGGCGCAGGGCCGGATTCCCAACGGCTTCGGCGGCATCACCAACCTGTTCGGCAGCGCCAGTCCGGGCGCGAGCAACTACCTCGCGACCTACACCGGCGCTGTGCTCAACGAGGTGCTCGCCCGCAACCGTCGCGCCGTCGCGAGTCCGTGGGGCGAGTTCGCGGACTTTGTGGAAATCGCCAACCCCTCGGCCTCGGCCTTCGACCTCTCCGGCATGGGTCTGAGCGACTCGCCAGGGAACCCCAACGATTTTCTCTTCCCCGCCGGCACGGTCATCGAAGCCGGCGGCACGTTGCTCGTGTGGTGCGACGACGCATTGCCACCTTCGTTCGACGCCTCCGGCCCGCTCAACACCGGCTTCGCCCTCAACGCCAGCGGCGGCGGCGTGTACCTCTTCAACGTGATGGGCCAACTTGTGAACTACGTGGAATACGGCGTCCAGGTGCCGGACCTCTCCATCGGCCTCAGCGGCGGCGCGTGGCAATTGCTCTCCGCGCCCACGCCCGGCGCCGCCAATGCCGCGCCCGCCGCGCTCGGCGCTGCGGCCAACCTTCGCTTCAATGAGTGGCTGGCCGATCCGCAAGGTGGCGACGACTGGTTTGAGTTGTACAATCTCGACCCGCTTCCGGTGAACATGAGCGGCCTCTACCTGAGCGACGAACCCACGATTGCCGGCAAGACCCAGTTCCCAATTCCGCTGCTCAGTTTCATCGGCGGACATAGTTGGGTGCAGTGGATCGCCGACGGCCATCCGAGCAACGGCCGCGACCACGTCAACTTCATGCTCGACGGCGCGGGCGACACGATCTGGCTCTACAACGCCAGTCTCCAGGTCATTGACTGGATCGGCTTCGGCCTGCAAACGGCCGGCGTGTCGCAAGGCCGTCTGCCGGATGGCCACACCAACGTGATGGACTTCCCGGCCTCGCCCTCGCCCGCCGACGGCAACTACCTGCCGCTGCCCGGCGTGGTCATCAACGAAGTCCTCGCCGGCCAGAGCAACGGCGTGCCGCCATCCATCGAGTTGCTCAACACGTCCACAAACCCGGTCGGCCTGGGCGGCTGGTTCCTGAGCGACTCGGCGTCGGAGCTAAAGAAGTTCCGCATCGCGGACGGCGAGACGCTGGGCGCCGGCGAACTCAAAGTGTTCACCGCGGCGCAATTCGGCCCCACGAACGGCCCGCTGCCCGGTTTCGCGCTCGACCCGAACTTCGGCGGCACCGTGTATCTCACCGAAGCCGCAACCAACGGCACGCTCACCGGCTACCGCGCGCAAGTCGCGTTCGGCGCGCAGGAAAGCGGCGTCTCCGCGGGCCGCTTCAGCACCAGCGTCGGCGTGGACTTCCCGGCCCAAAGCGCGCGGACCTTCGGCGCGGCGAACGCGTATCCGCGAGTCGGCCCGGTGATCATCAGCGAACTCATGTACCACCCCGTCAGTTTGGTCGGCAGCAGCAATTGGGTGGAATACGGGAGCGAGGAGTACGTGGAACTCTACAACGCCACGAGCCAGCCGGTGCCGCTCTTCGATCCGGCGCATCCTTCCAGCGGCTGGCGTCTGACGGGCGGCGTGCGGTTCAACTTCCAGCCGGACACGGTGCTGCCGGCGAAAGGCTACTTGCTAGTGGTGGATTTCGATCCCGCCTTCCGGCCGGACATCCTTCTCAACTTCCGCGCGAAGTACGGCGAGTACGGGACGGTGGTTGGCCCCTACAGCGGCCACCTGGCGAACGACGGCGAAGTGATCGAACTCCTCAAGCCGCTGGCCCCGCAGATCTCGACCAATCTCGACAATGGCTTCGTGCCCTACGTGCTCGCGGATCGCGTGGCTTACTCGAACCTCTCACCGTGGCCGACGAATGCCGGCGGCGCCGGGCTGTCCTTGCAGCGCGTTTCACCTGCGCTCTATGGCAACGAGCCATTGAACTGGACGGCAGCCGCGCCGTCCTGTGGCCGCACCAACGCGCCGGTGCTGCCGCCGCTCATCACCGCTCATCCCCAGAGCCAAAGCGCAACGCCGGGCACGACCGTGACGCTCAATGTGGCCGCCTCCGGCCCCGGGCCACTCTTCTACCAATGGGTGCGGGACGGACTGGAACTCGCCGGCGGCACCAACGACTTGCTCACGCTGACGAACGTGCAGCCCGCGTCGTCGGGCTTCTACTGGGCCACGGTGTGGAACGACGCCGGCTACGCCACCAGCCAGGCGGCGGAGCTTTTCGTGATGACTCAACTCAAGCTCGGCGGAACGGGCTTCCAGACCAACGGCGTCTTCCAGTTCGAGTTCCCCACCGTGCCGAACCAGCCCTACGCGGTCTTTGTCTCGACCAACTTGACCGACTGGACGGAACTGTGGCGGTTCACGGCCACCAACGAGTCGATGCCGTTCCTCGACGCCACGGCCACCAACGAGCCGGCGCGCTTCTATCGCGCCGGCTTGTTGCGGTGAGCCGAAATCCGACGCGGCCATCGGCGATACGGCAGGCGGCTGCGCACTCCTCGTAGCCGCCGACGTGAGGAGGCTCTGTTTCAGGAACCTGCACTCTGGAATTGAACAGAGCCTCCTCACGTCGGCGGCTACAGTTTTGAAAAAGTACCCGGCAGTTTGGAAACCCGGGGCACGCGGCGCTCCGGAAGGAACAGGAGGCCACCCTGCTCCTCCTGCGCCTTCCGTTCTTTCCGTTTTACGTTTTACGTTTCACGTCCCCCCGTTTCCCTCTCGACACCCGCGCGGGGTTCCGTTTTCCTGTGCCGGATTTTGATTCGCGCGCCACACGCATGAACGCTGAACTCTTAGCCAAAGCCAAATCGCTCGGCTTCTCGGACCGCCAGATCGCCCACCTCACCGGGCAGACGGAGGACGAGGTCCGCGCGTTGCGGAAGCGACTGGGCCTGGTGCCGAGCTACCGCCTCGTCGATACCTGCGCCGCCGAGTTCGAGGCCTACACGCCGTACTACTACTCGACCTATGATCGCGGCGACGACGAGGTGAAGAAGGCGGACAAGCGCAAGGTCATCATCCTCGGCGGCGGCCCCAACCGCATCGGCCAGGGCATCGAGTTCGACTATTGCTGCGTCCACGCCGCCTTCGCACTCAAGGAAGACGGCTTCGAGACGATCATGGTGAACTCGAACCCGGAGACGGTTTCCACCGACTACGACACCAGCGACCAACTGTTTTTCGAGCCGCTGACGCTGGAGGACGTGCTGCACATTTACGAGCGCGAGCAATGCTGGGGGGCCATCGCGCAGTTCGGCGGGCAGACGCCGCTGAACCTCGCGCTCGGCCTGCAGAAGAACGGCGTCAACATCATCGGCACCAGCCCGCAAGGCATCGAGATCGCGGAAGACCGCAAGCTCTTCGCCGCCATGCTGCGCAAGCTGGACATTCCGCAGCCGCCCAACGGCATCGCCACCAACGAGCACGAGGCGCTGGAGGTCGCCAAGAAACTCACCTACCCGATCCTGGTCCGGCCCAGTTTCGTGCTCGGCGGGCGGGCCATGCAAATCGTCTATTCGGACGCGGAGTTGCAGCACTACATGCGCTTCGCGGTGGAAGCCTCGCCGGAGCGTCCGGTACTGGTGGACAAGTTCCTCGAAGAAGCCACCGAAGTGGACGTGGATTGCATCGCCGACGTGGGCCGCTTCGACGATCCCTCACGGGGCCACATCGTCATCGGCGCGCTGCTGGAGCACATCGAGTTTGCCGGCGTCCACTCCGGCGACGCCGCCATGGTGCTGCCGCCGCACAGTCTGCCCAAGAAGGCCATCGACACGATCCGCGAGTACACGCACGCGATGGCGAGGGAGTTGAAGGTCATCGGCCTGATGAACGTGCAATACGCGGTCAAGGACGAGACGGTCTATTGCCTCGAAGTGAATCCGCGCGCCTCGCGCACCGTGCCGTTCGTGAGCAAGGCCATCGGCTTCCCGCTGGCCAAACTCGCCGCGAAGGTGATGGCAGGGAAGACGCTCCAGGAACTCGGCTTCACGGAAGAAGTCTGGCCGAAGTATTGGGCGGTGAAGGAATCCGTTTTCCCGTTCAACCGCTTCCACGGGCAGGACATTTTGCTTTCGCCCGAAATGCGCTCGACCGGCGAAGTCATGGGCCTGGACGCCGATCTGGGCATCGCTTACGCAAAGTCGCAGATGGCGGCCGGCGCGCCGCTGCCGCTGCGGGGCAAAGTCTTCATCAGCGTGAGCGACCGCGACAAGCAGCACGTCGCGGAGGTGGCCCGGCAGTTTGTCGAGCTGGGTTTTGAACTGGTGGCGACCGGCGGCACGGCGACCGTGCTGGCGCAAGCGGGACTGAAGGTGCAAAGGATTTTCAAGCTCCAGGAAGGCCGCCCCAACGCGCTCGACTTCCTCAAGAACCGGGAAATCCAACTCGTCATTAACACGCCCGCCGGCCAAACCCCGCGCGCCGACGAGGTGAAGATCCGCACCACGGCGGTCTATACCAACACGCCGATCATGACCACGCTCAGCGGCGCGAAAGCCGCCGTGCTCGGCATCACGGCGCTGAAGAAACAAGGCTACGGCGTGCGGACGCTGCAGGAGTATCACTGACCTGCGGGCTTGTTGGTGGGGCAAGCGTCACGGCCATTCGGTAAGCACTGATGGCAAAATCCCGGAGGGATTAAATGTGAATAGCCCCCGGCGTAACCGGGGGGTATGCGAGTTCGATACATCCCCGACCCCGAAGGAGTCGAAGTGGTGCCCATTCAACCCCTCCGGGGTTGAGATCCTTGCACACTCCCCCCCGGTTGCCGGGGGCTATTCACATTTGGCCCCTTCGGGGCCGGAGCCGGTCAGACAGGTCTGCTC
The DNA here is from genome assembly GCA_016219875.1 of Verrucomicrobiota bacterium. Classification (GTDB taxonomy): domain Bacteria; phylum Verrucomicrobiota; class Verrucomicrobiia; order Limisphaerales; family JACRJZ01; genus JACRJZ01. The sequence continues at coordinate 23,660 of JACRJZ010000113.1, read as the reverse complement.
ACCAAATGGCCGTGACGCCCGCCCCACCAAATTGGTCCTCGCCCGCCGGTGATTTCGTCGAGGGATCGAGGGACCGTCACTTCCCCGTAACCTAAGGCTTGGAAGCTCCGTCGTTAGCTGGCACAGTTTGCACGCAACGAAAGACTTGCTGAGACATCTCGGTCACTGCCTCGCGCCCGCCCGGAGCTTGTTCTGGACGCTGGTGGCCGGAGTGGTTTTGTCGGGATGCACTTCCGCGCAACATCGCCGGGCCGCGGACAAGGAGGCCTACGGGATCATCCGCCAAGCGGAGCGGAGGACCCTCGGCCACACCAATGCCTTCACGATCGACACCGTCTATTCGGCGCGGCGACCGGAGGACATTTCGCCGGAGGAACTAATCGACGGCCGCCTCCAAACGAACCGCCGCGTGTTGAGCATCGAGGCCGCGCTCAGCCTGGCGGTCACGAACAGCCGCGATTACCAGGCGCGGAAGGAGACGCTTTACCAGGCTGCGCTGAACTTGTCCGACGCGCGCTACCAGTACAAGCCGATCTTCGACGCCGGCGGCGAATTGACCCGCGATGCCGCCGGGAACAAAAGCAGTTCCGCCGACGGCAAGTTCAGCATCAGCCAGCTTCTACTGACCGGCGGGCGTTTGAGCGCGTCGCTCGCCAACGGCGTCCTGCGCTACTACACGGGCGATCCGCGGCGCTCCGTCTTCAGCACGATCTCCGTGGACTTGGTGCAGCCGATCTTGCGCGGCTTCGGCTGGAACAACCCGGACATCGAGACGCTCAAGCAGACCGAGCGCAACGTAATCTACGCCGTCCGCAACTACAGTTTCTACCAGAACCAGTTCGCGTTGCAGATCGTCAACGACTACATCGGGCTGCTGGCGCAGAAGGACACCATCCGCAACCGCTACACCAACTTCCTGGGCCGCGTGCAGGCCTCGCGCCGCCTGGAAGCCCGCGCCGGCTATTTCGAGAAGCTGGCGGACGTCGCCCAGGCCCGCCAAGCGGAACTGACGGCCAAAAACAACTACGTCAACGCCCTGGCCAACTACCGCAATTCGCTCGATCAATTCAAGATCCGCCTTGGCCTGCCGCTCGGAGAGCAGATCTTCCTCGATGACACCGCGCTCGACGATGTGGAGAAGCGGGGCCTGGTCCCGGCGCCCATGAACTCGGACGCCGCTTATCGGATGGCGGTGCAGCGGCAGTTGCCGTTGCTCAACGCCATCGACCGCTTCGAGGACAGCAAACGCAAGGTCCGGATCGGCAAGGACCAATTGCGCACCGACCTGAAAGTCGTAACTGGCGCCAGTTACGACTTCAACTGGAACCAGCCCGACGACTACACGCGGCTCAACGCGGACAAGATCGCGTGGGATGCCCAGCTACAACTGAACCTGCCGCTGGACCGGATGCGCGAGCGCAACAGCTACCGCCGGACGTTGATGGCGTTCGAGACGGAACTGCGCAGCCTCACGTTCACGCTCGACACCCTCAAGGACAGCATCGAGCGCGGTCTGCGGACCCTGGAGCAACGCCGCCAGAATTACGAAATCCAAACCAACGCCCTGGACGTGGCCAACCGCCGCGTCGCCGACGCCATGGCCAACCTCCAGGCCGGCCGTGCCGAAGTCCGCAACTTGGTGGAGGCCCAGGATGCCCAGATCGGCGCGCAGAACGCGGTCACAGACGCCTTGGTTCAGTACCAGCAGAGCCGCCTGCAACTCATGCTCGACATCGGCGCGCTGGAGACGGAGTCGCCCAAGTTCTGGCTCAAGGACCACGTGGCCGGCTTCCTGCCAGGCGCGCGGCCCGCGACCACCCACCCTGTGACGGCGGAGGGAGCAGTCACTCCGCCGGAGGAGTTTTTCAAGAACTAGCCATGAACCTTCCGCCCCTCCTTCAAACGGCCCTCCAGCGCGTCCGCCAGCGACCGGTGCTCTTTGGCGTCCTTGCCGTAATCGCGCTCGTGCTCGTCGTGACGCTGGTCAAACGCTCCGGCCCGCCCAAGCCGCAATACACTTACTACCCGGTGAAGCGCAGCGATTTCCTCATCTCCATCGTCGAGGGCGGCACGCTGGAGGCCGTCGATGAGGAGATCATCCGCAGCGAAGTCGAGGGCGTCGCCCGCATCATTTTCATCGTGAAAGAAGGCTCGACCGTCAAGAAGGGCGATCTCCTGGTGGAACTGGATTCGTCGTCCACCCAGGACGCGGTCAGCCAGCAGCAGATCAACGTGGAGAAAGCGCAATTCGCGGTGGTCCAAGCGGAGCAACAAATGGAGATTCAAAAGAGCGTGGTGGACAGCGAACTCGCCGCCGCCAAACTCAAGGTCGAGTTTGCCCAGACCGATCTGACGAAGTACGACGAAGGCGAGAAGGACCAATTGCGGCGCAACGCCGAGATCGACATTACCAATGTCTTGGAGAGCCTCCAGGTTGCCCTCGAACGCCTGACCTGGAGCGAACGGCTCTACACGAACGGCTTTGAAACCAAAGGCAACCTGGACAAAGACCGGCTGAGCGTGTCGCAAACCAAACTCAAGCTGGAGCAGGCGACGAACGCGTTGTGGATGCTGCAAACCTTCGACGCGAAGAAGAAGCGCCGCACGCTCGAAGCCGCGCTCCAGGAGGCCAACGACGACTTCGAGCGCCAGAAGATGCAAGGGGAACGCAAGATTGCCCAAGCCAAAGCCGACCTGGAGACGCAGAAGCGCACGCTGGAGCTGAGCCAGACCAAGCTGGAGCGCGACAAGAAGCAGTTGCTGGCCACCAAGATTTACGCGCCGCAGGACGGGCTGGTTGTCTATGCGGGCGGCGGCGACCGGCGCTTCAGCAGCGAGTCCTTCATCGAGGAAGGCGCCACCATCCGCAACCGCCAGGAGATCATCAAGCTCCCTGACATCTCGTCCATGAAGCTCAACGTGAAGATCCACGAGTCGCACATTGTGCAAGTGCGCCCCGGCCAGCCGGCGTATGTGGTGCTCGATTCGATGCCCGACCAGCGGTTCAACGGCGCCGTGAACCGCGTCGCTCCCCTGCCCGACAGCTCGAGCCGATGGGGCAACCCGAACCTCAAGGTCTATGCCACCGAAATCGTCGTCACCGACAATCTCCCCAACGTGAAGCCAGGCGTGTCCGCGCGGGCGGAAGTCGTCATCACCAATCTCCCCAACGTGCTCACCGTTCCCATCCAGGCGGTCACCACGCGCAAAGGCAAACAAGTGGTTTTCCTCGAAGGCGCACCCCAGCGGCCCGTGCCGGTGACGGTCGGGATGTACAACACCCGCTTCATCGAAATCCCCTCCGGCCTGAAGGAGGGCGACCGCGTGCTCCTCTCACCGCCCTTCGACACGGATGAAAAGGACCTGGGCGGCGCCATCATTGCCAAGGGGGACGATCTTCCCGCCGCTTCCACGAACCAGTTGAATCGCCCGTCCGCACGATCCCGCGACTTCGAAGACGAAGGCGGCGGCCCGGGGCGCGCGCGCAACGGAGGACGGAATGGATTCGCCGATCGTGCGACGGGGGACGCCAACAGCCCCACTGCCGACGGCGAAGGAAACAGGCCGCGATCCCCCGGCGAAGGCCGGCGGCAATTCGGCCCGCCCGGCGGGCGCGGCAACACCAACTGGGCCGCGATGATGAAGGAGTTCGATGTCAACGGCGACGGCCAGTTGGACGAAACGGAGCGGGCCGCCATCCGAGACAAGTTTGGCGGCGGACGCCGGCGCTCCGAGAATCCCCCGCCCGCTCCCGCCGGGGATGCCACCCCGAAGTAGTCCTGCCCACCGATGCCACCGGCTCACGACATCATCCGCCTCGAACGCATCGAGAAGCGCTACATCCTCGGCGGTGAAGTCGAGGTGCGCGCCTTGTGCGGCGTCGATCTGGTGGTCACGCCCGGCTCGTATGTGGCGATCATGGGACCGTCCGGCTCCGGCAAATCCACGATGCTGAACCTGATCGGCTGCCTCGACCGCCCGACGGCGGGCCGCTATTTCCTCGGTGGCGTGGATGTGTCGCGGATGCCAGATGACCAGTTGTCGGAAGCCCGCGGGCAGCGGATTGGCTTCATTTTCCAATCCTACAACCTGATCGCTCAACTCACGGTCATCGAGAACATCCAGGTGCCGCTGCTTTACCAGGGCAAGGACGTGCGCGCCCACCAGGATCAATGCGCGAAGCTCGCGGACATGGTCGGCCTCAGCGACCGGCTGCATCACCGGCCCAACCAGCTTTCCGGCGGCCAGCAGCAACGCGTGGCCATCGCGCGCGCGCTGGTCAACGACCCGCTCCTGATCCTGGCCGACGAGCCGACCGGCAACCTCGATTCGCACACCGGTCAGGAAGTGTTGGAGTTGATCGACCACCTCAACGCCCAGGGCAAAACCATCGTGCTCGTGACGCACGACGAACGCATCGCCACCCGCGCCCATCGCGTCCTCCACATGCGCGACGGCCTGATCGAGCGCGAGGTGGTGAACCGCAACGGAGCGGCGGGCCGGGGGACCACGCCGCCATGAGTCCCGCGAAGAGTTCCAGCGGATCTAGGATGAAAGCGGATTTCAGCCGTGCTGGAATCCGCTGCCTTCCGAGCTTCTTCCAGAACCGTAGCAGCCGACGTGAGGAGGCTCTGTTTTCATGGAAGTTTGAGCCTCCTCACGTCGGCTGCTACGAGGTTTGGAAATCGTCTCTTCCTGAATCCGATTTCCCCCTCGGGTTTCCTCCAATCACGTGAACCCGCTCAGCTTCCAGTTCGTCAGCACGGTGCGCTTGGGCATGAAGAGCCTCATGCTCCACAAGCTCCGCTCGGCGCTCACCATGCTGGGCATCATCTTCGGCGTCTGCTCCGTAATCGCGATGCTGGCCATTGGCGAAGGCGCGTCCTACGAAGCGCAGGAAGCCATCAAGAAACTCGGCAGCCAGAACATCATCATCCGCAGTGTCAAACCGGCGGAGGATGCCAAGCAGGCCGGCGTCGGCCGCGGCTCGTCCCTCGAATACGGCCTGACCTACCACGACGGCGCGCGCATCCAGACCACCGTGCCTGGTGTTGTGCGCGTGTTGCCGGTGCGCATCATCCGCGAGAACGTCCGCTTCGCGCAGAACAGCGTCGCCTGTCAGGTCCTCGGCACGCTGCCGTTTTACATGGACATCGTGGGTCTGGAAGTCGCCCGCGGGCGGTTCCTCACCGAAACCGACGAGCGCAACCACGAGAACGTCTGCGTGCTCACCGCCGGCCTGGCCCAGCGGCTCTTTCCCTACCAGGATCCGCTGGAGCAATCCATCAAGGTGGACGCCTTCTACTACCGCGTCGTCGGGCTGGTGCGCGAGAAGAACCTGCCCGAACATCGGACGCAGGCCGGCCGGATGGAGGGCGAACCTCTCGACAACAACCTCTACGTCCCGCTCAGCGTTTCGCGCTCGCGCTTCGGGGAAGTCCTCATCCGCCGCAGCGCCAGCGGCTTCGAGGCGGAAAAGGTGGAACTCCATCAAATCACCGTCCAGATGCGCGACATGGAGGCCGTCGAGGCGGCGGACCCGCAGATCAAGACCTTGCTGGGCCGGTTCCACACCAAGAACGACTACGAAACCATCGTGCCGCTTCAACTGCTGCGCCAGGCCGAACAGACCAAGCGCATCTTCAACATCGTCCTCGGCTCCATTGCGGCGATCTCCCTCCTCGTGGGCGGCATCGGCATTATGAACATCATGCTCGCCACGGTCACGGAGCGGACGCGCGAGATTGGCATCCGCCGCGCTCTGGGGGCCAAGCGGCGGCACATCACCATGCAGTTCCTGGTGGAGACGGTGGTGTTGTCCGTGGGCGGCGGTCTGATCGGCGTGGCCGTCGGGGTGGTGGCGCCGCTGGTGGTGGCGCACTTCACCACGATGAAGACCATCATCACGCTCTGGTCCGTGGGGCTGGCCTTTGGCATCTCTGGCGCGGTGGGGATCATCTTCGGCCTCTACCCGGCGAAGGCCGCGGCACGGCTGGACCCCATTGAGGCGCTGCGGCACGAGTGAGACACCGCGCGGAGTCGAGCAGATGACAGAAGATTACCAGGCCTGATCGCCCCTCGCGTTAAGCGTGGAGCGACGAGGAACTCAGTCCACGCCAAACACGTCGGCCACCGCCACAGCAAAGCCCTTGAGCAAACGCGACCGGGCCTGCTCCCCGGGACGCCAGCGGCCGACCAGTTCATATTCGCCGGCTTCCGAGTGAAGGACTTCGACGGTCTGCGCTTCCGGGTCGAGCAGCCAGTACTCCCGCACGCCGTGTTGTTCGTAGAGGTCGCGCTTGTCGATGCGGTCGCGGCGGCGCGACTCCGGGGAAATCACTTCCATCACCAAGTCTGCCGCTCCCATCAAGCGTTCCTGGATGATGTGCTGGCGCTCGTTGGAAATGAAAATCACGTCGGGCTGGACCGTCCGGTGGTTGGTCAGGATCATGTCGAGCGGGGCGATGGCCACTTCTCCCAGACGACGGCGTGTCACCCACGCGTCGAGTTTCTTGTAGAAGCGGGTGACGATTCGTTGATGAAAGAAGGAAGGCGCGGGTGACATGACAAGTTCTCCATCCCAAAGTTCCGTGGGCAGATTGCTCTCCGGCAAGGCCGCCAACAATTCCTGAAACGTCCACCGCCGCTCCGTCAATCTCTTTGGCGCAGTTCTGGGTTTCGTCGCGATCACGGGAGAATCAAACGCCAACCGGCTCCGGGGTCAACTCCTTCCCTCGAAAATCCAGCCAGCCAAGTCCGTGGGCGCCGGACAAACGGTCGGAAGCCCCTCGGAAGCCGCCGCCGTCAGTCCGAGCGGAAATAGTCGTCTCCGACGTTGGCTTTGCTGTCTTCGAAGACTTTGTTTGGGCCGGCGGAGCGGAGGAGCACTTCGTTGTCGGCGAAGTAAATTTTCAGCGGCGTCCCCCACGGATCGACGATTTCGCCCTTGGCGTTCAGGTTCTCTTTCCGCAGGGCGAGGATGATGACCTTCTTGGGATTGTTGCCCACCAGGGCACGGGCGATCTCGGCGTTGGCCCCTTCCGGGTAGCGGCCGACGTGTTCCTTGAACTTGTGGAAGGCCTCGAACAAGCTGTCCACCTCCGTATGAAAGGCGCGCACCGGGCGGGCCTCCATCCAGCGCGTGATGAAGAGCCACAGCCACGCTGCACCAATCAAGGCCAGCAGGATGGCCACAATCTGGACAGCCCGGCGCACATGAATCGCAGTGTCGGTCATGGCAGTCGAGAGAGCAGCTTCACGGCCAGTCGTCCCCTCGGTGACCCGCGGCCAGTGTCCAAGCCGCCGCCGTTCTCGGGAGCTGGCCCGACGGCCCCCTCCAAGAGGCCTGGTCCGGAGGCGACACGGAGTGAATTCTGCCACGGTCCGCCCCGTCTATCCCATCGTTCGCCCAATTGTATCCCTGCCCGCCACTGAGTGGTGTCGGGAATCGGGGAGCAGGACGAACAGGAAAGAAAGACTATGAAGATCGTCAAACTGTTATCTGTGTTGGTCTGCGCGAGCGTGCTGATGGCGGGTGTGACCTGGGCCGCCGACGAAAAGAAACCCTGCTGCGATCCCAAGGCTGACAGCCTGAAGTGCGAATGCGCGTGCTGCAAGAAAGCCGCGGAGAAGAGCAAGGTCTGCAAGAAGTGCCATCCTCCCGCCAAGAAGAAGGCGCAATAGCTCCTTCGTCATTGTTCCAGTTGTGCAGGGCCGGTCTTCGCGACCGGCCTTTTGCTTTGGAGACGATGAAACGCTGAACCTCTGCAGCGGCTCCTGCATCGGGTTGAAGCCCTGCCACGAAGCCGCTTTAACCTAGACGGAGCAGGTGCCCTGAACACAAAGGCGCGAAGCCGAAAAGGCGCAGAGACTTTGAAAACCAGCAGGCTTCACCCAAAAGGTGACCACTCCTACCCTCCTCCGAAAGTGCCCTTTCCCTCTCCTGCGTCTCTGCGCCTTTGCGTCAACGGCTCCGTTGAGGTTTAACGCTTCACTACTTCAACCCTCTTGGCCTGCCACCGCCTCCACCGGCAGCGTCAGACCGATGCTCGTGCCGTAGCCGATCCGAGACTTCAGGGTCATCTTGCCGCCGTGCGCCTCGACCACGCGCCGGACAATGGCCAAGCCCAGACCGGTGCCGCGCTTTTTCGTGGTGGCCAGCAACGAGCCGTCCCGCGCGTGCCGCATGGCTTCGTCGCTCATTCCTTCGCCCGTGTCCTTGAACTCCACCACCACGTGCGTGACGGCCTGGCCGCGGCGCGGGACCCGCACCGGCCGGGTCGAGATCGTAAGGGTGCCGCCCGACGGCATGGCCTCGGCGGCATTAAGCGTGAGGTTGAGGAAGGCCTGCTCCAGTTGGGTGGCGTCGGCCATGATGGGCGGCAGGCCCTCCGCCAGTTCACGCACGAGTTGGACGCCTTGGTTGCGCAGCTTGTGCCGCGTGAGCAGGCCGAGGTCGGTGATCACCTGGTTCACGTCCACCCGCGTCAGTTCCGGCTCGGTGCGCCGCGCGAAGTCGAGGATGCGCTCCACGATGCGGTTGAGGTGGTCCAGGTTCTCGCCCATCAACTGGGCGTCGCGCGCCCGCGGGTCGTCCGCCGGGTAGCGCAAGTCCAGCGAGTGGTAAAGCATCTTGAGCACGGTCAGCGGGTTGCGGATTTCGTGCGCCACCTCCGCCGCCAGCAGGCCGAGCGCCGACAACTTCTCGCTCTGCCGCAACTGCTCCTCCACATCGACCACCCGCTCATAGAGCCGCGCCTTCTCGATGGCCAGGGCGGACAGCTCCGCGAACGCGGACAAGATGCGGATCTCCTCGTTGGCGAAGAGATACGGCTCACCCTTATAGACGTTCAGCGCGCCGATGGCCCGCCCGCTGAAGAGCAGCGGCACACTCAACAGGGACACGATGCCTTCGCGCCGCGCCACCTCCACGTTGGCGTAACTGCCGGAGGTCTGGACGTTCTCCACCTGGGTCGGTTTGCGCCGGCGCACCACCACGCCCACCAAACTGTCCTCGACGCTCAACCGCGGCTTGTTCAAGTAGTCCGGCCCGGCGCCGAAATGCGCCTTCAAGTCCAGCCAGGCGCGTGATTCGTCCAACATCAGCAGCGAGCACATCTTCGCCCCCATGAGTTGGCAGGCTTCGCGGGTGATGCCGGCCAGGGCGTCGCCGAGGTTGATCGTGGAGTTGATCGTCTGCCCCACGCGCACGAGCGTCTCGAACAGGCGCACCTTCTGCTCGAGTTGCGCGTAGAGCCAGGTGTGGTGAATCACGCGCGCGGCCTGGACCGCCAGCGCCTCCAGCAGTTCCTGGTCGCCTTCCGTGAATGCTTCTTCGCGGTCGGCATCGACGTTCAGCACGCCGCGGACCTGGCCGGCCACCTCGAGCGGCACGGCCAGTTCCGAGCGCACGTTGGGGAGCAACGCCACGTAGCGTGGATCGCGCCCCACGTCGCCCACGCGGGCGGGCTTGCCGGTGCGCGCGACCCAGCCCGTGATGCCCTGGCCCACGCGCAGGCGCACTTTCACCGCTTCCTCCGGCAAGCCGTGCGCAGCTTCGATCTCCAGAAAACCGCTCGGGCTGACGAGCACCAGCGAGCCGCTGCTGGCGCGCATCAGCCGCACGGCTTCGCTCAGAATGAGCCGCAGCGCCTGCTGGGGATCCAGCGTGGAATGGATGACCTGGCTGACTTGATAAAGCAGTTCCAGCCGCTCGTAACGCTGGCGCAGTTGGACCGGATCGTCGGTCATGGAACCCAGTGGCTCATCGGGTCCGTTGGGTCATCACCGCGCCGGCCCCGCCGAAGAGCAGGTTCGTGGCCCATGCGGCCAGCCACGGTGGGACCTCGCCGCGCCCTCCGAGGGAAAGGCACAGCTCGTTGCACACGTAGAAAGCAAAGACGATGAACACGCTGCTGGCCACGCCCACGAAGGCGTTGCGCCGCCCGGACGCCGCGCCAAACGGCAGCGAGATCAGCACCACGACCACGCACGTCCAGGGCGCGGCGAAGCGGCTGTGCAGCGTCGTGCGCAAGAGGTCGCGCCGCTTGGCGTCGAGTTGGGGATGCAGTTCCAGGTAGTCGCGGATTTCGCGGACGCCGAGTTGCGCCTTCTTCGCGGTCTTGATGCTGTCGAGGCGGCTGATCTTGATTTCACTTTGGATCAAGCGCGGGGTTTCCGTGAGCTCCGGCTCGGTGTGCGTGGGTTTCCGGATGGCGGCTTGCGCCTCGCTGCCCCCGGTGGGGAGGGTGAGCAGTTGCACGTCGAAGAACATCCAGGCGTCGTTCGTGCGCACAGCGCGCTCGGCGTCCATCGTGCGCCGCGAGCCGTCCTCCAGCACCCAGCCGACGTGGACCTTCCGCATCTCGAAGGTGTCGAGGTGATAGGCGCCGATGTGCCAGGCGTGCCGGTCGCGCTGGTTCTCGAAATCAACGCTCCTCAACCACTGGCGGTCGGCGGCATTGGTGTCGGAGCTGGACCAGCGATGCAGGATCCGCTCCGCCCGCTCCGCGCCCTCCGGCACCAGGAACTCATTCATCAGGAACAGCGCGCCGCCCGCCAGCGAGGCCACTGCGAAATACGGCAGGGCCATCCGCCACAAGGTCAGGCCCGCCGCGCGGATCGCCGTCAGTTCGTGATGCCGGGCGTGGCTGGTGAGCGCGTAGAGCAAGGCCAGCAACAGCCCGATGGGAACCACGACGACGAGGATTTCCGGCGCCTTCACAAAGTAGTACTCGGCGATGTCGCCTGCGCGGAGTTGGTTGCGTTGGAAGTTGCCCATCTCCGTGAAGAGGTCGAAGGTCAGCCAGAAAACCAAAAACCCGCCCAGGCAGTAGCCGAGCGGAACCAGGAACTCACGAAGCAGATACCGGTCTAGCAGACGCATCCGAGGCCGGAGCCTAACGGGGAAAGGCAAAAAGGCAAAAGGCAAAAGGCGGAAAGAGGACCACAGACCACAGACCACGGACTTCTGACTTCTTCCTTTTGCCTTTTGCCTTTCCGGGGCAAAGGGGCTACGTATTCCGGCGAATTTGAAACACAACCAAATCAAATCATGCCTTACCGAGACGTGACGCCGCCTGCCGGCGGAAGGATTTCCATCACCAACGGCAAGCTCACCGTGCCCGACCACCCGGTCCTGCCGTTCATCCGCGGGGACGGCACGGGACCGGACATCTGGGCCGCGAGCGTGCGCGTGTTTGACGCGGCAGTGCAAAAGGCCTACGGCGACCAACGCAAGATTGCCTGGTTCGAGGTGTTCGCCGGCGAAGCCTCCAAGACCAAATTCGATAACTGGTTGCCTGACGACACGGTCGAGGCCTTCAGGGAATTCCTCGTCGGCATCAAGGGGCCGCTCACCACGCCGGTCGGCGGTGGCATCCGTTCGCTCAACGTCGCGCTGCGGCAGATGCTCGATCTCTACGTCTGTCTGCGCCCGGTGCAGTGGTTCACCGGCGTGCCCTCGCCGGTGAAGCATCCGGAGAAGGTCGATATGGTCATCTTCCGCGAGAACACGGAGGACATCTACGCGGGCATCGAGTACGCCAGCGGCACGCCCGAGGTGCAGAAGCTTCTCGATTTTCTCGCCAAGGAATTCCCCAAAGCCTTCGACAAAATCCGCTTCGGGACCAAGGCCAAGGCCGAGGAGTTCTGGCAGCGGGTCGGCGCGCAGGGCTTTCCGTCCGACGTGCAGGTCGGCCTCGGCATCAAGCCGGTGAGCTACTCCGGCAGTGTGCGGCTGATCCACAGCGCCATCGCCTACGCGATCAAGAACCGGCGCAAGTCCGTCACGCTCGTCCACAAGGGGAACATCATGAAGTTCACCGAAGGCGCCTTCCGCGACTGGGGCTATCAAGTGGCGAAGCAGTTCTTCGGCGCGGTCGAGATGGACGGCGGGCCGTGGTGCCGGATCCCCGAAGGCAAACCGGGCGCTGGCCTCGTCATCAAGGATGCCATCGCCGACATCACCCTCCAGCAGGTGCTCACACGCCCGACCGACTTCGACGTGATCGCCACGCTGAACTTGAACGGCGATTACCTGAGCGATGCGCTGGCGGCGCAGGTGGGCGGCATCGGCATCGCGCCGGGCGGCAACATCAACTACATCTCCGGCCACGCCATCTTCGAAGCCACGCACGGCACCGCGCCGAAGTACGCGGGCAAGGACATGGTGAATCCCGGCAGCGTGGTCTTGAGCGGCGAGATGATGTTCCGCTACCTGGGCTGGGCCGAAGCGGCGGACCTCATCCTCAAGGGCCTCAACGGGGCCATCGCCAGCAAGCGCGTCACCTACGACTTCGCGCGCTTGATGGAAGGCGCGACGGAGATCAAGTGCTCGCAGTTCGGCGACAACATCGTGGCGCACATGTGAGAATAGAGACGGTCAAGACTTGACCGCGCGGAAGAAACGCGCCGGTTCAGCGGGCGTGATGAACACCTGGTTGGGGTTCCAGTTGGCGGCGGCGCTTCCGTTGCCGCCCGCGGTGTTGGCCCAGACAATGTCAGCGGCGTTGGCGGGCGCCGCAGCCAGGAAGCTGAGCACGAGGAGGGGTTTTGAGTTCGTGGTGGTTATCTTCTGGTGTGTTCGTTTCGCTGTCTGCCTTGATCACGGCACAGCCGCGGCCCGGTAGAATCGCTGCGCGTCGAGATCGCTCAAGAAGTCAGTCACGGTGGTGACCGCGCTCTGGCTCTCGAACGTGATCAGTTCACTCCAGGTTTGCAGATCGTCGGAGACTTCGACGCGGTAGCGCGCGCCCGGTTGACCGCCGACTTCGAGGGTCAGAACGCCTTCCGGCGAGACGCGAGGATCGCTCAGCGTGGGACGCGCCGGTGTGAGGTCCAGTTCCACGGTTTGCACGGTCACCGGGGCCTGGATGGTCACGCCCGGAGGCAGTGGATTGACGGGCGTGAGTTGCAGGTAATAAAGCGGCTCGGAGCCGGCATCTTTCCGTTGAGCCAGCGATCGCATTCCGGGAATGCCAGCGCCCCGGTAGGACAGCCATTCTTGTCCGACGGCCATGCTCCCGCCCAGTTGCCCGGAGAGATACGAACTCAAGCCGAGGCCCTCGGCCACCAGCACGCCTTGGTCGTTATAGAGACTGGCGTGGACCGGATTGTTCGGGTCCACGTCCAGCACGAGGTCGATCGTTCCATCCGGCGCGGGTTTCACCGCCACGACGATTCCGCCGGAACCGATCGACGTCGCGCCGGGCACGATTCGCTGAGTGCGTCCCGGCGGCTGGGTCAAGTCGATGAACCCCACGCCGGCGGCGCCCAGTTTCATTTGCTCCGGCGAAGAGCCGAAGACGGTTCGCATGGTGCGTTGGGCCTCGAGGCAGGCCGCGATGGTGGAGACGGTGCAGTACTTCGTGTCTTCCCAGATCGCGGTGAACTGATAGATGCCGCGCCGGTTGGGGAACTCACGGTGCCGGACTTCCACGACAATTTCGCCGCCCGCCGGGTAGTTGGCGCGCAGCCAGGCCCCGCCCACCGTGATGCAATTGGTGCCGACCAGGCTGAGTTCGGGAGTTAGGTTGGTGACGATCAGGATCGTCCCGTCGGCGCAGAACGAAAGCTGGCCGGGGGATGAGCAGTCGCAAGAGACGGCGTCTCCAGGCGGTGGCGAAAGCGGCGGAATCCGCACGACATAGTAGTCCACGTCGTTCGCGGTGTGCTGCCAGGCCCAATCGGCGGTGAACACCCGCGGCGTCCCGGTGCTGGTCGTCAAGTCGAGCAGGCGACCGCCGGCGGTGTCGGCGCACTCACCCCAATCGAGCGGGACTTGCCGGCCTCGCGTCCGGAGCGTCAGCGTGTAGGGCACGTCGCCGGCCTTGCCTGCGCTGCTGGCGACTTGCACCAAGCCACCGCAGTAGCCCAAAGCCTCGGTGGTGTTGGTGAGCACAGGGCGGCACTGGGAGTCGAGGGCCTGCACCGTGGCCGGCATGATCCCATAGTCCGGCTCGCTGGATTGCACGCCGGCCAGCAGCGTGGTCGGAGTCCACTCGAGCTGGATGTCGGCAAAGTCGTCCAGTCCGAAGGTGAACCAATCCACGTCGGCTTCCAACGGCTCGAAGCGGTTGCTGGCGAAGGATGGGAAGCTCTGGCCTCGTGGCCAACCAACCACCTCCGTCACATAGCCGGCGATGTTCGTCTCGAACCAGCCGCCCGCGAGCGGCACGGGCAGGGTCCCCAGCCAGGTCGCCTGCGCGGCGGTGTCGTTCGGCTCGTTGGCCAGACGGCTCGCCCAGTAAGGCTCGTCCATCAGAATGGACGGCAGGTCTCCACCGCGGCTGACGGTGTAGGAGAAGGTGTAATCGCCGCCGCCGACGAACGTGACCGGCTGGGCTTGGGCGGCCAAGTTAGCCAGGTTGCCTTGAGGCACGCCCACAATGCCCGCATCGGTCTGAGCCGGGTTGGGGTAGAGCCAGTCGGTGAGGCATTCGGCGCATGCCTCGTCTTGGTACCAGTCAGAACCGTCGTAGTAAATCCCATCCTCTTCGAAGGCGCTCATGAAGAACGTCAGCTCCGAGCCGGCCAGCGCCAGGGTCGTGCCACTGGGCCAGGGTCGGGTCACGTTGCCTTCGACGGCGTCGTTCCAAAGCAGGTGCCTCGAGGCGCCGTTGACGTCGTTGCAGCCCCACGTGGCCAGCGCATTGACGCTCAGGAACCAATCGCCCGGTCCGTAGCGGTCCTTGTCATCCAGGGCGTAGAGGTCGTTGAAGGTGATGGTGAATGGCCCATGCGTCTGCGCGTCGTAGGCAGCGGCGCGCTTGAGGTAGCCGATCATCAATTCCCCGACGAAGAAATAGGGTGCTCCTCCGCGGAACGTGAAGCTAAAGCGAACCCGATTTCCAGATAGGGTCCAGGAAGCGTACGCCCGATCGGCGAAGTTGGTCCCAAAGCGGATGAAGGGCATCCAATCGCCGCGGCGATCGGGCAGTTCCACCTCGAATTCGTACGGACCGGCCGAACAACTGGCACAGCGCGGCGCGGCCCAAATGCGAACCACCTTCACTGCGTCGAGCTGTCCGTTGGGCCAAACCGGCCGCAGTTCCGTGCGATCGCAGGCCAGGAAACCGAACTCCCTCAGCGCAATGGCGGTTCGCGGTCCGCCCCCACACTCGAACACCCACGGGCCTGTCACGGTGACGCGGTCGCCGGGCTGCGGGCGTGCCTCGACCGGCAGGTCTGACGGGAGGATCAAGAGCAGAGACTTGCCGCCGCTGGTGGTGACGTAGTCGTCCTTGTTGATCGAGTTCGCGGGCGCGCCCGGAACCCGCGCGGAGGAAAGCGACAGCCACTCGTAGCCGTCCTCCAGTTCCAGTTGCATGTAGAGGTCAGGGATGAAGTGAGGCACCTGGGGGTGGGACTGGTTCTGGATCACGAGGTGCGAGGATTTCAGCACACCGACGGCTTGCGCCGCATACTGATTCGTCGGGTCCACCTGGGGCCACCTCATGCGGTTGTCCGAGAGAACCCGGTTCAGCCAATTCAACTGGATCATCTCGTAGTTCGCTCCGAAGTCGGGGGCGTGCGTATCGATGACGGGGCAGTGACAGGCGAAATCGTCGGCGGTGGGCGCGCCCGTCGCGGGCGCTGGGTTGGGCGCTCCCGCCAAATCCTTGGCCGCCGCTCCAGACCGGTCGGCGAGGACGCCGACCGGAGCAGCCGAGGCGGCTGCGCTCCCCAGACCAACCTGCGCTCCTGGCAAAGGCTGCGTCTGCACCGGCAGCCACGTGTCGGGCCTCAACTCGTCGAAGCTGGCCGGGCACGAGGCACTCAGCATCGGGTTCGGGGGCATGAGGCCCTGGTAACGGACGGCCAGGCGCAACGGGTCGCCAGGTTGGAACGGCGCCAGCGCTGAGTACGGAATGAACACCTCCGTACACCACCAATGCTCGCTCAGTCCAAGAATGTCGCCGCCGACGGGAGATCGGTCGGTGGTGATCGCGACGTTGGTGATGCTCGCTGGGCCTGGACTGCCGAAGCCTGAGCCATCGCCCGTGGCGCTGGTCAGGTTGCCATTGGGCTGAACGCGCAGGCGCAGATGCTGCGGCGCAGGCTGGCTGCCGCCGGCGCCGGTGCGGTCGATCAGGATTCGCAACTGATCGGCGGGATTGACTCCGCCCAGCAACATTCCGCTGAACAGAGCCAGCCCGTCGGGAGTCAGGACCGCGCGAATCTCCGCCGTCAGTCCCGGCTCCAAGCCGATGCGCGCGGCGCTGTCATACTCCGCCGACAGACCCACGGCATCGAGAGTCACGGAAATGTTGGTTGCCGGGAGGATTCCGTCCCAAGGCGTTCTGGGCGCGGCTGGCGGCACTACATAGGGCACGAGCGCAGGCGACTCAAAGCCCCCGCTCGGCGGCGCGGTCTTGACCATGGAAACCTTGCCCATTCTGCCGGCATCGTTCCCGCCGACGACGTCCCGCAGGCCGTTGGTGAAGGGCCACCATCCGACCAAGCCAGCCTCGCTCCCGGTGAGAGTGCTGAGAGCGTTGTCCCGAATCTGCGTGGCGCTGCGAGGATAGTTCCAGATGCGCAGGTCGCAAATCCAGGCGCGCAAGTTCTCGGTGGCGCTGGCGGTATCGCGGTCCGAGCCGAGGCGCAGGTGGCGATCCGATCCCTGCACCTGGAACGGCGCTCCCAGCGCGCCGAACACACCGCCCTTGCCCGAGGCGAACTGCGCGTCTTGCCGCCCATCGAGGTAGAGTTTGCGCGCGCCGTTGGAAGCGACGGTCGCGGCCACATGGTGCCACTGGACCGGCTTCACGGTGGTCGGGCCGCGCGTCGGCAAGGACTCGCCGTTGATGCTCCAGAGCAACTGGTCGTGCAGCCCGAACCAGAACGACTGAGCGCGCCCATTGCCCACGAGCGTGCCGCCACTCGCCTCATCGGGAATCTGCACCCAGGCCTCGACGGTGATCTCCGCCGGGTTCAACTCGGGGGTATTGGGCACGACCAAGTAACCGTCGTGGCCGGCCACCGCCACGGCGTTGGCGCTGGTCGTGTGGGGATACGTGGGCAGCAGAATCCATCGCCCCCACGTCGTGGGATTGCCAGCTTGGACTCCGTCCGGCCATTGGATCAAAGGTTGGCCGGTGGGGGTTTCCACCATCAGACTGCAACGCCCGTAGCGGCCGTAACCGCCGAACCACTCCAGGTTGAGGAGCACCTCCAGGGTCCACTCGTCGCCGTTGGTCACCGTGGCCACCGTCACGTCTTCGGCGGGCACGCTGATGGGCGCGAAGGTTCCGTTCGTCGTACCGCGCTCGGCGCTCCAAGTGCCGTCCCGCTTGAGTTTGAACCGATATTCAGCCGGGCTGACCGTGGGGCCGGCGTATCGGTCAGGGCGAATCAGCAACGTCAAATGGTCCGCCGGACCCTTGGGCATCTCGACGGGCAAATCGCCCGCCAGCAAGCAGAGGCGCCAGCCCGAGTGATACACCTTGAACCACGCGTTCGAGACTCCGCTGAGCGTGAAGAGCGGCGCACCACCGGCATTCGCGTAGGTGGGCCAATCCGCTTGCCCGTCCGCCAGCGCTTCCGGCAGCCATTTCTGGACGTTCACCAAGTCGGGAGAATAGACCGTCACCACGAAGCTCTGCGTCGCGCTCAGGCTGGGCGTGCCGTCGTCCGAAACCACCACTTGCACGAGATAGTTGCTGGACGTGTTCGGGAGCAGCGCCTCCGGGACCGTCCAGGTGAAGATACCCAAGTCGGGATCGATGACGGCACCCGGCGGAGGATCGAGCAGCGAGAACGTGAGGCGATTGGGCGGCCAGTCGGGATCGCTGGCCCGCGCCGTGACGCGCAGGGTCGCGAGTTCAGCGAGGTTGGTGTTCGCGATCGGCGCGATGGTCGGCGGATGGTTCAGGCCGCGGTTGAACGGCGTGCCTTTGGTGATGCGGTGGTTGAGCGCGTCGGCCACGTAGAGATTGCCGGCGGCGTCCAGGGCCAGACCTTTCGGGTGATGAAACCGCGCCGCGGCGCCCACGCCATCGGCAGCGCCGACGTGCCCGGGAATGCTCCCCACCGTCGTCACCACTCCCGCCGGAGTCACCTTCCGGATCGCGTGGTTCCAGGAATCCGCCACGAGCACGTTGCCGGCGGCGTCCACCACCACGCCAGACGGACTGCGGAATCTGGCTTCACTGCCCGTGCCATCGTCCGGGCCGAAGACTCCCGGACAACCCGCCAGCGTCGAGACCACTCCCTCGGGCGTGATCTTACGGATGGTGTGGTTGATGGTGTCTCCCACGAAGACGTTGCCCGCCGCGTCCACCGCCACGCCGCACATCTGGCTGAAGCGCGCCGCGCTGCCTGCGCCGTCATTCGTGCCGCCGATGCGCGGGCAGCCTGCCAGCGTCGTGACCACTCGGTCGGGTGTGATTTTCCGGATCGTGTAGTTGGCGTGGTCGGCCACGAACACGTTGCCCGCCTGGTCCACCGCCAGGTGATACGGCACGTAGAACCGCGCCGCGGAGCCCGTGCCGTCGTTCGTGCCCGGAACCCCAGGACTGCCCGCAAACGTCGTCACCACTCCGTCCGGCGTGATCATCCGAATCGTGTGGTTCTTCCGGTCGGTCACGAAGACGTGGCCCGTGCGGTCCACGGCCACACCGGCCGGCAGATTAAACCGCGCCTCAGCGCCCGCGCCGTCGTTGGTGCCGGTCAGCCCCGGACTGCCCGCGAAGGTCGTGACGTCTCCGGCGGGAGTCACCTTCCGAATGGTGTGGTTGTAGTAATCCGCCACAAAGACGTTGCCCGCCTGATCCACCGCCGTGCTCGTCGGCGAATCAAACCGCGCCGCCGTGCCCAGGCCATCGGCGCTGCCGCTGACGTCCGGCAGACCGGCGAGGTTCGTGAAGGCATACACGTCGCTCGGTGGCGCCGGACTGATCGTCAGGCTGAACTCCTTGCTCGCGAACAGGCCGACCGAGTCGGTCACCCGCACGCTGAACGTGGCGGTCCCCGCTGCGCTGGGAGTGCCGCTGATCACGCCGTCGCTGCTCAAGCTCAAGTCGGCCGGCAGACTGCCGCTCGCCAGCGCCCAAGTGTAAGGCGGCGTACCGCTGCTGGCGGCCAAAGGCACGCTGTAGGCTTCGCCCGCCATGCCCGCCGGCAGAGGACTGGACGTGGTGATGGCCGGCGCGTTCCAGGGCGTGCCTTTGGTGATGCGATGATTGCGCGCGTCAGCCACGAAGAGATTGCCGGCCGCGTCCAGGGCCACACCGATCGGATGATTGAAGCGCGCCGCCGCGCCCACGCCATCGGCCGTGCCGGCGTGCCCCGGAATGCTCCCCACCGTCGTCACCACTCCTGCCGGAGTCACCTTTCGGATCGCGTGGTTCCAGGAATCCGCCACGAGCACGTTGCCGGCGAAGTCCACCACCACGCCCGCCGGGCTGCGGAACCGGGCGTCGCAGCCCACGCCGTCGTTGGTGCCGATGATGCCCGGACTGCCCGCCAGCGTTGAAACCACTCTGTCGGGCGTGATCTTCCGGAGCGTGTGGTTGCCGCTGTCTCCCACAAAGACGTTGCCGGCCGCGTCCACCGCCACGCCGCTCATCTGGCTGAAGCGTGCGTCGCCGCCTGCGCCGTCATTCGTGCCGCCGATGTGCGGGCAGCCCGCCAGCGTCGTGACCACTCGGGCGGACGTGATTTTCCGGATCGTGTAGTTCGCGTGGTCGGCTACGAACACATTGCCCGTTGCGTCCACCGCCAAGTGATACGGCACGTAAAACCGCGCCGCGAAACCCGTGCCGTCGTTCGTGCCCGAGATTCCCGGACTGCCCGCAAAGGTCGTCACCTCTCCGGCTGGCGTGATCTTCCGGATCGTGTGGTTGATGCGGTCGGTGACGAAGACGTTGCCGGCACTGTCCGCCGCCACGCCGGCAGGTTGGTTGAAGCGCGCGGCGTCACCCGTCCCGTCGTTGGTGCCGGTCAGCCCCGGACTGCCCGCGAACGTCGTCACCACCCCGGCCGGCGTGATCTTCCGGATCGTGTGGTTGTAGTAATCCGCCACATAGACGTTGCCGGCGGCGTCCGCCGCCGTGCTGACGGGCGTGTCGAACTGCGCCGCGGCGCCTGTGCCATCAGCGCTGCCGAGGACCTCCGGCAAACCGGCGAAGTTCGTGAAGGCATAAACGCCGGCCGGCCTCGGGTTGATCGCGAGACTGAAGGCACGGGTGTCGGACAGTCCGGCCCCATCGGACACGCGCAGGCTGAAATCGGCGCTCCCCACCACGCTGGGGAGGCCGCTGATCGCGCCGTTCGTCAGGGTCAAGCCCGCCGGCAGACTGCCGGCCGCCAGCGTCCAGGTGTAAGGCGGCGCGCCACCGCTGACCGCCAAAGGTTGGTGGTAGGCCGTACCGACAACGCCGGTAGGCAGCGGACTGAGCGTAGTGATCGCCAGTGCCGTCAACGGTGCGAACCGCAGCTCAATCTCGTGCAGCCAATCCCCGTCCCCGTCCCACGTGAAACAGATATACCGCGCCGCGATGGGCTGGTTCGGCTCCAGCCAAGCAGACCAGCCGTACGGTACCGACATCCAGGCGTGCAACTGGGCGCCGTAGTTTCCGTAGTTCTCCCAGCCATGACTGGTGGGACCGGTCATCCACGACCAGTGAGTTCCGTCCACTGACCAAGTGACGCCCTCGCCTTGGCCGCCGCGCACCCCATTGGTGTTGTTGCTGCGGGACATATACCGGCGCAACCCGGAGAACGTGCCTACGCAGCCACGATCGATCACGATGTTCTGCCAATCGTAGTAGCTGCTCCGGAAATAGGTGTTCCGGTTCCCGTCGTAGGCCATTTGCACCGTGGTGCCGGCCAGGCCCGGGCGGTCCCCGGTCACCACGATAGGGCAGGTGGTCGAGATGATCGTGAGGCTGAAGTCGCTGGACGCCGCCAGCCCGGCGAAGTTGGCCGCGCGCACGGTGAAAGTGGCGGTCCCCGCCGCGCTGGGCGTGCCGCTGATGATGCCGTCGCTGCTCAACACCAAGCCCGCCGGCAGACTGCCCACCGTCACCGTCCACGAGCAGGGCGGCGTGCCGCTGGCCGCCAACGGCTGACGATAGGCCGCGCCGACCAGGCCCGGCGGCAACGGACTTGGCGTGAGGATCGCCGGCACGTTGCAGGGCGTGCCTTTGGTGATGCGGTGATTGAAGGAATCGGCCACGTAGAGATTCCGCGCGCCGTCCACCGCCACGCTGTACGGCATGTAGAACCGCGCCGCGCTGCCCAGGCCGTCGGCCGCGCCGTATTCCCCCGGGCTGCCTGCCAGCGTCGTCACGACTCCGGCGAGTGTCACCTTCCGGATCGTGGAGTTGTGGTCGGTCAGGTAGAGGTTGTCCGCGCTGTCCACGGCCAGAGAACTGGGATGGTCAAACCGCGCCGCGCTACCGGTTCCGTCGGCAATGCCTCGCTGGCCCGGACTGCCCGCGAACGTCGTCACCACGCCGGCCGGAGTGATCTGCCGGATCGTGTGGTTGTAGGAATCGACCACGAGGATGTTGTCCGCGCTGTCCACACCTACGCTGCTCGGGAGATAAAACCGGGCCGCGTTGCCCGGCCCGTCGTTTGTGCCGGAAACTCCGGGGCTGCCCGCGAAGGTGGTTACGTCTCCGCCCGGCGTCAGCTTGCGGATGGTGTGGTTGTACGAATCCGCCACGAAGACGTTGCCCATGCTGTCCACCGCCAGCCCGACGGGCCGGTTGAACCGCGCCGCGCTGCCCGATCCATCCGCACTGCCAACTTGTTCGGCGCTGCCCGCCAGCGTCGAGACCTCTCCGGCGGGCGTGACCTTGCGGATCGTGTGGTTGTAGTAGTCCGCGACGTAGAGATGGCCCGCGCGGTCCAGCGCCAGGCCAGCCGGGCATTTGAACCTCGCTCCGCCGCCCGTGCCATCAGCGCTGCCGAAGCTTCCTGCCCTGCCCGCCAGCGTCGTCACCACTTTGTCCGGCGTCACTTTGCGGATGGTGTGATTGTATTCGTCGGCCACGAAGACGTTGCCCGCGCTATCGACCGCGACGCCGTAGGGCAACCGGAACTTCGCGGCGTTGCCCGCGCCATCCGCGCTCCCGGCCAAGCCCGGCTCACCGACGTAGTTGGTGAACGCATAGATGTCGTTGAACGCCTGGGTGACCGTGATGCGGAAGCTCTGCGTCGCGCTCAGGTTGGGGACGCCGTTGTCGGACACAACCACGCTCACGAGGTGGTTGCTGACGGACTGCGCTTCGGTGGGCATCCAGGTGAAGAGGCCCGTGTCAGGAGCGATGGCCGCGCCCGCCGGTCCGGCAAGCAGGGCAAAGCTCAGCGCGTTCGGCGGCAGGTCGTCGTCGCGGGCCGTGACGGTGAAGCTCACCAACGCGAGGACACTGACGTTCGTGTCCGCAATAGGGCTGAGCACCGGCGCGCGGTTCACTTCGTTGACCGTGACGGTGCAGCTCTGCGTGGCGCTCAGGCTGGGGATGCCGTTGTCCGTGACGACGACCCGCACGACGTAATTGCTCGGGCCTTGCGCTTCCGTCGGTGTCCAAGTGAACACGCCCGTGTTGGTGCCAATGGCCGCCCCGCTGGGAGGAGCGAGCAAACTGAACGTTCGCGTGTCGCTTGGATCGGGATCGCTGGCGGCAGCGGTGAAGCTGAGGAGCGTCAGCTCGGAGACGTTGGTATTGGCGATCGGCTCAAGCACCGGTGCATTGTTCTGGCGGATCGTCAGGCTGAAGTCGTTTGTTGCGGACAGACTGGTCGAGTCGGTCACGCGCACGGTGAAGGTGGCCGTCCCCGCCGCGCTGGGCATGCCGCTGATCACGCCATTGGTCAGGCCAAGTCCCGCCAGCAAAGAACCGGCTGCCAAGGCCCACGTGTAGGGCAGCGTGCCGCCCACGGCCGTCAAGGATTGGCTGTAGGCCTGGCCGACCGCACCCGCGGGCAACGGACTCGAAGTGGTGATCGCCAGCACTCCTCCGTAGGTGAGGAACACGCCGTTGTTCGAGTAGGTCACCGAAAAGCCGGGCGCGTTGATGCTGCTGAAAACGCCGCTGCGGCTGGAACAGGAGACGGCCTGGAACCGGTTGCCCACCGCCGGAACAAAGCCATTCAGCAAGCTGACACCCAAGCCGCCCGCCAACGCCTGGCTGCTGCCGGTGAAAACGATCTGGCCCGCATCCGTGAGGCTGCTCAAGCCGACGTTCAAGCTGCCGGCGGCCTGCAACGTGGCTTGGTCCACGCGGAGTTGGCCGTGCTGCGCGGTGAGTTGGCCCTCGTTGGAGAAGGACGTAACCGCAATCTGGACGTTCGCAGCCGTGCCGACCTTGGTCAGTTCACCTCGGTTGATGAGGTAGTCCTGGCCGAACTGGCCGGAGATGCCGCCGGTGTTCGAGAAGTTCACCCGTCCGCCCACTTGGTTCACCAATCCGCCCTGGTAAAGCGCCGTTCCGTTGTTGGCGAGGTAGAGGTGCTGGTTCGCCGTCGTCAAGTTGATCGTGCCCGCATTGGTCAACGGCCCGCGCACAGACAGGTACGACCCAAGGTTCACCACACCGCCACTGGCCACCAGGGCCGTGCTGTCCCCGTTCAGGATCGAGCCGGTCGCCACGGCGTTCCACGTGCCGTTGCTCAGGATGGTCACGTGCGACGCGCTCAACGTGACGCTG
>JACRJZ010000112.1 GCA_016219875.1 Verrucomicrobiota bacterium | reverse complement strand
GGCGTGCGCGCCGCACGCGGCGCGCGGTTACGCTCGCCCCACCGGCTGAAGAGTTTTGAAAGAAGCTCTGGATTGTGAGGAGTGCGTTTCCATGCTTCGCCTCGCTCTTCGCAATCTCGTTCGCCGCCCGGTGCGCACGGGCCTGGCGTTGCTGGGCCTGGCTATGGCCGTCGCGGTGTTGGCGTGCCTTTCGGCCTTCGGCACGGGCTACCGGCGCGCGCTTCACCAAGAGATCGACCGCATGGGGGTCCAACTCATGCTCGTGCCCATCGGCTGCCCGTACGACGCCGCGGCCCGCGTACTCAAGGGCAACGCCCTCGAACACTCCTTGCCGCAGTCGGCGCTCGCCGCGGTGCGCGACGATTCCGCGGTCGCGGTGGCGGCGCCGCTCTTGATAGTGGCAGCCCCGCGGCCCGCAGAGAAACGCGCCGACCTGTGGGTGGGACTGGACGCCTCCGCGCGTGAACTGAAACCGTGGTGGCGAGTCCAAGCAGGCGCGGCGTGGTTTCCCGACGCGAACTCCGTCATCCTCGGCGCGGAGGCGGCGATCGTGGAGATGCGCGCTCCCGGCGACAAACTCTTCTGCCCAGAGGTCTTTCCAGAACTTCGTAGCGGCGTCTCGGCAGAGCACCGCGCTTTAGGGCCTGGAATCCAAGAACGGCGGCGCTCTGCCGAGACGCCGCTACGGGATTCCGAAATCGGCCCTCCTGAAATGGGCCGAACCTTCCGCGTTGCGGGCGTCCTCGAACGCAGTGGCACCAGCGACGACAACCTGTTCTTCGTTCCGCTGGCGACGGCCCAGGAAATGTTCCACCAACCAAGTCGGCTCACGGCCATCGCCATCCGCCTGCGCGATCCTACCCTCGCGCCAGAAGCCACTGAGCGGCTTCAAGCCATCCCTGGCGCGCAAGTCGTCACGCTCACGGAGATGATCGGCACGTTCCTCAACCTCGTCGGCTCCGTGCGGACGCTTGTGCAAGCCATCGCCAGCCTCGCCATTGCGGTCAGCGGCCTCGGCTTGTTCAACACGCTCTTGGCTACCGTGCTGAACCGCGCGGCGGAATTCGCCGTCTTGCGCGCGGTCGGCGCGTCCCGCGCGCAGGTCTTCGTCTTGATCACCGTCGAGTCGCTGCTCTTGGCCGGCGTCGGCAGCGGCTTGGGTTTGGCGCTGGCGCTGGGAACGGGCGGGCTGCTGGAGAGCGCGGTGAAGCGCTTTGTGCCGTTCGCTCCGCTCGAATCGCTCGTCGCGCTGACGTGGCCGGTGGTGTTCCAATGCCTCGCCCTCGGTGCCGTCGTCGGCCTCGCCGCCGGGCTGTACCCCGCATGGCAAGCCAGCCGGGCACAGCCGGCGACGGCACTGAAACTGACCACATGACCTGGCTGCGACTTGCTTTCAAAGAATGGCGTCGCCGCCCCGTGCGCACTGGCGTGACGGCGGCGGGCGTGGCCATCGCCGTGGCTGCGCTGTTCAGCCTCTTGGCGTTTCTGCGCGGGTATGGTCAGGGCGTGCGACGCGAAGTCGAGCGCCTCGGCGCACACGTGCTGGTGGCGCCCAAAGGTTGCCCTTACGATGCCGCGTCCCTGGCGCTCCACGGTGCGAGTTGGCCGTGCTATCTCAAGATGCGTTTTCTCGACGAAATCCGGGTCGCGCCCGGCATCGCGGCGGTCGCTCCTGTGTTCATGTCAGCGCTGCACACGTCGGCGGGGCACCAAACCGTGTATGTCGGCGTGGACACCAATCTGCTCCTACTCAAGAAGACCTGGATGATTGACGGCGCGTTCCCCCTCCAGCGTGACGAACTTCTTGTCGGTGCAGCCGTGGCGCGACGGCTCGGCTGGCGCGTGGGCGAGCGCGTCTCCTTGCCCGGATTGGCCACGAACACGGCGACAGTGCGCGGCCTCCTCAGACCCACGCACGGCGCGGATGACGAGTTCATCTTCCTCCGCTTGGCCGACGCGCAACGGCTCTTCCGCCATCCCGACGAAATGACCCACGTTCTCATCCGCTTGCACGACCCAAATCAAATGGACCGCGTCGTGATGCAACTGCGCGGTTGCGACGCCGGCATGTACCTAAGCGTGATTCCGCTGGCGCACCTGCTGCGGAGCATCCAAACGCTCGTCAACTCCACGCGCGTCCTGCTGGCCTGCGTGGCGCTCGTGGCCTGGCTGGCGGCCGGCGCGGGCGTAAGCAACACGTTGCTCATGGCCGTAGCCGAGCGCGCCCGCGAGATCGGTGTCATGCGCGCGTTGGGGGCGGCGCGAGGAGACATCTTCCGCCTCTTGTGGGTCGAGACGCTGCAAGTCTGCCTGGCGGGTGGCGTGGCCGGCGTGCTGTTGGCCTTCGCCGGCGCGCACACGGTCGAGACGTGGCTGCGGACGCACCTGCCGTTCGCTCCCAGCGATGCGTTGGTGCAGTGGCACTGGGGCTTGGCCGCCGCGTGCCTCGGCTGCGCCGTCGCGCTTGGCAGCGCCGCGGGATTTGTTCCCGCGTGGCGCGCGGCACAGCTTTCGCCCCGCGAAGCCATGCGCTCGCCGGAGAACGTGCTATGAACAATCACTCGGTCGTCACCGCCACCGACTTGACCAAGACTTACCAGCGCGGGCGCGAAGAAGTCCACGCGCTGGAGGCCGTGTCCTTCACGGTGCATCGCGGCGAGTTCGTCGCCGTCACCGGGCCGTCGGGCGCGGGGAAGACCACGTTGCTGAACCTGATCGGTTGCATGGACACCCCCACGCGCGGCACGCTGCACATCGGAGGGCGGACGGCGCACGAATTGTCCGAGCGCGAGCGCACGCGGCTGCGGCGCGAGCACCTTGGTTTTGTGTTTCAACACTTCAGCTTGCTGCCCACGCTGACGGTGGCGGAAAACGTGGCACTGCCCGCGCTGTTCGCCCGTCGCTTCGCTGGCGCGCGCGTGGATCAACTTCTCGACAAAGTCGGCCTGGCCCATCGCCGCGGGCATCTTCCGCATGAGTTGTCCGGCGGCGAAATGCAGCGCGCCGCCATCGCCCGCGCTCTCGTCAACGATCCGCCGCTGCTGCTGGCCGACGAACCCACGGGCAACCTCGACAGCGCCACAGGCGAAACCATCATCGCGCTGTTTCGGAAACTCCAGAGCGAAGGCTTGAGCATCATGGTCGTCACTCACAATGCTGCCTTGGCCGCCGCGGCTGGGCGCCGGCTCGAATTGCGCGATGGGCGCGTCGTGGCGCAGGTTTTCTAAATGGAGCCTCCTCACGTCGGCTGCTACAGTCCTGCGCGCGGTGCCCTTAACGAAAGATTCCTAAGAAAGTCTTTGACTCCGCCCGGCGCGGTCTGAAATAACCTCGGAAACTTTATGAACCGAATTGTGAAACGCTTCTGCGCCGCCGCGACGCTTCTTGGCTTCGGCCTCCACTCGGCCCTTGCCGGCCCCGCCGTCATCACCGTGCAGGCGGACCAACCCGGCCACAAGATTCCCCCGACGCTCTGGGGCATCTTCTTTGAGGATATCAATCTCTCGGCCGACGGAGGCATTTACCCCGAACGCGTGCGGAACCGTAACTTCGAAGACACGGCCAAGCCCGACCACTGGACGCTCCTGACCAACGCCCAGGCCAAGGCCGAGATGAGCATCGACACCGAGAAGCCCGTCAGCGCCAAGAACCCGCGTTGTCTCAAGATTGTCGTCACTGACCCGGCCGGCAGCCGCGCCGGCGTGGTCAACGGCGGCTTCTACGGCATCGCGGTCGAAAAGGGTGAGAGCTTCCGACTTTCGCTCAAGGCCCGCGCCGACGGCGGCTTCAGCGGCCCGCTCACGGTGAGCCTCGAAAGCAGCGACGGCTCCATTGTTGCGCAGGAAAAGATCAGCAAACTCACCACCGACTGGCGCAACTTCGCCGCCACCTTAGCAGCCAAAACCACCGATCCCAAAGCGCGCTTAGTCATCTCGACCACCAAACCGGGAACCTTCTGGCTCGACATGGTGTCGCTGTTCCCGAAACAGACTTGGAAGAACCACGGACTACGCCCCGACCTCATGGAGAAACTGGCCGGCCTCAAGCCGGCGTTCAACCGCTTCCCCGGGGGATGCTGGGTGGAAGGCGACCGCATGAAGGAAGCCTATCGTTGGAAGCAAACCATCGGCGACCCCTCCGAGCGCCGCACCCAGCACAACATTTGGCAATACGAAGCCACCCACGGCGTCGGCTTTCACGAGTACCTCGTGATGTGCGAAGACCTCGGCTGCGAGCCACTTTTCGTCATCAACTGCGGCATGTCGCACAAGGAAAACGTCCCGCTGGAACAGATGGACGAGTTCGTGCAGGACGCGCTCGACGCCATCGAGTACGCCAACGGCCCCGTCACGAGCAAGTGGGGCGCGGTGCGCGCCCAAGCCGGACACCCGGCACCCTTCGGTTTGAAATACATGGAGATTGGCAACGAGAACGGCGGCCCCGCCTACCGCGAACGTTGGGCGCTGTTCCACAAAGCCATCAAGTCGCGCTACCCGGAAATCCAACTTGTGGCCAACCACTGGTCCGGCGGTTACCCGACGAATCCGATGCCCGAGATCGTGGACGAGCATTACTACAACAACCCGGAGTTCTTCATGGCGCAGGCCGGCCGGTATGACAAATACGACCGCCACGGCCCCAAGATTTACATCGGCGAGTATGCTGTCACTTCCGGCGCGGGCCTGGGCAACTTGCGCGGCGCGATCGGGGAGGCGGCGTTCATGACCGGGATGGAGCGCAACTCGGACGTCGTCATCATGGGCAGCTACGCGCCGCTCTTCTGCCACGCCAACCACAAGCGCTGGCCGATCAACCTCATCAACTACGACGGTGCCCGCGTGTTCGGCATCCCCTCCTACTACGTGCAACAGATGTTCAGCCAAAACCGCGGCGACGTCACCCTGCCCATCACGGTGGATGCTCCGCCTACGGAAGCCGGCCCCAAGGGCGGCGCCATCGGCGTGGGCACGTGGCTGACCCAGGCCGAGTTCAAGGACATCAAGGTTACCCGCGGTGGGGAGCCGCTTTATTCGTGCGACTTCGCCAACGGCACCCAAGGCTGGAAGCTGCTCGGCAACGGCGATTGGCAGGCGCAAGACGGCGTGCTGCGCCAGAACAGCCGCAGCGAAAACGTCCGCGCGGTCGCCGGCGACCGGAAGTGGACCGACTACACTTACTCGCTCAAGGCGCGCAAACTCGGCGGCGCGGAGGGCTTCCTGATCCTCTTCCGCACGCAGCGCGACAACGAGAAGTCCTGGTGGAACCTCGGCGGCTGGGGCAACCGGCGCCACGCGATTGAAATGGGCGGCGTGATTGGCCAGGAAGTGGAGGGAAGCATCGAAACCGGCCGCTGGTACGACATCCGGGTCGAACTCACCGGAAGCCACATCAAGTGCTACCTCGACGGCAAGCTCATCCACGACGTGACCGCGCCCCTGATCCAGAGCCTCTACGCCAGCGCCAGCCGCGACGACAAGACTGGCGAAACCATCCTCAAGGTCGTGAACGTGGCGGCGGCGGCTCAAGAAACCGAGATCAAGCTGAACGGCGTCGCCAAACTGGCCTCCGCTCAGGCGCTCGTTCTTACCTCTGAAAGCTCGACGGACGAGAACACGCTCGACAACCCGACCAAGGTTTCGCCCAAGTCGCAGAAGCTCGCAACGCCGACGCCGTCGTTCCAGCACTCGTTCCCAGGGAACTCGCTCACGGTGCTGAGATTCAAGGGCCGGCCGTGAGGAGGAGCAGATCGCGGTCGTTAAATCTGAACTCCGAAGTAGGGGAGCACGCCCGCCCCGGGCGTAGCTGGACGCGCCCTCGCGTCCAGCACCTTGGGCCGACGAATAGATCGGGGCGCTGGGAATTTTTTGATGGCCCCAGAGTTTTCCGCGAGGGCGCGGAAAACGGCGCCCGCGGCGGGCGCGCTCCCCATTCCATTTCGCAATTCGGGTTAAAGACTTGTTCCCCGCCTTCCTCTTGGGCACCGTGGCAGGCATGAAATCATGTCTCTGGTGGTGCGTTCTGGCCGTCCTCGCGGGCTGTGCTTCTCCTTCGACATCACTGCAGCCGTTCACCGTGCGCTTCGACACGAAGACCGGGGCGATGCACTGCTTGATCGTGAATGAGAGCCAGACCACGCTCCGGCACGTCCGCTATTCGCTGCACATCACGGACGATACCGGACGCGTGAGCCAAGCGTACGGACAGTGTGAGCAATGGCTTCCGGGCCAGTTCAGCGTGGTGACCCGCCTGGGCGGCGGCACGCCTCTGCCGTTTCTGCGCCCTCCAACCCAAGTGGAGGTGGTCGGCCACTGCGACGAGGGAAAGTTCCGCCAGACGTTCCGTGATCTCCGGATCGATGTTCGCGGCGTTCCTGACTTGCTCCACGGCGGCACAAGACCCGCAGGGCCGTGACGGAGAAAGACTACACCGGCGCCGGCGCGGCGTTGCCCAAACCCGGCAGCTTCGGCGGCAAGGGTTTCATGACTTCGGGCAGCGGAGTGGCCGCTTGCGCGCCCGTCGGCGGTTCGACATTGGGAGGCGGCGTCGCTGGCGGCGTGAACTTGCCCGTCCGCACGATCTCCTCCACTTGCGCACCGTCCAGCGTCTCGTACTCCAGAAGCGAGTCGGCGATGAGCCGAAGTTTGTCCTGGTTGGCCGTGATCATCTCTTTGGCGGTCTGGTAGCAGGAGTTGATGATCGACTTGACCTCGGAGTCAATCTCCTGCGCGGTGAACTCGCTGTAGCCTTTTCGGCGCAACATGTCCCGGCCGATGAAATACTCGCTGTCCTCGTCGTATTGCACCATGCCGAGCCGCTCGCTCATGCCGTACTGGCAAACCATCGCCCGCGCCATCTGGGTGGCCTGCTGGATGTCCCCGCCGGCGCCGGTGGAAATGTCGTTGGTGAAGATCTCCTCGGCGATGCGTCCCGCCATGGTCATGGTGATCAGGTCGAGCATTTCTTTCCGGCGATAGTTGAGCACATCTTCCTTGGGCAACGACATCGTCGATCCCAGCGACGGCCCGCGCGGAATGATCGTGACCTTGTGCAACGGATGGGTGTGCTTGAGGAGAACATTGACGAGCGCGTGGCCGGCTTCATGCCAGGCGGTGATCTTCTTCTGCTCGTCCGTCATGGCCAAACTGCGGCGTTCGCGGCCCCAGCGGACCTTGTCGCGGGCTTCTTCCAACTCCGCCATGCAGACGGATTTCTTGCCCATGCGCGCCGCCAGGAGCGCGGCTTCGTTCAACAGATTGGCCAGTTCCGCGCCGGAATAGCCGGGCGTCCCGCGGGCGATCACGGAAAGATCGACCGACGGGTCCAGCTTCACGTTGCGGGCATGGACCTTGAGAATGGCCTCACGTCCGCGCACGTCGGGCAGGTTCACGGTGATCCGGCGGTCGAAGCGCCCAGGCCGCAACAGCGCCGGGTCCAGCACGTCGGCGCGGTTGGTGGCGGCGATGATGATAACGCCCTCGGCGCTGTCGAATCCGTCCATCTCCACGAGCAAGGCGTTCAAGGTCTGCTCGCGCTCATCGTTGCCGCCGCCCAGGCCAATGCCCCGGCTGCGGCCCACGGCGTCGATCTCGTCGATGAACACCAAGCACGGCGTGTTCTTGCGCGCCTGCTCGAACATGTCGCGGACGCGGCTCGCGCCCACGCCCACGAACATTTCCACGAAGTCCGAGCCGCTGATGCTGAAGAACGACGCGTCGGCCTCGCCGGCGATGGCTTTGGCGAGGAGCGTCTTGCCCGTGCCCGGCGGGCCGATCATGAGGATGCCCTTGGGGATGCGTCCGCCGAGTTTCTGGAATCGCTTGGGGTCTTTGAGGAATTCCACGAGTTCCTGGACTTCATCTTTCGCCTCTTCGACCCCGGCCACGTCTTTGAAGGTGATCTTGTTCTTTTCTTTGCTGAGGAGCCGCGCCTTGCTCTTGCCGAAACTGAGGGCGCCTTTGCCGGCCATCTTGATCTGGCGAATGATGAAGAACCAAACCAGCACGGCGAGCAGCAGGAACGGTATGATGTTCCAGAAGAGCGACGTGAGGAACAGGTTCGGCTTGCGCAGCGTGAAGCGGTCGGAGGTGTTGAGAGTCTCCTTCACGCTGCTCGGCAAGTTGTCCAAGTCCACGTCGGTCATGAACGGCACTTCCACGGGTTTGCCGCTCTCCATGACCTTCTGCCCGTTGGGGCCGGTCTTGTAGTACTTGCCTCGGATGAGGTGCAGCGGCGATTGCGCATCGTAGCTGACGACGGCCTTGGCGATGAGGTTGGAATGGACCATCTGGATGAACTGGAACTGCTCCAACACTTCCGGGCCGGTGGTGGCCTGGTTCTTGAACAGCATCAGCAAGGGGATCGAGCCAAGGATGGCGATCCACAGGATCCACGCGCGGGGCGGCACGCGGAACTCGGCGCTACGTTTTTCTTTGCGGTCGTTATCGGCCATTCAATGCCTTTCGGACAATCTGGTTGCGATTCGCGGCGCAGCCTATCACGCGGCTTTTGGGGGTGCAACCAGCGTTTCGGGCCGGCTGGAGCGGCCCAAGTCTACATCAAGCTCCCGCCCGGCGCACCGGGTAGCGCAGGTTTTCAACCTGCCGTATCGCCGACTTGCAGTCGGCAAGGCCGTGAAACTTCCAGCCGGCTGGCCTCTTCCAACGCTCGCCGGTTGGAAAACCGGCGCTACGGCAGACTCGAAAGTCTGCGCTACGAGTGCGCCCGAACCGAGCTTAATGCAGCCCCGGGAGCGGTCTTCTTGGAGTTGGCAAGCCATTTGAAACGGGCTTCAAGCCGGGCGGTTTCGGGCGGGATCAAAACTCCGTCAGCACCCGGTCCAACAACTGCGGCAGGTTGTGCGCGACGGCGGCTTCGGACACCACAAACGTGGCCCCGGCCTGCCGGGCCGCCTCGTGGGTGGCCGCGTCGTTGTGAACGCTGAAGGCGATGACCGGCACGTGCGCGGTGGCCGGGTTCTGCCGCAAGCTCGTGATAGCGGCCTGCACCTGGCCCTGAGAGGAGTACAAGTCAGCCAACACCACCAAGGGCTTTTCCCTTTCGGCGGTGGCCGCCAGCGCCGCAGCGTCGTTCAAGGTCTGCACGCGGTACTGGAGATCCTGCAGCTTCTGCACCAGTTGGCTGCCAGGAATGAGCTTCTCATACAGAAGAAGGGCCATCGGCTCAGTCATTGGATGGAAGGTTGGCGAGCGTCCGCCAAATTGCAAAAGGTTTTCGCGCGCCGGCCTAAACCGGGCCTCACGAAGCCGTTCATCGGCCCAGGAAACACTGATCGCCGAGCCTCTTTCAAAACCGTAGCAGCCGACGTGAGGAGGCTCTGTTTACCTTGAAGCTTGAGCCTCCTCACGTCGGCTGCTACGGAGTTATGAAATCGCCTCCGCCGCTACTTCATTTCCGCCCGCAATACTTCCACGGCCTTCTCGATTTGCCGGTCGCGGCCAGCCAGGAAATCCTCCGGCGTGTTATCGACCGCCACGTCGGGCGGCACGCCGTAGTTCTCGAAGTTCTCTCCCTTGGCGGTGAATACGCCAAAGCCCGGCGTGCGGATGCTGGAGCCGTCCAACAGCCGATACGAGCCTGTCCCGATCACCGCGCCGTAAGTGGTCACGCCGATCACTTTGCCCAGACCCAGCGTGCGGAAGCCTTCCGGGAACATCTCGGCGTTGCTGGCGGAACGCTCGTTTTGCAGCACCACCATCGGGCCGAAGAAGGCCCGGGCCGGGCGCGGCACCGTCACCGAGCCACGGGGCCGGTAGGTTTCATATCGCTTGCGCTGATTGAGAATCTCCAGCAACTCCTGGTCGATGCCGCCGCCGCCGTTGAAGCGCTGGTCGATGATGAGCGCCTTCTTGTCCTGGTTCTCCATCAGGTCGCGCTGGAATTTCTCGTACGACGCGGAGTCCATGGCCTTGATGTGCAGATAGCCGATTTCGTTCTTCGAGAGTTTCTCCACCTGGGCGCGGCGGCTGTCCACCCAGCGCTCGTAGTCGAGGTTGCCTTGCGTCGTGCCGGAAATCGGTTCCAGCGAGACGGTCCACGCGCCGTTGGTTTCCGGCTTGGAGTTCACGCGGAATTCAAATTTACGGCCGGGCAGCAGGTTGAAGCGCTTCCAGTAATTGTCGCTCGTCTTCAACTCCTTCCCGTTCACAGCCAGAATGAAGTTGCCCGTGGCGAGCTTCACGTAATCGTGGTCGGCCGGTCCCTTCTTGTAGAGGTGCATGACCTTGTAGTAGCCGGACGAGTCAGGCTCCAGGTCGAAGCCAGGATAGCGCGTTTGCACCCGCTCCTGCCGCGACTCGCGGTCGCCACCGCCGGAGATGCCCGTGTGCGAGGCATTGAGTTCGCCGATCATCTCCATGATGACGGTGTGCAACTCGTCAGTGTCCGCCACGTCGGCCAGCAACGGCTCGTAATTCTCCTTGGCCGCGGCCCAGTTCACGCCGTGCATCTGCGGATCGTAGAACCGGTTCTTCATCACGCGCCAAGCTTCCTCGAAAACCTGCCGACGCTCCGCGACTTCATCGACTTCCATGCGCACGGTGAACGAAATTCGGCGCGGCGTGGACGAAGAACTTTCCGCCGGCGCGGCGGTGCTGCTGCTGCGCATCCCCCGCAGGCCGCGGCCTCCGAAGCCGCTGCCGGACGGCACCGCGCCGCTCTCGCCGGACGATCCGCCGGAGACGGACACCGAATAGATGCCGCCACCCTGAAGGTAATAGAGGCTGCGGCTGTCCTTGGCCCATTGCACATCCGCGAACCCGCCGCCGAACCCGCCGCGCCCGCGTGGAGTTTCCTCGGAGGACTCCGGTGGCGCGCCTTGCGTCACAAGGGTCAAGTTCGTGCCCCCTTCCGCAATGGTGTAGAGCGCGGGACGACTGCTGCCTTCGTCGCTCCCGCCCGACGCCACGAAGGCGTAGGTCCGGCTGTCCGGCGAGGGCACCACGCTCGCCACCGAGCCGCCCATGCTGGTCAGCTTGCGGATGCGGCGCTCCAAGCCGTCCCAGTCGATCTTCACCTCGACCTTCGTGGACGCGCTTTCACCGGGCCGTCGGGCATTGCCGGTGCGGACGCCATCGGGCGCCGGTTCGCTCGGTTCGCCTCGGCTGGGGGCGTTCGTATCGGAGCCGCGTCCGCGACGCGACGTGTCCGACGCTGCATCCGCCTGGGCTTCGGTATCGACGTCGCGGTCATCAGGGTTCTTCTCCACGCGTGTCAACGGCACGCTGTAAAGCTGGAGCGTGGTCCGGTTGAGCGACGCCATGGACGGCGCGCCGTAGCCAGCCAGGAACACCAACTTCTTTCCGTCGGGTGTCCACTTCGCGCCGGAGGCCACCAGGAAGCTTTCCGAGTCGATCATCCGTTCCGCGCCGCCGTCCAGTGGCTTCACGAAGATGCGCGAGCGCAGCAGGGCGTCCGGCTTCGAGTAAGAAATCCATTTGCCGTCGGGCGAAAACTGTGGCGTGCCAATGGCGCCAACATCGCTCGATACCAGAACTTCCGTCTTGCCGCTCTCGATCTCCACGCGCCGCAGCTTGAAGTCCGAGCCAGCCCACAGCAGCGACTTGGAATCCGGCGCCCAGGCGAGGGTGGACTTGTCGCAATCGGCGTCGCTGAGCTGCTTCAAGTTGTGGCCCAATTCATCGGCGATCCACACCTCCTCACGTCCGCTCCGGTCGGAGACGAAGGCAATGCGCTTGCCGTTGGGCGCCCAGTGCGGCTCGCGCTCGCGCCAGGGCGTCTCGGACACGCGCTGCACGTCTCCGCGGTCGGTGGCGATGGTCCAGATTTCGCCGTGCGTCGTGATGGCGGCGCGCTTGTTCGACGGCGAGAGGTTGAAGCCGTCCGCTTCGCTTTGGGCGCGCAGTTCCACCTCGTTGTCTTTCACGTCGGACACGATCTGGATTCGGATTTCGCTGCTCTTGTCACTGGCCAAGTCAAGCTTCCACAGGCCGAAGTTGTCTTCATAGACGATGGTTCGCCCGTCGGCCGACAGACTGGGGAAGAAGAGATTTCCGTCCGTGTGGTGCGTCACTTGGACCGGCTTGCCGCCGCGCTCGGAAATCTTCCAGATGTTGTTGGCGCTTTTCATCACCTCCGGCCCAGCGAACTTGACGTTCTTCTCCTTGGCCAGCCGGTCGGCGACGAAGTAAATCTCCCCGTTGCGGCCGTACATGGGCCAGAGGTGATTGCCTTGGTAATCGTCGTCGCCCAGCTTGGTGAACTTCTTCGCGGCGACATCCATGAGCCAAAGATCGACGGCGTAGCTGCCGCGGTAGTGCTTGCGCGACCACACGCCCGGATGACGCGTGAAGGCGAGCTTCGTCCCGTCCGGCGAGTAGCTGGCCCACGAACCCCAGTCCGTCGCAATGGGCTGCTCCATGCCGCCCTCGACGGCGATTTCCCAAAGCGTGGCCACGCTGGGGAACACGCCCTTCGCGCGCGTGGACTGGAAAATGATCTTGGCGCCGTCCGGCGTCCAGCCCACCACCATGTCGTCGGCGGTGTGGAAAGTAAGCTGGCGCGGCTTGCCGCCTTCGGTGGCGATCACGTAAACGTCGTAATTCCCCTCGCGATTCGAGGAGAACGCGATGCGCTTGCCGTCGGGCGAGAAGCGCGGATAGACATCACGCGCTTTGTGGTCGGTGAGGCGCCGCACGCCGGAGCCGTCCTCGCGCGCGATCCAGAGGTCGCCCAGGTACCCGAAGGCGACCTGACCCTCGGAGTACGTCGGATGCCGGAGCAGCCGCGCGGGACGTGGGCCGGGCGCGGAGGCAACAGACTCGGCAGGAATGAGGGTTTCGGCTGCCAGCAACAGCCCGATCAGGAACCAGCGTGTTTTCATGGCGGTGTTCTCGAACATGTCGGTGTCGTTTCAAAACGTGATTGGCGGAACACGGGCACATTGGCGAAGCCCCTGCGGTGCGGCAAGCGATTTGTCCTGCCGTGCCGGCCCACCACGTTGATTTCATTGCCGGGGCCTTTCCTCACGTTAGCATCGCGCCCATGAAAACGATCCTGGGCCTTCTCCTGTTGGCTGCGTTGCCGTGTTGGGCTGGCGCAGCCCAGACTGCCGCTGGCGAGCAGCCGTTCCCTCGCTTTCTCTACGCCGCCGAGGGCGCCAAGAAGATCATCGAGTACGGGCGCGACGGACAAGTCGCGTGGGAGTTTCCGGCGGAGATGGCACGCGATGTCTGGGCGCTGACCAACGGCCACGTCCTGTTCTCTTTCAACCGCGACTACAACTCCGCGCACCACGACAATTCGAGCGGCGTGCTGGAGATCACGCGCGACCAGCGGATCGTGTGGCAATTCGCCACGACGGGTCAGGTGTGGTCGTGCCAGCGTCTCGCGGACGGCTGCACGCTCGTGGGCGCGGCCAGCCAGGGCCAACTACTGATCGTCGGCCCCGACGCAAAGGTCGTGAAAGCGATCAAGGTCTTGAACAAGCCGGGGCACAGTTGCATGAGGAACGCGCGGCAGATTCCGAACGGCCACTTCCTCGTCGCCGAAGAGTCCGCCCGCGCCGCGCGCGAGTACCGGCCCGACGGGAGCCTCGTGCGTGAGATCAAGCTGAGTTTCGCGCCGTTCTCGGTGGTGCGCCTGGACAACGGCCACACGGTGATCTGCGGCCAGAAGTCGATGGTGGAAGTGGACGCAGCGGATCAGATGGTTTGGTCGCTGGAGGGTGCAGAAATTCCTGAGATGGGCATCCGGTGGTTTGCAGGGATTCAGGCCTTGCCCAATGGAAATGTTTTCATCTGCAACGCCGGCGGCAAGGTGCCTTTCCTGGAAGTCTCGCGGGACAAGAAAGTCGTCTGGCAAAGCGGGCCGGGGAATCCGCCCTTCCCGATGGGACACGGCATCCAGCGGTGCGACGTGTCCGGACGGCCACTGAAGTAGAACGCGCCGGCTTGGCCGCAAGGCTGCATCAAGCTCCCGCGCGACACACCGGGTAGGTTTTCAACCTGCCGTAGCGCCGACTTGCAGTCGGCAAGGCCGTGAAACTTCCAGCCGGCTGGCCTCTTCCTACGCTCGCCGGTTGGAGAACCGGCGCTACGGAAGACTCGAAAGTCTGCGCTACGAGTGCGCCCGAACCGAGCTTGATGCAGCCTTGGCTTGGCCGCGGCCAGGCCCGGCACCGCTTGACCGTCGCCGCGCGCGCCGACATCTTCCGCGCATGAAAATCTTCGCCGCGCTCCCGGTCGCCGTTTCCGTTTTGCTGGCGCTCCTGTGCCCGCTTCTTTCCTCCGCGCAGTCCAGTCAATGGGATACGTTCCCCGACACATGGACGGCCACGGACGCACTGGGCCGCTCGCTGCCCACGCCAGCGGAGGTTGGCCCGCCGCGCGTGAACAAGCTCGTCGGCATTTTCTATTTCCTCTGGCTTGGCCAGCACGGCGAGCAAGGGCCGTTCGACATCACGAAGATTCTCGCGACCGATCCCGCGGCGATGACCAAGTCCGACAGCCCGCTCTGGGGACCGCTTTACGTGCCGCATCATTGGGGTGAGTCGATCTTCGGCTACTACGTCTGCGATGACGAAGGCGTGCTGGCCAAGCATGCCCAGATGCTCGCCGACGCGGACATTGACGCCGTCCTCTTCGATGTGACGAACCAACTCACTTACCCGCGCAGTTGGCAGGCGCTCTGCCGGGTGTGGGACCGCATCCGCCAGCGCGGCGGACGCACGCCTCAGATCGCGTTCCTCTGTCCATTCGGTGATCCGAAGAAAGTCGTGAGCGAACTCTTCGACCAACTCTACGGGCCAGGGCTGTATCCCGATCTCTGGTTCCGCTGGGAGGGCAAGCCGCTCATCCTCGCCGATCCGGCGATGCTTGGAGAGAAACTGGTCGTGAGCCAGCACGACAGCGCCCCTGAATTGCGCGCGGGTCACACCCTCGGCCAGTCGTTCGCAGCGCAGAAAGCCTTCGACAGCGTCGGCGGTTGCTTCCCGACCTGGCGAACTACCGACGCCGCCATGCGACTGACGCTTTATCGCGGAGGCGCGAACGGCGAACGCCTCGCCAGCCGGGAGTTCCGCCGCGTGGCCGACAACGCCTGGCTCGCGTTGGAATTGGCTTCGCCTCTGCCTGCCGGGGATTACTACCTGGAGATGTCGGAAGCTCAAGGCACGGTCGGCTGGTGGACTTCCTCGAAAGACGCGCTGCCGAGCGGGCAGGCGTTCACCGATGGCGTCGCTGTCACGGGCGACCGTAACATCCGGCTGAACTACGCTGACGAACGGCTATCGCGCGTCCGCAGTTTTTTCACTTTCCGCAAACCGCAGCCGGATTACTTCGTCGGTCCCACCGGCCCGAGCCAATGGGGCTGGCTGGAAGTCCACCCGCAACACGCCTTCACCAACGCTGCCGGCCAGATCGAGGAAGTCACCGTGGGCGTCGGGCAAAATGCGGTCGAGGGCCGGCTCAGTGTGCTGAGCAATCCGCGCGCGCATGGCCGCAGCTTTCACAACGGCCGCCAGCCCGGCCCGGAAGGTCAGGATTTCACTGGACGGAACTTCGCCGAACAATGGAAGCGCGCGTTCGAGTTGGACCCGCCGTTCGTCTTTGTCACCGGCTGGAACGAGTGGATCGCGGGCCGGTTCGACCGCAAGGCCCCGTTCTACCAGCCCGGGCCGGTGACGTTTGTGGACCAGTTCAACCGCGAGTACAGCCGCGACTGCGAACCGATGAACGGCGGGCACGGCGACACGTTCTACTACCAGTTGGTCGCGAACGTCCGCCGCTTTAAAGGCGCGCGTCCCATGCCGCCGGTGAAGCCAAGCCCGATCCGGATCGACGGCCGATTCGACGACTGGGCACGCGTGGAGCCGGAATTCCGCGACGACCTGGGCGACCCAGTACAACGCGATCATCGCGGCTGGGGCAAGGATTCGCGCTACGTGGACCGAACGGGCCGCAACGACCTCGTGGCCGCGAAGGTGAGCTTCGACGAGCGCAACGTCTTCTTCTACGCGCGTACTGCCGCGCCGCTCACACCGCCGGCGGACCCGAACTGGATGCAACTCTTCATCGACAGCGACCGCAACCCGACGAATGGCTGGCTGGGCTACGATTTCGTGGTGAACCGCACCGGCGTCTCGTCCACACGCACGACGATCCAGAGGCACACGGGCAAAGGCTACCAATGGGCCGCGCCGGTCGAAATCGACTGTCGCATCGGCGAAAAGGAAATCGAACTTGCGATCCCGCGCGTCGTCTTCGGTCTGACGCCCCTACCCGCTGCGCTCGACTTCAAATGGGCCGACAATCTCCAGCAGACCGGCGACTGGAGCGACTTCACCCTCCACGGCGACGCCGCGCCCAACGACCGGTTCAATTTTCGCGCCGCGATACCGTAGGACAGGCGTCGCGCCTGTCTCTGATATCAGTCGGCAATGGAGACAGGCGCGACGCCAGTCCTACGCGGGGGACCTACTTGAGGAACTTCCTCAAATTGCGCAGCCCTTTGGTCGCGATCTCTTCGCGGCTCGGTTCGATCTGGCGCCAGATGGCGGCGGCGCGGGCGATGATCTTCACGTCCTTGGTGAACGACTCGATCACCACGCCGGCGTCGTACTTCACCGCCTTGAGGGCCTTGGCGATGCAATCCCAGCCGATGTGATCGTTGCCCGGCGTGCCGCGGTCACTGCCGCAGGCGTGGAAATGACCAAGCAGCTTGCCCGCCTTCTTGATGGCCTCGCCCTGGCACTTCTCCTCGATGTTCATGTGGAAGGTGTCGAGGTGAATCTTGAGGGCCGGACTGCCGACGTCCTTCACCAGCTTGAGCACTTGGTCCACGGTGTTGATGAAGTCAGTCTCGAAGCGGTTCAGCGGCTCCACGCAGATGGCGACGCCGTTCTTTGCCGCGTGTTTGCAGATGGGCTTGAGGTTCTTCACCACGGTCGCCCATTGCTTCTTGTATTCCGCCGGCTCGGCGCCGCCGATGCGGCCGACCGCCGAATAGACCGGGCCGGCCGCCACCGAGCTGCCCAGGACCACCGCTTGGTCGATGAGCGCGGTCAGATACTTCGCCGAGTTCGCCTGGGCTTCCGGCGTGCCGCGCAGGTCGCGGTCAGGACCGAACGCGCCGCAGACGGACACGCACGCCAGGCCCGCCTTGTCGAGTTCCTGCCGGATGAAGGCCGGATCGATGGCGGCCGGATCGTCGATCGCGATCTCAACGCCGTCGAAACCCCATTTCTTGAAGGTCTTGAACCACTTGGTGCTCTCGTTGGTGAACGGGAAGGTGAACAGGAAGGTATTGATGCCAAATTTCATAGTTGTTGCGCTTTGTTTTGCGCGGAGCCTAGGCGCTCGCTTCGCGGTGTCAAACTGGGATTTCGCCGCTTCACAAGCCACTCGCAAGGTGGCAGCCTGCCCGCATGTTCAAGCGCCTTCGTTTCTGGACTGGGCTGTCGCTGCTCCTGCTGGCGGCGGCATTCACGAGTTGGGCTGCCGCTGCGTCGCGCCCCAACATTCTGTTCTTCCTGGCCGACGACTTCGGCTACATGGACATCGGCGCGAACAATCCGAAGACGTTTTACGAGACGCCGAACCTCGACGGCCTGGCGAGGAAGGGAATGCGCTTCACGAGCGGTTACGCCGCTTGCCCTGTCTGTTCGCCCACGCGCGCCAGCATCTTGACCGGCCAATATCCGCAGCGCGTCGGCATCACCGATTACATCGGCGCCGCGCAACCTGAGAAATGGCCGCGGCCCACCCGGCTCCTGCCCGCGCCGTACCGCGACCGACTCGCGCTTGAGGAAACCACGCTGGCCGAGGCGTTCAAAGCGCAGGGCTACGCGACCTTCTTCGCGGGCAAGTGGCACCTTGGGCCGACGAACTATTGGCCCGAGAACCAGGGCTTCGACATCAACATGGGCGGCATTGACCGCGGCGGACCTTACGGCGGGAACAAGTATTTCTCGCCCTACGGCAATCCGCGCCTCCCAGACGGCCCGCCGGGCGAGCACTTGCCGGATCGCCTCGCTACCGAGACAGCCAAGTTCATCGAGGCGAACCGTGACCGGCCCTTCTTGGCCTACTTGAGTTTCTACTCAGTCCACACGCCCTTGATGGCGCGCGAGGATTTGCGGAAGAAATACGAAGCCAAGGCAAAGACGCTGCCGACCAACGCCCCGGCCTGGGGCCAGGAACGCGAGCGCAAGGTTCGCCTGGTGCAGGATCACGCCGTCTATGCCGGCATGGTCGAGGCGATGGACCAGGCCGTCGGCAAGGTGCTCGCCGCCCTGGACCGCGCGGGCTTGGCCGAACGCACGGTCGTGGTCTTCATGTCCGACAACGGCGGCCTGTCCACCTCCGAGGGTCATCCCACCTCGAACCTGCCGCTGCGCGCCGGCAAAGGCTGGCTCTACGAGGGCGGCATCCGCGAGCCATGGATCGTCCGCGCGCCCGGCGTGACGAAGCCCGGCAGCGTGTGCGACACCCCCGTCACGAGCACGGACTTCTTCCCCACTCTGCTCGAACTCGCCGGCCTGCCGCTGCAACCCGAGCGGCACCGCGACGGCGTGAGTCTTGTTCCGTTGCTCCGAGGCGGCCGACTTGCGCGCGGCCCGCTCTTCTGGCACTACCCGCACTACGGCAACCAAGGCGGCGCGCCCAGCGGTGCGGTGCGGGACGGGGATTGGAAACTCATCGAGTGGTATGAGGACGGCAGCCTCGAACTGTTCAACCTGCGCGACGACCTCAGCGAGACGAGAAACCTCGCCGCCGCGCAACCGGACAAGGTGAAGGAACTTCACGCCAAGCTGGCGGCCTGGCGCCAGGACGTGAAGGCCGTCATGCCCACGCCCAATCCGGAGTTCAGTCCGCAAGCGGGTGGGAAGAAAGCCGCCCGTCCGAAAGCAAGTCGGCCCTAACCTCTTCTTAGCAACTGGACGGGACACGAGGAGGGAAGTGGTTGATTCGCAAGCCAGGCATCCGAAAGGTCTGCTCTACATTTCGACTTCCCGTTTGGCCGTGATCTGGGGCGGGGGCTGGGCCGGCAGAGTCCAGC
>JACRJZ010000111.1 GCA_016219875.1 Verrucomicrobiota bacterium | reverse complement strand
TGCGATTGTGCCCGGCACCACCCGTAGCACGCACCCGTCGCTTCAACTGCCTTGCTGAAACGACACCCCGTTCCCGGCCTGAAGGCTGAGGACAATGGGTCCAGGCTTGGCCTGGTCCTAATGGAAGCACTCTCATCAGAGTGCGGCCTTTGAAACACCGGCTGACCAAAGCCGGCACCGGATACCACTCCGGCGGCCACACTCCTTGCACGGTTAGTCTGACTCTTCACTACAGCAGTCACGTTGGTGGGACCCGTGGTCCCGACCGGCCAAGCATGTCCGAGGTTCCCACCCCGGCATAGTTTCCAGAACCCTATGGTCCTGATTTCAGGAAGGAGAATACAGAAGCTCTTCCTTACCCATCCTGGTCCGGCTTGCGCCGATTCGGCTCCGTCTCTGCTGCGGCTGACTGGCAAGGGCTTGACGCCCCTCTCATCGTTGAGCTGTTCACGGTCTGCTTTTTCGGCAGAACCCCGGAGCGTGTCTCGCTCCGGCAGGTCGGTGTTGCCACCGCCCGGCTCCCGACGCCAGCGCGCGTTCCACGAACCTGACGGGCTTTGCACCCGATTGGCCATAGTGGCTTTGGTCCGTGTCCCACGGGGGGATTGGGAAGTCCTTGGGCTTCCGCACCCGCTTTGAGTCCGACGGCTCGGCCGATTTGCACGGCCGAGCATGTCCCGCTCGCCCCTATTCGCGAGCGTCACCTATGAGATAGAATCTGCAGATTACGTTCCAACGAAGATCGTCAGAGGATTACTTGCAGAAGCCTCTCTCGAACGTGGCGGGCATCTCTCGATGCACCACGCTCTACGGGACACGGACGTGATGGGGGGTGAACCCATCCCCTTAGCCTGGTGGTGAGCCAGGTTTACCGGGTGTGCGTGCCGATCCGCTGCGGTCAAAGCCGGGCGTTGCCGGGCCGGCCGAGCGCGGGAGCAAAAAACTCCCTAGAACGCGGTTATAGCAGGATTGCAGGCGAAGTTGAAGCGTCAGGGCCAAAAGGCGAAACCTGCGAGTGAGATCGAGGAGTTGAGCGACCGGACGGGACAACAAAAGGGGCGACCGATTGTGTCGGCCGCCCCGGAAGACTGCGAGTTGATCGGATTACGCGCCCGGCTCGTCCCCCAGCCTGGCATTCTCGCCACCTGTCGTGGAATAGGTCTCGAGGCCGGAGTTCTTTGCACGCAACGTGCGGTCTCGCTTGGCTTTCTTTCGGGCATTCTTGCGTTGCCACTCCTCGTACACCGCGTCCGTGGCGCGCGCGAGCCAGTTGACATCGGCGCGGAGACGCTCCAGCACCACGAAGGCGAAGTATTTGACCGCCGCATTCC
Organism: Verrucomicrobiota bacterium; assembly: GCA_016219875.1. Lineage (GTDB taxonomy): Bacteria > Verrucomicrobiota > Verrucomicrobiia > Limisphaerales > JACRJZ01 > JACRJZ01. Next base: position 70,027 of record JACRJZ010000111.1, on the reverse strand, counting down.
GCGGATGACCCAGCGGACGAAGCAATCCTCTCCGGACCAAGACGGGAATGTCGTGAGGGCGGAAACCGAGACAAGGGCCTGCCTGCTCCGAAGTGAGCCGGGCTGGCGGGAACGGCCAAAGCGGGTTGGCCTGCGCTACATTTACCATACGATTGTTGAACAAACCGGGCAGCCAGCCTTTTGCCTCATCCGAAGCAGCGAGCGTGCATACGCACTCGCAGGCTAGCTCCCCAATGCAGCGATCTTTTCCTGAAAGAATCCGGGTGTGGCCTAGATGGGTAAACGAGGGTAAAAGCGGGTGAATTTCGATTCCCGCCCCGGTAGGGATGCCCTAAATTCCGGGGGCGTGTCGAAATCTGAACTCTATTTTGTGAAGGGCCAAGCGTTGCCGTTCCTGTTGGCGCGTGCCCGTGCCGTGGAGCTCCCAGGACCCTTTGGAGGAGTTGCCAAAGCCGCTCATCTGGTGGCCATCGGAGTGCTGTTGGGCCACAAGGACAACGGGCGCAAGTATGTGAACGGGGAAGTTCCCCTGACCCCCGCCCACGCCCAGCACATCCGCGAAAAGCTCAAGATGACCGATCCGGAATGGGACGCCCAATGGGCCGCGATCACCGAGAGGCGGGGTTGGGAACTCACGTCCGAAGGCATTGAGAACCTGACCGAGTTCTTCTCCCGCTTGCGCCGCCGAGGTTTGGAGGAAGCTGTGGCTTTCGCGCCACGTCGTGCCTCAGACCTTGATCTGGCCGCGTTCTGCGTGCCTGCGCGTGTGATTACGGAGGAGGAATGGAGTTCTTTGTTTTCCGTCCGCGGTGGTCTTGCTTTGGATTCCTCCAGTGAAGCGGAAGCCCTGCTGGCCAAGCGCGCCTGTGGCGTGCTGTTCAACGGCTGGCTGGGACGTGCCCATCAGCGGGTGGTTGTGCAGGGCGAGCCCGGCGAGGGCAAAACGACCGCGGTGTGGCTTTACATTGACGAACTCTGCCGGCGTTGGGAAGAGAGCCTGCGCCGCAACACGCATCGAGATTCAACGGTGTGGATTCCACTGGTCCTTCCCTTGGGCGCAGTCCAAGACAATGCAAAGGAGGGCGAGACTCTTACGAACCTGGCGCTGCAACACGTGCTCGCCCTGGTGGACTTGGCCACGGGCATGGCGGACCCGGTGCGCGAATGGCTGGGGAAGAAACTTGCCGCCGGCCAGTATGTGCTGCTGTTGGATGCCCTGGATGAATTGCCCGCCGCGCGGCTGCCTTGGCTGCGGAAGGAACTGGCCGGCCTGCGCGGCACTCGTGTGGTGCTGACCAGCCGCTATCATGCGGACCCACGGGCGGTGCTGGCGCAGTACACGTTGCTGCGGATGGTCCCCCTGCGCTGGTGGATCATCGACGAGTTCATTACGCGCTACTTTGATAGCCACCCGGCCAGTCCCAAGCTGCCCAATGTCTTGCGCCGCACGCTGCGCCAGACGCCCGCCTTGCGCCAATTGTCCCGGAACCCGTTCCTCTTGGGAGCCATGTGCCATCTGCAAGCGGTGGATCAAGGTTCCGCGCTGCCGACCACGAAAGCCGGCTTGTTGCATCAGGCATTGCGTTCGCTGCTGGAACGGGGCGATGCCCGCCACGCGCGACACTCGTGCCGACCCCAACGCGACGAAGCGAAGATAGCTGTGCTGGCGGAGGTCGCGTGGCACTTTCAGCAGGAACGACCGCGCCCGATGCCGGAAGACGAACTGCTGCGCGTGTTGGAGGCCCACGGCGGACAAATTGCCGAGCAGCCTCCCGCCAACGCCGCCGCGTTGCTGCAAGAACTGGTAGCCGACGGCGTCCTGGTCCGTCGTAGTCACGGCCCCTACACGTTTCTATTGCGCCGCTTCCAAGAATACTGTCTGGCCCGTCATGTTGCGGAGATGGCAAAGCAAGTTTCTGCCGAAGCATTTCAAGGCCGCATCTTGGGACGCGCGAAAGCTTGGGGACGGGCCGGAGAATGGGCTGATTTTCGCCCCTTGAACCAGCCCGGCTGGGTCGAAGTCTGGCCGCTGGCGGCGGGCTGCATGGAGGGCAATGATTCCCTGGTGAAAGCCCTGGTGTCGGAATTCAACCAGCGCGAAGATCTGGTTTTCAGCCGGCTGCGTTTGTTGACCACGGTGCTGGCGGAGTTCCTCGAAGCGAATCGGGATCGGGCAGTGATGCGGCAGCGATGGGAGCCGTTGGCCGAGCAAGTGACCGACGCGATCCTGGAATTGATCCAGACGGAGATGGCGGTCACGGGCCTGTTGCAGAGCTGGCGGAGTTGTTTGGCGCAACTGCCGGCGGCGCTGGTGGTGCCCAAGGTCGTGGCCGGGCTCGAAACAGAGCGCCGCGAACCCCGGCGTGGGGCCGCCTACGCGCTCACCTTGGGGGAAATTGGGAGCCAGGAAGCGCGGGAACATCTGCAACTGTTGCTGAATGGAAACCACGATGAAGAACTGCGCGCTCAGGCGGCGGTCGCCTTGGGCTTGGTGGGCGATGCGCCAGCGCGCGAGGCGTTGCTGACGTGGCTCCAGCGCAGCGCCCAGCATGAGGAACTTCAGTTTGGCTGCATTCGTGGCCTCGCCTTGGTCGCGGACACTCCGGCGCGTGCCGCCCTGGCCATGCTGCTGAAAGAAACCGAGAACGAGCGAGCCCGCTGGCAATGCCTGCAAGAATGCGAACGGCTGTTCGGGCCGGAGATCGAGCGCTCCCTGTTGGGTCTGTTCAAGAGCCTCGTGGAAATCCACCCGCAGGAAGATGTCGAAACGCAAATCGAATGCGCTGGGGTGCTAGGCCGGATCGGCAGCCCTGCTGTGGCGCAGCAACTCCTGGAACTGTTATCCCAACCCCTGGAAACCTTGGTCAAGCGAGCCTTGTGCGACGCCATTGCCGAAATCGGAGATGAGCAAGGGCGCGATCAACTTCGCACGTTGGTCCTCAAGAACGACGTTGATCGTGAGTTGTCTTTCCTGGCTTCCCTGGCGCTCATTCGGGTGGGGGACGAAAAGCTCCTGCCGCATCTGCTCAAAGTCGTTGCCAACCCCAAGACTCCGGCCGGATGGCGGAAGCTCGCGGTCCAGGCCTGCCAAGAGTGCGGCTCCGAACTGGTGCCGGAATTCCTGGCCCGGAGATTACTCGAAGACCCTGCGCTGGACGTGAAGGAGGCGGCCAGCAAAGGATTGGCCCGGTTCAACGGCCCGCTGGTCCGGGGGGCTTGGTGTCGTGCCCGTCAACTGCCCTTGCCGCCCGCGCTGGATTTTCAATGCCTGTGTGGCTGGGCGTCCCAGGGCGAGAACGAGGCGGTTCAGGAGTTGATCGCTTCGCTACAGGACCGGCAGCAAAAGCAGGCGCTACGCCTCGCGACGGTGGAGGTCCTGGGAACGCTGGACCTGGCCGAGGCGCGGCGGGCGTTGCAGGGTTTGTACGAGGATGTGACCGAAGCGGCCCCAATCCGATCCCGCTGCCTGGATATGCTGCGCACCATCCAGCGCCAGGAAGGGTGGCGGCCACTGGAACACGGGAACTGGGAGGCCCCCTGATAAGTGAGCCGTCTTGCCGCGGGACAGGTCATTTCATCGGGCTCTGACAAAAAGCCAGTGCCTGTTCGAGAGCGGTTTTCACCCGTTCTGCAGTCGCTTCGCCTTGCTGAAACTGGACGGCGACTTGGGCTTCGGCCACCACCATGGTGCAAGAGGTGGGGCGATTCACGTCTGGGAACCGATCCTGCTTGTGGTTGCGCGCTTGGCGCACGGTCAACTGGCCGGCTTGAGCTTTCTCCAACAGCGCCCGCTGCGTGGCAGCATCGGGAGCCTTGGCCATCTCCAGCAGCAACGACTTGCTGATGTGTTCGGATGTCCGAACATCCGCCTGGATCGCGGGCGCTAGTTCCATCAGCCGCAGGGTTTCGTTGATGGAAGTGAGGGATTTGCCCAATCGTTGCGCGAGGTCGCGCTGGGTCAGGTTGAACTCGGTCAGCAATCGGTGAAAGGCTCGCGCTTCTTCCAACGGATGCAAATCCTGCCGATGCAGATTCTCGATGAGTTGCACGGCCAGGCGATCATGCTCGGCCACGGTCCGCACCAGGCAGGGCACGGTTTCCAGACCCAGTTGTCGGCAGGCCACCCAGCGGCGTTCGCCGGCGATGAGGCGGTAGCGCCCCAGCGCGATGCCTTCGACGATGAGGGGTTGGATCAAGCCCTGCGCGCGGATCGACTCCGCCAACTCGCTGAGATCACCCAAGTTTTTCCGGGGCTGGTTCGGGTCCGGTTCGATGAAGTTCAACGGCACGAAGACCAACCGCGGTTCATCCTGAAACGCGGGATTGAACGTCAGTTGGCTCCCGCCATTGGCCTGACGGGCGAGGCGTTCTCTCAGTGCGGTGGCCATAGTTGCAAGATCTCCTGGGTCAGTGATTGATAATCCTGTGCCGCCCGGCTGTGCGGGGCGTAAGCCATGACGTCTTTCGGCTCATCCTCCGTCTGCGCGCGATTGAGGATTTCACAGCGGGCAATGCGCGTGGCCAGCAGATGATCGGACAGCGGCTCCAGGGCTTGGGCCACCATCTTGTTGGTGACCGTGGCCTGGGCCATGACCATCGTGAGCAGGACGCGGTAATCCCACGCCGGCATGAACCGCCGAATGCTGTGCAAGGTTTCGAGCAAATCGCCGAGCCCACGCAACGCATACCCAGCGGGCGGCGCAGGAATGAGAAAGTGCCGGGCCGCGACCATGGCGTTGACGGGCAGCACGCCCAGGTGGGCTGGCAGTCAATGAGCGCGTAATCGAAGCCTTCCACGCCATCAAGCGCGTGTTGCAGGCGCTGTTCGCGAAAGTGGCGAGCCTGCAAGAGCGTGTCCGCTTTGGACAAGCCGAGCGAGGCGGGCGCCAGTTTCAAGGCCGGCAGATACGTGGCGACGAGAATGGTCTCAATGCGGACGGATTCCGACAGGAGCACTTCGGCGATGGTTTTGCCCGTGAACGACTCCGGGTCCAACCCCAGCCCCAGCGTGGCGTGGGCTTGTGGGTCCAAGTCGATGAGCAACGTCGAATGGCCGGCGCGGGCCAGCCCAGCAGCCAGGTTGACGGCCGTGGTCGTTTTGCCCACGCCGCCTTTCTGGTTGATGAGGGCGATGGTTTTCATGCGTGAGCCTCCTGCAGTCCGGCCTTGTTCTCGACGCCGCTGCCAAACCGCTGCGGATTGAGCCGACCGTCCCATTCCCAGAAGTCCAGGACCGGATGCTGCGGATGCCGGTGGAAGAACTCGGCGAAGCCGAGCAGGCGGCTGCGCTCGCTCTCGAACTTGGCCAGCGTCTCGGCTGAGATCAGCCAGCCGCGCCCGGTCAGGTTGTGCCGCGTTTCCTGCCGCCGTTCCAGGAAGCCCACATAAAGCGCCGGCGCGGCCTGCTGGAGCGTGATCTCGCTCTGGCGGAGGTAATCCTCATACCGGGCATAGAACGCGGCTTGGTGACGCGCCTGGGCCGTCCCCAAGGCCTGTTTTCGGCGGGCCGTGTCGGCGCTTTGCAGTTGGCGCAGGAACAGTCCGCCGAACAGCGTGAGCGCAAAAGACAGATTCGGTTTGGCTTGGGGATCGCCCTGGTGTTTATCTCGCATCAGGCGGCCAAACTGGCGGCCCCACTGCGGCACCAGCCGTTCGTCGCGCTGGAGTTGGAGCAAGCAGGCCACGAACGGGCCAGCGGCCTGAAGGTCTTTGGGAAAGGGCTCGGTCTGGGCCGGTCCCTCCAAGCCGTGATAGGCGCCGTAGTAGTGCGCCGCAAACAGGCGTGCCTGCGCTTCATGCGCGGTGGGCACGCTCGCGGTTGGTGCGGTTCCCTCCGGCTTGGGCCAGTCGTGCTCAATGGCGCGGCGCAGCAGGCCCAAGCGGCTCCGGCTGGCCCGGCGCAAGGGCAGCCACTCGATTTGCCGCTGGATGACTTCCAGTGAATGCCGCTGCGCCAAGTGCTGCGCGGTTGTTTCCTCAAAACCTTGTTTGACCAACGCCTCCACCGCCGCCGCTCCAGAGTCCAACGCACCGGTCATCGGCTCCGCGCCCCCTGCTGTTGTTGTTTGATGGGTTTTAGATTCTGTTTTAATCCTTATACCGTTCACCCTTTCTGACCGCTCCTCGTTCACCTTTTCTGACCGGGTCCGTTCACTTTTTTGGACCGGTCCTCCGTCCACCTTTTCTGACCGGTCCCCCTGTTCCCGTTCCCCTTTTCTGACCGGAGGCAGCACCAGGCCCGTGGGGACGGTGACTCTGGCCGCCGGAGTCACCGCCGCCGGCCCCGTGATCCAACGAATGCCATACGTGGCGGCCCGGCTGCTCTGCCCCGCCGCCGGGTCAAAGTAGCCGGCCTCCACCGGTTCGAGGTAGCCACGTTGCCGGGCTTCGAGCACCGCCGCGTGGACGTGCTGCCGCGACATCCGCGTCAGCCGGCTCAGCGCCGTGATGGAGAGACTGACCGGGACCCGGCGTTCTCCACCGGATCCCCACTGAATGGAATAGAACAACAGCGCCCCCACCACCCGGATCACGGACAGCCGCTCGCGCGGCAACAGCACGTCGAAGAAGGCGTTGGGAATGTTCTTCCGCGCCGCCCGCGGCCGACGCGCTACGGCCGAGCCGTCGTCCGCTTCGAGGACGGCCGCCTCCGCGTAGTGAAAACCCTGGAACTGCGCCGGGTTATCCGTGTAGCCGCCCACCATGTCCCAGCATAGCTCGTACACCCCGCTGCGCCCTGGCCGGCCCGCGGTGTCGGGCTGCGGCGTTTGCACGCAGCGCAGGAGGTGCTTGTCCAGGGCTTCCTGGAGCGCTTCCGTGATGGCCTCGCGCGACACACCCGCTTTCTCGATCAGCTCGCGATACGTGAACCGCAACTGCTCCTGCATAGGCTGGCCGTGCTCGTCCACCCAGCCCAGGACTTTGCGTAACGCATAACCGACGATCCGCACAGTGCCGCGCGAACTATGGGGCAGCACGACCGTGAAGAACTGAATTGGCACATAGGTCACGTTGGACCGGAAGGCCGGGAAGCCGGGAAAGGTCGGGGGCGGGGGTCGAGCCACAGGTCAGTTCTCCTTCACAAGGGGCGCCGAGGATTCGGCGGGGGCCAGTGTGGCCGGCGGCAGGGGGCAGCCGTGGGCCGCGGCGTGTTCACGCACAATACAGTTGATGCAGAAACTGCGGTCGCGGTCCTCTTTTTCCGCCACGGCCTGCAAATAATTCAAAACCGGCACCTCCAGGGTCACGCCGGTGGATCGCGTCCACCGCCGCTTTCGTATGGTCATGGTTGGGTTCCTCCTCCGATGATGGCCTCCACTCTTCTCGTACCACACCGCGACCGGTTATGGCAAGAGGGGGAATAACAACCCTCCATGACCGGGGGCTGCGGTCATGGAGATTGTTTCCGACGTCGCCTTTTCCCCATCGGAGCAGCGCCTTAGGGCGCGAGCATCTTCAGCTCGACCAGCACCGGTCCCAATTCGCTCAGGGCTTGTTGGGCTTCTTTGACCAGATCAATCGAGTCCTGGCAGTTGCGCCAGCCCAACGGCCCGCCCCGGAGCTGCCACCGCGGCCGTTCTTGATAGACGTTGGAGGTGGCGATCAACACCAGCGTGCGCAATCCGGTCAGGGTCGGCTGCAAAGCGCCAATACTCTGCAATTCAGTGTAGGAGAACGGCTGCTTTTCGTAGGACAGGGTTTTGAATTGCCGGTAGCCCGGCGTGGTGAAGGGCGCCAGCAGCGCCTGCAGCCGCGGCTCTTGGGCTCGGCGCCGCAGCTCCAACTGGCGGGCTTGCTCTTGCAGATCCTGCTGCTTGAGGCGGGCCTCCATGTCTTTCTTTTCCTGCTCGCCCTCGCGCACCGTGGTTTCGCGCCCGTGCTGCCGGCGCATCTCGGCAATGGCCAGCACCACGTTGCTGACCTGCAACTGCGTTGCTTCCACGCCGCGTTGGAACTCGGCCTCGCGCACCAGCCGCGCCTGGTTCTGCTGTTCGAGCAAGACCCGCATTTCGCTGAGCACGTTGGTAACCTGCCAGCGGGCCTCTTGCAGGATGCGCTCACGCTCGGCCTCGGCCACGAGCTGGGTCGCCTGCGGCTTGGTCTCGGCCGTGGCTTGCGCAATGATCTGCTGCCGCGCCACGCTCTCCTGCTGGGCCAGTTGCACCAGGGCCGCCTCCAGCGTGGGCGGCTCCGGCCGCAGGGTGGGCGCGTCCTTTTTGGCGTTGCCTTCCTGCACCAGCGCGGTCAGCAGTGCCTGGCTCTCTTCCACTTGGCGCCACTCCGGCCCGCTCCACAGCAGATCGGTTTGCAGGGCGGCGGCGAAGTCGGGGTCCGGCTCGTAGGTGGTGCCCAAGGCGCCCAGCATCTGTTGTTCGATGCGGCGGGCGTTTTCCAGTTTGCCCCGCAGCTCGCCGACCGAGGGCAGGCGGCGTAGCTCGGTGTCGTACAGGCGGGCGGCGCGGTCCACCAGATCGGCGTGGGGCGCGATTTTCGTACCGGCCTCGTTGGTGCGGAGCGCGCTCGCTTCCGTGGTCAGACGCTCGGCGCTGTGGAGCAGTTGCCCCAGCAGATTCGTGGCGTGGCGGGCTTGGGCCAGCACGGCGTTTTGCCGGTTGCGGGCCTGGGCGAGCTGCCCCGCTTGCGCGGCTTCCTTCTGGGTCAGTTCCAGGCGCCGCTGGCCGGCTTCAAACGCCTCCCACCGGCGCCGCGTGTTCGCTTGGTCGGCCTTCCAGTAATAGATGAGCACGCCCAGGCCGAGGGCGCTGAGGAGGGCGACTCCCAGCACGAGGGTGAGGGCGGTCCAGAGCGAAAGGCCCCGGGGTTGGCTGTTGGCTTCGATTTCTTCTCTCATGGTCTGTTTTTGGTTCTGATGTTCTTGGTTGGTTTTGATCTCCGGGGTTTTCCCGGAAAAGCATGAGGTCAATGTTCGCGCCGACGCGAAGGCAGGGATACGTTCGTCCCGTCGGTCCCCGGCAAAACGAGTTGCGTTGTGGCCGGCTGCGGACGAACTGGCGGTAGGCCGCCGCAGAAGAACTTTTGTTCTTCGAGAGTCCAAGACAGCAGCACTTGGTCCTCGTCGGAGCGCGGCACCACATTGGGCACGCCGCTGGGCCGGCGGCACCAGGCCAGCAGGTCGTCAAAGGGCCGGCGCAGAATGGCGATGCACTGGCGGGAGGGCACATCGCACACGGCTACGTAGGTCTGGCCCGGCCGCGGCAACGGCAGGTCGAGGAAGAACGAGCCCAGGAAAAGCGCCCGCTCCTGCAACGCTTGCTGCACCGACACGGAATGGCCGCCCGGCCCCCAACTGTGCGTAACGACATTTTCCAGCCGGCGGACTTTGCCGAAGAAGCGCTCGGCCCACTCGGCCGTCTTCGGGCCGCCCGCGCGCAAGAGCACCTTGTGCGCGCATTGGCTGAGCAGATCGTGCGCGACTTGTTCGCCATAGACCTCGATGAGGCCTTCCAAGCTCTGCACGCCCAGCAGCACGGACGCGCCCTTGGAGCGGCCCAGGTTGAGCAGGTCGTGAATACACTCGACCCGCTGCATGGCGCGGAACTCGTCGAGCACGAACCAGTGGCGCACGTCCGGCGTGTTGGGGCGGCGGAGGATTTCTTGCGTGAGCGCTTTGAGCAGGAGGGCGTTGATGGGCCAGAAGCTGTCGCGCAACACCGGATCGTGGCCCAGGATGAGCACGCCCGGCTCCGCCAGGAAGCGCTCGATGGAAAGGCGCCGCCCCGAGGTGTTGGTATGCCAGAGGGCGGCCACCGATTCGAGGGGGCCAATCTTGGTCGCCAGGGTGGAAAGCACACTGGGCGCGTGCTTGTCGTCGCCCAAGATGCGCGCCGCCAGTTGGTGGGCGCGCGGATGGCGGGCCGTGACGGCGGCGATGCTCTCCAACGAATCCAGCGCGCAGAGCAAGTCGCGCAAGGTCCAGCGCAACGGCGCGGTGTGATTCAACGCCAGAACGGTGGCGAAGATCAGTTCGCGCGCCGCGTCGGTGAAATAGGGGGCGCTGCTGTGCTTCTCTTCGGGAACGATGAGTTGCGCCAGGAAGCGGGCTAGGGCCGGCGTGCGCACGCCTTCGCTCAGGTGCCACACGGCGGAACGCGCGTCAAACGGGTTGAGGAGCCACACCTGCCCGGCGCTGGGCGGCAGCCCCAGCGCATCTAACAAGGACACCATGTCGCCTTTGGCGTCGAAGACGATCAACTGCTCCGGCGTCGGCGCGCCGAGACAGAAGCGCGGCGCGATGGATTGGAGGAAGAGTTGAATCGTGACCGTCTTGCCGCTGCCGATCACGCCGAGGATGAGGAAGTGGGTCCGGGCTTCCAGGACGGGCAGATCCTGCAGGGCCCAGAAGACGTGATCAGGATCAAAATGCAGCGTGCAGGGCGGCGGCTCCGCGTGCGCCCGCGCCGGCGTGAACCACGCCGCCAAGGCGGGGGGACGCGACGGGGCCGGTTGGATGGGCGCGAATAGATTCCAGAAGCTGGGTGATGACGAGGTGTTCATTCTTAATTTCGAAATCCGAATGTCGAAATTCGAAACAAATCCGAAGGACCGAAGCACGAAACCAGGCAACGGGAGCGATTCAGCGGCAGCCGGCTCGTTTCGGTTTTATCCCTTTTGCACATTCGGATTTGTTTCGGATTTCGGATTTCGAGCTTCGGATTTGAGGTTCATTGGTAATAGCCGTGGCGGCCTTGTTGATCGGAGGGATCGAAGCGGGTTTGCTGCCCATCGCGAAAGACCTCACGGACCTTCACCGTCATCGGCCAGAGCACGCGGACCAGGCCCCAAGCCCCGGCCCACGCGATCACGGCGGTGCCCGCCAGAATCAGGGAATGCTTCCAGGTGGTGTGGACCCACCATTGCAGCAGGAGCAACGAGGCGACGAGATTCAACGCCACTCCCACCTTCACCAACCCGGAGGTGCGCTGCGCGAGTCGCTGGCCCCACGCGCGGGGCCACAGCCAAACCAGCAGATAGAGGAATACGGCGAGATGGGGCACGGCCAGCACCGCCACTTTCAACAAGCGGAGGCCCTCCCAGCGGCCCAGATGGACGAGCAGTGCGCCCACGAGCGCGCCGCTGCCCAGCACGTAGCTCCATTGGAGCAACCGCTGGAGGGTCGCTGGCGGCTGGGCCAGCAGAGCCTGACGGCGTCGGTCCACCGGCGCCCAGAGGCCCGCGGCGGCGGCCGCGACACTCAGTCCCGCGCCACAACGAGGACAGACATGCGCCCGCATGGACACACCTCGGCCGCACTCCGGACAAAGGATGGTGGTGAGGCGTTGGCACTGCGCCCGCACCTGCTGGCCGGCTTCCGCCACCAAGGCGTTGACGGTGGTGGGTGCGCCACACTGCGCGCACGTTTTGTCGCGCAGGCGGATTTGATGGTTGGAACAGTGGAGGCATTTCATGGAAAGGTTTCAGTGGCTGCGTTGGGTTTGTTGGGCTTGATGGGCCTGCGGAATCGGCGGTGGTTTCGGCACTATTCGGAAGGCCGGCAGGGTCCATTGGCGCGCCGGGCTCCAACCGGGCGCTTGCGGAAAGAGCCGGCGCTGTTGCACACGAAGCTCGCCCAGCCCAAGGTCTTTGCGCCAGAGCGTCTTTCCCCAGCGCGCCGGCGGGATCCGGCGCCCCCGCCGTCCGATCACGATCACGGGCGCTTTCCAATGCCGGGCCGGACTCCAGAACGGAGCGCGGGGAAACAGCCGCCGCCACTCCACGCGCACGAACGGAGTCTTTGAGCGAAAGGGTTTGCCCCGTTGGGCCTGGCGGGCCTCATCAGCGTGGTCGGCGCCGGTCTGATCGCCTTTCTGGCCACGGTGTTCGCTCCGCGCGCGTTCCTTGGTTTTCTCCCGCTCGGACTTTTTGCTTCGTTCTTTGGTTCGGGTGTGGTCTTCGGCTTGGGCCTGTTGCTGGGCTTTCCGCTCGTCTTCGGCTTGCGTGTGCTGTTCCGCCTTGGCCTGCTCTTGCGCTTGCGCTCGCTCCTCCACCTTGGTGCGTTCCTCAGCCTGCTCCCGGTTCGGTTCGGAGCGGGCGGCGGTGGCCGAGGGACCGAGCACGTGCTGCGGGTGCGCTTCTTCCTGGGCGTCGTCCCGCGAGGGATTTGGAGAGTGGACGCGCTCCCCCGCGGACTGGGTCAGGCGCAACGCCTCCGCTGCGGTCCAGCCGTGTTCCGCCGCCACCTGTTGCCAGGCCGCAAATAGCTCCGCGCGCCGCACGGGCTGCTTCCGTGGTCGGGTGCGCAACGCCGCCTGCTTGGCCGCCACCGCTCCGTGTTCGTCCTGTTTCTGGAGCAACGCTTCGATGGCTTGCCGGCGCTGGGAGAACGTCCGGCACAACTCTTCCGGCACGCCCACGATGCGAAAGCCCGACTCCGCCGGCTCGATCGTCAGCCCTAAACGGCCCCGAAGCTGCGCGGCCAACTCGTTTTGATAGAGCGCGCCGACGGCCATCTTCGCGCGAAAGAAATTCAAACTTTGCAGCGTGCCGGCCGTGCCGTCACGGCGCAGGCCCAGGTTGATCAGGACCGCGTGCGTGTGCAGTTGCGGATCGAGCGCGCGCGAGGAGCCGTGCTGAAACAGAGCGAACGTCAGCGCCGCTTTTTCCTTGATCGCCCCGCCCTTGCCTCGCCGGGTGATGCCCGCTGTCTGTTCCAAGTAGCGAAGCGCTTTCTCGACCGCGTGCCGCTGCGCGTCTTCCACGACCTGCCGCGTCGGCTCCGGGATCGTGGCCCAATACACGGACACGCTCTTCGGCGCACTGAAGGTCAGGTCCCAGCCGGTTTGGCGATCCTTCGCCCCCGCGTTCTGCACCAGTTTCTGTCGGCCGTCCGGCATGAAACCGGCGAGCAAATAGTGGAACGTCTCCCGCTCCACCGGGTCGCGCAGCGCGAGCCACTGCGCGCCCTGGCCAAACCAGCGGCCCGGCTCCTCGAACGTGCCAGCGTAATAGTCTTCACGTGCGAGGTTGATATAATAGTCGGCCCGCCCGGCACCTTGCATCGGCAGTGAGATGGAGAGCAAGCCCAGCAGGAGCGAGGGCAGCAGAGCAATCGCGATCCACGTCCCATTGGGCCAGCCGACGGGAACCTGCCACAGGGGAAGAGAGGCCAAGGGAATCATACCACCGGAGGTTGGGCTTCGGGATGGAAGTTCTCTTCGACCCATTTCTGAGCCTCCGCCGGCGGCACCTTGCCTGCGGAAACCAGCAAGGCCTCGACCGCCAGCGCGAGATCGACCCGGAGAGCGCCCAACTCGGAATGCGCAGCCGTGACCGCCTCGCGCAGCATCGCGCGCTCCTCCGCTTCCCGCAGTCGCTCCAAGACATAGCAGCGAGCCAATTCATGCGCGCTCACACCAAACTGCTGCGCGCGCTGCGTCAGCGCACGCCGGCTGGCAGGGTCGAGGCGGAACCCAATCGGTCCCGCTGGCGCCTTTTCTCGTGCTGGACTAAGGTTCAGCGGGGTCGGTGATGTGCGATCCGGTGTCATGCGTCATCGTTGGTGCCCTCCAGGATAGGACAACGCCGGACACACCGGTTAGCAGGCAGCAAGCCCGTGGCTGCGGAGTAAATGCGAGTTGTAGCGGGGTAAGCCGAAGAAGTGTCCACCGCCGACTTTTTCTGAGCCGCGGTGGGGGATTTATTCCGACCCCAAGAGGAACCAGCCCAGGCCAGGCAGTTTTGCGGGCTGAGGCGATGTTACGAGCGGCCCGGCGCCGACAGACCTTGTTTCTGGAACCAGTAGTAGAGGGATTTGCGCGAGCGCCGGATGCCGTGTCGGTCCCGCAGCCAGGCGGCGACCTGCGCCGCCGAAGTCCAGCGCCCAGCCCGCAAGCCCGTCCGCAGTTGCCGCTGGATGGTGGCTTTCGCCATCGGCGTGGCTCGGCCCCGCCCGCCGGCGCGCGCCAATAAACCCTCCAGCCCGCCCGCTTCCAAGCGGCCCAGCCAGTTCTGCATGGTCGCACGCGTGCGATGCCGCCGCCGCGCCAACTCTTCCAACGTGTGCCGGCCCGTGGACGCCTCCAACGCAAAGCACAGCCGTTCCGCCACTCGGGGATCGTGGGTGTTCTCCAACAAACGGAGCGCCGTGGATTGTTCCGCCGCGCTCAGCGTCAGTTGTGTTCGTCTGCGTCCCATGCGGTCGAGTCTGCCACTTTTCCCGAAGCAGGGCAATGCCCCCGAGCACAGGAGTGTTCCGCTAGACATGGCCGCGTTCACGCCGCGCGTTGCCGACTCGTCCTGAATCAGTCGGAACGGTATTCCTTGAAGGCAGCACTTCCAAGGGGGCACGCGAGCGACTAGTGAAGCTTGTGGTGGTGATCGCGAGGTGGACCCGGGTCTTGTCAACAAAGGGGGTGAGTAGTTGGCCCCACTCTCTTGCCTGGAATAAGGTTCACCCTCCAGCCCACGTCAGGCCTGGAGACGCTGAAAGAGGGGCCGTCAGCCGAAGGAGCCCGGTCGGCCGTGATGGCATGACCTCGTGCGACCGTCGCGCGCGATCGCGAGAACCATCGCGGCCCGCCAAAAAAAATGAAAAAAAGACGAAAATCTTCAAATTATATCTACCATTTCTTTTTCAGACATGCTATAAGCATGAACGTGGTTGAACCCTTTTATGGAGGTACTCTTTATGACGGCACTGCTTGTGGTTTCCAGCAAATTCCCCTTGGGCCAGACGGTCCTCACCGCCCACGCCCTGGAAGTTCTTCACCCCGGCGACGTGGCCGCCGCGCTCCAACGTCATGCCCGTGGCGACTGGGGCGAGGTCGGCCCGCCAGACGCGGCGGAAAATGAGTTCGCGCTCCAGGAAGGCTTCCGCCTGCTCTCGGCTTACACCGACCGCCACGGCGTGAAGTTCTGGATCATCACGGAAGCGGACCGGTCGTACTCGACCATCCTGCTGCCCGAGGATTATTAACCCACCCGCCGCCGGGCGGACCCCGGCGGCCTTTTCAAAAGGAGAACATCATGACCCAAAAACAGAAATGCTATTCTTTCCTGTGGGGACGGTTCGTCATGACGGCGAACGCGTTTCACCGCTTGAACCTGTGGGACGTGTATCGGGCGCTGCTCCGCCACGCCTCCGCCCCGCGCGCTGACGTTTGCCTGCTTCCAGTTCCCGGAAAACCCTCCTCTGTTAAGGTCCGCTGCCGGCACGCGACCGCGCACCAGGACCGCTCTGGAACGGGGTTTTGGATTCTGACGGAAGCCGACCTTTCGCGAACCACCATCAAGCTGGTCCACGATCTTTAACTCGCTGCCGGGTGGACCCCGGCGGCCTTTTCAAAAGGAGAAAAGTACATGGAGAACAATCAAACCAACCTTCAACGCCCCGCCGGTGCCGAGGAGCTTCGTTTTGACCTGGGCACGTTCGAGGGCTTCAACTTTCGCCACGACCAAGCCATTGACCACCTCTTGACCGCCGAGGAGGTCGTGCAGTGGAATCACGACGCAGCGGGCGAGGCCGAGTTTTGGCCGGCGGGCGATCACGCGGAAGTGGCACTCCTCTTCAAAGGCCGTTCGGCCGTGACCGCCGGCGAACTGCTGGCCCTGGATGCTTTGCTTCAGGAACTGGGCGACGACTCGACCGACAACTATCTGCGCATTCATTACGCCGTGAGTTGTTGCGGGGAGAACCTTGCCGACCTGACCCGCGATAAGCTTGAAGACTTGCCCCTCCAGGTTTGGGAAGGCACCAGCTTCTGGGACCTGCGGAAAGAAGCCGCCTACGAGTTGTTTGAGCTTTACTACCCCGAGGCCTACCAGGCCTGGGAAAAGAGCCACTGCGACGGCCTCATCTTCGATGAAGACCGGTTCCTCGATTCGCCGGGCTTCGCGGTCGAGGAAATCGAACTCGGCGACCGCAAGGCGCTCGTCGTCGTCACCCAGTAACCCCACCAGTCGGAGCTCAGGGCAGACCTGGACGCCGGTCCGTCCGACGCTCTCCCTTCACCCCCAGCCGACGAGGGCCGCCGACACCCCCCCCGCCTTTCTGGCCCCAGTTGGCCCGTTCTCCCAGACCTTAACTCCCCGAACCCTGCCCCCTCCCGCGACCCAAAACCTGTCACACCGGATGCACCTACGGTGCTAACAGTCGGGATGAAAACCGTCGAAAACACCCCATAACTCACTGCCAGACTCGGTTAACACGTTGTTAGCATAAATGCCAGTGACAAAGGCCAACTGCAAGCCAGCCTGCGGTGAAATGCTGTTAACACAGGAACAGGAAGTCCACCTGCAACGAGCGGCAGGCGGTTGGCTCTACCCGCTGAGGCAGCACCGCGAGTGCGAGGAATGGCGACTCCGCTGACTGGCCTAGACGCCGCCGCGCAAGACGAACCTCCCATTATGGTCCGTGCTCGGGAAGGCTTCTTCTCCAGATGCAGAGAACGCTCGTAAGCGGCTGCCGCGACCTGGCTACCCAAATATCGCAGCTTCATGATGGCGTCACTCCGTTGTCGCAGGTCCGAGAAATGTAGCTTGGCGATCTCTGCTTGGCCGTATCCATGTAGTTGAAAGAAGGCCACCAATCGGGAACTGATTGGTGGTCTATGAAAACAACGCAATCGTTGGGCACGCGACCGGTTCACTCAACGGTGGCCGCTGCCCCACCGCCCGCTCGACGAGAGTCAACGCCCAGCGCCGCTCGTATTCTCGGTGGAGGGGCAACTGCGGGATCGGTTGCTCTGCGTAGAGGCGCTCCGCCCAAGTCGTGTCCAGTGGAACCACCGTGCATCCTCCCCCACGCTTCTGCGCTCGCGCCCGATCCCATTCATTGGCCAGGAAGTGCTCCAGGGCGACCAACAGAAAAGTGCGAAAACGCCCTTTTGCCTGGTTGGCGGAGTGGAGATAATCCTTCTGCAACAGCCGCGCGAAGAACTCCTGCGTCAGGTCCTCGGCATCTGCCGGACGGCGGCCTAACCGCCGCACATGCACGTACAGAGGATACCAATAGGCCTGGCAAAGCTTTTCCAATGCGGCTGCGGAATCAAGCGAGTCCTTGTCCTGTGCTCCCAAGACGACCGACCAATGCGTGGTGACAAACACCGCCCCTGGACGTGCCTGCCCTGGGGGCGTCGTCTCCAGGTTTTCAGGATTTTGAACTTCTGTCATCGCTATACGAAGCGGACGTTACTTCAGCCGACGCTGGGTGTCGCGCCCTAAACCGCCCGACGGATGGCCGCACGGCCGGAGCAGCTTGCGAAGGAGGTCGAACGCGGCTGTCGCTTTCCTAGCTTCGAGATTGCGCGTCACGGATTCTGCTGCCCGTTGTCGGGCATTTGTGTCGTAGGTTGATCGAGGAACAAGAGTGTCCTTCGTTCCGGAGGGCCGATAAGCGCTAGCGGGCGGCCCGAGAACAGTGCGAGCAGTTCATCGTCAGAAATGAAGCGGACTGCGCTTGGCGCATGCGTAGTCGTGGCTGGTCCACGTGCAACTTGCTCGCGGAGCTCCGGCCGCTTTCCGTTAGGAAGAAACAGGCAGAGTGCTCCGAGAATCACAGCCGCGATCATGCCCGCCTTGGCCCAACCAGCGCGTTGTCTTCGGCGCCGCGCGACGGCTAGGCCCTGTTCTAACGACCGGCGGCGGACGACCTCCAGCGATTCGTCGGCCAAGAGTTCATTCAATAACGGATCGCAATTTGCCTGTTTCATGGAAGGTGAAGTTGTTGCAGCAGTTGTTCGCGCAGTTGCCGGCGGAGCCGCAGCAGACGCGACTCGACGGCCTTCTCGGTCAAGCCGGTTTCGGTGGCCAGTTCCCGCACGCTGGAGCCACGAAGGTATTTGCCTTCGACCTGCCGACGGTCTGCGGCATCCAGCGTCAGCAGATTCTCTTCGAGCAGGTCGCTCAACTCGCCATCGGCGGCGGTCTCTCCGGAGCTTTCGATGGAGACCCAGCGAAGGGCGTAGTTCCGCAGCAGGCTGAGATAGCGATGCTGTTTGCGGCCGGCATCGCGCTCCGCGCTCCGGGCGACCATTTTCAGCCAGCACCAGAACGCGTGTTCGTCGGCGAGCGGACGAGCGTAGCGCGCCACGCGCAGCAGCGTTTCCTGCAAGGCCTCCTGCGCTTCCATCGCTTGGCCGCGGGACACGACCAGCAGGAATTCGTGGAGCCGGTCGAAATAGCGTCCGTGAAAGTCGCGAAACGCCGCCTCGTCTCCCGTCGCCAAAAGGCGCGTAAGCCGCAGGGTGTCGTCTGCGGCTCCTGGCGTCGAAGCGGCCTCAGGGGTGGACATCGATATAAAGCAGCCCGGCCGCACAGCCTTGGCGGTTGCAGCGGCGATTGCGGGCGGATGGGCGAAGCCAGACTTCAAGGCGTCATCGGGCGCGGATCCGAAGTGCTCTTGCTTTTGGGAGTTGCTTCCACGTTCTCGGTTCGTGCTGGAGCGCCGGAGCGGAGCGGAGCGTTCAGGGCTTGTACGATCTTGCTGACAATCTCCAGTTGCTCGGGATGACCGATGACCAGCAACAACCCCGTGCCGGCGTGAAAACTCACCAAAGGAGTCCCGCGCTCCTGCTTGGTCCGCTGGTCGAAATTCTTGATGGTCGCGAGGATGAATTGCGTGATCTCTTCGACTTGTTGCGCAACCGCCTTGGAATCGCGCGGACCCAGTGAATCCAAAACTGGGCTGAGATTGAAGGCTTCAAGGCTTTTCTCCGGTCGCGGAGCCTGACCGAGGTTTAGCGCGTAAAGGTTACGTTCTCCCAACGGAAAGACCCGTAACTTGTCGCCCGTGGCAGCACCGATGGCTTGGAGGGCGCTTCGCAAATCCGCGGATCGGAGCGTCAGGTTGGAAACCACGATCTCGGCCACCCCCGGCGAGAGGACAAAGTCCGCGTGAATGGCTTGATCTCTCAAGTTCTCGATCACGTTCGCCACGGTGGCAGGTTTAGCAGTGCTGCGGCCCTGTTTAATGTCACCCTGTTTGATGTCGAGTCTGATCCGCGGCTCCTCCAGCGGCGGCGAGTCCGAAGCCGGCTTTTCGGCGGGAGCTTGCGAGCGGGCCATCGGCGGCGAGAGCCAGATCGCCCCGGAGAGTGCCAGGAAAGCCAGTGTGTTTTTGAACGAGGATGCTTTCATAATCGGTGTTTGCTTTGGTCGCATGTCTTGCATGTTCATCCCCAACACGTCTGCCGCGCCTCAAATCCCGCAAACATTGTTGCTCCTCCAGAAGCGCTGGCCAGCCTTCTGGCCTTCGTTCCAGGTGGGAATGTACGCCTGCCGGGAAACCGACGCATCCACCGAAAGGCTTCCGTGTTTTGTGCTTCCCGCAGGGAAACTCGCGATTCTCGTCACCGGTGGCGAATCCTTTCATCGCGATGACTCCTTGCCGTTGGTTGCCGGGAGCTTTTCCAGTTCCCCCATGATCGCTTTCACGCCGGATGCATTTGGCAGGACGACTTTGCCGTCTGGTCCGATGAGCACGTAGAACGGCGCTTGGTCGGGCACGCCATAGCCGGCGGACAACCGCGAGAGCCGTCCAATGCGAGCCTGGTGCCAAGGCAGTTGATGTTTTTCGACGAAGCGGCGCACCACCTCATCGGAATCGTCCAGGCTCAGGCCGATCATGGTGAAATCGTCTCGCCGGCTCGTTCGAGCGTAGAACTCCTTCAGACTGGGCATTGATGCAACACAGGGTGTGCACCAAGTCGCCCAGAAATAGAGTAGGACTGTCTTGCCGCGCAGATCGCTCAAGCGCACCTCGCGCCCGTCCAGGGTCGGTAGCGTAAAGCTCGGCGCGGGAGCACCGGCTTTGAGTTGCTGCGACTCACCGGTGAGTCTCCGGTCTTTGTCCGCCTCAAAGAGACGCAACGCGGGCAGAGTCTCCTGGAGCCGTTCGCCGGCGTCCGGGCTGAGGTTCTGCGAAGAATAAATGCGCAGTGTCGCGAGCGCCGTGAGCCCTGCCAAGTGCTCCAAGCCCACGTCCGAGATGTTGCCGGTCAGCGTCAGGTCTTCCAGTTGCTTTAGATTGGCCAGATGAGCCAGTCCGGCATCGGTCACCTCCGGGCCGCCGATCCGCAGCCGAAGCAAGTTGGTCAATCCGCGCAGATGAGCCAAGGCCTCGTTGTCAACGGCGTTGCCGCCCAGTTGCAGGGAACGCAGATTCGTCAGCCGCTCGAAGCAGACCAGGTCATCCGCCCGAAGTCGTTTGGTAGCGACTTCGAGAATGAGGTCAGTCAAGTTGGTCAAGCCACTGATGTCCAATCGCTGCCCGTCGTCGTCAATGCCGCCCATCGCATAGAGCGCTCGGAGGTTGGTCAGCGGATTCAATGCCGCGAGGCCGCCGAGCGTCACGCGTCGGTTGAGCCGCAAGTCGAGAACCTGGAGCGACTTCGTGGAAGCCAGCGCGGCCAGACCGGCGTTGCCCAAGGGGGCGTCGAGGATGAAAAGCTCGCGCAGTCGGGGCAACTTGGCGACCTGCCGCAAGGCCGCGTCCGTCACGCCCGGCCCCGAAAGATGCAGCAGTTCCAACCGTTCCAGTTTCGCCACTTCAGCCAACCCTTTCTCGGTGTAGTGCCGAGTGGGACTGACACCCAAACGAAGCCGCTTCAGGTTCCGTAAGCGGCTCAACGCGGCAAGCGCGTCATCGTCCAGCCCCGGTCGCGTGTTGAGATCGAGGTGTTCCAAGGAGGGAAGCTCCGCAAGGCGAGCCACCCCTCGGGGCGTGACTTGCGTACCGAGGAGGTCCAGATACCGAAGTGACGGCGACTTCACCAGCAGGTCGACGCCCGCATCGGTGAGCTTGGATGCGCCGCCCAGCGACACGCTTTCGAGCCGCGGCAGCTCGGCCAACGCGGCCAATGCAGCGTCCTCCAGGCCGGATTGGCCGTTCAAGCGCAGCACTCGCAGAGTCGGGATTCGCCGCAGGTGAGCCAGCCCGCGATCACTGAGCCCTTTGCCGGCCAGCAGCAAGCCTTCGAGTTGGTGAAGGCCGGCTAGCTGCGCGAGACCTTCGTCGGTGATTTGTTCCGGCAGCGCCAACCACTTCAGCGAGCGGAGACGCGCCACATCGGCCAGACCGCGATCCGTGATCGCCGTGCGAGTCAGGTTCAATGAGCGCAATCCCGTCAAGTGAACCAACGACGCCATCGCCTGATCATTCGCACGGGTTCGGTCCAGTGAGATTTCATAGAGGGAATCAGGGGCCAAACGCTTTAACGGCGACAAATCCTGCCAAGCGTCTGGATCGACGATTAGTTTCACGCGCTGGCCCGGCGACCAGCGGATATCACCTTGGGCCAAGCCGCGCCGTTCCCAGGCAGATCCATCCAGGGTGTCCAGAAGAAAGCCGGTCACGGCTTCGCTGGGAAACTCACCCCGGTTCGGCCCCTCCTGCACCAGGATCGATCCCAGGGAGCGGTCCTTGGGAAAGTGGAGAACCTCGGATGGTTCCTGAGGTGCAAACATCAGATATGCGCTCACGCCGAGTACGGTCACGGCGGCTGCCGCGCCAAGCTTCAAACCCAGGCCAGTTGCGAGGGCTGTACCGGCCCCGGTCCCGGTGCTCGCTGAGGCTGCCAATGCCACCTTGCCCAACGCAGCCATCACCGCAGTCGGGGCCGCTTGGGCGGCCTGGCCCATCAGAACGCTCAACGTAGCCGCAGCCACACAGAGCCCTTTCATCCGCAGTTTCCCGCGCAGTTCGGCCAAAGCCTTCTCGATCTGCCGAGACACGGTTGGCTGGGACACGCCCTGAACCGCAGCGATCTCGATGGTGGTCTCCCCTTGCAGGAAATGCCGGATGAGCACCTCGCGCGAGGCCTCGTCGATCTCGCCCAACGCTTCGTCCAGCAGCGGGCAAACGTCGGTCCATCGGTCCGTTGCGAGCGGCCTCTCCGCAGCATAGGCCTGTTCCCGTCGCGCACGCGAGGTTTCACTCCGCGCGAGATCGATTGCTCTGCGGGTGGCGACCTGGTGCAGCCAGCCGCTGAGAGATCCGGTGATTTTCTTGGCCTTTCTCGAGAACTCGTAGAACGTCTCTTGAGCCGCGTCCGCCGCGGCTGCTTGGTTGCCGGTGATGCGCAGACAGGTGCCATAGACCATGCCGGCATACCGCCGGGTGAGTTGGGCGAAAGCCTCGGTGTCCCCCGCTTGCCGGAAGCGCTGCAACAGATTGGATTCGATCTCGGTCATCATGGTGCCGGTTGTGAGACCTGATATTGCATGTTCACAATAAAGTCGGAGTCGCGCGTTGGAATTATTCAGCTCTCCGAGGGCGAGGCGGGTTCCACTCGTTGTTTGGTCGCTGGTTCCTCCCGGGCATATTGGAATCGCGGTTGAGAAGCTCTCTCATCGGCGCGGATGTGTAAGGCTGCTTCGGCGGCCGGCATGTAGAGAACGCTGCAACCCGGCCGAACACGCCGCGCATAGGCAGCCGAGGTCGTTGAGCCGCTGACTTGAAGGGCAGTTCATCACTTTGCTCTTAAGAGACCACACGAGACCGTTACGAGCCGTCAAACGGTCAGACGCAGTTCGGTCGTCGTCAAACGCCTGATGGTGTTTGTATCTAACACGACTGCCGCGACGGAATTCCCGTCACAGTTCACTGTTTTTTCGACGATGGTTCGCCGAAATAGAGCTGGGCCCGTCGCACAGGCACTCGAACCTCCTCGAGTTGGCCGGTACCCTCGTTGCGCCGCAGGAGGCGCAATTCCAACTCTGACTCTGGCTCGCCCCGGATCAATCTGACGGCCGATTCCAACGGCGCGCCGTACAGGCTCTGACGAGTTCCATCCGCTTGCCTAACTTCGACGAACCGATCACCGGGCCGAACGCCGGTGCCCTCCAACGGACTGCCGGGGAGAATGGACCGCAACGTCGGGAATCCATTCTCCATGCCGATGGCGGCTCCGATTCCGCGCGGTGTCGCCCCGTAAATGCTGCTATGCGCGGCCTCCTTCTCGTCCGCGTTTGGGAGGCCGTCGGCCCACTGAACCGCTTCGACCGTGTTGCGCAGCGCCAGCGCTCGACCGATTGCCTCCACTGCCGCTTGGCGCTGGCCCGGATCGGAAAGCGAGTTCAACACGGTCTTCGCCATCTCGGGATCAGACCTCGCCCAAGGCTCCAGAATGCTCGGCGCGAGATCTTGGCCCAACCGCGCCTGCTGGGCTTGGTACCACGTCCAGGCCTCCTGCGGGGCACGACTCGCCCAATCCTCCAGAACCGTCCGCGCCGCGCGCCCGCGTTCCCACTCAGTCCATCCCGCCGTACGGTTCAGCAAGTCATCGGGATTGTCCCGAAGCAGCTTGTTGGCGAGAGCCGGTAGCATCTCGGAGCGCCCCGGGTGAGCGGAGAAGGCATTCAACCAGGCGTTAACCAATTCGTCGTCTGGTTGGCTGGATGCAATCGCGAAAGCCAACTCCACCTCCAGCCCGAGTCTGCCTCTGCTGGGTGCCTGAATCCGCTCCCGCAAGGCAGAGCGTTTCTCTTCATCCAACGGACTCCGCGCCGAGATCCACTCGGACGCCAGCGTGCGGAGAGCGTCGCTCCGCACCTTTGTTGCCTGTTGGCCGCAGAGCGCCAAGGCCTCTGCCGGAGTGCGATGCCGGGCGATGAATGAGAATACCCCGGTGATGAAGCCTTTTCGGTCGGACGTGGCCACCGTTTCCATCTGCTTCAGCGCGTGGTCGAGATTCAGTGCGGCCGCTTCGTAGCCCGTCTGCGCGCTCAGCATGTCCTGCACGAACGGCAGCGAGCGATCCAGAGCGGTGGCGGGCTTGAACGCGGCTGCCTCGTGAGCAGGCGAGGCCACGTTCGGCGGCTTCGCAACGGGTCGTGGCAAACTCGCAGCGCTTGTCAAGGGATCGACCGCCAGGGGGAGCGCCACGTCCCGCCTTGCCGCGCCGTGCTTGCGTCCGAGCCCGTAAGCAAGGCCCGCGACGATGATCAACACCGCCGTGAATGTGGCTGTTCTGCTCATATAGCGAAGGACCCTTCGATCTGTTGTTCGTTGTCAGTCGTCCGATCCGCCGACGGCTGCGCATCTCGCATCACGTTTCACGCACGTCCTATTCATATCGCAGCGCCACCATGGGATCGACCTTCGCCGCCCGGCGCGCGGGAACCCAGCACGCCGCCAAGGCCACCGTACCCAATAGAATTGAGGCGCTCGCCAAGCTGAAGGCGTCCGTAGGCCGAACCTCGTAGAGCAAACTGGTGAGGACCCGACTCAGCGCCAGGGCGCCTGCCAATCCGACGGCAATGCCGATCAGGGCCAGTTTGAATCCCTGCCGCAGCGTCGCTTTGAGAACGTCCGTGCGGGTCGCGCCCAAGGCCATGCGAATGCCGATCTCGTGGAACTGAAGCGTGATGCTGTACTGCAACAGGCCGTAGATGCCCACGACCGCCAGAAGGAGGGCCAAGCCGCCCGCCAGACCGATGAGCACCGTGCTGAACCGGCGTGGCGCCAACATACCCGCCAAGTCGGCCTCGGCCGTGTCGATTTTGGAGATGGCTTGGTCCGGGTCCAAGGCGGTCACCTGGGCGCCTACGGTCTTGACCAATCGCAGCGGGTCGCCCTCGACCCGAATGACCAAGTCGTTGATGTAATAATAGTGCTGCAGAGGCAGATAGATTCGGCCATAGGCCGGGGCCAGATCTTCGAAGAGCCGCGTGGCACTGACCACGCCTACAATCGTTCCTATCCGGTGCTCGTCGAAGCGGAGGCGCTGCCCCAGCGGTTCCTGGTCAGCGAAATAGTCGCGCGCCAGTTTGTCATCAATGACCACCGGTCTTTCGCTGGGCCAAGCCTCTGGGTCCGTGGGCAAATCGGCCCTGGTAAAGGTCCGGCCTTTGAGGAGGCGCATCTGTAACGTCTCAAAGAAACCAGGGCTTACATCGATGCCGAGCGCCACCGGCCCTGCCTCCGCTTTCACCGGAGCATTCCCGATGGAGAACGGCGTTACACCCCCGTGCCCGCTCCATTCCCCGTACGCCGCGGCCTGGACTCCCGGCAGGCCGCGCACCCGCTCACATAGTTGCTCAAAGAAGGCGCTCCGTTGCGGATACTTCGGATACTTCATCTCCGGCAACTCCAGCCTCACGCGCAGGAGGTGTTCCGGTCGGAAGCCCAAGTCCACCGCCTGCAAGGCCAGCAGGCTGCGCAGCAGCAGCGCGCCGCCGACCAGCAGGACCAGCGAGACTCCCAACTGCGAAACGACGAAGCTGTCCCGCAACCGTCGCCAGCCGCGCGCGGCCGAAGCCTGGGCCAGACCCTCCTTGAGGGCTTGGCCCAAATGGATGTCGGAACCCTTCCACGCGGGAATCAGCCCGAAGACCAAACCGGTGAGCACTGAGATGGTGAGCGTGAAGAGCAGCACGGTCGTGTCCACGCGCGTTTGCTCCATGCGCGGCATCCCGGCCGGGCACAGGCCGAGTAATGCCTTCAAGGCCCAGTAACTCACGAGCAGACCCAGCAACCCCGCGGCCATGCTGACTACCACGCTCTCGGTGAGCATCTGCCGCACGAGGTGCCCCCGCGAGGCTCCGACCGCCAGGCGCACGGCTAATTCCCTTTGCCGTGCGGCTGCCCGTACGAGCTGGAGGTTGGCCACATTGCTGCACGCAATCAGCAACACGAACCCGGTCGCCCCCAGAAGCAGCCAGAGCATTCGGCGGTAATTCCCAAATAACCCGTCCGGCAACCGTTCGACCGTAAGCGTCGTACCGGCGTTGAAGGGATAGAGCTCGATCAAGCGTTGGCCAATGCCGGCCACGTGTGCTCGGGCCTGTGCCTCGCTCACGCCGGGCTTGAGGCGAGCAAAGGCAAGACACGCCCGGTTGAAGGGCCGGCTCGTAGGTTCGAGCACCAATGGCAGCCAGAACGGCGTGCGATCGCCGTAAGGGAATTGAAACTCCGGTGGCATAACGCCCACCACCGTATGGCTCTGGCCGTCGAGGAGGAGTGGTTTGCCGATCGCCTCGGCAGCGCCGCCGAAGTGGTCTTTCCAAAACGTATCGCTTAAGACCACCACGCGATCGTTGCCCTCCTGCTCTTCCTCGGGCAGGAAGCCCCGGCCCAAGGCGGGTTGCGCCCCCAACAAGGCGAACATGTTGGGAGAAATTTCTTGGGCGCGGACGTGAAGCGGGCGGTCGATTCCTTGAACGTACACACGCCGCCGACAATAAGCCGCGACTTGCTCGAAGGCCTGGGCAGGCTCCCGCAGCAGCTTGAAATCCTTGTGCCCCATATTGGTGCGGACGGCGCCCTTGATCTGCTGTCGCCACACCTGGACGATTTGGCGAGGGTTCTTGTAGGGCAACGGACTGAGCAGCACGGCATTGACCACACTGAAGACGGCGGTGTTGGCGCCAATCCCCAGCGCCAAGATGAAAACCACTGTGAGCGTATAGCCTGGATGCTTGCACAGAAGTCGGAGAGCGAGTTTCAGGTCGTTCATCGTTGGTTATCAGTGGTCGATGGTCCGTGGTCAGTCATGCACCACGTTTCACGCAACATCTCTCATTCGCACCGGAGCGCCGCCATCGGATCCATCTTCGCGGCTCGCCGTGCGGGCAGCCAACAGGCCAGCATTGCCGCCAATGCCAACATCAGCGGCACTACGAAAAAAGTAACGGCGTCTGTTGGCCCAATGCCGAACAAATGGCTTCGCATTAGGCGGGTCAGGCCAAAGGCACCGGCCAACCCGATCAGGATACCGATGCTGGTCAGCTTCATCCCTTCACCCAGCACTTGCGCGAGCACGTCCGCGCGTTGCGCGCCCAAGGCCATGCGCACGCCGATTTCATTGGTGCGCCTCACGACGGCATGAGTCAACACGCCGAAGATTCCAAGCAGTGACAGGAGTAGGCCAACGCCTGCGAACGCCAAGAGGAATCCCATAAACAGACGGCGAGTCAGGGTGGACGCATAAAGCTGTTGCTCGATCCACACGATCCGCGGCACCACGGTGTTCGGCAGGACTTCCTTCGCGACGCGCCGCACGCCGGTGATCACGGAGGCCGGATCCAGCGTGGTGCGCACATAGAGGGTTGATCCCAAGCCGGCCCGTTGCGATCGTCCGTCCGGCACGAACAGGCAGGGCAACGTTTCCCATTCCAGATTCCAGGTGTGAAAGTCCTGAACGACGCCCACCACTTCGAGGAATCCGCTCGGGTTATCGTTGCTCCGGTCCCTGTTGTGATACACTCGCTTCCCCACGGCGTGCTCGCCGGGCCAGCACATCGCCGCGAACGTTTCGTTGATGAGCACGGCGCTCTGACCTTCGGCCATGTCCGCAGGCTGCAGCCAGCGACCATCCTTCAGTCGCGCCCCGATGGTTCGGAAGAAGTCGCACTCACCAACCCCGACCTGGTTCATTCCAAGTTCAACGGGCGCCGCGCGTTCCCAAAGATAGAAGTCGCCTTGACTCCCCACGCCGGAAATCGGACCTGTCCCGACCGCAGTGATGCCAGGCAGGGCTGCCAAGCGAGTTGCCAGCTCACGCATCGCTGCCTGATGTCCGGTTCCAGCGCGAACCTGAAACGTCACAGAGGCGAGTCGGCTTGGATTCAGCCCCGGATCGAGGTACAGGATCTTGAAGACACTCCGCACGAGCAACCCCGCGCTCGTTAGTAACACCATCGCCAAGGCGATTTCGCCGACCACTAGGCTGTGTCGAAACCATTTCTGCGCCGAGGCTGAAGTCGCGGCGGAGGTTCCCTTCAGCGATTGGCTCAAACGCACGCTCGAAGCCCGCCAGGCGGGATACAGCCCGACCGCCATGGCACACGCGACGGACATGCCGAACGTCCACAGCAACACGGTCAAATCAAGACCTCCCGGCCGAACGACCGGCGCCCCTTCGGGCAGCAAGCTCGCCAGCACTTGGCGCAGCCAGACGGCGATCAGCAATCCGCCCACGCCGCCGGCCAGCGACAGCAGGAAGCTCTCGGTGATCAGTTGGCGAACGAGACGACGACGCCCTGCCCCGAGCGCCATGCGAACGGCGATTTCCTTGGACCGGGCTTCGGTGCGGCTGAGTTGCAGGTTGGCCAGGTTGGCGCACGCAATGACCAGGACGAAGCCGATCGCCAGCGCGACGCTCCAAAGGATCCTCCGTATCTCCGGTGCCACAAAGAAATCCCGCAGCGGGCGAGATTCGATGGCCCACTCTTTGCACTCTCGTGGGAACTCCTTGGCGAGCCGGGCGCCCCACGTGTCGAGAAAGGCTTGCACTTTAGATTGGGACACGTTCGGAGCCAGAGCCGCGAAGGTGTAATAGCTACGTCTTGACCGCTGGCTCGGGTTCGAGAGTTCGTCGGCGCGGAAATGAAACGGTCGCCAGAATTGGGTGATCGGGGTGGGAAACTGAAACTCCCGCGGCATCACGCCAATAATCGTGTAAGTGGCGTCCTTGGTTTTCAGAGTGCGCCCGATCACATTCGGGTCTCCCCCGAACCGCGCTTGCCAGGCGGCATGACTGATCACCAGCACGTCCTCGACGGCGGAAGTTTGTTCCTCCGCTGTCAGCCAGCGTCCGAGCCGCGGCGAGACCCCAAAGAGCTTGAAGAAATTGGGGCTCACGCTTACGCCGTTGACGGCGTCCAGGAATTCTCCACCCGTGACGAGCAACGCGTCGTGCTTGAAGGCGACCACCTCCTCGAACAAGTCGCGTTGTTGCACGAGGTCGTGATACAGCGGCGCCGAGGTCCAGATCTTCATTTGCCGCGCACGGGAGGACTCCTTGATCTCGACCAAACGCCGGTCGCTCTTCAACGGAACCGGATTCAGCACGTGCGCATTCATCACGGCAAATATGGCAGCGGTGCCACCGATGCCCACGGCGAGCGTAAGCACAGCCACGGCAGTGAAGCCGGGATGCTTGAGCTGTTGGCGAAAGGCGAATTTCAGGTCGTTCATAGTCTGGGCTGCTTTCTGTCATCTCGTTCGGTTGGGGCTTTGAGGGTCGTCTTTGGCCGCCGGTCGATCTCCCAGTGGTGCATCCAAAGCAGACTCGATTGTGAAAAGCGAATCAGGGATCTCCGCAGATTTGATGGTTATGCTCTCCTTCGCGACCCTTATGTGCTCAATGAACAGACGATCGGGAAATCCAGTAGTCCTTCTGCCTTCCACGGGCAGCCAAGCGCCATTCGCCAGACGCAGATGCCGCAGCTCATCAATTGTTCCAATGTGACGCCTATCTCGGTTCGCGGCGTCCCCATCAAAATAGCGGATGCGCAAAACCACGCCTCGCTCCACGTCGATCCAGAAACGGCCATAGTAAGCAGGATGATCCGGATTCAGGACTCGACGCTTGACCTCGACCACCGCGCTCCGTTTCCCATCAACCTCTTCCGTTTGGCCGGAAAAAGTCGCCCACGGCGGCTGCAAGATTTCGCTCATCGAATAATCTCCTTCGAAGGGTCGCAAGCCCAGGACGGTAACCCCAATCTCCGCGTTCCATTTCAGGTTTTCGCGAAGGCTTTTCGACGGCTGAGTTAAATCTGGCAGGCCGGCCGACCACCAGTTGGTTTCGTCAATCACATAGACCCGGTTTTGCGCGACTTCCTCAGGGCTGAAGAAATATTGGAGTCGGGCGTAATGCCTATCACCCTTCTGAGCCCACTCACACCCGAGATGAGAATAGCGCCGCCCCGGCTGACGCATACCAGACGAGGGCCGGAGTGATTCCCCTTTCCTTTCAAACGTGTTCGTGAAGCGCAGACGGATCGGATTCAACAGCTTTTCGTTGGCGGCCACGGACTGGCGAATGCTCTCCAACGTGAAAGCCCATTGCTGTTTCCGGCTGGAAGCGGACGCGTTTGTGGTAGGGGCTTTCTCTGGTGCGGCCATCTCTGGCCGATGAGCCTGCGCTGCCTCGGCGAGCGCGGGGGTGATGACGAAAGCCAGCAGGACCGGGATGCGTCGAAGATTTTCCAAACTGCGTCTCATATTTTCTTTTGATTTGTTGTGATCAGAATTCCGTCACAGACACGCACACGTTACCGCGCCATTGCCACTACCCACTACGCCCTTCCTCACTCATATCTCAACGCCTCCATCGGTTTGATCCTTGTCGCTCGCCATGCGGGCAGGAGACTTGCGACAAGCGCCGTGCCCGCGAGCACACCGCCCACGCCGAGCTTGAAAGCCCCGGGCGTCGCATAGAAACCGCTGTCGAGGATGATGGGCGTTTCGCCATCGACGTCACGGATCGCGCGCACGGCCTTCTCGTAGAAGAACGACTGATCGGCCGGCGTGCCCTGCACCGCTGCGTGCCACGCCTCGTAGTCGCCCGTGTACTAGCCGGCGAGCCGCGGCCGGGTCGCGCGTTCCGGGCACGGTTCGTTCAGCAGATTGTAGCCAACCACAGCCGGGTGATCCTTGAGTGCCAGCGCCAGTTGTCGCCAGCATGAGATGGCCTGCTCTTGCCGCGCGACTTCCTGCCAGAGCGCGAACTCCTGTTTACCGCCATTGTGCTGGCTCCAACGGCTGCCCGGCAGCCTGAGCATGGTCAGCACCACTTTGAGCTGCGCGGCGTGCGCGTCATCCAGAACACGCAGGAGCAGCGCCAGGTCGTTCGTGTCGAGGCGCGAGAACGATTCGGGACGGCCGAGGAGAAAGTCCCCGAGCTGGGATTTAGGACGGTCGTTCAGCCACTTGTTCGAGGCGAGGCGAACGAACTCGATGCCGGCTTGGCTAGCGGCCTGAAAGCGTTCCCTGAGTTCGACCTCGTTGAAGAAGTTCGCTCCGTGCCGCGGCGTATCCCAGAACGCGATCTTCGCTTTCTCTGCGGCTGGCAAGGAAGCGACCGCCATAGGGTGCAGGGCCACGGCGAAGAAGCCGGGGCGTTTCTGCTGTTGGCGGAAGGAGGACTCAAGAGCGTTCATGGTCTGTGCTCAGTCGTCAGTGGTTCGCTGGCGGTCCTCGTCTCAACGACGACCCTTCCGCAAATGCCAGTCCAGACCTTGATGACCTTCCCAGCGCCCAGCGTCCGGGCTCCAGTCGAACGGCAACACACCTTCCAGGTGTGTGCGGTCTTTGAGCATCAACTTGTAGGGCACCGCCGGACGTCCGCCGGCCTGGAAAAAGACCTCCCCCAATTCCACTTGCACGATCGGGTTGGTGCGGAAGTGCTGGCAAATCCATTGCGTCCAGTCATCTCTGCGGGTCTGCACGCAGTACAATCCCACGTTGGGCGAAGGAAAGGTCTGCCAGTTGTGGGCCTGGCTGTAGTCGGCCTGCCGGAGAGCATCGAACAGCAGCCCTGCTTCACGCCGAATGACGGTGGTATCCTTCCTTACCGTGTCATACGCTGCATCGCGCGATCGTTGCTTCCAACCGCTGCCATGGTGCCACGCATCGAGCGGCCCCAGCCTCCGCCACTCGTACCGCGGTTGCCCCCACCAGGCCGCGCGCAGCCGCCGGATGGCTTCGCCGCTCACTTCCCCAATTCCCGGAATGCTCTCCAGACCATGGCCGTCCATCACGCGAGTGCGGCGATCGACCTCGCGCGCATATTCGTCGGTGTAAAAACCGGGGATCAAGGGGGACACAACTTCGTCCTCCAGCGGCCCAAGATAGAGGTAGGCGTCGAAACCGGCACGGGAAGGATCGGCCGTCGTCAGATCGAGTGATCGATCAAAAAGTAGTTCGCCAAAGGGTCCGCGGTCGAGCGGAAAAGCCACGGGCCGATTGGACCGTGCGGCGAACGCGGTTTCAAACAGACCCAGCGCCGGCCGGCCGTCCACGTCATGGTGGTCGGACATGACGGGCGAGTGTGGTAGGATGGCGAAAACGTTGGTGCGACCGAGGCCCTGGCATAGATGCCATCCGGCTGATTTGAACGGCTCACCGCCGGGACGGGTGATGTTTTTGGGGGCGTGCATGCAGCCGACGATGAACAGCGCGTGCCGCGGATCTTGGGCGTGGTCGCGCAGATCGCGCTCTATCTGGCTGCCCATGAATTCATCGCGGTCCACGTTGAAGTGCTTGGCCACATCTGCACGACTGTGAATTGATTTCCAGGAACGCGCAATATCCGCCAAGACGATACGCAGACGCTGCGCTCTGGGTAGGGATTGGTTGACTTCCCAGACGGCCTGACAGAACTCCAGAGTCGGCTGGTCGGGCCAACCGAATTCATGCATGTCCCGCAACACGTCAATGACCGGCGCCGGGTCACATTTCGGTGCAGCCAGAAACCGGTCCATCAGCGACTGGTCGTTGGACGGCAGTTCCAGGTAGATGACGCCGACGTGCTTGGCGAACACCGGCGAGCGCACCAGCGCGGCGTTGAAGGCCCAGTAACGCTGGCGGTTATGGACCTCGCCGAGGATGACGACGCGATGCTTCGCCAACGCCTGCAAGAGGAACTCCTGAGGGTCGGTCGCTTCGCGCTCGAGAAACTCGACGAAGGGACGCAGATATCTGCCCGGATCAGCGATCGGCAGTCTGGAGTTGCGCAAGCTTCTGGCATGCTTATAGGCGCGTATCTGGGTTGACCGAGTGCGAGCGCCATCGAGGGTTGGGCCTCCGTCGTTACCGTCGTTAAGCCATTGTCCGTCCACGTGGCAGAGTAAGCGCAGATCAACATCCGTCGGCGTTTGAGCGAAGACCGTGGCGTTGGTCTTCTGCCAGAGCTGTACCTCCAGGATCTCCGCACCCAGGAATCTGGCCCGCTCGTCGGCTGGAATCTCGCGTTTCTCTGGCGGCTCCGATGTCTGCGATGAACTCCACGGAACGTGGAACCGGCGCGGAAACGTGAGAGTTCCGCTGGCCAAGAGCCGGTTCAACGTGGCGTATGCCGCCTCCGGAGTGGACATGTCTTCCTTATCTGGAAGATCGGCGACTTTGCGGTTGACCGGGTAAACCTTCACTGCATTGGTCTCCGCCGCAGGCGGGGCTTGCGCTGCCCTGCTCGCGCCCGCGGAAAGTGCCTCAATCCATGGCCCCTCCAACGCCCACAGGGAAGTTCCGTAGATCTCCTGAACCTTCTCGGCGTTGCGTTCTTGGACCGCTTTGTCACTGCCGTTACGAAGCCGGCGGTAGGCCTCCAGAAACTTCTCCTTCCCCTGGGCTTCAATCAGGAATTTCGTGAAGGCGCCGGATTCGGCGTAGGCCAGGAGGTTACGTTCACGGCCTTGGGAACCAATATTGGTGTAGGCCAGCAACTCGCTCAAAGGAATCCACCGGCCCTTCTCCCTCGATTCACAAACGAAGCCGTACAAAGTCGCCTGGCCGCCGCCGACATCTTTCAACGGGGCTGCCCCCAGTTTCTCCGATACGTATTCGGCAAGGCCCTCCAACAAGGCGGCGGGGGGACGTCCGATTTCACTAGCCAGCGCGTGCGTCGCCTCGTGGTAGGGGTTTAATTTCACTTGGTCGTTATAGACCTCCACAATCGTGTAGCCGTCGGCCACACCTTCGCCCCGGTGAGACGTGACCCGGGCCTTAGTGTCCAGGTCGTCGAAAAAGACGAGGCAGAGGCGTTCGCTGGTGGCCGTGCCCAGGAGGTCATTGACGGCCTGCACTCCGGCCTCGCGTTCACGGGCGATCTGATTTATGTCAGCCTCGGCCTTCGAGCCGGGAAAGTAATGAATGTCGATATGGTCGGTGCTGCGCTTGCGTAGAAGCGGCAGTAGGCGCTTGATCAACACCGTGGTCCCACGTGACGGTGTGAATCCCTCCAGGCGATCGATCTTCCAAAGGCCGTCACAGTGGAGAAATCCAATGCTCCATGCTTCCCCCGCGAGGTCGGCTTCGAGTTCGAAAAGGCCATCGCGTCTGGCCACCGAAAGCGGCTTGAGGGCCAGGAATTCGCCGCGGCACCAACTAGACGGATTGGGCAGGTCAATCCGGCGTGCAAACTCAGCGGGGGACTGTTGCAGGAATTCAGCATCGAGCATGTCCTGAGTGAACCGCGCCCGGACCTTGGCGTAGTCTCTCTCCCTCATGTCGCGGCGCAGGTCTTCGAAGGCTTGAATGACCGAGTCGCGCACGGCCGCCAGGACTGGCTGTGCGCCTTCCAAATCCGCCTGTTTCTTCTGCAGGGTGGCAAACGAGAATTTGCGGTAATCAAAGGACCCGTCGGCCTCGCGGGCTTGGGCGCCGTCGAAGAAGTACAGCCTCGCATTTCCTTCGTTGGTGGGCGAACCGAAGATCTTGAAAGCGAATCTCGCCCATCGCTCGGTGCCGGGCTTGATCTGTTCCGGAAAATCGTGACCCCAGCCCCACTTGTTTTCGGTTTGGATACTGACGAACAGCGTTCGCTCTTCTTGCGTCGGGTTCAGGACCTTGACGTAAACCACGTTCTTCCCGCTGCGGATCGGTTCGAACTGGATGTCGAGAATCTTCAGCGCTGAAGGTGCCTGACCCGGGGCAGGCGCGTTTCCGCCGGAGGCACCCGCTTGAGGTGGAGCCGTTTCGCCAGTGGATCGGATTGTTAAGACCAGGCACAACAGAATTGGTTTGAGCCACCGGCACATCAAGTATGCACTCTGCTCGATACGCTGATCCTGGACGACCGTGTTCGTGTAAGTATATGTTTTCATAGTCATGACTGTTTGCTAGGTTGTCGGTCAGGCCTTCACGAGGAGTTTCACTCGTATCGCAGCGCCACCACGGGATCGACCTTGGCGGCCCGGCGGGCGGGAATCCAGCAAGCAACGAGGGTGATCAGCAGGAGCAACGACGCCGTGCCGAAATACGTCCAGAGGTCCCACACCTCGACGCCATACAGGAAATTACGGTCCCACTGGCGGAGTGTTGGAAGTGCAGCCTCCAGCCATCGCGCCGCGATGAGACTCAGCCCCAGACCAAGTCCCGCGCCGAGTGCCGTCAAGACCGCTCCCTGGCGCACAACTAACCCCAGCACGTCCACCACACGCGCGCCCAAAGCCATCCGGATGCCAATCTCTCGCGTTCGCTGGCTCACCGCGTAGGCCATCACACCGTACAGGCCCAGCGCGACCAGCCACAAGCCAACCAAACCAAAAGCGTTCAGGATGCGAGCGACGATCCGTTGTGGCAGCAGCATCGCGGCCTGTCGCTCGGCAATCGTGCGAAGGTCCAAGGAAGTCGGTCGCAGCCCCGCTGTTGTCAGCTCGTGATGAAGCGCCGGAATCAGCCGCTGGGGATCGTGATCGGTCCGAACCAACAAAACGGGATCCGCCTCCTTCTGCGCCAGCGGCCAATACATGAGCGGCTTGAGTTCGTCGCGAATGGACCGGAGCTTGACGGCCTTGACAACTCCAATCACCTCGCGAGTGTCCCCCGCCCAAAAGGTGACCCGCTTTCCCATCGGGTCTTGGTTGGGCCAGTACTGCTGCGCCAGCAGGTCGTTGACGATCATCACTCCAGGAGCACCAGGGCCATCCTGTGCGGAGAAATCCCGCCCCCGCAACAACGGCACGCCCAGCGTTTGGAAATATCCCGGGCTGACGAGGCCGTAGTTCCAGCTCGGTTTCTCATCGGGTGCGAGGTCATGCTGATCGATCCGTTTGACCCCAGTCATTGAGGCCGTGTCGGAGAGTGGGATGCAGTCTGTCAGGCTGACCGCTTTCACCCCCGGCAGGGCACCGATTCGCTCGTTCAACTCGGCGAAAAACGCTCGGCCGTTTGCCGTCGCATAATCGCGTCCCTGGAAATCGGCCTTCACGGCGAGAATCCGGGCCGGGTCGAAACCTGGATCTATCCCTCGGAATACAGCCAGACTGCGAAGGCAAAGCCCGCCCAACGCCAATATGACCACCGCGATGGCTACCTGAGCGACCACAAGGAAATGACGGAGGCTCCAGCCGCGGGATGACTTTTCCTCGGCGCTTTCCTTCAGTTCGACCACCACCTGCGGCCTGGAAAGCTGCAACGCCGGAGCCAAGCCAGACAGGACAGCCGTTGCGAGCGTGACCAACAGCGCGAAGACCAGAATACGTCCGTCCAAATCGGCCGCTACGTGGGCAGCCTCGGCGATCACCGGGAATACCCTCTGGAGCATTTGGCTCAACCAGTAGGCCAGGCACACGCCACAAGCCCCGCTCAACAGCGCCAAAAGCGTGCTTTCACAAATCAACTGCCGGATCACATCGCCACGACCAGCCCCAAGCGCCAAGCGGACCGCGATCTCCTTTCGCCGCGTGGTGGCCCGAACTAAAAGCATGTTGGCGACATTCGCACAGGCGACGAGGAGCACCAGCACCGTCGTCAGGAAGAACAGCAGCACGGGCCACTGCGCCGTCCTGCTTGTCCAGTGCCGCAGGCCGCGGCTCCCGTCCCAAAGCAGCACGTCGGGATGGGTGTTGTTCGGCTCGACGGCGCGGATTCGTTCCGTCAGTAGGCGGAGCGCCGCCTGCGCCTGTTCGCGCGGGAGGCCCGGTTTGATCCGTCCGAGCAAATACCACGAACTGAAGCTGCGGTCGGCAACATCACGACCGATGGCAGCGGACCAGGTTTTCAGCGGCAGGTAAACGTCCGGGAGCAAGCCCACGATGGTGCCCGTGAACTCGGGCCGGAGCACCCCCACGATCGTATAGGCACGACCGTCCACGTTGACTGACCGCCCCACAACCGTCGGCTCGCCTCCGAACCGGTGCTGCCAAAGACTGTGGCTGATGACCACGACCCGATGAGCTCCCGCAGCTTCTTCTGGAAGAAACCCGCGTCCCAGGACAGGGTTCACCCCGAGCACGGAAAAATAATTGTCTGAGACCGTCATTCCTTGAACCCGCCCCGCGTCCTCGCCGCCGATGCCCAGCTTCAGCATCTGCGGCAAGAAGGCGATCAATCCCGAAAACGCGTTCGCGTCGTCGCGATAGCTCAGATAGAGCGGATGGTTGAAAGTGGCGCCGGTCAGCACCCTTCCGTCGCGGGACCTCATTTCGTAACCGACCTGTACCAACTCGTGGGATTTGGAGACGGGCAGACACCGCAGGAGCACGCGATCGACGAAGCTGAAGATGGCGGTGTTCGCGCCAATGCCGACTGCCAGCGTGAGCACGGCCACGGCCGTGAAGCCGGGATACTTCAGCAATTGGCGGAAAGCGAATTTCAGATCATTCATGGTCCTTGTCAGTGACCAGTTGTCCGTTGCCAGTCACGCATCACGCATCATCCGGCTCTCACTCATATCTCAATGCCTCCATCGGTTTGATCTTGGTCGCCCGCCAAGCCGGCACGAGACTCGCGAGCAACGCTGTCATACCCAGCACGCCTCCCACCCCGAGGTAGGTCGTCGGGTCGAATCGCGGAATCCCGAACAGCATTTGTCCCAAGCCCACCGAGATCGCGATCGCCAGTAACGCCCCCGCCGCCAAGCCAGCCGTCACCAGCCGCAGACCTTGTTTAAGGATCAATCGCAGGATGTCACGTGGCGTCGCCCCCAGACTCACGCGCACGCCGATCTCGTGGGTGCGCTCGATCACCGCGTAGGCCGCGACCCCGTAGATGCCGATCAGCGACATCAGCAAGCCGAAAAAGCCGATGGCAGAAATGGCAGCAATCGAGCCCGAGTAGCGCTCAACGGTGCGCTGGAGGAGGGATTCCACGGTGAACGGCTGCGAGACGGGTTGCTCGGGGTCGATCGCGCTCACGGCTTTGCGAAGGGCGATACCGAGCGCGGCGCTGTAAGCGTGAGTCCGTGCGAGGAAATGGTACGAAGCCCAGCGCGGTGCCACCTGCTGGGCACACAGGTAACCTTCCGGCCCGTAGTCTTCACGGAATCCCACGTTGCGCCGGTCCGCCACGACGCCGACGATTGTGAACCATTGCCCGCCGCCTTCTCGAAGACCGATTCGCTGCCCGAGCGGATTCTTGTTCGGGAAGTATCTTCGGACAAATGCTTGGTTGACGAGTATGACGCGCTCGCTGCCCGCACGGTCGGAAACCTGGAAACCGCGCCCCCGCAGGACGGGCACGTTGAGCATGGCCAAGTGGTTCGGGCTCACGATCCGCAAATGGATCATCTGCCCAGACGCCCAGTTTTCACCCGCCCCTTCGAGCCCGAAGTTTTGCGGAAACGGAAGACGATCGACGGCGCCGTCGCTGCTGACGCTGACGTCCCGCACTCCGGGAAGGGAGCGAAGGCGATCCAGTGCCTGCTCACAGTAGAGCATCCGGTTTTGCGGGCTTTTGTATGTGGGCTCGCGCAGTGTCACCACCACGGAAACCAGATCTCGCGTCTCGAATCCGGGATCGAAACGCCGCATCTCGAC
Organism: Verrucomicrobiota bacterium; assembly: GCA_016219875.1. Taxonomy (GTDB): domain Bacteria; phylum Verrucomicrobiota; class Verrucomicrobiia; order Limisphaerales; family JACRJZ01; genus JACRJZ01. The sequence goes on along the minus strand of JACRJZ010000111.1, from coordinate 31,867 downwards.
ATAGCTGCGGATCAACAAACCGGCCGCGACACAAAGCGCCGTCGTCATCGCCACCTGTCCCGCGACGAGGAAATTTCGCAGCCGATGCCGCGCGGGACCGCCCGCGCCCGCGCCCGCTTCCTTCAGGTCATTGCTCAAGTTGCAGCGTGTGACGCGTAGCGAAGGCACGAGGCCGGTCGCGATCCCGATGACGACGGCGGCCAGCGCAATTAGTCCCACCACCGACGGGCTGAACGCCGCCGGCACGCTGCGCTGAGCCGTCCATGTGGCGATGCCATAAGCGCCGAGCAGGCCCAAAGCCGCTCCGGCCAACGCGAGGACGACACTCTCAGTCAGGAGCAACCGCACGAGCCGCCCTCGATGCGCGCCCAAGGCCGTGCGCACCGCAATCTCCTGGCGGCGCGACAACATCCTTCCGAGCAGAATGGTCGAGACATTGAAGCCGGCAATCAGCGCGACCAAGCTGGGAATCATCCCGGCGAGAACGATCTCGTTCGCGTGCAGATGACCGAAACGCTTCGTGATCGGCTGTGCCGACAGGCGCGGGAAGTCGTCCTGCCAACGGTGCGCCTTCGCGTATTCCCGTCCGATCGGCCGCGCGACCGCCTCCAATTGCGCGTCGATCTGAGCGCGGGCCACACCCGGCTTCATTCGGCCCACGATCTGAAGCCACGTGTTGGAGCGTTCCATGGCGCTGAAATCGCCGCTTACCCAGACGGAGGCCGATCCGCACATCGCGTTGCGCTCGAATCCCGGAGGCATGACGCCGGTGATGGTGTGGTGTTCGTTGTTCAACCGGATCGTCTGGCCGATGACGGCTGCATCGCCGCTGAACATGTTCGACCAAAGCTCATGGCCCAGCACCGCCAACCGCTCGCCGGACCGTTCCTGCTCGCGCGTAAACGTTCGCCCCAAGAACGGCTGCACTCCGGCGACCTCGAATACCGACGCGGATACCGTCACGCCCACCATGGCCCTTGGCTCGCCTTGGCCCGTGAGCACAAAGCGATCGTGGTTGCCGATGGCGCCGAGTGTCTCGAAGCCTGGCATCGCGGGCCCGGCCTCGGTGAAGATGCTGGGCGGGAGGCGGTCCGACGGCCGTTCCTTTCCCAGGCGCCAGATGCGGACGACCCGATCCAGTTCCGGGAAGGGGGTCTGTTCGGCACGCTGCTGGTTGATCATACCGACGGCGAAGCTCATCGTGCCAATGACCAACGCCAGCGTGGCGAGCATCACCGCGCTGCTGCCGGGGCGTTTAAGAATCTGCCGGAGGGCGAAACGAAGGTCGTTCATGGTTTCTCGTCAGTCGTCAGTGGTCCGTTGTCAGTCGCGCATTCACGCGTTCACGCATCACCTTTCACTCGTATCTCAGCGCCACCATCGGATCGAGCCGGGCCGCGCGGCGCGCCGGCAACCAGCAGGCGACGAATGCGACCGTGCTCACCAAGGCGGTGATCAAGCCAAACGTCAGCGGATCGGTCGGAGAAATCCCGAAGAGCATGCTGCGCACGACGCGCGTCCCCGCGAACGCCCCCGCCAGCCCCAGTCCAACGCCCACCACGGCCAGCCTCATTCCCTGGCGCAAGACCAAGGCCAGCACATTCTCCCGTCGCGCACCGAGGGCCATGCGAATGCCGATCTCCCGCGTCCGTTGCGCAACTGAATAGGCCGTCACCCCGTACACACCGATACTGGCGAGGAGAAACGCCACCGCGGCGAATCCACCCAGAAAGAGCGTGTTGAACTGTCGCGACCAGGACCAGGTGTATCTCGAAATGCCCTCTTCCAGCGTCGCGGCGTTATAGATTTCCACTGTGTCGTCTCCTCCTCTGATGGCTTGCTGGAGCACGGCCTTCATTGGCCCCGCATCCGCGGCGGTGCGAATCACAAGATCCTCGTCGCTTCCCGATCCGTATTGGAGCCAGGAGGTGAACGCTTCGGGAGGGCTGACCATGCCGCTCGAGTAGTTGTACACGTTACCCACCACCCCAACGATCTCGAACAAAACGGAATTCGTCTTGGACCGTTGTACCGTCACATGCCGGCCGATGGGACTCGACTCGGGCCAATAGCTGCGCGCCATCGCCTCGTTGACAATCAATACAGGCGGGGCGGTCGCGTCGTCGCGGTCGGTGAAAAAGCGGCCTTGCAGGAGCGGGATTTGCAGCACCCGAAAGCAGTCAGGCGAGCCAGGCAAATAGCGGATGTCTCGATGCTCCTGAGCTGATTCATCGCCATCAATGCGCGTCGGGAAATTGCCGCCGCCACCGCCCACCGGAGTTGGACCGCCGACATCGGCGGAGAGCACTCCGGGCAGTCGCCTGACTCGGTCCAGGGCTTCCCGGAAGAACTGCTTCTGCGCGGGAGCGTTGGCGTAACGGCGGTCGCGCAGCAACACACCGGCCGTGAACACGTTTCTAGGATTGAAGCCCGGATGGATCTGGCGCAGACGCACCGCGCTGTTGACCAGCAGACCCGCGCCCATGAGCAATACACAGGCGATCGCCACTTCCGACACCACAAACAGCCCAAGTCCGTGTCGAACGCGCACGCTGCCGCTGGCCGTTTGTCCTCCCGCCAGCGACCGGCTCAAGTTGACTCTGGCCGCCCCCAGCAACGGCATCAGGCTGAACAGCCCACAAGTCACCAGCGACACGGCCAACGCATAGAGGAGCGCCCGATTATCCAAGTGCACCGAGACGAACCACGGGAGAAACCGCTCCCGCCGGTCGCGCAGCAACAAGGGGAGCGACTGATCCCTGAACGCGGCAATCACCTCGACGGCCCAATAGGCCAACACCATTCCCAACAACGCGCCCAAGGCTGCCAACAGAAGATTCTCGGTGAGCAGTTGCCGCATCAACCGCACCCGTCCGCTCCCCAGGGTCGCGCGAATAGCCATCTCCCGCTCACGCCCAGAGGCCCGGACCAACAGCAGGTTCGCCACGTTGAGACAGGCGATGACCAGCACCGCGTTGACCACGCCGAGCAGAATCCATAACGCCTGCGGATGGCTGGAACCCGTGGACATTCGCTGATACTCGGCATTGACTGGCACTGCCCGGGCACCGACGCCGGCGTGCGTTTCCGGGTAAGCTTGCGCGAGGCGACGGGCCGCCACGTCTATCTCGGCTTGGGCTTGCGCAAGACTGATTTTCCGCTGCAGGCGGGCCATCGTGGCGACACGGCTGGTCGGCTCGGAGATGTCCGACTCGCGAAGCGGGAACCACAACCCGGGAACCACGCGGTCAAACACCCAGCGAAAACTCGCCGGCAGCACGCCGACCACGGTGTAAGTCTGCTGCTTCTCCCCCAGGTCCGAGTCCAGCGTGAGAGTTTGGCCAATCACGTTCGGATCGCCGTGGAACCAGCGCTGCCAATGGCCGTGGCTCAAGATCACCACGCGTTCACCTCCCGCCTTCGTCTCTGCGGGCAGAAACGCCCGCCCAAGCGTGGGTCGCACTCCGAGCAGTGCGAAGAGTTCCGGCGATACTCTGAGCACTCGGGTGCGTTCGAGATTGTCCGCCGTGCTGAGCCGGCATTCGTAACTGATCCAGCCGGCGATTTCTGAAAATGACTGACTATGCTCGCGCCAATCCCGGAATGTCAGTCCGGCCAATTGATTGCGGTCCTGGTTCCTCTCGGAGCGCGTGGCGTAAAGCTTCACCAGCCGATCAGAGTTCCGGTAAGGACAGGGTCGGAGGAACACTGCGTCCACCACACTGAACATGGTGGTGCTGGCGCCAATGCCGATCCCCAACAGCAGCACCGCCACCAAGGTGAAGCCGGGATTCCTCAAGAGCTGACGCAAGGCGAAGCGAAGGTCATTCATGGTTAGTTGTCAGTGGTCAGTTGTTCGTTGTCAGTCGCCAGGCGCCAAAGGGCGCGCCGTTCGGCCGTAGCGCAGAGTTGGACTCTGCTGTATCGCAGAATTGCATTCTGCGGGTCTGCCGACCTGGCCCAGGGTCTGGCAAACTCGCGCGGCTTGCCGACTGCAAGTCGGCGATACGACAGATTGAAAATCTGCGCTACGCCTTCGGCCCGACTCCGCCTCGGCCGGTTTCGGATTTCGGGCTTCGGGCTTGCTTCAGATTTCGGAGTTCGGGTTTCGGATTTCATTCGTATCTGAGCGCTACCATTGGATCGACGCGCGACGCCCGCCGGGCGGGAATCCAGCAGGCCAGCAGCGCAATGGCGCCCAGGAGTCCGGTGGCGGAAGCAAGCGTGAGCGGGTCCGTCCCCGTGACGCCGTAGAGCAGACTCGAAAGGAGACGCGTCGAAGCCACGGCCAGAGCGATGCCCGCGGCACAGCCGACAAGCGTCAGCACCATCCCTTGTCGGATCACCAGCGCCAGCACGTCCCGAGTTTGCGCCCCCAAGGCTAGCCGCACTCCGATCTCGCGCGTGCGCCGCACCACGCCGTAGGAGAGAATGCCGTAGAGTCCCAGGCAGGCGAGGGCCAGCGCCGACAGGCTGAAAAAACCTGCGAGGTTCGAGAGGGTCCGTTCCTGGAGCAACTGGCCGTTAACCACGTCGTCCATCGTTCGGAGGCCGGAGATCTCCGCCTGCGGATCGATCTCCCGAACTACTTGCCGAAGGCCCGCCGCTACGGCCAGCGGATTCCCCAGCGTCCGGACGTAGAACGTGGGCCAGATGAAATCCAGGTGGTAGAACATCGGCAATCGCTCGGCCCTGAGCTTCTGGTGGTGGGCGTCTCGGGCAACGCCGACGATTTCCAGCGTCAGTTTAGGATTCTCCGCGTCGTGCATTTGCTTTCCAACCGGGTCTGCTTCCCCGAAAAGACGCCGGGCCAGCGATTCGCTGAAGACGACCCGGAGCAGCACTTGATTTGTCGAGCTTGCTCCCGCCCTCAGTTCGTCTTCCGGGCCCAAATCCCGTCCCCTGAGCAATGGAATGCCCATGGTCCTGAAGTAACGCGGGGCAACTCCAATTCCGTAGGCCCGGGAGTCTTCACCGCTGTCAGGAATCGCGCCGTGCGTCACCAACTTTGGCCTGTATCGGTGTCCTATGTTTCCGCTCAGCGAGAGAACGCCAGCCAGACTGGCCGACTGCACTCCAGGCAGACTCTCCAGCCGCCGCAGCATTTCCTTGTGCAGATTGACCTGTCGTGCGTCGAAATTCTTGATACGTGGATGATCAATGCCGAAGACCAACAGACGCTCGCGATTGAAACCGGGATCCCAGGCCTTGAGCTTTGCGAGAGTCCTCGCAAACAGTCCCGCCCCGATCAGTAGCAAGCAAGAGAGCGCGATTTGCGAGACCACCAGCAGCCTGTTCAACAGTTGGCCGGATTCTCTGCGAGTTGCGCCGCCCGTCTGGTCCTTCAGCCCTGTGACAAGATCGACGCGAGTCGTGCGCAACGCCGGAACAAGTCCGAAGAGCAGAGCGGTCACAGCCGAGACCGCCAGAGTGAACAAGAGAACGTGCCGATCGGGGGTCAGTTTCAGTTCGACCGTCCGGCCATACCCGGGCAGATAACCGGCCAGCAAGTGCGCGCCCCATTGGGCCAGGACCAGGCCCAAGAGCCCGCCCCCGAGCGCGAGCAGCGCGTTCTCGGTTACAAGTTGGCGAACCAGGATAAATCGGCCGGCACCGAGTGCGGTGCGCACGCTGAATTCCCTCTGGCGCGCCGCGCCCCGTGCCAACAGAAGTCCTGCGAGATTCGTGCATGCGACCAGGAGCACCAGGTCGGAGATCGCCAGCAAGAGGTAGAGGGGCTTTCGGAACTGACTTCGCAAACCGGTGTAACCTGTCCCTGCGGCCTGTAACTCGATCCGGAGATCCATGAACTGCCGCCGTTCCCTCCCCGTCAACCCGTAGGCCGCGGCCTGCTCGCTCTGCATTCTTTGGAAAACCACGTCCAATTCGGCGCGCGCTCCTTCTTCCGACACACCTGACTTCAAACGCCCCATGATTTGGAGCCATCGCGAATCCTTGGTGGCCAACGCGTCCTTCCGTTGATCGACGAGCGGCAACATCTGGATGGGCCACCAGAGGTCCGGGCTTCTGCCCACTTCAAGTCCGCAGAAGCCTTGCTGGGCGACTCCAACGATCGTAAAGGGGGTGTCGTCCAGCAAGATCGTTTTGCCGATCACCGCTGGGTGCAGCCCGAAGCGATCTTCCCAAAAGCCGTGACTGAGGACGACCACGGCTTGTGGATTGCCATGGCGATCGTCATTGGAAATCAAGGTGCGGCCCGCTGCTGCCGCGACGCCCAAAACTGAAAAGAAGTCCCCCGAGACTGCTCCGGCCCAAGCCGACTCGGCTTCCCCGCCCCCCGCACCTGAGACGATCATCCTGCGTTTGCTCAGCCCCGTGGTAACAATCAGCCCGGAGAACGACTGGCAACCGTCGCGGAACTGCTCGTAATGCGGATACGCAAAGCTCGTATGCCGGCTGTCCTTCACCAGAACCAGTTGGTGCGGCTCTTTCACTCCCGGCAGCATTCTGAGCAGCAACGCGTCGATCAGGGTGAAGATGGCCGCGTTGGCCCCAATGCCGAGTGCGAGCGTGAGCACGGCCACAGCGGTGAAGCCGCGATTCCTCAGCAGTTGGCGACAGGCGAATTTGAGGTCGTTCATGGTTCCTCTTTGGTCACTTTAACCCAAGCCTCTTGCCGGCCGTGAGGAGGCGCATGGCCTCCAGCAGCCGCCGAGCCTTCGTTTCCCCCTGCTTGGCGGCATCGATCCAGCCGACGTAACGACGACGATGTGAAGGCGCGAGGCTCTTGAAACACGCCCAGGCTGCCGGGTGCTTCTTGAGCGTTTCTTGAAATCGTGACGCGCAGCGAGCCATTCTCTCCACTGGGCCACAGTCTGTAAGTCGAGCCTCTTCATTCGTATCGCAGCGCCACCATCGGATCGATCCGCGCCGCGCGCCGGGCGGGCAGCCAGCAGGCGGCCAGCCCCACCGCCATTACGACCGCGCCCGCGAGGGCGTAGGTCAACGGGTCCCACGTGTGGACGCCATAGAGGAAGTACCGGTCGGCTTGGCGAATCTCCGGAATGAACGCTTCCAGGAGCGCCATGGGAACGACACTCAGGGCAAGGCCGAAGGCGATGCCCGTCATGGCCAGGGCGGCCCCGCGGCGCAGCACCCAGCGCAGCACCTCGCCGAACTGCGCGCCCAGGGCCATCCGGATCCCGATCTCGCGGGTGCGCTGACTCACCTCGTAAGCCATGACCCCGAACACACCCGCCGCCGCAAACAGCAGCCCCACCAAACCCAGCACGTTCAGCACGGCGCCGATCATGCGCTGCGGGGCGAGCAAGACCCGGAGGCGGTCGGGCAAGGTGCTCACCTCGGCGCCGCCCGCCCCCAGCCCCCCGGGCGGCAGTTCGGTGTGCAGGAATGACAGAATCGGCTGCAGATCGCCGGCGGCGCGGACGAGCAAGACCGGCCGGGGGCCCGAGCCCGACTTGCCCGGCATCGCCTGATCGAGCGGCCAGAAGGACAAGGGCGCCGGCTCTTCCCGGAGGGTGCGAAGCTTGAAGGCCTTGACCACGCCCACCACCTCGCGCACGCCGGCATCGAACGTGACCCGTTTGCTGATGGGATTCTGGTTGGGCCACAACTGCCGGGCCATCGCTTCATTGACAATCATGACCAGGGGTGCGCCTGGGCGGTCCTGGGCCGTGAAGTCGCGGCCTTGCACGATGGGCACGCCCAGCGTCTGGAAATAGCCCGGCCCCACCAGCTCATACTCCCAACTGAGCCCTGCCTCACCGGCCGGCATCTGGAAATCGGCAATGTGCCGGGCGGCGGTCTTGTTCCGGCCTCCTTCCGACAGGGGCACGCGCGCGGCGAGACTGACGGCCGTCACCCCCGGCATCGCACGGAGCCGCTCCTTCACCTCCGTGAGTCGCCGGTGCGTCTCGAGGGTGTCCCCGCGCCAGTGGCCAGACTTGGTGGACACAGCCACGAGCCGCGAGACCTCGAAGCCGGGGTCCGCGCCCTGGAGTTGGCCCACGCTCCGCAGGCACAGCGCGCCCAGGGCCAACACCACCATGGTGACGGCGACTTGGACGACCACCAACAGATGCCGGAGAGGCCGGCGCCGGGTCAACAGGGGGATGAATCCGGCGCCTTCATTGAGCGCGGACAGGAGATCGGATCCAGCCGCCCGCAGCGCCGGAACGAGCCCGCAGGCCAGGGCGGTGAGCACCGACAGCCCCAAGGCGAAGAGCAGGATGCGTCCGTCCAGCGCCACGGGGATGTTGCTCACGCTGGCCACCCACACGGCACTGCGCAAGCCCTGCATGGACCACCGGGCCAGAAGGAGCCCGCCCGCCGCGCTAATCAGAGCCAAGAGCAGGCTCTCTCCCAGCAACTGACGGATCAGATCACGGCGGCTGGCCCCGACGGCCACCCGGATGGCCAGCTCCCGCCGGCGGGTCGCCCCTCGGGCCAGCAGCAGGTTTGTCACGTTGGCGCAGGCAATCAACAGCACCAGCGCGGTGACCGCCTGGAGCAACGCGAAGAGCCCCCAGAGCTTCTCCTCAATCCACACGTTGGTGCCCTGGCGGCCACTCGTCACCAAGATCCCCGTGGGAGTGTTTTGCGGAGTCACGGCGTGGATTCGCTCCGCCACGACCCGCAGGGCCGCCTGAGCCCGCTCCGGCCCCACGCCGGGTTTGAGACGCCCAATCAGATGCAGCCAGTCGTAGGCGCGGTCCTCGAGCGAAATGCCCTTGAGGTGCGCCCAGGTGGCCAGGGGCACATAGACCGCCGGACCAAGGCCGGCATACGTGCCCGTGAACCGGGCCGGCGCGACTCCGACCACCGTGAGGGCGCGCTCGTTGAGGCGGATCGTCTGGCCGACAACCGCCGGATCCCCACCCATGCGGCGCTGCCACAGCTCATGGCTGATGACCGCCACCGCATGCGCGCCCGGGACACGGTCTTCTTCGGGAAGGAACGCGCGGCCCAAGACCGGCTTCACCCCCAGCACGGAGAAGTAATCGCTCGACACCGCCATGGCGGGCACCTCGGCTTCCGTGCCGCCCACACTGAGGTGGGCCAGCGCGAGCCAGTAGGCAATCAGCCCGGAGAACACCTCCTGGGACTGCTCGTGCAGGCTGACGTAGAGTGGATAGACGAACGCATCACCTCGGGACCCCGTCTCGGTTCGGAATTTGAGCAGGACCAACTCCCGTGGTTCGCGGACTGGCAAGGGCCGCCAGAAGATGCGATCGAGGAAACTGAAGACCGCCGTGTTGGCCCCGATGCCCAGCGCGAGCGTGAGCACGGCCACGGCGGTGAAGGCGGGGTTCTTCAGCAGTTGGCGAAAGGCGAATTTGAGGTCGTTCATGGTCAGTTGCCAGTGGTCAGTGGTCAGTCACGCATCACGCATCACTTTCATCGCACCTCCAGGTTCAGGTTGTGCCGCTGTAAGGTGGTGGCTTCGGAGAGCGCCAAGTTGGCCAGGGCGCGATTGTATTCCACCAAGGCGCCCAATTCGGCGGAACGCGCCCCGGTCAGGTTCTGTTGCAGGCTCAGGACAAAGAACGTGGTGCTCTGGCCGCTCTCGAGCTTCTTCTGCTCGGCCGCCAGGGCTTCCTCGGCCAACTGGCGGGCTTGGCGGGCAGTTTCCACGCGCGCAAAGGTGATTTGCGCCTGTTCCACGGCGTTGCCGATTTCGACGATGATGTCTTGCTCGAGTTTCTTGAGACCGAGCAAATCCTGGTCGCGCCTGACTTTGCCGATGCGGTAGTTCTCGCGGGGGGTGCGGTTACCCAAAGGAATCGTCAGCGTCGCACCGACCGAATAGAACCAGGTGTCGCCGCTGCGAACACCAGCCAGGGCATCGCGGTAACCTAAGCCTTCGCCGAGGCGGCCATAGCTCCCCACGAGGTCGAGTTGGGGATAAAGCTGGTTGCGGAGGTATTTGAGGGTGATGCCTTGCGATTCCAGGTCGATCTTGGCTTTGAGAAAATCAGGCCGCTGAGTGAGCCCACGCTCGAGGCTCTCCTGCACGCTCCATGCTTGCGCCGGAGCAGCCAGGCTCTCGGTCGGCTCGATGCGCACGTTCTCCCAGGCCGTGAAATCGTCGCTCAACAGCTTCTTCAGCCGGTACTCGGCGGCGACCAGCGAGCCTTGGGCGGCCAGCAAGTTGACTTGCGAATTCGCGACCTGTGACTCGGCTTGCTTTCTGTCCTGGGGTGCCATGCGGCCGACGTTGACCCGCTTCTGATTGTCGATGACTTGCTGCTTGGCCAAGTCGAGCGCCTGCTCGCGCACGCGGATGTTCTCCTGCGCCAGGATCAGGTCGTAGTAAGCCAACTCGACGCTGGTGACGATGCGCATGATCTGCGCGCGGAATTCTAGCTCGGACATCTTGAGCTGGTTCTTGCTAATGCGGATGTCGAGGCGTGCGCGGTCAATCCAGAAGTTTTTCAGCAAGGGCTGTCGAACGCTGACCGAGGCCGAACCGCTGCCGTTTTCGAACGGACCAGAAGGGGTCGTGCCGCTCTCACCGGAAAGTGAGCTGCCGAGATTGATCGAGGTTCCCAGCGGAAGAGAACCAGCCAAGCCCGCCTGGTACGAATCGCGTTCCGTGGTGGTCCCCACGTAGGGCCGCTGATACTCATCCAGTCCGCCCGGCGAGGTGCTGAACCGGTGCGAACCGGAGAAACTCAAGGCCGGTTCGTAAGCCGCTGAGGCGATGTGGACCTGGCGTGCGGCGATCTCAGGTTCGCAGCGAGCGATCTTCACGTCCAGGTTGTGTGCGAGCGCGATTTGAATCGAGTCGAGGAGCGAGAGAGAACGGGGCTGAAGATTGGTTTGCGCCGCCGCCGCCAGCAGCAGGCCGGCAAACCATGTGGCCAGAATCCAACGGCTTAGACCGAGGTCGTTCATGCTAATTCCGCCTGACTTTCCTCCACGATCCGGCCGTCGAACAAATGCACCGTACGTTCGGCGTGGCGCGCGAAGCGTTGATCGTGTGTGACCATGCAGATGGTCGCGCCTTCGCGGTGCAAGTCGCGCAGCAGTTCCATGACGGCCACGCCGTTCTTCGAGTCGAGATTGCCGGTGGGCTCGTCCGCCAGCAGGATCGACGGCTTGCCGCCCAGCGCGCGCGCCACGGCTACGCGCTGCTGTTGTCCGCCGGAGAGCTGAGAGGGATAGTGTTTCGTGCGGTGAGCCATGCCGACTTTCTCCAGTGCCTCAGTCGCGCGCTGTTTTCGTTCCGCCGCGTTGAGACCGCGATAGGTCAAGGGCAGCTCGACGTTCTCAAACACCGTCAAATCGCCGATGAGATTGAAGCTTTGGAAGATGAACCCTACCTCGCGGTTGCGGATGCGGGCTCGCGCCGCGAAGTCAAGGTTTGCGACGGGTTGGCCGTTCAACCAATAGCTGCCTTCGCTGGGCGTATCGAGCAGCCCCAGGAGCGAGAGCAGAGTGGACTTGCCGCAACCGGACGGCCCGGCAATGCAGACGTACTCCCCTTTCTCAACGTCCAGGTGAATGCCGGACAGGGCATGCGTCTCCACCTCGTCGGTGAAAAAAACTTTGGTGATGCCCTCGAGCTTGATCAAAGAATCGTTGGGCGTTGGGGGTGTTGTCATATCAGATGATTATCAGTTCTTCATCCTGCGAGGCGCGCGCTCAGAGGGAATTGGAAACTTGAGAACGTCTTTCAGAACCGTAGCAGCCGACGTTAGGCGGCTCACTCTCCCTGCGGACACAGCAATCTTGCAAGGGAATTTGAGCCTCCTAACGTCGGCTGCTACGGGGTTTTGAAAGTACCTCATTGAAATTCGGATTTGGTTCCAATTTTGGATTTCGAGTTTCGGATTTCAGTTCAGCCGTATTCGGTCGTGCGTATCCCACTGAGACATCTCCGAGACGATCACTTGGTCGCCCACGGTCAAACCTTCGCGGATTTCAACGGTGTGGACGGAACTGCGTCCCAACTGCACAGGGACCCGCAGCGCAGCTTTGCCGCCGTCCACCAGCTTGAACAGGCTGACCTTGGCCTCGGGCTGTGCATTGGCGGGGCAGCCGACGTAAACGACATCGTCAAGCTTCTCGAGAGTTACTTTGCCATCGACGCTGAGATCAGGCCGTGCGCCTTTGGGCAAAGGACCGTCCAAGGCGACATCCACAGTCACGGTGCCGTTCTGGACGGCTGGGTCGATGCGGACCACGTGGCCCGGAATGACTCCGTTGTGGGTGTCAATGGCGGCGACCTGGCCAAACTGGATGTCCTTCGCCTGCGTCTCGGCGACTTTGATCTCTGCCTTGAGCCGGGTCGGATCAGCGATTTGAGCCAGATAAGCGCCGGCCGCGACCTGCTGGCCCACCTGTAACTCACCGAGTTTTTGCAGGACGCCGTTGACGCCCGCCCGCACCTTCAGCGCCGCCACTTGGGCCAGCTTCAGCTCATATTGTTTGCGCAGATTGGCCAACTCGACCTCCGCGGAGCGCAGTGCAGCCGTGGCGGACCTGGCTCGAATGGCCAGCCGCTTCTCCTCCAATTTCACCCGCGCCTCCAGGTCGCTCGCCCGGGCTCGGCTCCGTCGGGCCGAAAGGCTCGGCACCAAACCGTCCTTGGCCAGTTGGTCATCCGCCTCGGCTTCCAGCTTGGCTTGTTCGGAATCCGACTGCAGCGAAGCCAGGACGGACTCCTGTTGGAGTTCGTCGCTCTCCAGTTGAACCTTCAGCTTCTCCAGGTCTGCCTCGGCGGTTTGGAGTCGAGAATGCGTATCGGCGGCGGCTTGGATCAATTCCGGGCTACTGAGTTCGAGCAACACGGTGTTCGACTCCACGACCACGCCCGGCAGCAACGGAATGCGATCAATCCGCCCGGCACTCGCGGCCGTCACCCAGCGGATTTCCTCCGGGACCAACGTGCCGTTGCCACGCACTTCCCGAAGCATGGGTCCGCGCTTCACGGTATCTACCAAGACGGTGGCTTTCTCCACCGTCGGCGCCGCTGGCTCGAGGCGGGAAAGCGCCGCCGTGACGATGCCGACCCCGAGCACACCCGCCAGTGTCAGCAGAATCCGGCGGCGGCGTTTGCGACGGGCTTGGTCTGGGCGAGGGATGTCCATCTCACTTCTCCATCCACCCGTCTCGCAGCCGGATGATGCGCTGGCTGTAGGCAGCCCAGGCTTCGTTGTGGGTGACTTGCACAATGGTCGTGCCTTGTTGGTTCATCTTCCTGAACAGCTCCATGATCTCCCGGCCTTGCTCGGTGTGCAGGTTGCCGGTCGGCTCGTCGGCCAAGAGTACCGTGGGCTTGGCGACGATCGCGCGGGCCACGGCCACCAACTGCTGTTGTCCCCCGGAGAGTTGACTGGGAAACAAGTCCTTCTTCGCGACAATCCCGAAGCGATCGAGCATGTCGGCGACCACCGCCTGCCGCTCCGACTTCTTCACGTTGCGATAGGAGAGCGGGATGTCGAGGTTCTCGGCGACCGTGAGGTCTTCCAGCAGATGAAACTGCTGGAAGACAAACCCCACGTGCTGCTTGTTGAGCGCGGCGCGCTGTTTCGGATTCAGGCGATGCACCTGTTGTTCGAGAAAATCATACTCGCCTTCCCAACTGTGGTCATACATTCCGATTATGCTCAGCAGGGTCGATTTTCCGGCGCCCGAAGGCCCCATGACGGTCACGAAATCCCCTTCCTCGATTTCGAGATTGATGTGGCGAAGGATGTAGTACGGGCTGGCCTTGGTGGCAATGCACTTCTCGAGGTTCTTGAGTCGAATCATCATGCGTCGGTCAAGCGCGTGGTTTGTGCGGTTTCATCTGCTGGATCGTTGTCAACTACCGCGCAGAAAGGGTGCCAGGGCGCCGCCGGGCGTAAACGCCTGTCATTCCAGCGTTGCGGCACGTACGCGGGTTCGAACGCCGGGCCGGCCAGTTTCGGAAGTGGGATTTGGTCGTCCCGGAAATGGGAAAATGAATCAGTCCAACGGCAAGCGCTGCTGCGCCACGCAGCGCGGCGTGAGACTCTCCATGAACCTGCCTGCCGGAGCGCCGGTTTCCAAACCGGCTTTTTGGGGACGACTTCAGGCAAAGCCGGTTTGGAAACCGGCGCTCCGTCCTCGCGGTTCAGGGTCCCAATGCGCGCTGAAATCCTTGGCGTGAAGGCTTCCCCCGAGCGGTTCAGCAATCGAGTGCTGGACGGTTTACTTCGGTCTTGACCTTGCCGGTTCGTCTCCAGCCCGGCTGGACGCGTACGCTAGACCCTCATTGCGGCGTTTCTGTTGTGTTGTTTTGTCGTCACTTCAAGACAGCCATGGTTTTCTCCAAGAAGGCGTCGCGGCCCTCACGAATGTCGGCGATGGTTGGCTCGACTAGATGATGCGGCTCAATGCCCGCCAGCGGTGAACGGTCACCGTGCAACGAAATGGACCTCGAACAATAGAGCGTAATGCCCAGCGGCAACTCGTGAGACTGAATGCCGCCGCAACCGCCACTCGTCGGACGGCCCACCAGCGTGGCGCCGGCCAACTGCATGCCGGACAGGAAATGCTCACACGCACTGTGGCAACCCTCGTTGATGAGCACAGCGACGCGCCCTTCGTAGCGCCAGGGCCCGCGCGGTTTGGTGAGGTGAAGGCGCTTGGTGTAGTCGTCCGTCTTAGGAACCCGCCGAAACGAGAGGCTCGTCAGGACCGGTCGAGAGAGAAAACGGCCAATGGCCAGGTCCGCCAACTGGTCCTGTCCGCCGCCGTTCTCGTGGACGTCGATGATGAGGCTGGGCTTGTCGCGCATCCGTTCCAGCAAGGCGTCAAAAGCGTCAATCGACCATCCAGTCCACGCCGCAATGTGAATGTAGCCGGTGCGCTCGTCCAGGTTCCGGCCGGAGATGAGGCGCTCGCCGCGGCCCGCACTCGAGCTTCCCCGTTCGAGCGTGACCTCGCGCACCTGCCCGCTCGCGTCCCGCAGCTTCAGCGTGGCGCGCGATCCTTTCAGGCCTTGAGCGAGGTGACGGCAGGCGGCTCTGATCCGTTCGTATCGGGTGGGCCCCAACGTTTGCGCGAACACCGATTCGAAACGCTCTCGGGCGTTCTGGCCATTCAGTTCTACCACAATGTCGCCTGGTATGGGGCCATTCGTCACCCGAGAGCCACACACGATCAGTTGGTTCTCGACGAATCCGAACTCAACCGGGAGATAGGAAACGCTCGCCTTGGTCGGCCAGTGAAGTGAGGTGTGGAAGTCCTGTAGTGGCCGGACCAACGCCTCGTCGATGATCGGAAGCGCCTCAGCGAGATTACTGATCGCGTTGAGCTTCGTTTTGCCGGCCTCGTACCAGTTGTTGTCAATCGCGCCCACCAACTCCAGCCCCGGGTGGTTTTCCTTCAGGGTCGCCCAGACCAAGGCCAACATGCCGGTTGGAGTTCCGACCATCGGCATCGCGATCGTTCGGTCCGCTCCGGCGGCCTGTAAGCACTTGGCCACTTCGTCGCGGTCCCAGATTTGGGCGAGGTGCCAGGCAGTGAAACCGTGTTGGTCTTTCTCGTTCACCGGGGCGCCGTGCGAGACCAGAAGTCTAACTCCGGCCAAGTCGTTGCGCCGGACGGCGGCGATGAGCTTATCGGTCTTGGCGCGCGGATCGAGCGCGCGACAGGCAAAGCCCCAGCCACCGGTTCGGTTCTGGATCTTCACCAAGAGGCTATTGGTGCCGGCGCGCAGATGAACCGGCACGAGGTCGTCATCAGGATGGAGATTCCGCTTGGCCCAGTTCCGGTGCACCAGTTGGCCGTTGCACCAGACCTTGATCGCGTCATCGCTCCCGAGGCCCAGCAGCACGGATTTCGCTTGGGCCATCTCGATCTCGGCCCAGGCGTAAGCGATCGCGTTAGTCTCCTCACCGTAGAAGCCGCCCAGGTCCACAGCATCGCCGTCGCTAGCCAGAAACTGCCAGCGATACTCTTTTCCGTTCTGCCGCCAAGTTGATCCTGCACGAGGCTGGGTGCTCGTCTCGCCGTCGGCGTCGGCGAGGAAATCATGATCGAAGGCCCTCTCCAGAGCCGCCTCGCTTTGGGCGCTCCCATCGGAGTCTGCGGCCTGGAACGGCCCCAGCACAAGCCACCGCTTGAGAAACACGCCTTCGTTCAAGTCCTGCTGGCACACGTCTTCTTTCTGCTGTTGCCGCCCATCCCAGGTGAGCGGATCGAGCGGCGGCGGCTCCGCCCCCGCGCAGGGCGGGAGCCAGAGAGTGGCGGAAAGCTGGGCAACGAAGACAGTGGCGATGATGCTTGTTTTCATGGGTTGGTTTCAGCCGGCGTTGCGGTTGGCCCCTCGAGGTCTCGCGAACCCAAGGAGGCTTCTACCTGGCGGCCTCGTCGCCAGACTCTCGGGCTCGCGTCTGCTTGAGGCTCAAAGAACCGTTCACGGCGTGCAGCTTGATGGACGCCCCGCCGCCATTGAGTTCGCCTTCGAGCTTGCGCCCGATCCGGTGCTTCGTGATCGGCAGGTCGAAGTCGCTGTGAATGCTCCCGTTCACGGTCTCGGCATTAACCGTGGCCTTGGTGTTGGCCGGCAAAGAGACTTCCACCTGGCCGTTCACCGTGTCAAAGGACAGTCCTTGCTCCCGATCCAGTCTCGAGACGGCAATGTCGATGCCGCCGTTGACACTCCGGAAAGAACCGGAGCCGGCAAACTGTCTGGCCTTGAGCGAGCCATTCACCGTCGAGACCTGCACCTCGCCCGCGACGCGCTCGAGATCGATCGGCCCGTTCACACAAGCCAGCTTTTCGATCCGCACCCGACGCGGCACCATCAGGCGGTAGTCCACGCGGGCGGAGTTGTGCCGGTCTTCCTTCTCCCGGGCGTAGCGGGTCCTGACACTCACCCGGTCGGCTTCCGCGTTGAACTCGATGCTCACGTCGCGCAGCGCTTCGGGCGTCTTGGCGTGCTTGACGGCGTCCACCTTGACCTCGGCGCGGTCCCAACTCTCAATGCGGATGGCGCCGTTGACGTTCTCGACGCTCAGCCGGCCCTCCGCCGGCAAAGGAGCGGTTCGGTGGAATTCCTCGGTTAGGTCCTGGGCAGCCCAGGCGCTGGTTAGAGTCGTGGCTGCAACAAGGCCTGCGAGCAGCCCTGCCAGCCGGTGGGTTTTTATTTCGTTCATGGAGCTTGGTGTTGTTGGTTCGACTAACGTTTGTTGATCCGAATGGAGCCGTTGACCGTGGCAACTCGAAGGTCCGCGCCGCCACCGCCGTTGATGAGGCCCGACACGGCCATCCCACGAAGCCCCGGCCACTGGCGCTTGGGCGTGGCCTGGTCTGGCTTGACTGCGAAATCGCAGGCGACTTTCCCCGTGACCGAGGCCAGTTTCACCTTGGCCTTCAACTCGGCCGGGAAGGTGAGATCGATCTCGCCGTTCACGGTCGCAAACGACATCGCCTGTTCCGGCGCGACGCGGGTGAAGTCGGCCTTCAGCCGCCCATTGACCGTGTGCGCGACGGCAGCGCCAGACACGTCCGTCAAGACGATGCTCCCATTGAGGCTCTCCAGCTCGAACTGGCCCTGCACCTTGGTCACGCGAATTTCCCCATTGCCGACGTTGCGCAGTTTCAGGTTGGTCGCCCGAGGCACCGTTAACCTCAGGTCGGCCGGCCCAAGGTGCGGTTCGAGCCGAATGGCAACGATGTTGTCTGCCTCGGTCACTTTCAGCCCGCCCGGCAAGGCGGCGCGGTTTTCCGCGTCCTCGGGTCGCTCGCCGGAGCGGCCCCGTTTGGGCGAAGCTCCTCCCGCCGGGCGAACCTCGATCACCACGTCCTGCCCGTCGTAACTCTCCACGAGGATCGATCCTTGCAGCACGGTCGCTTTGACCACTGCCGGCAGAGAGGGATCAGACAAGGCGATTGTCCTTCGCGTGGCACTCTCCTGGGCCCGCGCTTCCGTCGCGAACAGGCCGAGAAGGAATCCCAGCAGCCAGATCAATCCAGTGCGTTTTAGCCGATCGCGTTTCATAGTTCTTTCACTTTGTCGGTGTCCTGGCGGCATCGCTCAGATCAACTGCAGAGCCCGCTCAGCTTGCTGGCGCACCGTTTCGTCGAAGCTGGCGTTTTGCGTCATCTTCTTCAGCACCGGGATCGACTCTGTCTCCCGCAACTTCACCATCAAGTCGATCAACTCGATTTGGACCAAGGGCGAGTTGTCCGTGGCCAGCGCACGCAGGAGCCCCTGTTTCACGATCGAGTCGCTGGCGAATTGGCTCAACGCGCCGACCGCCGCCACGCGCACGTTTACGTTCGGGTCGGAGTTCAAGGCCTGGACCAGGGCCGCGAGCACGGTCTGGTCCTGCGGGTTTACGTACTGGCTCAAGCTCACGCCTTGGAGCCGATCACTGGCGGACGGCTGCCGCAACAAGGTCAGCGTGATCATGTGACGCAGGCTGCTGACGTCGTCGCGAAGCTGAGTAAGGGTGCGTTGGTCAGACGCCGGTTTCCTGGGCACTGGCCCCAGCGTCATCCCCGCTGCAAAGGCCAGCACCACCATCGCCAACTGGAAGGCCAAGCGCCAGGACCGCCGCGGCTTCAGCCACGCGACGAGTTCCTCTCGCCAACCCTGAGCCGTGGCCGCCCGAGTCAACTCCTCCCGATACACTTCCAGCATCGCCTCGACACGCGCGCGCAACGCCGGGCTGGGCTGAACCTCCGGCAGCGCGCCCAGCTCGGTCCACATTTCTCGTGACCGCTGCATGGTCTCGCGGCACGACGAACACTCGGTCAAGTGCGCCTCCAACGCCGCTCGCGACGTTTCCTCCAAACGCCCCGCCAGGTAATCGGCGGTGAGTTCGGCCAGGTGTTGACATTTCATAACGGTTTTCCCTCCAGCAGTTGGCTGACGATCGCCTTCAAGTCTTGCAGCGCCCGATGAATCCGCACCCGGACCGCCCCGACCTCGCAGCGCACAATAGCGGCGATCTCCTCGCACCGCAGGTTCTGCAGCCGGCTGAGCACGAGCACCTCCCGTTTCTCCAGGGGCAACCGCGCCAGCGCCTCCTGCAACAGTTCAAGTTCCTGACCGCGCATGACCTGAAAATCAGGAGTCGGTTCTTGACTCGGCATGTCCTCGGCCGCGTTCGACTCTTCCTCGGGGCTGCAGCCGTTACTTCGGTGCCGCTGATCCATGAGGGCGTTCCGTGCGACCTGGTACATCCAAGGCCGAAACGGCCGCCGGGCTGCAAACGACTTTCGGTATTTCAGCATGCGAAAAAAGACATCCTGGACCAAGTCCTCGCTAACGGCGCGCTGGCCCGTCAGGCGCAGGAAGAAATTGAACAGCTTTACGTGGTGACGCTCGAACAGCGGGCCCAGTTGCTCGACCTGGCCCTGCTGCACCTGCCGCATCAGTTCGTTGTCCGAAAGCGATTGCACGCGCCTGAATTCAACTTCTACTGGTGACTACTGTCGCGCTGGAAAAAAGTTACAGCATTCTCTGCGATTCGCGGTCGGGTCTTCCTTTGTGACGACTTGGGCGAACTGGGACTGTGTGCCTCACGTGGGGAATTGTCTGGCGTGAGCAAGAGTTGAAACGGCCGGCTAACCAGCCGGCACCGTGACTTACCGGGCCAAAACCACGGTGCTGATGAAAGAAGCGCACCCGACTGTGCAAGGTCCGGCTTACCTGAGCGGGAGCCGCAGTCGCGCCACGCTGCCCGTTCGGTCAACGCGATTTTCCAGCGTGAGACTCCCGCCGTGCGCTTCCGCAATCTGACGGCTCAACACCAAGCCGATGCCCGATCCGCCCGGCTTGGTCGTGAAGAAGGGCACGAACAGATTGGCTTCATTGGAAATCCCCGGACCTTCGTCCTCAATCCGAATCTCCAAGTGCGCCGCGCCCTTGGTCCAGCCCACGCTCGCGCCGCCGTTGGCCAAGCAGGCGGCATCCACGGCATTGCGTAGCAGATTGATTAAGACCTGCTCCAACTGATCCGAGTCCGCCTGGATTTCCAGTTCGGGTCCCGGTCGCACTTGAACGGGCAAACGCCTTTCCAACCCGACGACCCGTTCGAGCAACGGGCCGATCGCGACCGGCTGTCGTTTCGGCGGCGGCAGTCGAGCCAGCCGGGAATACGCTTCCATAAACCGGCTCAACGCCTCGGCCCGTCCGGCAATCACCGTCAGACCTTGCTGCGCGTCTTCTTTCCAATCGTCCGGCAGCCGTTCCTTGCCGATCAGACTGAGCAGGCTGCCCGTGATCGACTTGATCGGCGCCAGTGAATTGTTCAGCTCGTGGCCCAGCACGCGCAACAAGCGCTGCCAGGCCAGCCGTTCCTCTTCCCGCAGAGCCTGGCTCAAATCGGTGAGCACGAGCAATTGATGGGGCGCTCCGCCTTGACGAAAACGGCTCCGTCGCGTGCCCCAGCGGCCCAGGCCTCCGGGGAATGTCATCGAGATAGTCCGAGCCGGCTCACCAGCCAGACACTCCGCCAGACCCAATTCCTCGGCCGAGCGGCCCAGCAACCGTTCCATCGGTTGTGCCAGCAGACGCTCGCCGGCGCGATTGGTAAGTCGGAGGCGTTGCTGGTCATCGAAGGTGAACACCGCCACGTTGATTTCCTCCATGACCGTGCGCAACAATGCCGTGGCTTCCAGCGCGCCCAGCCGTTGTTCCCGCAGCATCTCCGTCAGACCGTTCAATTCGAGCATCACCTCGCCCAGCGGATCGCCGCTGCGCGCGCCCCGTCCTTCGATCGAGAAATCGCCTTCGCGCAATGCGCCCAGCAGGTTGGCGAGCGTCTGCAACGGCCGCACGACGCGCGCGCGAACCGCGAAGGCAACACCAATCCAGATCGCCACGACTCCACCACCCGCCAGACCGCGAGCGAGAGGCGGCCAACTCGTCCCCCAAAGCAGGGCAGCCGCGAGCCCCACCGCCGGCAAGCCCGAAAGCGTTGTCAGCAGCCAAATGGCTCGGTCGTGGGTCAGACGGGGTTTACGCATGGGTGCCTGGCGCTTCACAGCCCATGTTTTTCCAAGCGCCGGTAAAACGCGCTGCGACTCAGGCCGAGCGATTCCGCAGCCTTCATCGCATTGCCGTCAAACCGGGCCAGGGTTCTCCGGATCAGCAAGGCTTCGACTTCGTCCAAGCTCATGTCTTCCAGTCGCGGGCTGTTGCCCGTGCCCAGCCGCAGCCCCAAATCCGCGGCGGTGATCTTCGGCTCGCGCGCCATGAGCGCTGCGCGTTCCACCGCATGGTCAAATTCCCGCACGTTCCCGGGCCAGGGATAGTCTCGCATCAATTGCAGCGCCGAAGCCTCAAAACCGACAAGCGGTTTGCGGTAGCGCTGCGCGTGTTGATTGAGGAAATGCGTCGCCAGCACCGGAATGTCCTCTGGTCGCTCGCGCAACGGCGGCAGCGCGATCTCGACCGTGTTCAACCGAAACAACAAATCCTGGCGAAACCGTCCGGCGGCGACTTCCCCGGCAATGTTGGCATTCGTCGCAGAAAGAACCCTTACGTCTGTGCGCCGCGTGCGCGAAGAGCCCACGCGTTCGAACTCGCCCGTCTCCAGTACGCGCAGCAACCGGGCCTGTTGGCTCACCGGAATGTTTGCGATTTCATCCAGAAAGAGCGTGCCGCCATCAGCCAGTTCGAAGCGTCCGACCCGATCCGATTTGGCATCCGTGAACGCCCCTTTCATGTGGCCGAACAGTTCGCTCTCGAACACGCCCTCGGACAGTCCGCCCATGTTCACCGTCACCAGCGCCTTGCCAGAACGAGGCGACATCGCGTGAAGCGCCCGTGCAACCACGCCCTTGCCGGTGCCGTTTTCGCCAGTGATCAGAACGTTCGTGTCGGAGGGTCCGACGCGCTGGATCAGTTCCAAGACCGGGCGCATCGCCGGCGAGGTCGCAATCAGCGTGGGATCGGTTTCGCGCAGCGACTCGTTCTCCGCCTCCAACCGGCGGCTGTTGCGCAACACCGCCGCCAACTCCACCTGGTTCCGGAGAATGGCCATCAACCGCTGGTTGTCCCAGGGCTTCTGCACAAAATCGCGTGCGCCGCGCCGCATCGCCTCGACGGCCAACTCCACGTTGGCGTAAGCCGTCATCACGATGACCGGCAACGTGCTGTCGAGCCCCTGAATGCGGGAAAGCAAATCCAGTCCCTCCCGGCCCGACGTGGTGTCGCGCGCGTAATTGAGGTCGATCAGCACGGCATCGAACTCCTCCTGCTCGAGCATCTGCAAAACCTTCGCCGGTGAGTTCACCGTCACCGCTCGATAGCCTTCGCCTTTGAGCAACAGCCGGAGCGCGGCCAGCACATCTTCCTGATCATCCGCGATCAGAATCCGCGCCGCGCTGGGATCAAGCGTTTTCATGTCGGTCTGTCTGGCAAAGACCGTACACCTGCGGGCACCTTGATGTCCAGATTCGGCTGTCGGGGACCCTATATTCTGGCGCCCACGCAACCAACACCTCCTCCACGCGCAGGCAAGCCAAGTCCCCATCCAGATGGCCAAATGCCGGACTCCCCCGCTCAAGCGTGACCTCACGAACCTGCCCGTCGGCACCCTGCAGCTTCAGCTTTGTGCGCGATCCCTTAATCCCTTGAGCCAGGCTGCGGAGGCTGCGGCAGGCGGCTCTGACAGCTGGATGGTTGTCTCCCCGCCGGCGGCGGCGAGAAAATCGCGGTCGAACGCCCTCTCCGGAGCGGTTAAAGCCGGAGGGTTGCGATCGGGTTCCGCCGCCGGGAACGGCCCCAGCACGAGCCATCGCTTCAGAAAGACGCCTTCCTTCAGATCCGAGTGGAACAGGTTCCCTTCACTCATGACGAGATCGATCGGCTGAACCCCCTGCCGCAGATCCCGCTCAAGCGGCTTCAGAGGTTGCGGAGGAAAGACAAGGCAGAGGCGCTGGCTGATGTGCGTGCCCTGGAGTTCATTGACGGCCTGCACTCCAGCCTCGCGTTCACGGGCGATCTGGTCTATGTCAGCCTCGGCCTTCGAGCCGGGGAAGTAATGAATGTCGATATGGTCGGTGCTACGCTTACGCAGGAGTGGCAACAGGCTCTTGATCCACACCGTGGTCCCACGTGACGGCGTGAATCCCTCCAGGCGATCGATCTTCCACTGGCCGTCACAGTGGAGAAATCCGATGCTCCATGATTCACCCGCGAGGTCGGCTTGGAGTACGAAGAGGCCATCGCGTCTGGCCACCGAGAGCGGCTTCAGGGCCAGGATTTCACCGCGGCACCAACTCGACGGATAGGGCAGATCAATCCGGCGTGCAAACTCAGCGGGAGACTGTTGCAGAAATTCAGCATCGAGCATGTCCTGAGTAAACCTCGCCCGGACTCTGGCGTAGTCTCGCTCCCTCATGTCGCGGCGCAGGTCTTCGAAGGCTCGAATGACCGAGTCGCGCACCGCGGCCAGGACTGGCTGTGCGCTCTCCAAATCCGTCGGTTTCTTCTGCAGGGTGGCAAACGAGAATTTGCGGTAATGAAAGGACCCGTCGGCCTCACGGGCTTGGGCGCCGTCGAAGAAGTACAGCCTCGCATTTCCTTCGCTGGTGGGCGAACCGAAGATCTTGAAAGCGAATCTCGCCCATCGTTCGGTGCCGGGCTCGATCTGTTCCGGAAAATCGTGACCCCAGCCCCACTTGTTTTCGGTTTGGATACTGACGAACAGCGTTCGCTCTTCTTGCGTCGGGTTCAGGACCTTGACGTAAACCACGTTCTTCCCGCTGCGAATCGGTTCGAACTGGATATCAAGAATCTTCAGTTCTGAAGGCGTCTGGCCCGGCGCCGCTTCCTTTCTGCCGGAATCGCCGACTTCAGGAGAAGCGGCCTCCGCCGCGGAGCAGGCAACCAGAAGCAGGCACAACGGAATTCGGTTTAGCCAAGCGCACGTGGCGGAGGCGCTGTGCTGGGCGGGTTGATCTTGAGCGCTACGGCTCTGGTCGGTCGGTGTTCTCAAAGTTCTCATGTTTTTGGTATAGTCCGTGGTCTGCGATCCGTGGTCAGTCGTCGTCTCAAAGAAGGTCCTTCCGCAGATGCCAGTCCAATCCCTTGACGCCACACCACTGCTCGATACGCGGGTACCAATGGAAGGGCAGGATCCCCTCCAGTTTGGCGCCATCCTTAAGCGTGAGTGCGTACGAGACGGAAGGCCAGCCGTCGGGGAACCGCACAACTTCGCCGATCTCTACGTGGACGATGGGATTGGTGCGGAAGCGCCGGCAAATCCATTCCACCCATGCGTCAACGCCCGATTGCACCCTGTATGACACATCCGGTGCGGGAAACGATCCCCAATGCCCCGGGTTTTCGTAGTTGGCCTGCCGGATCGCGTCGAACAACCGCTCCGCCGCCTGCCTGATGGCCTTCGCTTCCCCGGACCAATCCTTGCGTTTGGCTTCCGTTGATTTCTGTTCCCAATCACCGCCGAGCTTCCAGGCATGCAGAGGACCGAGTTTCTCTGCGGTCCATTTGCGGCGAGGCTGTCCCCACGACCTGGCTACCTCCCTTGCGAGATTCTCGCCGCTCAACGCACCGAGGGCGTAAGCGTCCACTACGCCTTTGCCGAACATCAGCCTGTTCCGGCGGTCCACTTCCTTGGCATACGCGTCCGTGTAGAAGCCGGGGATCGGCGGCGAGAACACTTCGTCTTCCAAACGGCCCAAGTAGAGATAAGCGTGGTAACCGCTGCGGAAAGAGTCGGTTGTCCGTTTGTCCAATGACGGATCGAACACCTGTTCGCCGAACGGGCCGTGATCGAGCGGAAAGGCCATGGGCCGATTGGTCAAAGCGGCAAAGACGGTCTCAAAAAGACCGAGTGCAATTCGTCCGCTGGTCACTCCGCCGAGATCCGCCGAGACGGGTGAATGCGGGAAGACGGAGAAGACGTTAGTCTCACCCAGCTTTTCGCAGAGGAACCAGCCGGCCGATTTTACGGGCTGACCGTTGGCGAGCGCGAGGTTCACCATGGCATGCCCGTAGCCGACAATGAACAACGCGTGACGCCGGTCCGCCTCGTGCTCGCGGAGATCGGAGGCAATGTTCCTGGCCATGAGTTCGTCGCGGTCCACCTCGTATTCTCGCCAGTCGGCCTTCTCCTGAATCTGCTTCCACGGACGGGCCATGTCCACCAGCACGATGCGAAGTCGCTGTTCTTTTGGCAGGGCTTGGTTCACCTTCCAGACCGCTTTGCAGAAATCGAGCATCGGCTGATCTGGCCAACCCCATTCGAACATATCACGAAGCGTTTCCACCACCGGCTCAGGATCATACCGGTTCGCGGAGAGAAAACGGTCCATCAGCGGCTGATCGTTGTTGGGTAGCTCAAGATAGATGACGCCCACGCTCCGGGCGAACTCCGGCGAGCGCACCAGAGCCGAGTTGAACTCCCAGTAGCGCGGACGGTGATGGACCTCGCCCAGGATGACCACACGATGTGCCGCCAGCGCCTTCAACAGAAATGGCTGCGGGTCTGTCGCCTCGCGCCGGAGGAAACTGACAAATGGCCTTAGGTGTTCTTCGGGGTTGGCGATTGCCGGTCGAGCTGACAATTTGCGCTCCGCGTCACCCCGGGCGTAGATGGCGGAGACCCGCGCCCGGGCGGAGGCAATGTCGTACCAAATGCTTTGTTCCACATTCAGCCACCGCTCTCCTTCGCGCTCAAAGCGGCGCAGATCAATGAGGCTTTCCGACGGATGCGGGATCCTGGCGATCACCGCGGCCTCGCGTTCGGCGTGGACATGGACCTCGAGGATCTCGCTGTGCAACAGCTCTTCGACTCGTTTCGCGGGAGGCGGCTTTACCGCAGCGGGTCGAATCGCGTCCCAAATTCGTTTCGCACTGAGCCGCCGTGAAGCTGCTCGTCCTTCGACTGCCCAAGCTCGGTTCCAGGCGGCGTAGGCCGCTTCTGGCGTGGAGAGGTTTTCATTGGTTGGAAAGTCCGAGACTTTCCTGTTGATTTCATAGACGCGAAGCGCCGCGCCGGCGTTGGTCGAAGCTGGTTCCGCGGCATTGACGATGGTTATCCAGAGGAAAGCGGCCACCGGCAGCAGCGCGCTTGAGCATGAGTTCATTCGCTTGAATTGCATATCAGATGACCGAGTTGACGCCCCCCTGATCGAGACAGGATAAAGCGTTCCACGCGCCGGCAAACGCGGTGGACTCTCTTTCTGGTGTTGCGTTCAGCGGCCTGACCTTGGAGCCCCTGGGCTGGTAGGCGCGACATTCCGCGAAACCGGGCGTGAATCCTGAAGCCACGAATTGACACTGCTGATGTCATGGCCTGGTCCCACATAGGTGCTCAGACTGGTGAGGCGGCGAAAGGCCGCAAGGTCCAAGTCACCCTTCGCGAAGGCGTCCACGTCCGACTTCTTGGCGCGGAGGGCCAAAACGGTGCCCGAGCCAGAATTGGATGCGGGGCCAAACACGCTCACGGCAATGAACTCATCGGATTTCAACTCCCGGATGTGGGTCGCCTGTTTCAAGGCGGCCAGCAGGATTTGCGTGAGGGTCTCGACCAGTTCCTGATTGTATTCGGCACGGGAACTTCCAATCACCGCCCATGCGTCGTCGCGCGCTGGGTCAATTCCTTTAACTTCCGCGCGGGCCTTGTCCCACTCGGAACGGGCCGCGGGCCGTGGCGGCGGTTCCTCGGTCGCGGGCGCCACGAGCGGAAAATTGACTTTGACCATGAACAGCGGGCCCAGGCCCTCTACATACATGGCCCGGACCGAACGACCGCTGCCGGTCAGGAGTATCCTGACGCCCACTTTGACCGTCGGTTCCTCCTCGCCCAAGCCGCCGTCCAGCGCCTTCTCAAATAGGCGAGTCATCACCGTCAGGTCTTCAACCTTTAGCTCCAGCGAATTCGAGGCGCCGGGGGAGAACTGGATGACCACAGGCGGGACCGGCTCGCGCGGACTGCTCGACGAGGAATAGTAATCCCGGAGCGCGTTTAGGTCGCGGAGCTTTCTCAGCTCGACCGCAGAGGTCGAGTCAGCTGCCGGCTGGATTGCACGTTGGCGCGGCGCCGTCTGCGGTGGTTCCTGGCTTGCAGCCGGCCAGGCGGCACACAGCGTCACCGCTGCGGCGAGAGCATGGAAGGGCACGAAGGCTTTCATAGGATTCTCCGGTGTTGGTTTCATTTGTTGATTCTAAAGGGCGGATCGGGCGGAGGCGTTTGGGCAGCCAGTTCGACGAGTATGGAGCGCGCCCGTCGCATCTCCTTGTCTGTGAGCGACGCCAACTCCTCCAAGTCCTGACGCAACGTCACGTACGCGGCCGCGTTGTCCTCTTCCCAGTTGCGGAACATAGCCAAGAGCATTTGGCGGTCTTCGGCGCGCGCGCGACCGAGCATGTCGTGCAAGGCTTGAACAA
Source organism: Verrucomicrobiota bacterium (assembly GCA_016219875.1). Taxonomy (GTDB): domain Bacteria; phylum Verrucomicrobiota; class Verrucomicrobiia; order Limisphaerales; family JACRJZ01; genus JACRJZ01. The sequence continues at coordinate 4,536 of JACRJZ010000111.1, read as the reverse complement.
GCTGCCTGGCCTCTGCTTTCGAGTCGTTGGCCAGCCGCGCCTCCAAGGCGGCGAGGGCATTGGACGACCGTTCCTGCGACCGGTTCAGCGCGCTCTGAAAATCGGCGACCAACTCTTGCCGAAGCTCCTGCCGCAACCTGCTGGCCAGTGTGTCCTGGGCCCTCGATCGGGACCAGAACAGTCCCACCAGGAATGCAGCCAGAACCAGCGCTGTCATCGCCGGGGCCAGCCACCAACGCGGCAGACTGGGAAGGCTTGGCCGCTCGAACAGCCGCCGCCAAAAAGGCACAACGCACTCATCGAGCCGTGGCTGCAACCGTTGCCAGACCTGGCGGCCGTAGTCGGCAGAACGTTCGGGCACGGGCGTGACCGGGATGGCCGAAAGCACGTCCTGGAGCGCTTGGTAACGGGCGCGGCAAGCCTCGCAGCCTGCCAGATGCGCCTCGACCGAATGCCCGTCGTCGCTTACCTGGTAGTGGTGGAAAACCAATTGCTCGTCGCTCAAGTGTTTCATGATGTCACCTGGTCAGGCTCAGAAGCGGTTCCAGTTCCCGCCGCACTTTTTGGACGCCGCGAAAGACGTACTGTTTGGCTGCGCTCGTGCCGACACCCAAGACAGCGCCGATATGCTCGATGGACTCGCCCTCGAAATGCCGGAGGACGAACGCCGTCCGTTCGCCTGCACTCAGGCGGCCCAAGGCCGCCTGCACTCGCTGCTGTAACTCGGCATGGATCGCCGCGCCGTCTGGTGAGGGGGTGGTCGCCGCCAGGGAGTCCAGGGCATCCGCTGCCAGAGGGGTACAGGCCTGGCTCGTCTCGACCTGCGGCGGACGCTGGTGAAGCAGGTTGATCGAGCAGTTCACCGTGATGCGATGAAGCCAGGCCCCGAAACTCCGTGCCGGCTCGAAGCGATTGAGGTGGCGGAAGGCGCGCAAAAACGTCTCCTGCACCACATCGTCTGCGTCATGCTCGTTGCCAGTCATACGGTATGCCAATCGGAAGAGGGCATGGCTGTGGCGCTCGACGAGGACGCGAAAGGCGTCTTTGTCGCCCGCCCGCACCTGCCGGACCACGGCGGTATCGCTGTCTTCCATCACAGAGATACTACCTGAATTTCGGCTTTTGGTTAGGTCGAAAGACGAGGCTTTTCGGGGCAGCCATGGCAGAATAAGAAGGGACTATAGCTCTCGACCCAGTATGATCCTACGCCCGGCGAGGGGAAGGTCTGCCAGTTTTGGGGTTTGCTGTAGTCGGCCTGACGGAGGGCATCGAACAACCGCTCGGCTTCGTGTCGAATGAGTGTCGTGTCCTTCCGGACCTCGCGATACTTGGCGTCGCACGACTGCTGCTTCCACTCGCTGCCGTAGTGCCACGCATTGAGCGGCCCCAATCTCCGCCACTCGTACCGCGGCTGGCCCCACCACGCCTCCTGCAGCCGCCGGATGCCTTCGCCGCTCACTTCGCCGATCCTCGAGTTGCTCTCCAAGCCATGACCGCGCGATTTGGCGGCCCATAAATTCATCGCGGTCCACGTTGTAGTGCTTTGCCCAATCCGCCCGGCTGTGGATTTCCTTCCACGGGCGCGCCATGTCCGCCAGCACGATGCGCAACCGCTGCGCTTTGGGCAGGGATTGGTTGACTTCCCAAACGGTCTGGCAGAACTCGAGGGTCGGCTGGTCGGGCCAACCGAATTCATGCGTGTCCCGCAGCACGTCAATGACCGGCGCTGGATCATACTTCGGCGCCGCCAGAAACTGGTCCATCAACGGCTGATCGTTGCAGGGCAACTCCAAGTAGATGACGCCGACGAGTTGTGCGAACCTCGGCGAGCGCACCAGTGCGGCATTGAAGGCCCAGTAACGCTGGCCGTTATGGACCTCGCCGAGGATGACCACGCGATGCTTCGCCAGCGCCTGGAAGAGGAACGCCTGCGGATCGGCCGCTTCGCGCTTGAGAAACTCGACGAAGGGGCGCAGATGCTTTTCGGGATCGGGAACCGGCGGCCGGGAATGGCGCAGCCGCTCGGCTTCCTGGCGTGGTGGTTCGGCGTCGCGGTAGGCGCGTCCGTGCGCCACGCGGGCCCGGGCTTTTTCGAGGTTCGGGACGCCGTCGTTGCCATCGTTAAGCCATTGTCCGCCCACGCGGCACAGCCAACGGAGGTCGATGTCCCTCGACATTTGAGCGAGGACCACCGCGTTGGTCTGCCGCCAAAGATTCACTTCGAGGATTTCGGCGCCCAAGAATCGCGCTGCAGCTTCCGCGGAAATCTCGCGCTTCCCGGACTGCTTCGGCATTTCCTTCGCCAAAGGTGGTGCGCTCAAACGCTGCCAAAACGCCTCGTCGCCGCTGGCCAAGAGGCGATTCAGCGTGGCGTAAGCCGCCTCCGGTGTGGACATATCCTCCTTCTCCGGGAAATCGGCGACCTTGCGGTTCACCGTGTAGACCATCATGGCATTGGTATCTGCGAGCGCCCGAGCTTCTGCGGCCCGGCTTGCGCCTGCGGGCAGCGCCAAGGCACAAATCACCAATAGAACCGGCCAGCAGGCCGCAGTTGAGGGGCGAGAGTGGGCCAGAAGCAGACCCGAGATGAGAGATGTGTTAGTCATTGTCGACTGTTGAGCAACGGAACCAATATCTGCTCATTCGGCAGGGCGTGGCTTGGCCCCCAAGCCCAATGGCCCTGCCGATCAATGAGGTAGTATGTGGGCCATGCTTGGACGGCGTAGTTCGCCTCCGTCTTGGACTGCTTATCCAATCCCACCGAGACATGGTAGCGATGCTCTCGCAGAAACCCCGGGACCTTTCGAAAATCGCCGACGCGGCTACTGTGAATCGCCAGCACCTACAGACCTTTCATGCCGTAGTCGGTCTCGAGCTGTTGAAGGTGCGGCATGCGCGTTAAACAGCCGGGGCTCTCAATGTGCCAAAAGTCCAAGAGAGTGACCTTCCCGCGCAACTGTGTCAGTGTTGTCTCTGGCCCAATCCATTCTTGAATATGCAGCGCGGGTGGCGTCTTCCCAGCATAGATCTTCACAAAGTCCTGTTCCAGGCCATCACGTTCCAATGCCGGAACCTGGCTTAACAGATCTCGCACCACCTTGAAGTTGGTTGGACGGTCCCGATTGATCGTGGCGGGATGCTTGGCGAAGTATTGCTTCGCCTCCTGCCAATGCGTGACCGCCGTGTTGTCCCACCGGGAGACATCCAGCTCTGTCCGTTTCCCATGGTCTTGGCTGGACATCCAAAGGGCCATAACCGCATCTGCCTCGAGCTCGCTTATCACTTTGTCCGTTTGACAGTCCCGCGGCGATGCCGCAATACCCAGGAATCCAGGCATAGTCGGCCAGAAGATTCACCTCCTTCCCGCCGGCGGGCGACGGGGCGATCAAGCCGTAGCTGAGGTCGTTGCCAAGGTCGGAAATGGTGATCGCGTAGTCGAAGTGCAGCAGGCAGTCCGCATCTGGCTCCAAGGGCGAGGGTAGTGTCATCCGGACGATCTTGGGGAATCGCTGTGTTCCTGCCCGATCTGGACTGCTGGGCTGCGTTAAGGGCGCGTGGGTAAACGGGCATGCAATCCGCGTCCGATCGATGGTTACCGAGATGCTGGCGATGGCGACATTCGCCCCGTAGGATCGTTCAGCGCCGAGGAGATTGAAATCCACCTGCGTCACGCTTGCCCGCTCTGGTTCCGGACGGTACAGGTGGTTTGCAGACGAAGCGTGTTCTGATCCAGATCGGTCCACAACGTGATGTCGTGATGCGTGATGACCGCAGGCTTCGGCAAATTTATCGTGACCGCGATAGAGTCCGCACGGAAACCTCGTCTTCTCCGGTGGCCCAGAGCCGGGCTGACAAGAGCAGCGCGGCGAACCAGGCTTCTCGGTGACAGCCGCGAGTGGAGGCTGATCTGGGCTCGTTCATCATCTGGAATTCACAGGGACAAAGACGAGTTGGTCGCCTCGAATCTCAATGCTTCGGAGACGGGATAGCAGGGCATTCTTGTCGAGGATGTTTAGGACGTTCTGGACGTGCGGACCGCGCAGACTTTGGGTTTTGGCCCAATCGGGCACAGGCCGACCATTGAGCATGAGCGAGTCAAGGTCGACTCGCGGGCGGTGATCCGGGCCGAGGCTCATCGTCAGGAGAGCAACACCATTGGCATAGCGGCCTTTGGGGATGATCGGGAGCGCGGAACCAGCGGGGAACGCACTGAACGCCGAAAGGCAATGGAGACTCTGAGTGGTAGCGCTGGGAGCGCCGGTATGAGTCTTGCGGGGAACGCACTGAACGCCGAAAGGCAATGGAGACCCCTTGGGGCGATACGCGGTGAAGTTGAGCTTCCTTTTGCGGGGAACGCACTGAACGCCGAAAGGCAATGGAGACGCAGAACGCCTTGAGTTCATTCCATTGCGCCGCTGCTGGCGGGGAACGCACTGAACGCCGAAAGGCAATGGAGACAAGCAGAGTTCTTCACCAGTTATGCCGGTCTCCCGACCGACGCGGGGAACGCACTGAACGCCGAAAGGCAATGGAGAC
>JACRJZ010000109.1 GCA_016219875.1 Verrucomicrobiota bacterium | reverse complement strand
TGTGGAGAGTGGCCGTCTTCGGCCACAGCAACCTGCAACAGGAAGCGGGGTGAAGAAGTTCTCGCGCCTTGAGTCGGTGAAAGCTCCTGCGGCCGAGGACGGCCGCACTCCGGGCGCTGGGCCAACTTCGGATTTCGGGTTCAACGCTTCAACGAATTCGCTGTCAACGCCGTGACGTGCCCCAGGATGAAACCGCATCGTGTCAAACATGGCGCAAAATCTCCCCGAAAGAACCGGACGGCGCAAGAAGGCCGTGTTGGACTGCCGGCGCCATCGGAGCCACGAACCGTAGCGGCGGGCACCTTGCCGCCTGGAAGGGCTGCTGAGCATTGCCGGGCGCTCAGCATCTCACGATCCGCCGCCGGGCTGGAAGCCACGGCTCCACGGCAGGCAAGATGCCCGCCGCTACACGAAAGTTCGGGGCAGCCTTCCTTGCCCATCTTCCGCCGTCCGCCCGGTAACATTTTCCCACCTCCCCTGCCCTGCTCCCTGGAAACAGCAGATTTTGCCCGTGTTTTCGCGCTGGCACCGGCGTTGCTAAGCGGAGCATGGAAATGTTGATATGATCGACGGGATTTTCAGCCAGCCGACCTACCTGGTCGCGAAAAAGATGCTCGATGCCGCCGTGGTTCGCCAGGACGCCCTCGCCAGCAACATCGCGAACCTGGAAAAGCCCGGCTACAAGCGCGTCGATCTGGCGCCCAGCTTCAATCAGCAGCTACAGCGGGCCACGGCCAACCGCGACATCGAGCGCATCAAGGGACTTCGCCCGACGATCTCCGTCGATTCCACCGCCCAAGCCCTGAGCCTCGACGGCAACACTGTCAGTCTGGAAAACGAAATGACGCAGGCCCAGCAGAACCTGATTCAACATTCGCTCAGCACGCAGCTTATCACGGGCAGTTTGCTCCGGCTGCGGCTGGCCATCACCGGAAGGCCCATCTGATGATCAACTTTCTCCCCGGCATCGCCAGCACCACCTCCGCCCTCAGCGCCGAGCGGGTCCGCTTGGACGCGATTGCCCAAAACATCGCCAACGCCCACACCACGCGCGGCCCGGACGGCAAACCCTATCAGCGCCGCGAAGTGGTCTTTGACTCGATCCTGACCGCCGCCCAGCAGTCCAACGGCAACACGGCGGTCCCGCTGCTTTCGGCGCGCGTCATCAAAGACCCACGCCCGCCAGTCTTGGTTTACGACCCGGGCCACCGCGACGCGGACGCCGAGGGGATGGTCGCCATGCCGGACATCAACATTCATCAAGAGATGGCGGACCTCATCATGGCCAACCGCGTCTATGAAGCCAACCTCGCGGTGGCCAAGAACGCCCGCACCCTGGCCATGCAAACCCTCGCCATCGGCAAACGCTGATTGACCCCGGATGCTTCCTCTCACCGCCATCCGCCCGCTGATGTCCTCCGCCGGCCTGGACGCCTTGTCCGGTGCCCTGCCCCAAACGCAGCAGATGGGCCCGAGCGCGGTGGAGAACCTGAAGGCGCTGGCGCCAGCCGAGACGGTCACGGGACCAGGGAGTGTCGCGCCGTCCAGCGGCTCGTTCTCCAGTCTGCTCGGCCAGATGGTTCAGGAGGTCAATGGCCGCCAGGCGAACGCCGGCGCGATGGTCCGCGAACTTCAGAGCGGCGGGAACGTGTCGCTCCACCAAGCCGTGATTGCGATGGAAGAGGCCACCGTTTCCTTCCAACTCATGGTCGAAGTCCGAAACAAGTTGCTGGAGAGCTACCAGGAATTGATGCGCATGCAGGTATGAGCAAGGCCGAAGGCAAAAGGCAAAAGGCACAAGACGCACGCCCCCAAGTCGGGACGAACGTTCCGCCCCTTTCGAGCCGAACTGGAGTTCGACGTTCCGCCCGGCCGGCACAGTTGCGCTCGGTGAAACTTGGCGCGTCCAACGCGGACTCTCCGCCCTTTCCACGCTTCAACGCTTCGACGCTTCCACGCATCTGGCCGCGGCCCAGCCGCGCGGGAACCAGACTGGTGGCAGCTCCTTTCCCTGACCCGGTGTTCGTTTCGCAGCCCGCCGCATGAACTTCAACTCCTCCACACTCGCCTCCCAGCTTCTGCAGGTCTGGAAGCAATTGGGTGTCAACCAGCGCGTCAGCGTCGTCATGGCCACGCTGCTCGTGCTGGGTGGCTTGATCAGCCTCGGCTTTTGGTCCAGCCGCACGCAATACGCGCTGCTCTACGGCCATATCCCGGAGGCCGAGGCCGCGAAAGTCATCGCCGCGCTCGACGACGCCAAGGTGCCTTACCGGGTCAGCGGCGGTTCCATTCACGTGCCCTCAGAAAAGGTCCACACCATGCGCATGCAACTGGCCGGGCGCGGCATCCCGCGCGGCGAAGGCGTGGGCTTTGAGATTTTTGACAAACCGAACTTCGGCATTTCCGACTTCGTGCAGCGGGCGAATTACATCCGCGCCGTGCAGGGCGAACTGGCCCGCACCATCGGGCAGCTTGACGAGATCGAAAGCGCCCGCGTCATGATCGTGATGCCGGAGAACCGCCTGATCCTCGACAAGGACAAGCACCCGACGGCGTCGGTGTTCGTGCGCGTGCGCGGCAATTCGCAACTTCCGCCGCAGGCCATCAACTCCATCCGTTTCCTGGTCGCCAACGCCGTGGAGGGCCTCAAGCCGCACTTCGTCAGCATCGTGGACAACCTGGGCAACACGCTTTCCGAGAACAGCGAAAACGACTCGCTGGTGGGCCTCTCCTCCACCCAACTCGCCGCGCGCCAGAACCTGGAGAAACACCTTTCCCGCAACGCCGAAACCATGCTGGAGAAAGTCCTCGGCCCCGGCCAGGCCATCGTGCGCGTGGCGGCGGAGATCAACTTCGACACCACCACCACCACGCAGGAAAAGTTCGACCCCGACGGCCAGGTGCTGAGGACCCAAACCAAGAACGAGGAGAACGACGACACCACGACCTCCACGCCCAGCGTGCCGGCGGGCGTCAGTTCCAACCTGCCGGACGAGACCAACCATGCGGCGTCCGCGATGGGGGCGCCCGTGACCAGCGTGCGCAACAAGAAGAACACCGCCACCACGGAATACGAGGTCAGCCGGACCGTGAGCAACATCATCCAAGCCGCCGGCGGACTGCGCCGCTTGTCCGCCGCGGTGACCATCGCCGCGCGCATGGACGGCACGGGCGCGGAGCGCAAGGCCGTCCCGCGCACGCCGGAGGAACTGGAGAAGCTCCGCCGCATCGTCCAAGGCGCGCTCGGCATCCAGGTGGGCGACAGCACCCGCAATGACCAAATCACGCTGGAGGAACTGCCCTTCAACGACCAGTTTGCCACGGCCATCAACCAGCAACTCGACCAGCAGCAGCGCCATCTGTATTGGTGGGAACTCGGCCAGAAGCTCATTTACCCGGTGCTGGGCGTGGTCGTGCTCTTCGTTTTCTTCCGCCTGTTCAAACGCACCGCGCCGGAGGAAATCCCCATCGGCATTTCGCTGCGCCAGATTTCCGGCGGCAGCACCAATGGCCACGGCAACGGCAACGGCCACAACTTCCCCGCTTGGCAGCGCGAAGCCGATCCAAGCGTCGTCTCCGTCGAGGTCTTGAACCAGCTCATCAAGGAAAACCCCGGCAACATGACCCAGGCCATCCGCGGCTGGCTGGCCCGGGGCAAGGCCACCACCAAGTAACGCGTTATGTCCGCATTGCTTCCCGACATCAAATCCGTCCCCTCCGGCTCGGAGGTGCGCGCCCTCACCAAGATCCAAAAGCTGGCCGGGCTGCTCGTCATGCTCGGACCGGAGAGCGCAGCCCAGATTTTGCGCAACCTCGAACCGCACGAGATCGAGATCATCACCGCGGAAATGGCCCAGTTCGGCATTATCAGCCAGGAGTTGCAGGGCGAACTGCTCGGCGAGTTCTCGGACGTGGCCGTGGAAGCCAGCACCGCCATTTCCGGCGGCGCAGAACTGGCCCGCTCCACCTTGGAAAAGGCCGTCGGCGCCTACCGGGCCGGCGACATCATGAACAAGATCGCCCCCGCCAAACGCGCGTCCACGCCGGTGATGCAGGACATAGCGGACATGGACCCGCGCCACATCTTCAACCTGCTCCGCCAGGAACAGCCGCAGACCGTGGCGTTCGTGTTGAGCTTTCTGGCGCCGGACAAGGCTTCGCAAGTGCTCGCCCTCCTGCCCGCCAAACAGGCCGACCAAGTCCTCGAGCGGCTCGCCACACTGGCGCCCACGCCCGTGGAGGTGATGGAGAAGGTGCTCGAAGTCCTGAAGTCCAAGCTCGGCGTGAAGCAAAGCCGTCCGCTCAACCAGTCGGGCGGCGTGACCACCGCGGCGGACCTCCTCAACGCGATGGACAAGACCGTCAGCCGCACGTTGCTCCTGGCAGTGGAGGACCGCAACCCCGACCTCGGAGGCGCCATCCGGCAGAAGATGTTCACGTTCGAGGACCTCACCTCGCTCGACGTGCCCACCTTGCAGCGCATTCTGCGCGAAACCGACACGCACGACCTGGCCGTCTCCCTCAAGAAAGCCAGCGACAAACTCAAGTCGTTGCTCCTCTCGTGCATCTCCCGCCGCGCCGCCGAGACGGTGCAGGAGGAGATTGCCTTCCTCGGCGTGGTCAAGGCGCGCGAAATCGAGGCCGCGCAGCAACGCATCATCGCCGTCGTCCGCCAGCTTGAAGCCGACGGCGAATTGGACCTGGCGGAACTCCGCCGCAACGCCGCGTATGAAATGGCCTGAGCCAATCCGCTTCTCCCAGCCGTTGCGGGAGGTGAAGCTCATCGCGTCCACGACCGAGCAATGGGAACAGCGCCTCCGCGAACACGAGCAGGCCGCCTATGAACGCGGCTTGATCATGGGCGAACGCGCTCTCTCGCAGGAACTGCTGGACCTCCGCTCCCAGGTCAGCGAACTCCAGCAGGGGTTGTTGGCCGCGTTGCGCAACGCCGTCCCGCAAGTGGTCAAGGACACGGAGTCCAACCTGATCGCTCTGGCCTTGGAAGCCGCCCGCAAACTCGTGGCCAACATGCCGATCACCGGCAAAATGGTCGAGGCCGTGGTCCGCGAGGCGCTGGATCAGGTCGAGGAAGCCACGGAGTTTCACATCGATCTCCACAAAGACGACTTGGCCTTGCTCAAACGCGTCAAGTCGCCGCTGCTCGCGCCGGAACCGGGAGGCGACCCGGTGCATTTCCACGTTTCCCCCGAAGTCTCCCGCGGCGGCTGCCTGGTCCACACCCGCTTCGGCACCCTCGACGCGCGGCGCGAAACGAAGCTCAAACAGCTTGAACAGACCTTGAGCGCATGACCGCCCTGACCGAATGCCGTTCGCAGCGTCTGCAACACCTCGTGCAGCGCGTGCAGACCTCGCGCGTCACCGAGACGCGGGGCCGCGTCGTGCAGCTCATCGGCCTCGTCGTCGAGTCGGAAGGCCCGCTCGCCTCCGTCGGCGAAGTCTGCCGCATCGAGTCGGCCCGCCACGACGGGGTGACGCTCGCGGAAGTGGTCGGCTTTCGGAACCACCACATGCTGCTGATGCCGCTGGGCGAAATCCACGGCATCCACCCCGGCAGCGAAGTGGTTTCCACCGGCGCGCCGTTGCGCATCGGCGTGAGCGCCGCGCTCAAGGGCCGCGTGATTGACGGCCTCGGCCAGCCCCTCGACGGCCAGGGCGCCGTGCCGGCGGAGCAATTTGTCGGCTTGCAGATGGTCCCGCCGCATCCGCTCAAGCGCCAGCGCATCAAGCAGAGTTTCCGCACCGGCCTGAAAGCCCTCGACACCTTCATCCCGTGCGGGCGCGGACAACGTCTGGGCATTTTCGCCGGCAGCGGCGTCGGCAAGTCCACCCTGCTGGGCATGATGGCCAGCCAGTCGGACGCCGACGTGAACGTGATTGCGCTCATCGGCGAACGCGGCCGCGAAGTGCGGGAGTTTCTGGAGAAAGACCTCGACGAGAAGGGCCGCCAGAAATCCGTCGTCGTGGTCGCCACGTCGAACGAACCGGCGTTGGCCCGCGTGAAGGGCGCGTTCCTCGCCACGGCCATCGCGGAGTACTTCCGCGATCTTGGCCAGAACGTGCTGCTGATGATGGATTCGCTGACCCGGTTTGCGATGGCGCAACGCGAGATCGGCCTGGCGGTGGGCGAACCGCCGACCACGCGCGGCTATACACCGTCGGTCTTCTCGCTGCTGCCGCAGTTGCTCGAACGCGCCGGGGCGGGTGAACGCGGCACCATCACCGGCTATTTCACCGTGCTGGTGGAGGGGGACGACATGAACGATCCCATTGCCGACTCGGCCCGCTCGATTCTGGACGGCCACATCGTGCTGACCCGCGAGTTGGCCACGCGGAACCACTATCCGGCCATCGACGTGTTGGAGAGCGTGAGCCGGCTGAACCGCGATCTGCTCACTCCGGCGCGCCTGACCCTGACGGCCGAGGCCCGCGAGCATTTGGCGATCTACCGCAAGAACCAGGACTTGATCAACATTGGCGCGTACCCCGCCGGCAGCAACGCGGCCATCGACACCGCGATCCACCTGCACGAGCCGCTGAACCGTTTCCTCCGCCAGGCTGTGACGGAGGGTTTCCCCACCGACCAAAGCTGGTCCCTGCTCGCGGAGACGCTGAAGCAGAAGACCGCAGTGAAAGGAACCACCCCATGACCGCCAGAATCCTGAGACCGATGCGCCACTTGTGCTCCAGCGCCGGCGCTTCGCCCGCCCCGACCGAGCCGCGTCTGATTGACTTGCATCTCGCTCTGCCAACTTCTCCCGGGAGCAAGGCCAAGAGCGGGACCAAGACCGCCCGTTCCACTGCCACCCCGTCGCCCATCCTCTCTTTCGCCCTATGAAACGCTTCCGCTTCCCGCTCCAGGTTCTCCGCACCATCCGCGAGCAGAAGGAACAAACCGCCCAGAAGCGCTACGCCGATGCCTTGCGCGTCTCCAAGGAAGCAGAGCGTGACCTGGAGGCGGTCCAGGTCGAATTGGTCACGAACTGGTCGCTGCTGCAGGAACTGCTGGCCGCCAGCGCGCCGGCCTCCGACTTGAACCGCATCCGCGCCTACGACGGGGTGCTGCTGGAGCGTTCGGCCCGGTTGGAGCGCGCCAAGCGCGAAGCCGACGAACACGTCGGCCGCACCTGGAAGGACATGTGCCTGGCCACGCGCGACCGGGAGGCCATCGACCATTACCACGACAAACACCGCCGCGCCTATGACCGCGACGTGCTGCGCGACGAGCAGAAGCACCTTGACGAACTGGGCACCCGCCTGCCCGGCCACGCCTTCGCCTGGCGCCGCGCCGAGGAACTGGAGGTCGCATGATCCGCCTGTTCCAGTCCAACTGGGTGGCCGCGCTGCTCGGGGGCTTGCTCTATCTGGGCGTCACCGTCTTGGCTTTCCCTTCCGCCAGTCAACTCAAGGCGTCGCTGCCGGAAAAGACCGAAAGCGGTTTCACTTCACACAACGAGCCGTCGTGGAACTTCCGCAACCCGGAGTTGGACCAGATGATCTTGGAACTGCAACAGGAGAAAGAGTTGCTCACCACACGCGAGCAGCACATCAAGGATCTCGAAGCCCGCCTCAAGGCCGAAAGCGCCGAACTCGCCGGCGTCACGCAAACCGTCGCCCGGATGCAGCGCGAGTTCGACCAAAACGTCACCCGCCTGAAGGAGCAGGAAACCACCAACCTCAAACGTTTGGCCAAGACCCACGCCGCGATGTCGCCGGCAGGCTCGGCCAACATCCTCAAGGAACTCCCCGACGACGACGTGCTGAAGATTCTCGCTTACCTCAAAGCCGACGAAGCCGGTCCCATCCTCGAAGCCGTGGGCCGCCTCGGCAAAGACGAGGCCAAGCGGGCCGCGCAACTCACGGATCGGCTGCGCCGCACCATCTCCCCGACCTCCGGCGGGAAGTGAGGTTGGAATGGGGCGATATGTGTTCAGCGTAGCGCAGGTTTTCAACCCTTGTCATTACCCACATCTTTTCGGGCTGACATGAGCGAATCTGCTCGATACCCCGAAAATGCTCTGGAAATGGCCGAAAGCCGCCATCCAGTCACTGGTGGTCCGCCTGGAATTGGGCCGGTGAGGCTCGGAACGAATT
>JACRJZ010000107.1 GCA_016219875.1 Verrucomicrobiota bacterium | reverse complement strand
CCTCCAGCAACAACGGCGCCTGGCGCGGCTGGCGCGCGACTTGGGCATGGTGGTCGTGCCCCAAGCCCAACTTCAACCCAACTGAACCCGTGATCTGCCCCAACCACAGACCTCGACCGCCTACCGTTCCTTGGCAGGCTCACTCTGATTGCAGGTTGCAGATTGCGGATTGCAGATTGGAAACGGAGCCTGTCAAGGAACGGAGCGCGGCTGTGTCCGCAGGACCAGCCGCAGCAGCCATCCAGGCGCGAGGCGTGGGAGCATGTCCGAACTTCGTCCTCTGGAGCGTGCTGCGGCTGGGTCTTCGACCACAGCCGCGCTCCGTTCCTTGGCACGATGCAGCCACCGTCAGCGGTCGCTCCGACTCTCCTCACGTCGGCTGCTACGATCCAAGAATTCTTGAATCCATCGCGGTTCCCGGTGCGCCAGCCCAAACGCGAACTTGTGGCCCCCGCCTGCCTCGCCTAGATTCGGGGCCGCTATTTCATTATGAGAACACGCAGCGACACCGCAATTGACTTAAACACGAACCCCTCGTCGGATTCCCTCCACCCGCACCCCATCACTCGCCGCCGCCTGCTGCAACAGGCCGCGGGCGTCGCCGCCGCGGCGGGCGCGCTCGGCTGGACGCAGTTTGGCTGCGCGTCCAACTCTGCCTCGGCCGCCCGGTCCAAAGGCCCCGCCGTCAGCCAGGGCCGCATCAACCAGTCCATCGTCCATTGGTGTTTCGAGACGGCGGGCGAGAAGTGGGACGTGGAGAAAACCTGCCAGGTGGCGAAGCAACTCGGCTGCAAGAGCGTGGAGTTGGTGGCCGCGGAGCATTATCCCGTGATCCAGAAGCACGGCCTCACCAACGCCATCTGCCAGATCAACATGAACCCCGATCCGCCCTTCTTGAAGGGCTTCAACAATCCGGACCACTGGCCGCGCGTGCTCAAAGCCACCACCGATGCCATCGACGCCGCGGCGGCGTTCGGCTTCCCCAGCGTGATTTGCTTCACGGGTTACGCCGCGAAAAATCCCGGCGATCCCGCCAGCCCGCTTATCCCGCCGGATGAGGGCGCGAAGAACTGCGTGGACGGCCTCAAGAGAATCATCGGCTACGCGGAGCAGAAAAAGGTGACCCTCTGCATGGAGATGCTGAACAGCCGCGAAACCACTCACCCCATGAAGGGCCATCCGGGCTATCAGGGCGACCACACCGACTACTGCATCGACATCATCAAGCGCGTCGGCTCCCCGCGGATGAAGCTGTTGTTCGACATCTACCACGTTCAGATCATGGACGGGGACATCATCCGCCGGCTTCGCCAACTCAAGGACTACATTGGCCACGTTCACACGGCCGGCAATCCGGGCCGGGGCGAACTCGACAACAAGCAGGAGATCAACTATCCGCCCATCATGCAGACGCTGCTCGAGATCGGCTACGCCGGCTACGTGGGCCAGGAGTTCATCCCCACGCGTGACCCGTATCAGGGTTTGTTCGAGGCGGTCAGCCTGTGTGATGTCTGAGGGGCGGCTGGAAGCACGCCCTCCACGGCAGCTAAGATGGCCGCCGCGACAAGACCCTGACCGCTTGGGGATGCACGGGGCAAGGCTGCTGGTTTGACTTCTCAGATGACCTGTCTTACAGAGGGGCCATGAACTTGACCGCATCGCTCGCTCTGAGTTTTCTTCTGGCCGCCAGCTTCGGCGCTCGTGTCTTCGGGGCCGACCATCCGCACGCCGGCGGTGATTCTCCCTCCCAATTCAAGGTGGGTGAGTTCGCCTTCAAGCGCCCGGCCGCGTGGCAGATCACGCCTCCGGCCTCCGCCATGCGCGCGGCGCAGTTGAAGATCACCGATGCCAAGAAGAACCAGAGCGCCGAAGTGGTCTTTTTCCATTTCGGTCCCGGCGACGGCGGCGACAAGCAAGCGAACGTGGACCGCTGGCTGGGCCAGTTCAAAGAGCCGAAAGACAAGATCAACTCCAAGGTGGAGGACGTGACCGTAAGTGGACGCAAGGTCACCTACGTGCAAGCGGAGGGCACCTATTCGGCCGGGATGATGGGCCATCCGACCGCGGCGATTCCGAACGCCATGCTCCTCGGGGCGATCATCGAGAGCAAGGACGGCAATGTCTTCATCAAGCTCACCGGGCCGGCGGCGCTGGTGAAGGCGTCCAAGGACGAATTCACCAAGATGACGGAGAGCGCCGTCAAGGAGCAGAAGTAGCGCGAGCCGACGGGCACATCGCCAAGAAGCTGGTTCCCGCCAAGCTGTTCTCCAGGGCGAAAAACTCCGCCACGGTTTTGCCGATGTCCGCGTAAGTCGGCCTCGTCCCGAGGTTCTTCCCTCCGTCGGCGCCTGCGCGCGTCGCCAGCACGGGCACGTACTCGCGCGAATGATCGGTGCTCGGCGTCACTGGGTCGTTGCCGTGATCGGCGGTGAGGATCAGCAGGTCGCCGGCCCGCAACGCGCCCAGGATGGCCGGCAGCGCCGCGTCGAACTCTTCCAGCGCCCGGGCGAAACCCGCCGCGTCGTTGCGGTGGCCGTAGAGCGTATCGAAGTCCACCAGGTTCGCGAAGACCAGGCCGCGGTCGAGAGTGGCCACCAGTTCGAGGATGCGCCGGACGCCTTCCGCGTTGCCCTTCGTGTGGACGGCGCGGCTCACTCCGCGTCCCGCGAACAACTCGTCCACTTTGCCAACCGTGACGACCGGCCAGCCGGCCCCGGCGAGCAGGTCCAGCAAGGTCGGGCCGGACGGCGCCAACGAGAAATCGCGCCGATTCGCCGTGCGGCTAAACTGGCCGGGTGTGCCGACGAACGGGCGCGCGATGACGCGGCTGAGCGCGTGTTCGCCGATGCAGACCTGCTGTCGGGCCAGCGCGCAGATTTCGTACAGCCGTTCGAGGGGAATGACTTCTTCGTGCGCCGCGATTTGGAAAACGGAGTCGGCCGACGTGTAAAGAATGGGCCAGCCCGTGCGGAGATGTTCCGCGCCCAGTTCGTCCATGATCGACGTGCCGGACGCCGCCCGGTTTCCCAGCACGCCGCCACAGCCGGTCACTTGCAGGAAGCGCTCCACCAACTCGGCGGGGAATCCGCGAGGATAGGTGGGGAACTCTTTCTCCGTGATCAGACCGGCAATTTCCCAGTGTCCGGTAGTACTGTCCTTGCCTCGCGAAGCCTGGGCGGCTTTGCCAAAACAGCCTCGCGGTTCAGTTACGGACGCAACGCCGCGGAGGGGATCGATGTTGCCCAGGCCCAGGGACGCCAAGTTTGGCAGGCGAAGTCCGCCCACCGCCTCGGCCACGTGCGCGAGCGTGTGACTGCCTTCGTCGCCGTAGCGCGCGGCATCCGGCAGGGCGCCGAGGCCCACGCCGTCGAGGACGAGGAGGAGGACTTTGCCGCCCGGAGGCCGTTGCACGTTGGCTGCCACAGGGACACCTCATCACGCCTCCCCGCGGACTGCAAGCCGGCAGCGTGTTGACTCACGGCAAAGGGGTGGCGCGGTAAAAGCGATTGGGCGAACCTGCGGAACTCCAGTCCACAAATCGATACGGGCTGGCCTCCAGCGTCAGGTTCGTCAGAACAATCCAGTTCGTCTGACCGCTCAGAACAGTCGCACGCTCGACCTGGTAGGTCTTGCCAACCGGACCGGCGAGCGTCAGGCCTGCGTAAGTTCGCAGATCCAGGAGCGAAAGCGTAGCCGATTGGCTGAGCACGTTACCAGCCGCGTTGCTGACGCGCACTCCGTATGTGCCTGCATCCGCAAGCTGCGCGTCCGCGATGACGTACGAAGAGTTCGTTGCATTCGCCAAATCGGTCCCGTTCCATTGCCACTGAAAGCTCAGTGGTGGCGTTCCGCTCGCACCGACGGTGAATGTGGCGGATCCTCCAATGGAAACCACCCTGTCCTGTGGCTGATTTGTGATCGTGGGAGCCGAAGCGCTTGTCGTGGTCAATTCGATGATACCGGCAAACACGGCGTAGCCGCACCTTCCGTTGTCCGTTGGCTGGTTCGGTCGCAATATGAAATCCACCTTCGAGCCGATCGCCAGCGTCACGTTGGCTGAATAGTTGGTCAGGCCCGGCACATTGGCGACAGTTGTGACGAGATTCGAGAGGACCGTTTGCCCGTCCACCCGGATTTCCGCAATCACGCCGTTCCCGCAGTAACCCGGCAGTCTGCGAAGATCCCCGAAAATCCTTGCGGATCCAGCGACTGCGCTCACGTACCGGCGAACGGCCCATTCTTCGCCTTGAGGGCCGTCATTGGCCCCGTTCGGCTCGGCGCCCGCGTAACCAATGGCGGTGTACGGCGCCCCCTCTGGGGAGCCACCGCTGCGCAGCCATCCAAGCCCGCGCGTGGCCGAGTAGTACGCACTGAACCACTCGAGTTGAACGAAGCCCGCCTCCGTGGTGTTGTTGGCTCGATAATATCCGTAGTACCAGTTGCTGCCTCCCTGTGTACCACTGAAGTCCCTGGACGAATCAGCGACGACTTGAGCGCGCGCAGTCAGACACGCGAGAGACAGCGTGATTGTGCCGGCATAGAGAAGGTTTAGTTTCATGGGTTCTGCTTTGGCTAAGATGTTTGACGACCAAACTTCTGACAACAGGCCTCCAAGGCCCCAAAGGGAGACAGGGGCAATCACCGTTACTGGTCAACCACGCCCTGCCTACCGTCGCGAAACCCTAAGCAGAGCAGCGCAGTGTGGTCAAGCGAGATTCCGCGAAGCCAGTCATCTTGCAGGGCTGCATCAAGCTCGGTCTGACGCCGCCCGGCGCGCGGCTGTCCCAGCCGCAGCCACGTTCGGAACCCGCCGGCGCAAGCCTCTTCACGAGTCGCTCGGTCGTTCTGGTCGCTGCGGCTGAGACAGCCGCGCTTCGGAACGAGCTTGATGCAGCCCCGGCGCGCCCGCAGAACCAGGGCCGGGCGCTTGACACCCCCCCTTTCACTGATATTCTCCCGCGTCCCGCAAGGATCGGTTCCCTTTTGGGTTGGTTGTTGCGGGTTGAGTGAGCAGCACAGTTGAATTGAACTAGAGCATGAAACGCCAATACCAACCGTCGAAGATTCGTCGCAAGCGGCAGCATGGGTTCCTTGCCCGCAAGAAAACCCGGGGCGGTCGCATGGTCACCGCCAACCGCCGTCGCGAAGGGCGCAAACGCCTGACGCCGGTGTAATCGGCCCATGCCTGCCGGCCCCACGCCCCACGCTCCGCTGCGCCTGTCGCGCGCCTGCCGCCTCAAGCAGGGGCGCGACTTTACCCGGCTCAAGACGCAAGGCCGGCGGCTGGTCTGCGGCTGCCTGATCTTGAACTGGCTGCCGTCCGGCGGGGACCTTCCGTGCCGCTTGGGCGTGGTGACCGGCCGCAAGATCGGCGGGGCCGTCGTCCGCAGCCGCGCGCGGCGTTTGTTGCGCGAAGTGTGGCGGCGAAATCAACGTCGCTTCGCGCAGCCCTTGGACGTGGTCCTGGTGGCGCGGCAGTCCATCGCCGAAATGAAACTGGCCGACGTGGAAGGCGACTATCTTACCGCGTTGCGTCGCGCCCGCCTGCTCCCGGCAGATGAACCTGGCCCAACAAATTCTCACGCTTAGCTTCCGGGCTTACAAGCTGACGGTGTCGCCCGTGCTGCACGCCTTGGTCGGACCCCTGGCGGGCTGCCGGTTCACACCAACCTGCTCGGAATACGCCGCGGAGGCGGTGCGCCGGCATGGCGCGGGGCGGGGCGGGTGGTTGGCCGCGCGACGGGTTGGCCGCTGCCATCCGTGGGGCGGATGCGGGCATGACCCGGTGCCGGAGCGCGTGGAGCCGCTTCGGTTTCAACCCTCCGGCAGCGCCGGCGCAGAGAGTCGTTGCTCCCACCATTGCCTTTTGCTGAACAAGTAGCCTTTCATGGACCGCAAATCACTCATCGTTCTCGCGTCGTCGTTCGCCCTGCTGTTTCTGTGGTTCTGGATCGTGCCGAAGATCTACCCGCCGATTCCGAAGCCGATTTCCACGAACCTCGTCACGACCGCGACCAGCCCCGCCGCCGCCACCAACGCTGCGACCAATGCCATCACGCTGCCGCCTCCCACGGCCAGCGCGGTGCCCACGAATCTCGCGGCGCCACTCGTCGCGCCAGGCTCGCCGGAGCAGGTGGAGAAGCTGGAGACGGGCGACGCGGTTTACACTTTCACGTCTCACGGCGGCGGATTGAAGCTGGTGGAGCTGAAGAAATACCCGATCACCAGCAGCCGCGGCCCTTCCACGAAAGCTGGCAGCAACGAAGTCGCCACGCTCAACCATCGCGCGCTCGTGCCGGTGCTGGCCGTGCGCGGCAACGACGTCGTCGCGGGGGACAACCTGTACAAGCTGACCAAGACCTCGGCTACCAGCCTGCGCGCGGAGAAGCTCTTGCCCAACGGGCTGGCGGTGGTGAAGGACTTCCGGTTCACCAGCAACTTCCTCCTGGCAGCCAGTGTGCGGCTGGAGAACCGCGCAGACCAGGCGGTGACCGTGCCGGAGTACGCGGTGGCGGCGGGCACGTCTTCGCTGATGGAGCCGGAGGAGGCCGAGCGGTTCCTGAGCGTGTATTGGTTTGGCGGCGTGAAGGCGGAGAAAGTGGACCCCGGCTGGTTCGACAACACGAGCTTCATGGGTTGTCTGGGAGGAACGAGCGTGCCGCGGCCGTTGTTCACGGCGAACGCCAGCAACCTCCTCTGGAGTGCCGTCCCCAACCAGTTCTTCACTCTGGCCGTCATGGGATCGACGAACAACGCGGCGTCGCAATTGAAGGTGCTCCGCGTCGAACTGCCGCCCGATCCTCGCTCTCGCGTCCGGCAGCCGCACAACTACGGCTACGAGGCCAGCTTGATCTATCCGGGCGCGGTCCTCGCTCCGGGCCAGGCCGTCGAGCGCCGCTACACGCTCTACGCCGGGCCGAAGGAATACCGGTCGCTGGCCCGCATCGCACCGGAACTGGACGCGGTCATGGACTTCGGCATGTTCCACTGGTTCGCCAAGGCGCTGCTGCTGTCGATGAACGTCCTCTACCAACTCGTTCCGAATTACGGCCTCGTCATCATCCTCATCACGGTCATCATCAAACTGCTGTTTTGGCCGCTCACCCAGGCGAGCACGCGCTCGATGAAGCGGATGCAGCAGCTCCAGCCGCAAATGAAGGCGCTCCAGGAGAAGTACAAAGACGACCCGATGAAGCAGCAGAAGAAGCTCATGGAGTTCATGAAGGAGAACAAGGTCAGCCCTCTGGGCGGCTGCCTGCCGATGATGCTCCAAATCCCCGTCTTCATTGGCTTCTATACGATGATCCAGAGTGCCATCGAACTGCGCGGGGTGCGCTTCCTGTGGGCTTACGATCTTTCCAAGCCGGACACCGTCGCGTACCTGCCGGGCCTCGATTTCCCTGTGAACCTGCTGCCACTCGTGATGGGCGCGACGATGCTTTGGCAGGCGCGGATGACCCCGCCTTCGCCCGGCATGGATCCCACCCAGCAGAAAATCATGAAATACATGCCGATGATGTTCATGGTTTTCCTCTACAACTTCTCGGCCGGATTGACGCTTTACTGGACGGTGCAGAACCTGTTAACCATTGCGCAGATGAAGCTGACCAAAGCCCAAGACCCGGCCACCGCCGCCAAGCCCGCGGCCCCGGTGGCTCCGCTGAAGAAGAAGAAATAGCCCCTGCCCTCCATGCCGCGCTTGAACTCTGCCCTCTGACTTCTGACTTCTGACTTCTGACCTTTGACCCTATGCCCCTGACCCCGAAAGCGACGCTTGAACAACTCCTCGAAAGCCTGGGTTTCCCCGCCACTGTCGAGGAACACCATCTCGATGAGGGCCACTTGCTGGAAGTGAAGACCGACGATTCCGGCCGCCTCATCGGCCGCCAAGGCCAGACCCTGGCCGACCTCCAATATCTGGTCAACCGGATGATTTTCCAGGCGGACTCCACAGCGCCAAAAGTGCTCGTGGACGTGGGCGGCTATCGCAGCCAGGCCCGCGATGCCCTGGTGCAGAAAGCCAAGGAGGCCGCGGAGAAAGTCCGCCGCTGGGGGGACGTGGTGGAACTGGAGCCGATGAGTGCTTTCGACCGCCGCATCATCCACAACGCCCTGCGCGACGATCCGGGCGTCGAAACCCACAGCGTGGAAGTCGATGGGACGGACAAGAAGGCGATCCTGCTCCGGCCGAAGCACTGAACAGGGCGGGAGATTGGAAGGGGTTTGGCGGAGTAGCCAGCCGCAAGTGCGAGTGTCTTCCGTGGTTTCGTCGAGCTTCGAGCCGGCGCTTTCACCAGCCGGAACGCAGCCGGTGATCTTGCTTGCGGAACCGGTGACGCTGCCGCCACTCCAGCTTCAAGCCGGAAAGGTCACAGCGGATTGGCACACGGGCAGCCCATCGCTCGGAAGTCAGTCACGTTGCGGGTTGCGATCGTTGCGCCTGTGCGGAGGGCGATGGCCACCAGAAGTCCGTCTGCCAAACTGGGCCTGCCTTTGCCATTTCTGCGGGCCTCGCCAGCCAGAGACGCTGCGGAGGCGTAGTCCGCCGGGTCAGAAGCAAAGGAGGGCAGTCTGGCGATGCGCTCGTCAAAAAACTCCAAGCCGCGTTGCCGTTTGGCGACGTCCGGCACCGCGTGAACGCCCAATAGAAACTCGCCGCGCACGATATCCGCGGTGGCAACGCTTTGCACGCTCTCCAACCAGGGCACAAACGCCGGGTTGCCTCGCTCCCCCTCGATGAAAACGTCCGTGTCAATGAGCCAGGTCATGTTCGGCCTCGGCCTCGAGTTTCTTCAATTCCGCAGCCACCGCGTCCGCGGCTTCCGGGTCCGGCCGATGGCTCCGAAACAAGTCGGCGGCCTGGCGGCCCGGCATGAAATCGCAGTCTGGCACCATGCGCGCCACCGTCCGGCCTTGCTTGCGGATTTGGATGGTCTGCCCGTGCTCCACCAAATCAAGGTAGTGGAGGAAATTCTCGGCTGCCGCTGTTGCTGTCGCTTGCTGCATGATCGAAGAATAGCCACTTTCCGGCCCCGAGCAAGCGGAGTCTCCTCTCAGTCCACCAGCTTGTACCCCACTCCATGCACTGTCACCAGGTGCCTTGGCTCCTCTCCGGAGTCGCCCAGCTTCTTGCGCAACTGAACGATGACCTGATCGAGCGTTCGGGTGGTGCCGTAGTAGCTGTAACCCCACACCTCGTTCAATAATTTGTCCCGCGACAGAACCTCGCCAGGATGTGCGTGAAAAAGCTGGAGCAGCTTCAACTCCTTGGCGGTGAGTTGTTCACTCACCTTCCCACGACACAAGAGGAATCTTTTCGCGTCGATTGTGGAAGCTCCTATCTGAAAAGATGCCGCACCATCGCCCTCTCCTGGCGGGCAGGCCCGGCGTCGCAGCGCGCTGATCCGTGCCACCAGTTCGCGCACCCCAAACGGCTTGGTCATGTAATCATCCGCGCCCAATTCCAGGCCAATGACTTTGTCCATCTCCTGTCCTTTGGCTGTGAGCATGAGGATGGGGGTGGAAATCCTTTTGGCGCGAAGCTGTCGGCAGACATCATAGCCGCTGAGACCCGGCAGCATGACATCCAGCACGATCAGGTCGGGCTGACACTTGGTCACCGCCTCCAACGCCAGGTCGCCGCGATCGCATGTCGTTACTGCGTAACCTTCCCCTTTGAGGATTTCCTCCAGTCCGAGCAAAATGTGCGGGTCATCTTCGATGATCAAAACCTTGGCTTTCATAGGAGCAGTCTGCCGTCAACCTGGTCCGCCGCTCCCCGCGCAGCCGCGGCGTCCGCAGCCGGGGGAACTCCCACGCTGCCTGGCAACTTGAGGATAAAGCAGCTTCCGCCGCCTTCCCGCGGCTCATAAACCAGGTCGCCACCGTGGGCCCGTGCGATTTGCCGTCCCAGAGTCAAGCCCAGCCCGGATCCTTGGATGCCGCTGGCCAGTGAATCGTGCGCGCGAAAAAACTGGTCGAAAATCCTGCGCTCGCAACCATGCGGCACCCCCAACCCGCGGTCCAGGACTCTGACATCCACTCCCGCACGGCCGGGCGCCTCCAGCTCCACGCCATTGCCGGGCGCGGCAGCCCTACACGCCTCGCCTGGTTGAGACTTGCTCCTTCGGCCCGCAACACGCTTCATCTGGATCAAGATTTCTTTCCGTTCCCCGGTATATTTCTCGGCATTCGAGAGCAGATTGACCAACACTTGAGCCAAGGCATCGGCATCGCCATTCACCATAACTGAATCGGATGGCAGATCGCACTCCAATTTGAATCCGGCTGATTCAAGGTAAGGCCGGTAGGTCCCGAGGCACTTCCGCAGCACCGACGCCAAGTCACAATCGGCGAAATGGTATTTCTGTTTTCCGCGTGCCAACCGGTCGAAGTCGAGCACGTTGTTGATCAGGCGCGTCAACCGTGCGGTCTCGGAGGTGATGATTTGTAGATAGCGGCGCTGGCGTTCGTCATCCGCCCTGCCTTCCGCCAGCAACTCGCCAAACATGCGGATGGAAGTGAGCGGCGTCTTGAGTTCATGGGAAACGTTGCTCACGAAGTCAGTTTTCTGGGCGGCGAGCGTGATCTGCCGCTTGACGTCCGCGACGATCAGCGCTCCACCAGTCACGATCGCCAGCATCAGCAGTCCGATGATGAGAGTAAGGGTGAGCCTGAGCGTCTGGGCCGCGTGGGTCAACTGGGCGGGATTCTGCAGATAGACGGCAATGGCCCAGTGCGGCAGGATCTGGCCAATGTTGCAGGTGACAAGCGGCTGCCGGTCCTCGTGCAGCCTGCCCGCCATCGGTTTGCCGGTATCATCCAGCAATGCAGCGGTGATGTCGCCGCGCAGCGACTCTGGCACCTGCACGGACTCCTGCAAGCCGGCGACGAGCCGCTTCAAATCCAACTGCGCCCCAAAGACCAATTGCGGTTCGTGCCTTGAACGGTACCAAAACAACAGCTTGAGTCGGTTCTGGACGAACCGGGCCAGCGTGCCCTCGTAAGAATCGCCGATCAATTGCCGAAACTCTGCTTCGCTCGGGGCGGCCTGTGGCGACGCTCCCCCAACGCCATTTTTCGAGGCCGAAACCAATGTGCTCTTGGTCGCGAAGATTCCCCCGTCCCCTTTCTTGTCCGGCTCCCCTGGAGTGGCCGCGCGGTTTTCCTGAAGCTTGGACAAGCTGATCGGACCTCTTGGGCTGTTCCAATAGACTTCGACCGGTTCGCAACAGAAAAAGCGGTCATTTTCCAGCCGGAAACGGCAGCCCTCCAGGTGGCCCAGCATCGACGGCGAAAGCACGTCGCCCTTCAGCGTAACGGCAAAGCCAACTTCAGCCAGCGGCCAGGTCTGACGGAGTTCTTCGTCGAAACAACTGGCCGCCTCCCGCGCGCCGCGCATCGTCTGCAACGTTTCGACCCGCTGGGCGAAATCATGCTGTCTTTCCGCCAGGAACTCCCTCACCCCTTGGGCGAGGGCGTCAGCCACTCCCTGGTAGAGCAGCCACTGCTGGCGCTCCGCCACCATTTGCTGATCGCGCACCGAGCGGATGGCCAGCCAACCCAGCACCAAGCTGGGAACGAAGACGGCCACCACGAACACGAGCGCGACTTTCTTCATTCAGACGCGACCATTCTGGGCCTTTTCTCTGGACCCGTCCAGCGCCGTCCTGGGAAGCGAATGATCGGCGGTTCTGCCCTGCTTCTCACTGGGTGATGGGCACTTTGAGCATTGGATATCGCGGGTGCGAGGTCTTGATCGCCAACTCCATTCTCTGGCCAGGTCGAGGCTGAAAACTGCGAGCGAAGCCGACGTTGATCCTGAATGTCTTACCCGGCTCCAGTTCCTGCACTTGCGCCGTAACGCCCTCCGCGTTCACGGCTGGCTCAGACAACGTCAGCGCCTGTCGGCCGTTGTTGCGAATTGTCGCCGCATACTTGAAATCAGAACCGATGGGGCCTGCGGGCAACCGAATCACCGGCGGCATAACCGCGAAGGCCGGTTGAGGCATCCCTGCCGTGGTGAGGCTGAGTACGGGTTGATTGGTGGACGAAGTCTGGATGGTAATGTTGCCGTATGGGCTGGCGTTGCTGACTGGGCCGGAGTAGGTGACGAGCAGTTCAAACTCCTGGCCCGGGCGCACCGTCTTCAACTCCACCTGGAACGCCGGGTTGGAAGAGTGCGGTGCTTCCAGCCGCAACGTTTCTTTCAGGTTGCTCACGATGCGAACCACCTTTGTCTCCTTGGTCGGGTCGCCGTCAACCGGCACAAAATAGAGGGACTGCGGCTGAATCTCAACCGGACGCCAGACCGTGGCTTGGAGTTGCAGATACACGTTGCTCTGGGCCGGGTCGTTGCAGATCACAGTTGCCCCCTTGGTAACCAAACCACTGAAGTTCGCCGGGTTGAAGGTGAGCGGAATTTTGCCGATCTGTCCCGGCTGTACCTTGCGGTCCCAGGGGCCAGCCGTGGTACAGCCACAGCCGGGCCGCACGTCCGTGATCTCGAGCACCGACTGGCCGATGTTGGTGAAGATGAAGTCGTGCTGTGGCTTGTCGGCGGCGCCAACCTTTCCGAAGTTGAAGGAGGTTTCGGCGAACTGAATGCCAGGTACGACCACCTTCGTTGTGGCAGTTTGGGAGCCCGCACTCAAAGGCAGGGCTGCGGGCAGACCCGCCGCACTCAGATCGAGGGCGATATGATTGAACTGTGCGAGCACCAGGGCCAAAGAGAACGATGTTGTTTTCATGAGTTCAAGATCTCACAGAGCAGGAGCCCAGTTGTCATGCGCAAGTCAGAAGTCTGTAAAAGTCTTGTCATGCGCGCATCGCGCGTGTTGTTCGAAAGAGGTGCTTCATAGCGAACTTCCTTGTGCTGGAGGTTTCGCGGTCGGCCCACCGCCGAGCATCTTGCGGAACTGCGCTTCATCCAGGACGGCGATGCCCAGTTCGCGCGCCTTGTCGAGTTTGGAGCCGACGCTTTCGCCCGCCAGGACGAAGTCGGTGTTCTTGCTCACGGAACTGGTGACGTTGCCGCCGGCGTCGCGGATCAGCGCGGAAGCTTCGTCGCGGGAAAGCGTGGGCAGCGTACCAGTGAGGACGAAGGTTTTGCCGGCCAGCGGCCTTCCAGCGGCGGCTTGCGGTGCCGCGGACGTCGCCGCTCCGGTGGGCTGGATGTGAAGTTGGTGGAGACGCTGGAGAATCTTCTTTCCGCTCGCTGAGGCGAAGAAGTCCAGCACGGACGCGGCGGCGACGGGGCCGACTTCCGCAAGGCTGGCCTTGGCGCCGCTCTTCTCCAGGCGCGCTTCGATCTCTGCGAGTGCGGCGGTGAGGGCCGTGTGGCGCCGCTTGCGCGCCTCCAGTTCCTCCACGTTCTTCGGCGGGTTCTTGCGGGACTTGGGCGAGATGGCGTCGCGCTCCGACCGCTTGTCGCCGAGATCGCGGAGGTCGCGAAGGATTTGCGATGTGGCGAGTTCGTCCAGTGAGGCATGGACTTGCGCGAGTTGCCAGGCGGTTTGCTCGCCCACCTCAGGGATGGCCAGCGCGAGGATCCAACGGTGCAGCGGCGCCTGCTTGGACCGCTCCAGCGCTTCGACGACTTTCGCGGCGTTCTTCTCGCCGAAGACGCGCGGTTCGTCGTCGGTGCCGAGGTTGAGCTTGGCGAGTTGGTCTTTCGTCAGGGCGAAGAGGTCGAGCGGCTCATCGACCAGACCGCGCTCAACAAGTTTCTCGGCAACGATGCCGCCAAGGGACTCGATGTCGAGGGCTTTGCGCTGGGCGAAGTATTCGACACGCCGCGTTTTCTGCGCGGGGCAGCCGGCGACGTTCTGGCAGCGCCAGGCGACTTCTTCTTCCGTAGGACAGGCGTCGCGCCTGTCTCCATCTTCAGACCCGGCTCTTGAAATCAGAAACAGGCGCGACGCCTGTCCTACTTTGTCCTTCGCAATCGGCCCGCCGCACGCGGGGCACTGGCCGCCGATGTGGGCGACGAAGTCGAACTCCGCCGCGCCCTTGGGCCGCTTGGTTTTCACCACCTCGACCACTTCGGGGATCACCATGCCGGCCTTGCGGATGACCACGGTGTCGCCGATGCGGATGTCTTTGCGGCGGATTTCGTCTTCGTTGTGCAGCGTGGCCCGCGCGATGGTCGAGCCTTGGACGAAGACCGGTTCAAGCTCGGCCACGGGTGTGAGCACGCCGGTGCGACCAACCTGCACGGTGATGCCTTTGAGCACCGTCTCGGCGGGCGTGATCCATGGGATGGGCTTGTGGACGATGGCGTAGCCGGGCGCGCGGGTCTTGGACGGGATGCGCGCCCAGTCGGCGAGGTGGTTCACTTTGATCACGACGCCGTCGATCTCGTAGGGCAACTGACTTCGCAGATCGCGCTTCTCGTCGTAGCGGCAGACGACTTCATCGCGATAGACTTTGAGCACTTCCTCCATGTCACGGCAGACCCACCAGCGCCGCTGGGTCGGCAGGCCAAACTTCTTCAGCGCCTCCAACATTTCCGCGTGCGTCTCGAACTCGATGCCCTCGCACGCGCCGACGGCGTAGAACACGGCGCGGATGGGCCGCTGCGCGACGAGGCGCGGGTCGAGTTGCTTGAGCGTGCCGGCGGTGGCGTTGCGGGCGTTGGGGAAAGGCTTCTCCCCGGCGGCGGACAGGGCCGCGTTGAGCGCGTCGAACTCTTTCGTGGCGATGTAAGCTTCGCCGCGCGCTTCCAACAAAGCAGGACAGGCGTCGCGCCCGGCTCCGTCTTCAGGAGGTCTTTCTTCTCTTGAAATGGAGACAGGCGCGGTGCCTGTCCGACTCAACTCCAGCGGAATCGCGCGCACGGTGCGAAGATTGGCCGTGATGTCGTCGCCGAACTGGCCATCGCCGCGCGTGACCCCAAGCGCGAGTTTGCCGTGGCGGTAATGCACGCCGATGGAAACCCCGTCCACCTTGGGTTCCAAGACGTACTCGACCCGGTCGCGTCCAAGGTGCTTGCGGATGGTTTTGTCGAATTCCAGCCAGCGCGGAAGCGTGTTCTCGTCCTGTAGTCGGTTGCGCTTCTCACGGTCAGGCTCCTCCGTCGAATCCGGGTGCTCGGCGCCTTCGACCTTTTCCAGCGACAGCATCGGCTGGAGATGTTTCACGCGGGCGAACCCTTCCGTGGGCGCGCCGCCGACGCGTTGTGTGGGGGACTCCGGCGTGACGAGTTCGGGGAACGCCTTCTCCAAACCCTGCAACTCGCCGAAGAGCTTGTCGTACTCGAAGTCGCTGATCTTCGGCTGAGCCAACACGTAATAAGCGCGGTCGTGCTGGCGGATGTCCTCGGCGAGGCGGGCGTGTCTGGCTCTGGCTTCCGCGATTGTCATGGTGGAAACGTGTAGCGCGAAATCGGAGTGGGCGAAACCACGAAATGCGGGAACCGCCGCCGTCGCCCAACTTTCCAATGGCCTCTTCTGTCACGCGCGCGCCCGCAGCAACGCCTCGAGTTCTTGCAGGCCCGCGGGCGAGCCGATCTCGTAAAACCGCTCCGGCACTTCGTAACCGGCCAGTTGCTTCCGGGCCACGAGCCGGCCTAGCAGGTCGGCGAGGTCGAACTTCTGGCCCTCCGCGTATTCGGCGAACGCCTCCGCGCGAAAGAGGCTCAGCCCATAGTCGATGTGCCGCATGTCGGGCCGCTGAACCTTCTTGTCATAGACCGCGATCTCGCCGTCGCGGAAGACGATGTTGCTGGTGTCGTAAAGGCCCTCGTTGCGGAAGACCGTCATCAGCCCCAGCTTGCCGCTGCGCTCGAAGAACTCCGCGATGGGCCGGAAGGCGCACGTCAGATACGAATCGCCGTAGAGCACGAAGAACTGTTCGCCGAGCTTGGGCAGCGCCTGCTTGAGCGCGCCGCCGGTGCCGAGGAGCACCGGGCCGTCGAAGGAGTAGTCCAGTTGTACGCCGTGATCGCGGCCATCGCCGAACTCCTGGACCACCATCCCGCCCAAGTAGCCGAGGCACAGGACCGCCCGCCGGAGGCCGCGCTCGCGCAAGAGTTCGAGTTGATGCGCGAGAAACGGCCGCCCCGCCACGGGGAGGAGGACCTTGGGCACTTTCTCCGTGAGGGGGCGCAGGCGCGTGGCCAGTCCGCCCGCCAGGAGAGCGACGGGGATGGAGTCGAAGTTCATTTCGGATTGGGCGTTAAGCGGTCGCGCATACGACGGCGGAAATTACGGGCAACGGCCCGAAGCGAAAAGCGGGAAGTGGCGCGCCCCGTAAGGCTCCAGGGCTGCATCAGGCTTCCGCCTGGCGCATCGAGTAGCGCAGGTTTTCAACCTGCCGTAGCGCCGACTTGCAGTCGGCAAGGCCGTGAAATTTCCAGCCGGCCGGCCTCTTCCTACGCTTGCCGGTTGGAAAACCGGCGATACGGCAGACTGGAAAGTCTGCGCTACGAGTGCTCCCGAACCGAGCTGGATGCAACTCTGGTAAGACCCAGATGACCCGGATCAGAACGGAGAAGTTGCCGGAATCTCACGCCCCCCCGCCGGCCAGCCAGCGCGCGCTTCGTTCCACAAAACAGAAGAGCCGGACTTCCAAGTCCGGCCCTTCTGCAACATAAGAACTGGGCACACGATACCCGAAGTTCCCCGGCCCACCAGTCACCACTTCTGGGGACACGAGTGTCCTCGGAGTCAGACCCCTTCCGTGCTGAGGCGATGGAGGTAGTCGCCGTAGTCGTTCTTGCGCAGCGGCGCGGCCAGGCGGGCGAGGTCCGCCGCCGAGAGCCAGCCCCGGCGGAAGGCGATCTCTTCCGGGCAGCAGACCATCAGGCCCTGCCGTTTCTCCAGCGCCTCCACGAAGTTCGAGGCCTCCAGGAGCGCCTCGTGCGTGCCGGTGTCCAGCCAGGCGATGCCGCGGCCCAGTTGTTCCACCCGAAGCGTTCCCTGGCGCAGGTAGGCGCCGACGACGTCCAGGATTTCCAACTCGCCGCGCGGCGACGGCTTGAGCGTGGCGGCGATGTCCAGGACTTGGTTGTCGAAGAAATACAGTCCGGTCACGGCGTAATGTGACTTCGGGTGCTTCGGCTTTTCTTCCAACGACACGGCTTGGCCCGATGCGTCGAACTCCACCACGCCGTACCGCTGCGGATCGCGGACGTATTGGGCAAACACCGTCGCGCCGGTCTGGCGACCGCAAGCCGCCTCCAGCCGGGCTTGAAAACCGTGGCCGTAGAAAATGTTGTCGCCGAGGATCAGACAAACGGGGGCGTCTCCCACGAACTCCCGGCCGATGAGGAACGCCTGGGGCAGCCCGCCCGGCTTCGGCTGCTCGGCGTAGGCGAGGCGCAGGCCCCACTGCGCGCCGGTGCCGAGCAACTCGCGGAAGCGGGGCAAGTCCTGCGGCGTGCTGATGACCAGGATTTCCCGGATGCCCGCCAGCATGAGCACGCTGAGCGGGTAATAGATCATCGGCTTGTCATAGACGGGGAGGAGTTGCTTGCTCGCGACGAGCGTGAGCGGATACAGCCGCGTGCCGGAGCCGCCGGCCAGGATGATGCCCTTGGTGTCCATGTTTGATTGCCTCGTGGTCCCGTGTTGCCGCCGGACTCAGATTTGGAAATCCGCCGCCGGCTTTTCGCGTTCCGTTTTCGCCATGACTTTGACCTTCACCTCTTCAGGAATGACCAGCGAGCGCGGCGGGACGCTGTGGGTCAAGAACACGTTCGCGCCGATGGTGCTGCCCGCGCCCACCACGGTGTCGCCGCCGACGATGGTCGCGCCGGCGTAAATGGTGACGTGGTCTTCGAGCGTCGGATGGCGTTTGGTGCCGCGCAAAGTCTGGCCGCCTGAGAGGGAGCGCGCGATCAGGCCGACGCCCTGATACATCTTGACGTGTTCGCCGATGACGGACGTTTCGCCGATGACGGTGCCGGTGCAGTGATCGACGAAGAAATGCGGCGCAATCTCCGCGCCCGGATGGATGTCCATGCCCGTGCGGCTGTGCGCCCATTCGCTCATGATGCGCGGGATGAGCGCGACCTTCTTGCGGTAGAGTTCATGGGCCAGCCGATGCACGGCGATGGATTCCACGAACGGATAGGCCAGGATGACTTCCTCCTTGCTGAGCGCGGCGGGGTCGCCGTTGTAGGCGGCTTCAACGTCCGTCTGGAGCAAGTCCCGCAAGCCGGGCAGGCAGGCGAGGAACTCCTGCGTCAGTTGGCGGGCCAGCGAATGCAGTTCCTTCTTCGTCGCGCCCTCGGGCGGATAGTTCTCCAGGCTCCGGTAAACCTCTTCCTCCAGCCGCGTGCGGACCGAGTTGACGAGGATGGACGTCTCCTTCTGCACCTCGGAGGAATGCAGCGTCTTCTCGTCGAAGAAGCCGGGAAATAGCAGCCGCAACAAATCCACCGTGACGACGGCGATCGTCCGCTTGGACGGGAGGTTTTTGCCGTCGAGGTGGTTGATGGCGCCCACGCGGGTGTAGGATTCGAGGAGCCGGCCGGCCAGTTCAGTCACCGTGTCGTTCACGGCGGGGAGTATCGGTGAGGCGAAGCCGAAAGGCAACCGCGGGTTGCAAGCGCGGCGGGGTTACCGGCCTTTGCCTTCGGCCCGCTGGCGGGCTTGGGCAAGGATTCTGTCCACGTCCACTCCCAGGCCCAAAGAAATTCGCACCAGCGTGTCCAAGGTGGGGCTGTGCAATCCGGTTTCCGCATACTTCACCGCGTGCCAAGTCAGCCCGGCCTTTTGCGCCACCACATTGAGGGACAACCCACGCTGCTCCCGCTCTTCTTTCAGCAGGCGCGCGACTTGGGAGCAGATCGCTTCGGATGCTTTGCCCGGTAGCACGCCAGACGCATACGCAAGAAAAGTGTTGACACGGGATGGTAAACTTTTACGATGCGCGCCACTTTCCGGGCTGCGATGTCGTGGGCGGCGTGGCGACTATCCCGGCGCGGAAGGTTGGCTGGAGAAAGGGGCGAGTCGGAAGACTTGCCGGGTCAAAGCGCCGCCGAAAGGAAAACCATGAACATGCTGAAGTCGGTTGTCGGGTTGGTCATCGGGTTGGTCACTCTCTTCTTCACCCTGTGCTGCGCCGTGTCGGTCCACGCGCGGCCACGTCCGCCGGTCCCGCCGCTGCCGCCGCTGCCAGGCACACCGCCGCTGCTGTTTCAGGCCAGCTTCGATGAGGCCTTCACCTACGGTCAGAACGAGGCGGTCGTCTCCATTCCTCACTTCGGCAATCTGGTGCAGTCGTGGTCAGGCTTGGCGCTGGAACGGGCGGGTGTCTGGGTGCCGCCGTTCGTGGTGCGCGGGATTGACGCGGGCGGGCACACCAATCTCGCGTGCGACGGCTTCGGCGGCGCGGTGCGGTTGTGGCTGACGCCGTATTGGTCGTCGTCGGGCGCGGGCGGGGCTGGGATCGGAAATGCGGCGCGCGTACTGGATTTCGCGGCGGTGGGTGGCGGGGATGCGGTGACGGTTTGGTCACTGCAAGTCACGCCCGACGGCAACGCGTTCGTGCTGCTGACGCCGGGCGAGGGCGGGCCGGTGGAAGTGCTGCGGGCGCCGATCGCATGGCGCGCGGGCGAGGCGCATCTGGTGGTGCTGGATTACGGGCCGCAAGGCACGGGGCTGTTCCTGGACGGCCGACTGGTGGCGACCGGCGCGGGCACGCTGGGCCTCCCCGCACCGGCGGCGGCGTTGATGCTGGGCAGCACGCTCGCGGGCACCGAGACGGCGGGCGGAGCGTTTGACGAGGTGGGTTCTTTCGGCGGCCCGTTGAGCGAAGCGCAAGTGGCGGCGTATTTCCAACAAACCTATCGCCAAGCCGCCTTGGGGCCGATCTCGGAGGACGAAGACGCGGCGCGGCTGGCCGCACGGCAGGCGCGCGTCGCGCAGTCGCTATGGGCGGCGGGAGGGCAAACGATGTTGTTAGATTTCGGCGAAGGTGGTTGCTCGGAGTTCAAGCTCACGGCGTCGCTGCTGCCCGCCTTGCACGTGTTCACCAATCAGGGCGCGGTGTTCACCAACCACAACGTGAAATTGACGTGGTGTGGCCGAGAACCGGGCGTGGTGTATGATCTCCTGTATGCAACAAACATTGCTCCGCCGATCCGCTGGGAATGGTGGCGCGAAATCCAGACCAACGATGTGGAGTTGACGATCACCAACTTCAATCCGCCCGCGATGTTCTTCCGGCTGGCGCGCGTGCTTGATCTCGAGACGCTGCCGGCGCCCTCGCTCTACGTGAGCGCGAGCGCGGCGACGGGCGGCGACGGGAGCAAGGATTTGCCGTATCAAAATCTTGGCAGCGCGTTGGCCGCGGCGACGAATGAGTCAGTCATCCGCGTGTTGCCGGGCGTGTATACCGGACCGAGCAATCGCAATCTCTCCTTCGGGGCCAAGCGGTTGGTGCTGGTGGCCGAGCGCGGAGCGGAGCAGACGGTGATCGATTGCACCAACGCCGCCGGCAGCCGCGCGTTCATCTTCAACTCGGTGACGCAGGCGTGGTGGACCGTGGTGGCGGGCTTCACCATCAGCAACGCAGCCAGCGGGGCGGTGTGGTGTTCGGACCTGGCCAGCCCGACGTTTGCCAACTGCCACTTCGCGCGCAACGCCAGTGCGGACAGCGGCGGCGCGGTGTTCTGCACGAATGCCAGCCCGGTCTTCGTGAACTGCCGATTCATGACGAACCGCGCGACGCGCGCGGGCGGGGCGGTCTATGTGACCGGCTCGAACGCGCT
>JACRJZ010000108.1 GCA_016219875.1 Verrucomicrobiota bacterium | reverse complement strand
CCCGGACACTCGATTTCGTTCTGAGCCCGCGCCTCACGCCGGCGGCTGCTTCGGTTTTCGCTCGTGGCCAACATTTTTTCGATTGCTGCCTACGATGCGTCTTCCCGCCAACGCGGTGATAGGAGAACAAGGGGAAATGGGGCACCCGTGTTTCAGCCAATGTTGATGCGGGTGAAACACGCTAAGTGAAACCAGGTGAAACGGTGGACGCCCTAATCCACTTGCAGAAAATAGCGTCCGTCCCGGCCGGCGGGCCGAATCAATGCCTTGCGGAGTCCCGACAATTTCCCCGTCTGGTCATTGAAGTAGTGGTTGATCTTGATGTCCGCCAAGCGCGGAAAATTCCCCTGTTGCCTCACGTAGAGATCAATCTCGTCCACGAGATGCCGGGCGGAAGCGACATCGAACGCTCGCTTCTCCACCAGGTATTGCAGGCAAAGCCGCGCCTTCTTCCGCTCCCGCAAATCGTAGTGCGTGTCCCCCAGCCACACATCCTCGAAGCCCGGACGATAGCGTAATCGTCCCACGGCCAGGAGCGTCACCGCGCCTGGCTCGGACGTGCCCACCGGCTGGTTCGCCATCCCGCTCGAAACCAGCTTCAACTCAGCCGCCACCGCCCGCACCACGGCGGCGCGGACTTCCGGCGTCAAACTGGCCAGGACCACTTTCGCCGCCGCGTCTGCCGGCAACACCCCACCACTCCCCGTCGCGGGCGCGGCTGGGTGGGGCATCCCTGAACTCCCTGGCGATGCGTCGAGGCGCACCGCGGCGTGAACCTTGAGGCGGCAAGTCTCCCGGAGAATCCTCGCGCGGACACACCACTCCCCACACTCCACACGGAACCGGAAAATTTTGGCCCGCCGGGTCGGGGCGTCGTGGGTCCAAAGGCGGCAGGGAGACGACCGCCCATCCGGGCGACCTCTGGCTACCCAAAGGTCGGCCCGTCAGGCGTGTCCGCCGTTACGCCCGGCCTAAACCAGGCGCACGGCCCGCCGCCAAGGCGCAAGCCCACGGTTCGTGTGCATGGGAATTCCTGGCGCGCGGCCTCTCGCCGGGCGGGGTCTGAAGTCGAGGATGGGAGTGAAAGCATAAGCATAGTTTTGGGTTCCGGTGAAGAAGGGAACGGCGGAAGCAAAGACCAATCCACCCGCCCATGAGGCGAAAGAGAGCGACCGGAACGGCGCACACCACGGCACGGAGCACCTCCCCGCGTCGCGGACCACCGAAGGCAGAAACTCCCGGCCGTGCCCATCCGCTTTCATGTGACATCGAGGTTACGAAACCGCCTCCCGCCGTCAAGCGTTTCGCATCTTCGTGAGCCGTTTTTTGGGCCCCTTCTCATGCCCGTTCAGAAAAGCCCGGTGTCGCCCCACGAAGTCGCAACCGCAGACGGCATCTATACGATGCAGTGATATAAACAATGAGGGTTAATGCAACTTACAAAAAAGGCTTGCGCAACCAACGGAGGCCGTAGTAAGAAGCCATGTGGTTTAGTCAACGATGGATCCACGGCGCAGAGCCGTGGTCTGATCTTTGTAAAACGAATGACTTGCGTAGCGTTTGGCAGCTACGAGTCTCTTGGGAAAAAACCGACCAATTACCTCCAAGGCCATTTTTGCGAAAGCCTTTGCCAAGGCACGCCCAGGTGGGCGCCGCCTTGTGCACTTTCGCAGAGGGCGCCTTGGTCGGTTGCCCCCCAAGAGGTGTACGGGTGTGCGCCTTTTGGGTTTCTGGAGGTATAGCGTAAGGCCAGTGAGAATGCAGAAGGACTGTCTATGAACAACACAAAGCGAAGTGGTTTGGAGATCATGGGCCGCGGCAAGGATTTACCGCGGGGGTGGAAAAAGGAAACTCGTTGGTCGCCGGAGCGGCACAAGCCGCCAGGCCGAGCGAGGGGGCAATTTCTGGTTTGGCGAGGACTCCTCGTCTTCATGGGGCTTCTGATAGTGGGGAGCACCGTTGTCGCCAAGCCCCGGCCACCCCAACCGCCCTGGCCGTCGTCGGGGCAGATTTACCACGAAGGATTTGACCAGCCGTATCAGATGCCCACCAACCAGATGATTGATTCATCGGTCTGGTCGGAATCATGGTCTGGCTGGGCGTTGGAGAGGTCAAGCCGCCATTCGCGGGTCGCGCCGTGGGCCGTGCCCATGCTCGCCGCCAACGGTTCCTGGAACCTTGATCCGCAGCGGGGAGCGTTCCGACTGTGGTATCGGCCCGAATACACCAGCGGGAAAGGCCCAGGGCATCAGGCCCGGCTGCTCACGCTGGTTTCAGTGAAGGGCAAAGCCAGCGCAACCTGGTGGACGCTGGCCGTGAGCGCCGATGGCGCTTGTCTGCAACTGCTGTGCGAAACGGAGAATGGTCCCGCTGCTTGTGCCAGTGCCCCGGTGAACTTCCAGGCCGGAAGCTGGCACCTGCTCACGCTGGGCTACACCGAAACCAACTGTGCCCTCTTCATCGACGATCAAGAGGCGACCGTCGGCCCCGGCCTGTTAACAGTCCCGGTTGAAGCCGCTCCGTTCACCAGTCTCCTCATTGGCAGCGGCTTGTCGGGCGAGGTCGCCGCCGGGCAGATTGACGACTTCGCCGCGTTCACGGGCCGAAGCCGCTCCCGCCGGGAGCCGGCGTCACCGTTCGGGCTGGATGTTCTGCGGGAAGTCCAGGCGTGCTGGGCGCGATTGAGTCCGGTGGCTCAACTGGGGCCGATCACGCCGGAGGAGGAAGCCGCCACACGAGAACGCGCCCTGGCCCAACGGGCCGCGCGCCTTGCCGCGGAGCAGGCGACTGCGGAGAGTTTGGCGGCGACCGGCTCGATGCAGACGTTCGGCGGAGGCGGTCCTGATTATCCTGAGCCTGGCGAAACCAACGGCCTCTGGTTCCTGCCGCCGCTCATTCTGAACACGAACATCGTCCTGACCCTCTACAATGCGGACACCAACAAGGCTTACGAAATCTACTACACCTCCGTCCTCCTGAACTCAAACACGGTCTGGTCGTCCCTCGCCATGACGGGGCGTCTGGGCCAGATCACCTTCACCAATCCGATGACGGAGCCGGTGCGGTTCTACCGGGCCGCCGAAGGCAGCGACTGGGATGGCGACACCATTCCCAACTGGGCGGACGCGGACCCGAGATCGACGAACCTGGGCGCGCTGACCATCACCATTGAGAGTCCGGCCCATGGCGGCAACTTCAACTGAGCCAGACCATGCAACTCCTTTCAGATCAGACCCGGCTTATGAAGACCTTCCAAGGATGGACGCAGCTTTCGTTCGCGTTGCTGTCGGTTTGCCTGCTGCCCCTCGCGGTCCACGCGAGCGGCACTGTCACCACGCCCACCGAGGCGAGCCTGAACACGGCGCTGGCCAACGGCGGATTGGTGACGTTCGCCTGCGACGGCACGATCACCCTGACCAGCACCAAGGTCATCGCCACGAACACGACGCTGGAAGCCGCCGGCCACACAATCACGCTCAGCGGCGGCAACGCCGTCCGCCTGTTCACGGTCAATAGTAACGCCACGCTGACCCTGCTCAATCTCACGCTCGCCGACGGCCAGAGCACCAACGGCGGGGCCATCTACAACCACCGCGGAGCGAACTTGGCCATCAGCAATTGCGTTTTGACTCGCCACCGCGCCGTCGGGAGCCACGGCAGCGACGGCGCCAACGGCGCGGACAACCCCAACGGGAATCAGGGGGGCGACGGCGGGGCCGGGGCCAACGGGACGAACGCGGCTGGCGGCGCCCTCTACAATCTTGGCGCGGCTTCGATTGTGGCCAGTTCCTTTCTCACCAATTCAGTTGTCGGCGGTAACGGGGGGAATGGCGGTCGAGGCGGGAGTGCCAGCCTCAGCTTTGGCGTCGGAGGCGATGGCGGCAGCGGGGGGCAAGGAGCCACGGCGCAAGGGGGAGCGATCTACAGCGCCTTCACGATCACCTTGCAGGATTGCACCTTCGCCGGCAATCAGGCGCTGGCGGGCCACGGAGGCTGGGGCGGCACCAACGGGATCGCCTTGTCCTACGGGAACCGCGGCTATGGGGGAACCGGAGCTTCTGCGCTGGGCGGAAGCCTCTATGCGGCGGCCACCAGTGCTGTCGAACGCTGTTCGTTTTTGAGCAGCTTGGCCCAAGGCGGCAGCGGCCGCAATGGCGGCACCGATGGTTTTGGCAACGGCGACACGGGCAGGGCTGGCGGAGCCGGCCTCGGCGGAGCCATCTACCTTGCCGGCACGAATGCTACTCTCACCTGTTTGTTCGAGAACAACCAAGCCGTGGGGGGCGCTGGTGGCAGCGGTGGCGGGATCAAGCCGATTGGCTGGCAGGGCGGAAATGGCGGTAGTGGCGGCTCGGCCTCCGGCGGGGGACTGTGCAACGCCGGCACCAACTGGCTGCTGAACTGCGCGTTTTCCGGCAACCTGGCCGTCGGCGGCACCGGAGGGCCGGGCGAGTCCATCACCGGCGGAACGGGCG
Organism: Verrucomicrobiota bacterium; assembly: GCA_016219875.1. Taxonomy (GTDB): domain Bacteria; phylum Verrucomicrobiota; class Verrucomicrobiia; order Limisphaerales; family JACRJZ01; genus JACRJZ01. The sequence goes on along the minus strand of JACRJZ010000108.1, from coordinate 8,074 downwards.
GAGACGGCGGGAGCGGTAATGTAGGCTATGGCGGCGGCCTCTACAGCAGCGCCACAAATGCCGTTGTCAATTGCACCTTCTACGCCAATGCAGCCAGCGGCGGCAGTGGCGGTCCGGGCGGCAATTCGGGCAGCAGTTGGTTCGGCGGCGACGGGGGCAACGGCAATGCCGGCTTTGGCGGTGGGCTTTGTTCCTCCGGTCGAACCGCGCTCACCAACGTCACCTGCGCCAGTGAGGGCGCTTATGGTGGAGCCGGCGGTTCGGCCGGCACGGGAGGAAGCGGCAACGGCACCGCCGGCAGCGCCGGCTCCGCCGCCGGGGCCAACCTCGCCAACACCGGCATCACCACCAACTTCCTCATCAAAAACACCCTGCTCGCCTACCCGACCTCCGGCAACAACGCTTCCGGCTCTTTCTCCAACGCCGGCTATAACCTCAGTTCCGACACCACGCCCGCGTTTGGCGGCCTCAATCACAGCACCAACAACACCGATCCCCGCCTCGCGCCGTTGGCGGACAACGGCGGCTGGACGATGACCTGCGCCTTGCTCGCCGGCAGTCCGGCCATCGACGCCGGCGACACGAATGCCTGCTTGCCCGCGGACCAGCGTGGCGTGGCCCGCTTGGGTCCCTGCGACCTCGGCGCGTTCGAGTTGCTCCCGACGATGTTCCTGCTGCCCGAACGGGGCTGGGCTTCGGAGCAGGGTGACGTCGCAGTAGCGTCCGTCAGCCGGGGCGACTATCTCGGTCCCATCACGGCGCAATACACGATCAGCGGCAGCGCCAGCAATGGCGTGGACTATGCCCTCATTACCAACTCCGTCACCTTGAGCAACGGTGTGACGGCGGCGCGGCTTTTCATTCGGCCGGTGGCGGACGGGCAGACGGAGCCGGACGAGAAAGTCATCTTCACCCTCCTTGCCGCGACTAATTATCTCATCGGGATCCCCACCGCCGAGGTCACGATCCACGAGCAGAGCCGGCTGGACTCCACCAAACGCTACGTGCGCGGCACCGGCACCACGCCCGCGTACCATTCCGTGGTGGTCCCGCTGGATTTCGAGGCCGGCGTGAAGCTGGCCGACGTGGGCGGGAACGCTGCCACCCTCTTTCCCAGCATTCCCTGGACGAACACGCTCTATCACTTCGACGCGACCAACCCCGCGGTGCAGACGAACATCACCGGCCGCATGGCCTTCCAGAACCCGATCGTCGCCTTTGGCAGCCGTGTCGGCGGCACGCCGCTTCACGTCGGCCAGACTTACCGCTTTGGCGTGCTGGCAGGGGCCAACGCCACGACCAACAGCCCGCTGCGCATCAAGGTCTATAACCGGACGAACTTCGCCCTGCTCGGCACGATGAACGTCAGCATCCCGCTGGAGAGCCAGACCAATGCCTGGCTGACGTTCGCGACCAACGGCTATTCCCAAATCGTCGCGACGAACGGCTTCACCACCGTCGTCACCCGCCAAGCCATGCCGCGCTGGGGCTCGCCCTGGCACCATTCTTACATCCTGAGTCACAGCGCCAACACCAACGCGCTCAGTTACCTTTTCGAGGTCGAGTGTCTCGGCTCGACCGATGGCGGCTGGACCGTCCTCAATGCCACCAACGGCTTCGCTTACTCCAAACTCTACACCGTGGAGTTTGAGTCGCGGCCTCCGTGGCGGGCCACGTTCATTCACCAGCCGCACTTCGCCGGCCAGCCCTTGCCGCCGGCTTACCAGGGCAAATCCACCGAAGAACTCCTGACCGCGTCCACGTTCCTCGCCACCAATCCGCTGCCGGCGGAGGCGCTGAACTGGACCAATCTGGACGCCAGCCCGGACTTGCGCCGGCATCCGATCCTCGACCAGCTCGTCGCCGACCTGAACGGCGATCCCCTCGCGTTGGCGAACTATGTGTGCAACGAGATCGAACTGACCGATGCGTTCGGTTACGACGACGACGGGACCGTCTCGGAAGCGTCGGTCAATCCCGCCGGCGTCAATCGCGGCGCGCTGGCCACCTATCTCGAAGGCCAAGGCTCGCCCCTCGAGCAGTGCGCGTTGCTCGTCTATCTGCTGCGTCAGGCGCACGTGCCCGCCGCCTACGTCTTCCCCGCCGAAGACTCGCTGAAGCTGCTCGATACGCGCTTGAGCAGCCTTCTCCGCCTCCAACTTCGCGGCGCGGTCGATGACTTGGGCCAGGCGTTCACCACCAACCGGCTCATTGCCGTGAACTATCCGTGGGTGGCGGCCCGCGTCGGCACCAACTGGGTGCATCTGTTTCCGTGGCTGAAGGACACCGAGATGGTCGAGGGCTTCAATCTCTACGACTTCATGCCCACCAACTACAACAACGCCTACAAGTGGGTCCGCGATTACCTCTACGGGAACACCAACCTGCTGGCGTTGAGCAGCGACGACGACACGCCGGCCACGCTCTTCCCGAAGTTCGTCGAGCAAGTCCTGCTGACCAACGCCCCCGGTTTGTCGCTCGACGACATGGGCGTGCGCGCCGTCAACCGGCGCCACCACTACGCGCGCTGGTCGGATTTCCCGCGCCCCACCGTCGTTGGAAGTTCCAATGTTGTGGCAGAGCATCTGTGTTCGTCCGCGCTGACGAACCTCTCGCCCTACCTTACCAACCTATTCGACACCGTGAGCGTGGAGGTCTATAGCGTGGCCAATCCCAGCACGCGCTTGGTTTCCGGTGAGCTTCGCATGGCTGACTTGCACAACCGCAAATTCCTCATTCGCCACGAGAAGATCACCGCCACTCAGCATCGCCTCATCATGTCATTGGCGCCTTACCGCCCGGACATCACCAACGAAGTCGAGTTCAGCGCGGTTGATCCCAACGCGCCGGCAGACCCCGACATTCTGAAGAAACTGGCCACCACCAACACGCTGGGCGCGACCGACGATGACTTGCGGGTCAAGTTCGTTCACACCCGGCAGCGGACGTTGCCCACGGGTTGGGTCGTGCCCAGTTTCTGGGAAACGTTTCCGGGTTACAGTTCCAGCAGGGTCATTGAGATCGAGCGCCCGCTCCGCAAGGGCGACTTGGCGGCCCTCTGCCTGAACGCCGGCCGCGTGACCCGGCGGATGCTCCAAGTCCACGCGGAGGAGCAGTGGCAGATGGAGCAAACGCTCGGCACCAATGCCCTCGCCACCAACTCGCTGCCGGCGGATCGCTACCAAGGGACGCCCGCCTACCTCAAGGGCATGGCCTACTACGAGAAGGTCAGCCGGTTCACCGAGTGGAGCGAACGCTTGCACAAGGTCAAGAGCGTCTCCTGGTTTGCCGCGGGCTTGGCCCGTTTGAACGCGGCGCGCGAATGCAGTGGGCAGCTTTGCGAGGGGAACATCGATCTGCGTCTCCCGGCCGTGGACATGTTCTATCGGAGCGTGGGTCTGGTCGGCAACGGCTCGCTCCACCCTGATTCCGGCCAGGATGACGCCTCGACCCGGGTTGATTTCTCCCTGTTGGCCACCGCCGACGGGTCGGCCCAGGAGCACGCCATCCTCAATCAGTTCCTGCTCCAGAAGGAAGCCGTCTCCACCGTGAAACTGCTGCGCTTGGCGCAGCAACGCGGCACCAACGGCCAGCCCGGTGTCATTCTTCTGACGAAGAACAACTATCTGACCGAAGGCAGCAAGCCTTACCCCACCAACGGCGTCACGCTGCTCAAGGACCACGACCCGCAACTGTGGGCCTCCGTGGCGCAGGCGTTCACCGGCGGAGTGTACGCGGCGGATCCTGATTACAGCCAGGTCTTCATCACGCCCTGGCCGGTGACCAACGCCACGGCTTCGTACGCCGGCATGGCCGCAATGGTCATTACACCAACTTGGTGGGCCGGGCTGATCACCGGCAGCCTCAATGGCGGCGCGGGCGAGCAAGTGCCCTCCGGCTCCTTTGGCCCGGCCAACTCCCCCAACCAGGACCTGAACGTCGATGCCGAAGGCAATTACTCGTTACGCTTGACCGCGCCGACCGCTGGGAACCATCAGGCCGCTCCCGAAGCCACCAGCCAGGCGGACGTAGCCACCGTGCAAACCCAACTCGACGGCGGCGTGCTGGATGCCAACCCTACCCAAACCCTGCAAGGCGACCTCAACGGCCAAATCCTCAATGGCCAGACCAGCACCTACAACAACAACTACGACGACACGACCGACCGCGGCTCCCAAGGCCGCGCCGATGACCGCCTCGGCAACGGCAAGTCCGGCACGGTCGCCGATCCCGTCAACACGCTCACCGGCGAGTTCTACGTCGATGCCGTGGACCTCACCTTGCCCGGCCCGATGCCCCTCCACGTCCGCCGCAATTACGGCAGCCACAACCTTGCCGCCAACCAACTCGGCTACGGCTGGAAGCTGAACTACATGCCCTTCCTCACTGCGTCCTCGACCAACTTCTACGTCGCGGAACCCGACGGCTCCGTGCTGGTCTTTGCGCCCATCGCCGCCGACCTCTGGGCGCCGTCCCTGACCAATAACCCGACGCTGAACAACCATTCCGTGGCCGGTATCGGCTCGGTCGCCAACCGCTTCAACGCGCGGCTGCGAAAGGTGTCCACCACTTACTACCTCACCAACGCCGACGGCTCGTTGCGCGTCTTTGAAGAAAAGAGCTTCCCCCTGAGTGCCGGCATCGACCGGGCGCGCCCCTACCTGACCACCTGGTTCGACAACCGCAGCAACTTCTTCCGCTTTGAATACGGCACCAACAGCACGCAGCCCGATTACGGCCAAGTCCGCCGCGTCCTCAGCAGCAGCGGCAATTTGGTCGGCTTCCAGTATGACGTGTATGGTCGCATCACCCTGGCCTACACGTTGGACGGCCGGCAGGTCAGCTACCGCTACGATGAACACGGGGACTTGGTGGAAGTCGTCCTGCCCGATGCTTCGGAGTGGGGCTTCGAGTACGAACACCAGAACTGGACCACCAACAACACGACCTACGTTTACTCCACGCATTTGCTCACCCGCGAACTCAAGCCCGACGGCCGCGCCTTGCGCAACCAATACGATGCCCAGCGCCGCGTCACCAATCAGTGGGCCACCGTGGGCGCCGACCTCCGCTTGATTCGCAACGCCAGCTTCAGCTACGTCAACGGTTTCAACCTCACCAACCTGACGGCCCTGCTGACCGGCACCACGACCGTCCTCGACTACACCAATCGCGCCCTCACGTATTACTACACGAACAGCCTGATTCGGAAAATCGTGGACCCGCTCAGCCGCACCACCTGGCAGAAGTGGTACGAAGTCACCAACACCACGCCCCCCGCCTACCCGCGCAGCCTTCAGAGCGTGACCGACCCGCGCGGCCTGCTCACCACTTACCTCTATGACGACCGCGGCAACGTCACCAACGCGACCGTGCGCGGTGATTTGCGCGGCGACGGCGACACCAACGCTACCGCCGTCACCGTGTCCGTCTTCAACGCGAACAACCTTCCGACGAAGACGATCTCGCCCAGCGGCACGACCAATCTCTTCTTCTACACCAACACGTGGCTGCTGGCCCGCATGGAAACTTGGCCGAGTAATGCGACCTCCGCCCAGGCCGTCACCAACCTCTTCGTCTATCACACTGTCACCAACGCCGATGGCACCGCCGCTTACGGCTTGCGCCAACGGGAAATCCGCGCCGCCTACTCTTCCGACGCCGCCACCAATGAATGGGACCATGACTCCCGCGGCTTCATCACCCGCGCCACCCGCTACACTGGCACCGCCGATCCCGCCGTCATCGTGACCAATATTCACAACGTCCGCGGCGAACTCATCGAGCAAACCGACGCTGCCGGGCGCACCACCCGCTTCGCCCACGACGCGCGCGGCAGGCTGGAGCAACGCGAGGTTTTCGAGGCGGGCCAGAGCACGCCGCTGGCGTGGGAGTTCTCCTACTACAACCCCAACGGCGAACGGGTCTGGAGCGACGGCCCGCGCTTCGACCCCGAAGACTACGTCTGGCGCGATTATGACGGCGATGGCCGGCTGAGCACCGTCCTGCGCTGGCGCACCCAGGCCCGCACCGATGGCACGGGCGTCGAAGCGCCCGTGGGCGACGCCCTCTTCTCCACCACCTTCTACGCCTATGATCCGTTCGGGAACCAGGTGCGCAGCATCGACCCGCGCGGCGTCCTGACCACGAACACGTTCGATGCCGTGGGCCAATTGCTCGTCAGCCGCGTCCTCGACACCAACGGCACGCCGCTGGCGACCAACGGCTTTGCCTACGAACCAGGCGGCCAAGTGCGCTTCCACACCAACGCTCTTGGCGGCGTGACCGAGACGCACTACACCACCAACGGCCTGCCCAAATACCGCCGCCACCCGGACGGCTCGACCAACGCTTGGCGTTATTACACCGACGGCCGCCTCTATCGCGAAGTCCAGGCCAACGGCGCGTATTGGGAGACCGCCTACGACGACGCCAACCGCACCACCAAACGCATCTTCTATTCCTCCGCCGGCACGCCGCTGGCCACCAACAGCACCGTCCTCGACCGTCGCGGCAACGTTATCCAGCGCACCGACGAAGCCGGCAACATCTTCACGAACCTCTTCGACGGTCTGGACCGCCTGAAACTCGCCGTCGGTCCCGTCGCCACCAACGTCACGATGACGACGAACCTCACCTTCACCACCAACCTCACGCGCCAACTCACGGCCTGCCTCTATGACACCAGCGGCGAAGTGCTGATTGTCACCAACGCGCTCGGTGAAACCACCGTCACCACGCGCGACGCCCTGGATCGCGTGCTGAGCGTGGCCACTTACCCCGCCGGCAGCACCAACCCCGTGCGCGTCACCCAGACGGCTTACACCACCAACCACCACGGCGCCACCGTCTGGGCAGGCACCGGCGCCAACGCCATTGCGACGACAACCTATACCGACCCTCTTGGCCATTTGCTATTAGCTATTGGCTATCCCAGCGCGACCGCGCTCGAATACACGCTCCGGGACTTCGACGCCGACGGGAACCTCGAATTCGAGGGCCGCTACAGCAACACCAACGGCAGCGTGGCTCTCTGGCAGACCAACGCCTTCACCTACGATGGTCTGAACCGCCTCAAGACCCAGACCGTGCGCGACGGGGCGACCACCACCTTTGCCTACAACGCGCTCGGTAACCTGACCAACCGGGTGATGCCCGGCGGGCTGAAGTGGCAGGCGACTTTCAACAACGCCGGCCAGATCACCAAGGAGTGGAACCTCTCCACCAACAACCTTGGTGTCCGCACCAACGCGTATTCCTATTATCCGTCCAACAGCGCGTTGGCCGGTCTGCTGGCCACGAACCTCGACAACCGCGGCGTGACCAACACCCTCACCTACGATCCTTGGTTGCGTGTGGCCACGAACTCTTGCTTCGGCGCGCTCACCCAGCAAACCCTCACCACCGTTTGGCAGTATGATGTTCGCGGGCTGCTCACGAACGCCACTGAGCAGTTCACCAACTCCGCCATCGGCCCCACCACCGCCGTCCAGCGCAAGTTCGACCCCTACGGCCAACTTAGTGCGGAGACGGTGTTGGTGGGCGGGACAACTTTCTCTTCCGCCGCCCAAAACTGGGAAGTCACCGGACGCCGTTCCACGCTCTCTCTCAACTCTCAACCCTCCACTCTCAACTTCGCCTACGCGTGGCGCGCCGATGGGCTGCTGGCCAGCGTCTCCGTCGGTCAACTCGGCAGCGCCGGCTACGACTACGACACCGGCGGCTTCCTCACCACCCGCACCGTCGGCGCGCGTGTGACCACGACCGGTTCGCGGGACGGCACCGCTCGCCCGCTCTCCATCACCACCACTGTCAACGGCTCGACCAAGCTCACCGAAACGCTCGCCTGGACCGGCGACGGCCTGCTCTCCACTCACACGTTGGAGCGCGTGAACGACTTCACCGACTCGCGCGCCTACCTCTACGCCAGCCCAAGCCGTCGCCTCGTGGAAGAGCGCCTGAACCTCGACGCCACCAAGCGTTGGACGAACACCTACACGTTCGATAACGCCACCGCCGCCGGCCCCGGCGTGCTGACCAAAGTAGGACAGGCCTCCGGCCTGTCTCCATCTTG
>JACRJZ010000106.1 GCA_016219875.1 Verrucomicrobiota bacterium | reverse complement strand
GGGCCACGGCGTAGAAGCGATGCGCGTGAATGGCCCTCGGAGAGCCGGATGCGGGAAAACCGCCTGTCCGGTTCGATGAGGGGCGGAGCCAGACGGTCATTGGCCGCGTGCCTTTCAACCCGTCGGCTCCGCCTACTCTACCGCAAGGCTGCATCGAGCTCCTGCCCGGCACCGGGGTAGCGCAGGTTTTCAACTGCCGTATCGCCGACTTGCAGTCGGCCAAGCCGTGAAACTTCCAGCCATCTGGCCTCTTCCAACGCTCGCCGGTTGGAAAACCGGCGCTACGGCAGACTCGAAAGTCTGCGCTACGAGCGCTCCCGAACCGGGCTTGATGCAACCTTGTTCAGGTCGCGGGCCTGCCTTCCCTGTCTTGACCCTGCCCGCCGCCTTGCCCATTCTGCCGGCGCAATGCCAACGCCTCTTGCCGAGCACACACTCAGTTCACTGCGCCGTCTGGTGGGCGCGGAAAACGTCCTGACCCAGACCGAAGATTTGATTCCATATTCGTTCGACGGCACCGCGGCTTTGCAGCAAATGCCCGCCGCCGTGGTCTTCGCGCTCACCACGGAGCACGTCGCAGCCATTCTCAAGCTGGCCAACGAAACCCGAACCCCCGTCGTGACACGCGGCTCCGGCACCGGCTTGAGCGGCGGCAGTCTTCCCGTGCCCGGCGGCCTTGTGCTCTGCCTCGTGAAGATGGACCGCATTCTGGAACTGGACCGGGCCAATCTCACGCTGCTCGTCGAAGCCGGCGCGACCACGCAGGCGGTCGAAACCGCCGCCACGGGCGCGGGGCTGTTTTACCCGCCGGACCCCGGCTCGATGCGCATCTCCACCCTCGGCGGCAACGTGGCGGAGAATTCCGGCGGTTTGCGCGGGCTGAAGTACGGCGTCACACGCAACTATGTCATGGGCCTGGAAGTGGTTTTGCCGGACGGCGAAGTCATGTGGCTGGGCAACAAGTGCGTGAAAGATGTGGCCGGCTTCTCGCTCAAAGACCTCTTCATCGGCTCGGAAGGGACGCTCGGCGTCATCACCAAAGTGTTGCTCAAGCTCATTCCGCGGCCGCAGACCAAGCGCACGATGGTGGCCACGTTTTCGAAAATGGACCAGGCGGCCGAAACGGTGTCGGCCATCATCGCCGCCCAGATCATTCCCTGCACGCTGGAGTTCCTGGACCGCACCACGATTGGGTGCGTGGAGGATTACGCGAAGATCGGCCTCCCGCTCGACTGCGAGGCGTTGCTCTTGATGGAGACGGACGGTCATCCGGCGGTCGTGGCCGAGGAAGCCGCGCAGATGGAGCGAATCTGCCGCGAGCACGGATGCGTGGAAGTGCGCATGGCCAAGGACGACGCGGAGGCCACGCGACTCGCCTCGGCCCGGCGCACCGCGTTCTCCGCCCTGGCCCGCGTGGCGCCCACGACGATCCTGGAGGACGTCACCGTGCCGCGCAGCGAACTGGGCGGCATGGTCCGCTTCATCGAGGCCGTGGCGAAGAAGCATCGCCTGCGCATCGGGACGTTCGGGCACTTTGGCGACGGGAACCTGCATCCGACCTGTTTGACCAACGAGCGGAACCCGGACGAAATGCACCGCGTGGAAGCGGCCTTCCGCGAAATCTTCGACGAAGCCATCCGGCTGGGCGGCACGATCACAGGCGAACACGGCGTGGGCGTGGCCAAGAAATCGATCCTGCCGAAATTCGCCGGGCCGGCGCAGATGCGCTTCATGCGTGAAGTCCGCCGCGCGCTCGACCCGAACGGCGTCCTGAATCCGGGGAAGATGTTCGAGGGCTGAAGGGCGGACTCCAAAGTTGAGGAGCACGCCCGCCCCGGGCGTCGCTGGACGCGCCCCGCGCGGCCAGCACTTTGGGCCGACAAATGGATGAATGCGCTGGAACTATTTCCACGCCGCGGAGTTTTCCGCGAGGGCGCGGAAAACCGCGCCCGCGGCGGGCGCGCTCCCCATTTCCCAGTGCATGGATGCGGCTGAGGAGCGCAACGCAACTTGGCTTCTGCCCCGGCTCTCCCCATCTGCGCTCCGTCCCGAATCTGCGAGGAGCACCCGCGCGACGGCTACGGCCTTCCGTCCTTCTTCTCCGCCGTCGGAGGGGGAGGCGGGGCGTTCAGATTGAGTTGGCTCAGCACTTCGTCGGTGATGTCGTTCTCGCCACTGGTGTAGAGCAGAATGGGCGTGTTGTTCACGCTCTCCGCCGCGTTGTCCACCACCGAGAAATATCCGCCCGCCTTGGCCTTGGCTTTGATCACGTCCTTGATCTCCACCAGAATGTTGTCCCGCATCCGCCGCTGCTTCTCCCCCAACTGCGCGCGGGCCTGGCGGTCGAACTGCTCGAGGTTGTTCTGGATTTCCTTCAGCTTGAGCAACAGGTCTTCGGAGCCTTTCTTGCGCTTGTCCCGCTCGTCGGTGGAGGCGGCGGGGTCGCAGGCGCTGTCGAGCAGTTTCTTGTACTCGTCCTGCTTCTTCTGGAAGTCGTCCACCATGGCCTTGCGCTCCCTCTCGAAGCCGTTGGCTTCTTCTTTGAGGTTGGTGTCGGCCTGCTTGGTCTTCCAGTAGTTGTCGAAAACCTTGCGCAGGTCGATGACGCCGAGCTTGGTGCTCTGCGCGGAGAGGGGCAGAACGAGGGTGGCGGCGAGGGTGAGGGTGAGGAGGAGATGTTTCTTGGTCATGCGATGAGGAGGGGGTTAGAGTTCACGAGTGTATTTCACCGAAGGAAGAAAGCGTTCGGGGCTGGAGTCTCTGCTTTCGTATTGCACGCCGGCCATGTCCCGAAAAGTCGCGGCCCCGAGCGTGTTCACGGCGGAAAGGTGGTACTCGATGGAGAACAGGCGGTAACTGGGTTCAGCCGACGACCGCTGCGCCATCGTGTCGAGGATCGCGAGTTGCTTGCGGTCGCGATCCGTGCCGTCCGCTCCGGCGGGTCGATCGCCGGCCGCGCGGCTCGATCGGGTGCGATGCGGGCGGAGTTCCGTCGGCAGCCACCAGACCAACAGCGCGGCGACCACCGCCAGCGCCGCCGCGGGCGCTAGCCAGCGGAGCAGGCACCGCCACGTCTCAGTCGGCGCAGGCCGTCTGAGATTCGCTCCGGGTTGCGCGGCCACCAGGCGGTCCATCAACTCCGCCGGCGGGCGGGCCGGTTTCAACTCTCGGAGTTCCGCCTCAAACAGTTCGTGATCGAGTTCGTTCATGTGAGCACTGGTTTCGTCAGCTTGCGCAACTCCGCCAAGCCGTAGCGATACCGCGAGGCGGCGGTGTTGGCCGGAATGCCGAGCGCGCCGGCAATTTCGCGGAACGTCAGTCCGCCCCACACCTTGAGCGTGACGACTTCCCGATAGTTTTCCGGCAACCGGCCCATCGCGTCGCGAATCAATGCCGCCAACTCACGGTCTTCCACTCCGGTGTCGAACCACGCTGGCCCCGGCGGGATGGCCGCCGCTTCACGCCCGCGCCGCCGGTCTTCGCTGCGCGCCCAGTCAATCGCGCGCCGGCGAATGGTGGCCAAGACCAGCGCGGGCGGCGGCAGGCGGTGGCCGAGCCGGTGCAAGCTCTCGACCACCGCTTCTTGCACCACGTCCTGCGCATCTGCCTCCGAACGGGTCTGCTGGCGGGCGAAGAGCAGGAACTTGGGCGCTTGCTCTTCCAACCAGCACCGCCACTCGGCCGGTGTGGGCGGATCATCCATCGAGTTGTGTCTTCGACATGCCACTTCTCACAGCGTTGCCGCGCCGGTTTCTTGTCTGAGAAATCGGCCACGTCACGGGATTGGACATCCGAATGGCCGCCGTGTTGGTGAAAATCGCGTGCCGTATTGGGAGGTTCTTGGGCAACCTCTCTTTTTCCGCGACCACGGTTCACGCTAGTGGAAATACCCGCCCCAGTCTTTGAGCGACCGGTTGAGTTCCGGCCTCACCTCGTCCGCCGCACGCCAGAGCGGCCAGGGGTTGAGCTTGTCCCGTAGCTTGGTTTGGCTTTTGCGGTGGGATTCGAGGTGCGGATAGGCGCGTCCGCTCTTTCCTTGCCGCCAACTGATCCCGAAGCCGAGGAACTTGAAGCCTGCCTGCCGGACCTCCAGCAGGCGGGTCTTCTCTTCGTTGAGCTTCAGGCCGTGGCGGTCCAACCACCGTTGCAGCCGCGCCTGCAACTCCTGCCCCGGCCCCGCTCGGGACAAGATCACGAAGTCGGCGGCGGAGCGCACCAGCACCGGGCGCAACGCGCAGCGTTCGCTCACCTGCCAGTCCAGCCGGTTCAGATACAGGTTGGCCAGCCGCGGTGAAATCACGCCGCCTGGCGGAGTGCCGCTTCTGGAATCTCAAATTTGAAATTTGAAATCTCAAAAGACGGCCCGGGTCCGGGTCGCGTTCCACGATCGGGGCGCGCCGCCATGCCTTGATCAGCTCCAGGATCGCGCCGTCACTGACGCGACGGGCCTTCTGAGATCTCAAATTTCAAATCTGAGATTTCAAAGTGCGGGATGCTGTCGAAGTAGCCGCTCAAATCGGCGTCGATCACTTCGGTGCGTCCGCGGCGCAGGGCTTGGCTGAGGGCGTCCATCGCTTGATGAGCGTTGCGTTGGGGCCGGTAGGCGTCGCTGTGGGGATGGCGCCGCATGACTGTTGGAGGACGGCGCCTGGCCGCCTTCGCCGTTCAGGTAGCGGCTCGGCTCTCGGGTCTCTGTTTCGAGGCTCATTCGATGAGGTTCACGGTCGTGACGACCGGACGGTTCAGACGGGATCGTGCTTTCGGGTTCGGCATCGTGGCCTCGTCCCAGACCCAGCTTTCGGTCGTAAACAGTCTAACTCGACCGGCGGGACTCGCACCCGCGTGGCACTCAGCTTCACCGGCGCACGCCGTATCCATGCAATTGAGGGAACCACGAAAGACACGAAACACACGAAAAGAAAGGCCGCCACCGGGTCTGACCTGGACGTGCCCGGCTCCACCAAAAGGTGGCCGCGCTGGATCCTCGCTCTGATATTTCGCGCCCGCGGATGGCTTCGGTTCCCCTTTCGTGTGTTTCGTACTACTATCTGTGAAAGTTTTGCTCATCGGCGCAAATTTTCAGGTGGCGAAAGCGATGAGCTGTTCGGTGTTGGCGCGCCGTGCGGCCAACAGGGCCGTGATCACGCGCCGGTCTTTCTCGGTGACGAGGTCACGATGCGTCCGCGACACTTTGCAGATCAACCCATGCGCTCGGAGCAACCCCAACTGTCGGCCCACCCGGCTCATCTGGCGCCGCCGCCTCACCCCGTCTCCGTTCGGCCCGTGCAGGGCCAGGCGCACGTCGCGGTTGCGCAAGCCGTTGAGGGCCTACTCGCCCCGGTGGACCACCGCCAGCAGGACCGCGTCCGGCTCGGCCAGCGGGTTGAGAGCGCGATGGCGGCGTCCGTCCCGTTTCACCGGCCGGCACACGCCCGCCGCTTCCTCGGCGAGCGGGGTCTGGACGCGGACGGCGGCCAGCGCGGCCAGATGCCGGTCACAGGCAGCCCGGCAGACTTCGGCCCGCCGATGCAGGTCGGCCACGCTGCGCCGCAGGATGCGCCATTGCTTCCGGCCAGCCGGGTGGCCTTCCGGCCCGCGCCAGACGCGGAAGTCTTTCGGTTCGTTGATGGTGGTTTCGCTGCGCAGCACACTCCCCTTGTCGTAGAGTTTTTGGGAGTTGGTGTTGAGCCAGTGTTTGACCCGCACGCCGTCCTCGCCGCGCCGACGGTCGGTTTTGACTTCGTCGCCGGTGTGCGGGCCGCGCGGGCGGCCCAGAAAGCGCAGCACTTGCTCGCTGCCCAGATGCATGACCGAGTGGTGGACCAGCGCCGGATAGATTCGTGCCAGGGCGGCGCGGTGGCGGAACATCACGTCGGCGGCGTATTCGCTCTCGGCCGCGGTCCAGTAATAGTCGCGTTCGATGGGGCGGGTGATTTCAGCGTGCAGCGGATGGCATTGCGCGACCAGGGGGCGCAGGAGCGCGGGCCAGTCGGTGCGTTCTTGCTGGGCCAGCAGGGCCTGGGCGCGGGGCAGGTCGGCGATCCAAGGGAAGCAGTTGTCCTCGCGACGGTAGGCGATGCCCGCCGCGTCCAACTGGCGGGCCAGCCATTCGCGGCCGTTGAGGCAGACTTGGAGGAGGAAGGGAAACCAGGTTTGCAGGCGCAGATGGAGGAAGCCCAGTTGTTCGTGCCGCCAGTAGAAGTAGAGGTGGATGCACTTGCCCCATTGGAGCTTGAGTTCGAGCTTTTGGGTGGCGCGGTTGCCGCGGGCAAACCAGGTGCGACAGGGTTCGACGCAACTGAACAGGGCGATCAACCCGGAACGGACGCCATCACGCTCGGCGATCTGGCGGGCGAGGGTCTCCTTGGTGGTGCGACTGGAAGGCAGATAGATCACGGGCCGGTGCTGGGTTTGGGCCAGGGCCACGGCGTGCTGGCGAATGCGCTCGGTGAGGCCGGTGGCAAAGGTCTTGAAGTCTTTCCAGAGCACGCCCGAGCGGCGCAGGTAAGACTGCATGACGGCGGGATGATAGAGGCTGCGCAGCGTACCGGCCAACCGCAGGCGGTCGAAGCCGTGCAAAACGCCGATGACATCGGCCTGGTGAGCGTGTAGAAACGACGCCGCGACGCCGTCCCGAAGTGGATCAGCCGAGGTAGGCATACCTCTGATCTAACCGCTGGAGGGCGTCGTGTCATTTACTTTGATTGCGGCCAGAGGCCGCGCTAAGTCTTTCGTGGTTCAACTGCATTGTTCCGGCTAAGGGAAACAGAGCCTGCCAAGGAACGGTAGGCGGTCGAGGTCTGTGGTTGGGGCAGATCACGGGTTCAGTTGGGTTGAAGTTGGGCTTGGGGCACGACCACCATGCCCAAGTCGCGCGCCAGCCGCGCCAGGCGCCGTTGTTGCTGGAGG
>JACRJZ010000110.1 GCA_016219875.1 Verrucomicrobiota bacterium | reverse complement strand
GTCAGTGGCACGGGCCGTCAGTGAGTACGTGCCGGCCGCTACCCCGTTCCAAGCGAAGCTGTAGGGCGCGCTCGTGTCCGTGCCGATGACCGTGCCGCCGGAGAGGAATTCCACCATCGTCACTGTGCCGTCGCTGTCGGCGGCCGTGGCGGTAATGGTAATGTTCGCCGGCGCGGTAAAGGTGGCGCCGTTGGCCGGGCTGGTCAGGGCGACGGTGGGCGGCACGTTCGCCGGCGGATTGACCGTGAGCGTGGCAACGGCGCTGGTGATCGCGCCGCCCGTGTTGCTGACAATGACGCGGTAGTTTCCCGCGTTGGCCGCGGTAACGCCGACGAGCGTGAGCATGGCGCTGGTGGCACCCGGGATGTCCACGGTGTTGCGTTGCCATTGATAGTTCAGCGGCGGCGTGCCGGTGGCGACGACTGCGAACGTGACGTCGGCGCCAGCGGTGACGGTTTGGCTGGCGGGTTGCGTCGTGATGGTCGGCGGGATGGGTGCCGGGTTGACAGTGAGAATAGCGGCGTCGCTCGTGTCAGAGCCGCCAGCGTTGGAAACCACCACCGTGTAACTGCCTGAATCGCCAACCACCACAGCGGTCAAGGTCAAGGTGGCACCAGTGGCGCCAGGGATGTTGACCCCGTCCTTTCGCCACTGATAGGTGAACGGCGTGGTCCCGCTGGCGCTTACGGTGAAGGTCACGTTGGCGCCAGCGGTGACGGTTTGGCTGGCGGGTTGGGTGGTGATGGTCGGCGGCACCGGCGCCGGGTTGACCGTGATGGAGCGGGCCGCGGAAGTCGTGGTGGCGCCGCTGTTGTCGGTGGCGCGGGCCGTCAGTGAGTACGTGCCAGCCGCCACCCCGTTCCAAGCGAAGCTGTAGGGCGAGGTGGTGTCGCTGCCGATCACCGTGCCGCCGGAGAGGAATTCCACCATCGTCACCGTGCCGTCGCTGTCGGCGGCCGTGGCAGTAATCGTGACGTTGGCCGGGGCGGTGAAGGTGGCGCCGTTGGCCGGACTGGTCAGGGCGACCGTGGGCGGCACGTTCGCCCCCGTGGGGTGGGAGTTGGGGTCGTTCGGATTGTAGATCGTTCCACCCGGATGGGGTTGTCCTTGTCTCCACGTTCCGTTGGGATCACCCAATTCGGCACCGTTGGTAAAACCGTCGCCGTCTGTATCCGTGGCCCACAACGCCAGCCCTGTCCTTGGCACGGTGCCAATCCAAGAGAGACCGGCGTCGAGGAAATCAGCGCCAAAGTCGGTCACCGGGGGACCACTGCTTTCATGGCAGTTGAGACAACTGGCCGGCCGGCCTAGAGCACCGATGTTGGGCACGCGGTTGGTATAACTGGTCAGGGCCAATGCATCCTGCGCGGCCAGCAGAAGCGCCAGCCCGGAGATCATCGTGAGGGGGTTCGGTTTCATGTGTAACAGAGGTGTTGTTGGTTTCTTGTGTTGGCTTGATTCTGTCAGGGTTGGCTGCGGGTTCACTTCTCTCTTCGCGGTGCGCCACCGGCGTCGGCCGCCCAAGCTATCGTGACCAGAGCCGTGGAAAACTGATCCGGCTGCCCTTCCGCAACGGTCCGCCAAGGCGCCCAGACCACCACCCGCCGCGCCATTCCCGGCTCATCGCCCCGCCCCTGCCGGCACCCAGAGGGCCGACCACGATTTGAATCCATCGAGCCCGTTGCCCGCGGCCACACTGTTCTCTCCTGGCGTTACTCCGTTCGGCGGCTCCGTTTGTCATTCCGTCGTTTCCATCGGCATTCACAGGGAGTAATGGTGACTCGAAGGCGCACGAATCGCGAATGCGCAGAAGAGGGGTTTTTTTCTCCCTCGAATGGAGGAGATGGCCCTCCTTCTTTCGGAGGAGAGAGGAGACGGTGTTCAAGCCCCGCCAGGGCTGCATCAAACTCGTTCCGGTGCGCGGTTATCCCAGCCGCAGCGACCACGAACGACCGAGCGACTCGTGGAAACACTTGAGCCGGCGGGTTCCGAGCGTGGCTGCGGCTGGGACAGCCGCGCGCCGGGCGATGCCAGATCGAGCTTGATGCAGCCCTGAAGCCCCGCCGATGACAGACCGTCGCAGCCGACGGGAGGAGGCTCTGTCTTGATTTCAGATTTCAGATTTCAGATTCAAAGAGTGAGCCTCCTCACGTCGGCTGCTACCAGGCCGGTAAGAAACGTGAAGCCGCTAGAAGTGAATCAGGCCCCGGCGGCTGGCCGCCGCGATGGCTTCGGTCCGGTTCAGCACGCTCAGCTTGGCGAAGAGGCTCTTGACGTGGGTTTTCACCGTGGTTTCGGTGATGCACAGGCTCTGGCCGATTTCCTTGTTGGTCTTGCCCCCGGCCAGCAGGGCCAGCACTTCCGTTTCCCGGCGGGTCAATTCTTCCTCCCGCACCCGCTCGGCCAACTTCGCGGCGATGGCGGGCGGCACAAACATCTCGCCCGCCTGCACCTTGCGGATGCATTCCAGCAACACCTCCCGGCGCGCGTCTTTGAGCAGGTAGGCCTTCGCGCCCGCCCGCAAGCCCCGGTAAATGTCTTCATCGCTGTCGAAGGTCGTGAGCAGGATGACGCGGGCGGCTCCGTGCTGGGCGCGGATTTCCTCAATGACGCCCACGCCGTCCAACTTCGGCATGCGCAGGTCGAGCAAGGCCACGTCGGGGCGATGCTGCTTCCAGAGATCCACTGCCTCGCGTCCGTCGTCGGCTTGGGCCACCACAGTCATGTCCGCTTGGCGGCCGATCATCGCCACCAAACCCTCTCGCACGACCGCGTGGTCATCGGCGATCAGCAGGCGAATCCTCGCCGCCCGCGCCGGTCGTCCAGGGCACGGAGGCGGCAACTCGGATGGCCCGGCCCGCGCGGCCACCATCTTGGATTGAGGGGAAAGTTTGGCGCTCATAGTGGTGGTTCTGGGAACTTCCCGTTCTCGGGCACGGTGACGAGAATCTCCGTGCCTTGGCCGACGGCGCTCTTGATATCCAGGTGGCCTCCCATCCGTGCCACGCGCTCGCGCATCCCGGTGAGGCCAAAGCCGCCGTTGCGATATCGGGCGTCGAAACCGTGGCCGTCGTCGCGAAGCTCCAAACGAACTTCTTCCGGCCCAAAGACCAAGCGCAAGTGAAAGTGGCTGGCTTGGGCGTGCTGGAGCGTGTTCGTCAAGGCCTCCTGTCCGATGTGCAATAGGTTCTCTTCCCATTCGGGCGGCAACGGCCTCCGGCGCCCAGCCAGACTCAACTCCGCTTTCAGGGCCGTGCCCGAGGTCATGCTCTTGACCAAGCGGTCCAAAGCGGCGGGCAGGCTCCCGGCTTCCAACACTTTTGGACGCAAGGCCCGCACCGACCGCCGGGCTTCACCCAGGCTGTGCCGCGCCAAATCGCCGGCGCGACGAAGGTGCCGGTTGGCCTCCCGGTTCTCGCCTTTCAGCAGCGCGTCCTCGGCAGCCTCCAATTGCACGATGATGCCCGTGAAGCCTTGCGCAAGCGTGTCGTGAATGTCGCGCGCCAAGCGATTGCGCTCTTCCAGAACGGCCGCCTGGCGGTTCTGCTCCGCGAGCCGCGTCAGTTGAATCGCCAGAGTGGCTTGATGAGCGAGGGCCTGGGCCAGTTCCACCTCCTCCGCCCGGTACTGGCGCCGCGTCGCACAGCGGACGTTGATCAACCCGATGACCCGCCCTGCCACCAACAGCGGCACGGCCAGGACCATTCTGATGCCTTGGGCCAGCAAGGTTTCACAACACGAGGCCAGCCGCGGGTCGTGTTCGACATCGTCGCAGAGGATCGGCTTCCTGGTGCGGACGATCTCTTCCCCCAGCGGGTCGTCCTGCCAGCCCGGCAGGCTGTCGAGCGCCCAATGATCGGCATCACGCCGCGCCACCAGACCGTCGTTCTCGCAAGGAAGGTGAACGACCGGCACTCCAACCGCCTCGTCCTTCAGCCAGAGACCCACGCTCTGTGCTCCCAGTCGCCGGCTCATGATGCACAAGACGTGTCCCAGAAGTTTGTCGGGCGCGGATTCCCCGGCGAGAGCATCCAGCGCTTGTCGCAGCGCCTCGACCTGCCCGCGGGCCAGTTGTTCCGAGGCGCGCAACTGGTCTTCGAGCCGTTTGCGCTCCGTCACGTCATGGCACGCCACCACGATCAAGTCCTGGCCCGTGGTGCCAAACCGCGTCAACCGCACGTCCGCCATGACCACCTTGCCGTCCTTGCAGCGATAGGCGCGATGGACCCGGACCGGCACGCCCCGCTGCAGTCCGTGCCACAAAGCCAGCATCTCCTCGCGCGCCACATTCGTCGCCACGTCCCACGGCCGCAAGGCGAGCAACTCGTCATGGGTGTAGCCCAGCATCTCGCTGGCCGCCGGGTTGGCCTCGACGAACCGACCCTCCAGCTCATGCACCAGGATGGCGTCTGCCGCATGGGCAAAGAGGAGTTCCAACCACGCTTCCCGGGTGTGGCACTCCTCAAAGGCAGGGCAACTCTGGGCCGCGGCGCGCCGCAGCATTTCCTGGGCGGAGGCCGTCCGTTCGATTCGCTTCGAGCCAGATTTCACGACATCTCACTGACGATGGTGCAGGCACTGCCGAACCCGTTTTCGGCGGCCTTGGTCCCAGGCGAAGCGCCGGATGCCTCGATACCGAGGCGGGCTTCGACCGGGACCCAAACGCTGCCTGTTAATGAATCCCATGACTGGCGCTAAAATACGGAGAAGTTCCCCCGGCGGTCAACCCCCTTTTCAAGCTCAGCCGTAAGGCCTCAGTAGAGTCCGGCTCTGGCGGTTCGCCAAATCCGAAATCCGAAACCTTCACGGGCCGACAGGGTTTCGGATTTGCTCACTCGGATTTCGGATTTGTTTCGGATTTCGATTTTCGGATTTCGGATTTCTGCCGCGGCCCCGACTTGACTGAGGCGTTACGCTCAGCCGTACACGAGCAGCGATCCGCTGATCGGGTGCAGCCGGTGATGGTTCAGGAGTTTCTCGATGTAGGCGGCGCTGAGGCGCTGGCCTTCGGGAAGGATCAGCGTGCCGTTGGCGGCGTAGATGCCCTTGGCCAGCACCATGCCGGGCTGAAGGTCCAGCAACGTCACCTGCCGCTCCTTGCGCGCCTCGACCGCTTGCGGCAGGGCCTTGAGGAAAACGTCCACCGCCGCGGGATCAAACGCGGCACCCGCGCCGGCTTTGATGGATTCGATCGCGTGCGCCGCGTCCTCGTTGCTCGAAGCGTAGGCCACAGCCACGGCCAGCAAGCGGCCCAGCCACGGGATGCGCTCGCCGGCCAGCCGGTCGGGATAGCCGCGCCCGTCGAACCGCTCATGGTGCGCGCGGATGATTTCACCGACCGCGCTGAGGTGATGCACGAAGCCCGCCAGTTCCTGGCCCAGGATCGGGTGCTGCGCGATCATGGCCCGCTCCGCGTCGTTCAGACTGTCCGGCTGCTCCTGCCATTGGCGGATGAGCCGCCGCGGCACGCCGACGAGGCCGATGTCGTGCAGCCAGGCGCTGACCTCGAGGACCCGCTGCGGCTCTGGATCCAGCGACGTGGCCTCGCCCATGGCCTGGCACAATTCAAAGACCCGCCGGGCCTGGGTGCCCAGCCGCGGATAGAACGTCTGCATGGTGTGCAGACACAGTTCCACCGAACGGTGGAGGTTCTTGCCCAGCGCGAGATTCAAGTCCGCAAGCTGGCGGTTCTGTTCCGCCACGCGGGCGACTTGTTCCTCCAGCGACTGGTTCGATTGCAGCAGCCGCTGGTTGACGGCCAGGGTTTCGTCCTGCAGGCGCGCGTTGCTGCGGATGAGTTCGTAACGTTGGACGGCGTTCTTCACCGTGGCCAGCAGCTCCTCCCGCAGCCAGGGCTTGACGATGAAACGGAAAATCTCGCCCTTGTTGATCGCGTCGATGACGGTGTCCAGGCTCAGCACCGCGGTGATGAGAATGCGGGTGGCGTTGGGCTGAAGCTCCTTCACTTGCGCCAGCAGCTCCAGGCCGGTCAAGTCGGGCATCTGCTGGTCCGTGATGACGACGGAGAAGGGCTGACGCCGCAACGCGTCGAGCGCGGCCAGCGGGCTGCCCATCGTCACGACCTCGTACCGCTCGCGCCGGAGTGTTTCCCGCAAGGCGCTGCGGACAATGTCCTCGTCGTCCACCACGAGGATGCCGGGCACCGGTTCGGTGGGCACGGTGGGCTGAAAGCGTGGGTTCACGCAGCCCCTCCGTCTTCCAAAGCGTCTTTGAGCCGGGAAAGGATCTCCGGCTCGGCCATGTCCGGCGGGATGATCAGGTCCAGGTGGTTCAGGCCGGGCGCATCGAGCTCGTCGGGACTGCATCCGATCACCTGCACGATCTTCTTCAGGGGCAATTTCGCTTTCTCGACGAGGGTGATCGCTTCGAGCAAGCCGCGGTCCTGCGCGCCTTCGACCAGCAGCATCAGGCCGGAGAACTCGAAGTCCGGCGAGTGCAGCAGTTCCTGGATTTCTCCCAGCGTAGTGGCGACCACGACGTAAAAGTCGCACTGGCGCAGGAACACCGCCGTGCGGTAGAGCAAGCTGCCTGCCCCGCCGGCCAGCAGAAGGGTATGGCGGCGCGGCGGCCGCCGGGTATCCATCTGTTCGGCCTCGGTGAAGTTCGCCTCCGGCAGCCACAGGCGGAACGTGGTGCCGGCCTGCTCGGCGGATTCGACGGAAATGGCTCCGCCGTGTTCCTCGACGAACAGCCGGGCGTTGTAGAGGCCCAGGCCGGACCCCTTGTTCATGGGCTTGGTGGTGAAGAAGGCGTCAAAGATCGAGTCCAAGTGCCGCGCTGGAATGCCGTGGCCGTCGTCCTGGATCTCGAAGCAGACGCACGGCAGGCGGGCCACGGCGCCGCGCAAATGGGTCTGGGGCGGGAAGGCCGCTTGGCGCGAGGTGCGCAGCCGAAGCTTGCCCCCGTTGGGCATCGCATCAAAAGCATTCAAGGCCAGGTTGATCACCACCTGCCGCAAGGCCACGGCATCGACATAGACGGGAAGCTGGCCCGCGGCGATCTCGGCCTCGAGCCGGATGCGCTTGGGCGCGATCTTGCGCACGAGGTCGGTGACTTCATTCACCTCGAAGTTGAAATCGTGGTAGTTCCGCCCGCCGATCTTCCAGTGGTGCAGACTGCGGATGCGCTGCAGGAGTTGGATGGCCTGGGTGGTGTTGCTCTTGATGAGGGCCACGCCTTCGTGGAACGGATGGCCCGGCCCCACCTGCGCCTCGTAGCTTTCGCTGAGCGAAAAAATCCCGGCCAGGATGTTGTTGAAATCATGGGCCAGGCCGGTGGTCAGCACGCTGAGCGTTTCCTTCCACGACAGCGAGGAAAGCCGTTTCTCGGCCAGCGCCTGGCGCGTGACATCCAGCCAGATGCCTTCGTAGCCCAGCAGCAGGCCGCCCACCGTGCGCACGGGCTGGCGTTGTTCCCAGACGTGGACAATCCGGCCCGTCCGGTGGTGGCGCACGCGGAAGGTTTGCTGGAGGCCGTGCGGCGCGTCTTGCGCTTGCTGAAGATGCTGCCGCACTTCCGCCTCGTCGGCTTCGTGAACGACCGCCAGGAAAGGCTCGCCGCGGTTGATCCAGTCCTCCG
The DNA here is from genome assembly GCA_016219875.1 of Verrucomicrobiota bacterium. Classification (GTDB taxonomy): domain Bacteria; phylum Verrucomicrobiota; class Verrucomicrobiia; order Limisphaerales; family JACRJZ01; genus JACRJZ01. The sequence continues at coordinate 1,404 of JACRJZ010000110.1, read as the reverse complement.
CCGTCAGACCGGTGAAATCCTCGATGTGCCGGCTGGCCGCCGCAAAACTGAAATCCGGCCGTTGGGTGAAGATCACGCCCGGCCAGCGTTGTTCCAGGTGCTGCAGCCGTGTCTCGGCCACGCGCAGCCGCAACAACACTTGTTGACACACCGCCGGCGGCCAGTCCGCGCTGAAGCTCTCATGGGAGCAGAGGGTGTTGAGATGAAGAAAGTGAGTGGCTCCGTGCGTCGCCTTCTCGACGAGCAACGCTGAACCTGGCGGAGCGTTCTCCGCGCCGAGCCGCGCGTGGTCGAAGGGCCGTGGGCTGGCAAGCAACCGCTCCAGCCTCTCCTGACACCCCGGCATCCGAACCGCCACTGCCTCGACGACTCGCCGGCCCGCCAGCGTTTCCGGGGTGGCGCCCAGCCATTGCGCCAAGGCTTCGTTGGCGAGCAGGATCCGGCCCGCGTCGTCGAGCATGGCATGACCGCCCAGCAGCCACGCCCGCGCGCCCGCGGATTCGCCGGGGCACGGCGTGAGATGAGGTTCAGGGGCGCTGGTAAAAGCTTCTGACTGGACCGGCATGAGCAGGCGATTTGGCTTCAGTTGTCCCGCCGGGATTTTGGCTCGCCGCCCAAGACGACAGGCACCGTTCTCCCGCCACACACGGGACGAACTGCGAGGCAGCCCGACACTGCTTAGTATCGGCCCTTTCGGCGACAGCTTAAATCGGCTCGGCCCGCCCATGATGATTGGCCTTCCGAACGCGGACAAGAGGAAACCCGGACGACGAAGAGCGCCGTCCGGGTTGTGAGCCTCATCGTGCTACGAGACGGACTGGCTAGGCCAGAAGCCGCAAGGCCGACTGCGAGGAGGCGTTTGCCTGGGCCAACATCGCCGTGCCTGCCTGAACGAGGATGTTGTTACGGGCAAAAAGCGTGCTTTCCTCCGCGACATCCACGTCTTTGATGCGGCTGTTCGCGGCGCCAAGATTGTCCTGGAGGACGCCCATTTGTTCGCCGTAGGAGTTGAGCACCGAGATGTTCGCGCCAATTTGCGCGCGGTCACCGGCCAGCAGACTGATAGCGGACTTGATGCTGGTCAGCGCGGACTGGGCGTGGGCCGCCGTGTCCACCTGCAAGGCGCTGCCGCCCGTGGCGTACACCGTGCCGTAAGCCGTGGACGAGCCCATGCTCACGCCGGTGATGCTGTGCTTGCCGTTGGAGCCATCCACTTCGCTGTCCACCGTCACGCTCATGGCGGTGCCGGCGAACAGGGACACGCCGTTGAAGTTCTTCGTGGCCACATCGCTGAGGTAGCTTTGCAGTTCCGCGAATTCCTTCTGGTAGTTGCCCAGTTCGTTGGCCTTGGTGGGATCTTGCGCCAGGGTGGCCAGTTCGCTCATGCGATCCAGGGCTTTGCCG
>JACRJZ010000007.1 GCA_016219875.1 Verrucomicrobiota bacterium | reverse complement strand
TGATTTTGACTTGCCACTTTCCCGGAGGGGCACCTCGGCAGCGTCCGCAAACTTCGTATGCACAAATGGCGGCGCTCTGCCGAGACGCCGCTACGTCCGCGAGGTTTTGAAGGAGCCTCTGACTTCTTTGAAATCGGTGGCGGCAACCGCTCCGTTTAGGTTCACGCCAGCGTCCAGCCCGGCTCGATCTCGGCGTCCAGCGAAGTTGCGGCGGTGCCGCGCAGGAGCTTCCTTTCGGCGAGGATGCCGATCATGGCCGCGTTGTCGGTGCAGAGTTCCCTTTCAGCCAGACGCAGCGTGAGGCCGGCGGAACGGCAACCGGCAGCGAGTTGTTCGCGGAGCGCGGAGTTGCAGCTGACGCCGCCTGACGCCGTCACACAACGCACCCGCGCCCGGCAGGCGGCCCGGAGCGTTTTGGCCGTGAGGACTTCCACAATCGCGGCCTGCACGCTCGCGCAGAGATCGCGCAGCGAGCCGGCCTCGTCCGCCAGAGCCGGATTCTTTTGGAGGAAGTAGCGCACGGAAGTCTTCAGTCCGCTGAAACTGAAGTCGTCGCTCGCATCGGCGAGCATCGGCCGCGGAAACTCGAAGGCGCGCGGGTTCCCTTGCCGGGCGAGCCGGTCGATCTCCGGGCCGGCCGGATAAGGCAACCCCAGCAGCTTGCCGGTTTTGTCGAAGCACTCGCCCGCGGCGTCATCCAGAGTCGAGCCGAGCACTTGATGGCGGAGTTCGGCCGCGACGTGGATCAGCATCGTGTGCCCGCCACTGACGATGAGGGCGATGTTCGGCTGAAAGTCCCCGAAGTCCGCCCGTGGCGGCGTGCCCGAAATCCAAGGCGAGTAGAGGTGGGCCTCGTGGTGATGGACGCCCAGGAACGGCCGGCCCAAAGCAAAGGCCACGCCCTGCGCCGCTTTCAATCCGATCATGAGCGCGTTGGGCAGGCCCGGTCCCTGCGTCGCCGCCACGGCATCGACCTCGCCGGCCTCAACGCCGGCTTCTCGCAGGACCGCGCGGGCGACCGGCAGCAAGTTGCGCAGATGCTCACGCGTCGCCAACTCCGGCACGACCCCGCCGTATTCGCTGTGCAACTTGATTTGGGACGAAACCACGCTGGCCAAGACGCAGCCGTCACGCACGACCGCCGCGCTGGTTTCGTCGCAAGAAGTTTCGAAGGCGAGGAGCGTCATGCGTGGTGAAGAACCGCTTCAACGCTTCAACCCTTCAACCCTTCAGCTCTTCAACGACTCGTTGAGACATTGAAGGGTTGAAGGGTTGAAGCGTTAAAGCGGAGAGCCGGTCACTTGGACGCCACTTTCCCAGATTTGACGGGCTTGGCTTCGGTGGGGGTGAACTGGGTGTAGATCGCGATGCCCTTGAGCAGATCGTACGCGCGCTCAAGCTGGGGGTCGGTGGAGTTCAGGACGCGCTGGCGCTCTTCTTCCTCCAGCGATTCCAGAACGCCGGGGCTGCGCTTGAGCATCAGGTCGCGCTCCTCTTCTTCCGACATGGGCACGGTGATGTCGGGCGTGATGCCGCGCTCGTGAATGACCTTGTGGCTGGGCGTGTAATACTTGGCCGTGGTGAGCCGCAGCGCCTGACCGTTCATGAGCGGGAGAATGCTTTGCACGGAGCCTTTGCCAAAGGTCTGCTCGCCGACCAAGATCGCGCGGCACTGGCCCCGGGCCGTGAGGTCCTGGAGCGCGCCGGACACAATTTCGGAGGCGCTGGCGCTGCCGCCGTTCACGAGCACCACGAGGGGCAGCTTGCTGAACTTCTCGCCGCCTTTGGCCCGATACTCGGACTTCGGCGTCGAGCCGCGGCCTTCCGTCGTAACGATGAGGGTATTCCGCGGCACGAACATTTCGACGATCTGCACCGCTTGATCCAGCAGGCCGCCGGGGTTGGTGCGCAAGTCGAGCACCAGCGCCTGCATGCCCTGGCGCTTGAGCTTCTGCAACGCCTCCTCGAAGTCGCTCGTCGTCTGCTCGCCGAATTGGGTGAGGTGGATGTAGCCGATCTTGTGCTCGTCCAGAGGAAACTCGCGGTGACCGTTAAGGTCTTTCACGGTCGGGACGTTGATGATCTCGCGCGTCAAGGTGTACTCCTTCGTCATCGCGGTGGAAGGACGCAGGATGGTCAGCGTCACCTTGGTGCCCGGCTCGCCGCGCAACCGGTTGACTGCGTCCGGCGTGGACATTTTCTCAGCGTTCCGGCCGTCGATCCTCACAATGCGGTCGCCGGAGAGGATGCCGGCCTTGAAACCCGGCGTGTCTTCCATCGGCGACACCACCGTGATCCAGCCGTCCTTGACCGCGATCACAATGCCCACGCCGCCGAACTTCCCCTCGGTGTCCTTTTTCAGATCGAGGAACTTGTTCGTGTCCATGTACTCGCTGTGCGGGTCCAGGTGGCTGAGCATGCCTTTGAGGGCGGACTGGATGAGGTCCTGGTAGGCGACCTTGTCGGCATCCACGTAGTCCTGCCGCACGCGTTCCAGCACCAGCGAGAACAGCTTCAGATGCTGGTAGGGATCATCCTTTTCCGCGGCGCTGACGGACTGGAAATAAATCTGCGCGCCGAGGAACAGATTGACGCCCAATCCGGTCAGCAGCAGCCCATAGAGAATCTTTTTCTTCATACAAACCAAACAACGGTCGCACCCTATCGGCGGAGCGGAGGCTTGGCAAGCGGGGATACGGGCGGCGAGCGTTTCGCTGCCGCTTCCGCCCGGCGGTCCCGCTTCGACACGAACTCGCTCCCCGCGAGGTAGAATCGCAGCGGCCAATGCTCCGCCACCGAGAGGCCCACCCGCGTGGTCGTAATGACCGGCCCGCGCCGCCGCCGAATCGCTGCGACTTCGGGATTGCGCCCAATGAACACCGCCGAGTCCGCCGAACACAAGTCCACGCCGTCGAACGTGCGCCCGATGTCCAGCGCCAGACAGAACTTCGCCGGGCCAGAGGTGAGGTCGCGGGCGTTGGGCACGGGACGATTGGCTCGCATCCAGCCTTCGCCGAACGCCGGCTCAACAGCGCGCAGCAGCACCGCCTCGGCCACGCCCGCCCGGCAGCACACGGCGTTGAAGCAATAGTAGTTGCCGTAGATGAAATAGACGTAGGCCCGCCCAGGCGGCCCGTACATCGAATGGTTGCGGGCCGTTTCGCGGCGAAAACCGTGGCAAGACGGATCATCGGCCAAGTAGCCTTCCGTCTCCACGATCACGCCGCCAGCGAGACCGTCCGGCGTGCGGCGCACCAGAAAATGGCCGAGCAACTGCGGCGCGACCCGTTCCGCCGACGGTTCGTAGAAGGATGCGGGCAAAGGCGTGAAATCCATACGGCACCCGATCCCTCAAGTCCCACCCGGCTGCATCGCTTGATGCACTTGAACCAGCGCCCGCGCGAGCGACTCCCACTCTGCGGCGCTGGTTTCCCAGCCGCTGCTGAAGCGCAACACCCGGCCGGCTTCGTCAGGGCCATAGCCCATCGCGGCGAGGACATGCGACGACTCCTCCTTGCCGCTGGCGCACGCCGAACCGGTGGAAACGGCGAAGCCAACTTTGTCCAGCTTCACCACCCAACGTTGCCGGCAGTCGGTCGCGGGCATGAGCGCCATGACCGTGTTCCACAAGCGCGGCGAGTCGGCGCCCACGATCTCCGCGCCGGGCAACGCCGCGCGCACTCTCTGCTCGAAGGCTGTGCGCATCGGTTCCTTGTCGGCGACGGCGGCCATCGTTCGTTCGCGCGTGCGCAGAGCGGCCATCATTGCCAGCACCCCCGCCACATTTTCGGTGCCGGCCCGCCGGCCTTCTTCCTGGGGACCGCCCAGCAACAAGGGCGCGACGCGGCCGTTCGCCGGGCATTTCACGAAGCCCGTCCCTTTCGGCCCGCCGAACTTGTGTGCGCTGCCGGTCGCGAAATCGCAGTCACCCAGGCCGCGCGCCGGGAGCTTGCCAATCCACTGGACGGCGTCGCAGAAGAACGGCACGCCGCGCTCGCGGCATAACGCCCACGCCTCGCGCCAAGGCTGGAGCACGCCGGTTTCGTTGTTCGCCGCCATCACGGCCACGAAGCCCGGGCGGGTTTTATTCAGAGCTGCCTGCAACCAGTTCAGGTCCGCGACGCCGCTGCGCGTGGCCGAGATGAGCCGGAGCCGATCTCGGAAGTAATGCCGCGCCGGCGCCAGCACGCAGGGATGCTCGATGGCCGACACCCAGGCTTCGACGTCGGCGGGCAGGGCACGGGCGAAGTGGTGCAGAACGAGGTTGTTCGACTCCGTTGCGCCGCTGGTCCACACCAGATCGAACGGCGCGCAGCCCAGGAGCGCAGCGAGTTCTTCGCGGGCCTGGGTCAAGGCCGCGTCCGCCCGCGCGCCGACACGGTGCGGGCTGGAGGGATTGCCGATGAACTTGTCAGCGGCTTCCAGCCAGGCCGCGCGCGCTTCCGGCAAGAGCGGCGCGGTGGCGTTGTGATCGAAATAGACCATGCGACGTGCCGCGGAAGATAGACCGCGGCCGCCCGCTCCGGCAATGGAACTCAACTCAGGTTCGTCACGGATTGGACTGGAGCCGCTCTTGCACGGCGGCTTCCCAGGCGGGCCAGTTGGTGCCGTGGTCGGCGACGAAGTGGAGGCCGAGCAGCTTGAGCGCTTCTTCGGCACGCGGGTGCCCCGGGGTCCGCGCGATGGCGAGGCAGAGCGGGAGCTTCACCTTCTCTGGGCGGTTCAGCAGGTCGGCCATGAGCACCGCCACCACGGCCTCGGGCTCGGCGGCGTTGGTGAGACAAACCCCGACGGCGGTGAAATGGTCGTCGCTCAGAAGATTGACCAGGTGCTTGGCCGCCTCCTCTTGATCGACTGTTGCGAGACCCGGCAGCAGTGCCAGCAACTCACCGGCCTTCTGCTCCGACGACATGCTAGACGTCAGCAGCGCGTCGCGTTGCTTTTCCCAGGCAAGAACTGAATGAGGCGCCGCGACATCCTCGCTGACACGAACAGCCGGCTGGATGTTCGGACCTGCAACCGACACAGCCGCCCACTCCGTCGCGTTAGCAACCGTTTGCGTTACCGACGGGGATGGAACGACCGCCGGCTGCCGGGCGGCGGGCCCATTTACCCTCCGCGCCGCAAGCCACGTCAGCCCGCCGATGACAAGAACCGCTGCGATAACGACGCGCCAGCGCATCGGCTTGTGTGCCTACGGGGCGGCAGTGAACGTTCCGGCTTCAACATCCGGCGTCGCGCCTGGAGTGACATAGAGTGTTCTGATATAGGTGCCCTGCTGTGATGTGGTGAACCAACATTCAGAGTAGGCGACCGCCCCCGCCAACTGTGGTGGACTGGTGTAATTCAATCGTGCCAGGCCGCCTGCAAGGCTGTACTTGGTCCAAGTGTACGAACCAGAAGCTAGCCCCAATCCCGGAATGTCTTGAGTGAAAGTGGTCGCGGCAAAGGCGGTTGTTACGCTGCCGGAAGGGCCGACGCCTGTGACGGCCTTCCCGGACACGGATGTCGGAACCAAGTCAGGCTGATTCGAGATCGCGAAGACTCCCACGGTCACTCCTTGTGAACTCCGATTCGTGAACATGCCGCCAATAGCGCTGGTGAACCAGATATCCGTGGTCACGTTTTCTCCACCCATCGTGGGCGGCATCGTATAGGTCTGGCCCAGACGGGCGCTGCCAGCAGCCAGTCTGGTGTACGTATAATTCCCCATGCCACCTTCGCCAGTCTGGCTGAAGGTGCTGTTGCCAAAACTGATCTGGAACGGATCGCCAAATGGAGGTACGACCTCCACTGTCTTGCCGTTGAGAGACGCCGGCACCCAGTCCTCTGGCGGGGCGTTCGTCGAAGACTCCAGATGAACTCCGCCGCCTTCGTTCGTGCCCAGGAACCAGCCCCAGCCATTCGTGAAGAACCCAGCGTACTGCATCAGGGTCCCTTGGAACTGCTTCAGCGTCCGCGTGACCGGATGGGTGAAGGAGCCGCTGAACTGGCCGTTGGCTGAGTTCAGGGTGACGGTCAAATTGCTCAGGCTCCCGCCCCACACGGTCACCCGGTTGTTCGTCACGGCCAGATAGCCGATGAGTTCTTCGGCTAGGTTCCCGTTGTCCACCTTTAACTCTCCATACGTCCAGTTGACCGCGCTTTGTCCGGCGGTCGGCGCCAAGTAGCGCATCGCTTGTGCCCGGCGATGAGTGGCGAAGCCGTTCGGATAGTAGGCGGCGCCAGGCGTCACGGGCTTCAGCCAAAACGGTGTGGCCAGGGGCGCATCGGCCTTCAAGAACAGCCATCCGATCACCAGGCCTTTGCCGCCGTAGAGCGAGACGTAGAGCGGCCACCAGCCGTTCGTGCCCACGGCGGAGCTTTGGGTGATCGCAGTGCCGTCGGCCAGCGTGCCGGTGAGTTGAATCGCGCCCGAAGCACTGACCGTGACCGCCCCAACGCCATCGCCGGGCGGCGCCTCTACCGCAGGCACGTTGTTGGTAAGAATGTCCAACGTGTAGGCGCCCGCATACGGATTGGAGCTGCCTGCCAAGGCTCGCACCGCCAACAAGTCCGATTCCCACCCCGTGCTCGACACGAAGCCGGTCAAGTTGGTGCCGTCTGGCTGCACTTGCAGCGTCACCTGCGCGGCGGGCTTGCCCGCTCGGGGCACGTTCACCACGGTTCCCAGGCTGGCCGGCATAGTGCCGCTGAAGCTGTAGGTCTGCCCCTCCATCAGGATGCGTCCGCTGAAGGAAGCCGATTCAGTCAGGCTCAGAGCGAAATACCCACTGTTGGTGGCTCCCGCCGATTCCAGGGCCAAACTGATCGGGTAGAACAGCCCGTTGTAGTCGCCCTTGGCCGCGACGAACGGATTGGGCACGAAGTTGGCCTGCAGGATCAGGTCCGTCTGCATCTTGAAGGCGCAGGCGGCTCCGTTGGTCACGACTTGGCCCGCGCCGTCGGTCCAGTTGCTGAACACTTGCCCGGCACCCGGCACCGCCGTGACGGTGTAGGTCTGGCCCACTTCCAGCGTGGTCCCCGTGAACGTGCGCGTGATCGTGCCGACGCCATTCGTGCGCAACGTGAGTTGGCCCGTCAGCACATAGACGAAGCGCACTTGCTGCGTCACGCTGCGGTTGCCCGCGGCGTCCAAAGCGTAAGCCCAGACCGTGTTCGATCCCGGCGTCAGCGTCTTGGGGCGATGCCAATTCGTCGTGCCGTGGCCTGGCTCCCACGGCTCGTTGTTCAACTTGAATTGCACTTCGGCCACGCCTCCATTGTCGCTCGCCGTGCCTTGGATC